>NZ_VTDF01000001.1:0-922529 GCF_052824995.1 Acinetobacter sp. 1124_18A | reverse complement strand
GTAAGTGAGGACTTACTTTTGTCAATCATTAGACAACTCCATTGTGCTCATTCAGGAAGAGATAGCTAAGAGAGTTAGACACACTGAGGCGAGAAGAATAGATAAATATTTTCACTCAATCCCGAGTGTTTCCCTTAGATTTCCCTTTTAAACATTCTTGATAATTTTTATAATTTGATCTAGTTATCTCGCTATGGTTTTGTTCGGTATAAGTGTTACTTGTTCGATGATCGAACATTATCTATGTATAGTTGTCCGATCTTGATAAATCGTAAAACTTATAAATGTAAAAGAATATGAGTTGTTATAAATAGATATGTAGAAAGAATTGCTTAGACGATTTAATCATCCAAGCAATTTTAAAATAATCAAATTAAGACTGAGATTGAAGAATCAAACGCGCAAGTTCTAAATCATCAGGATAGGTAATTTTTATATTATCCGAACGCCCCATCACGACCCGTACAGTTTCACCCATATATTCAAGTGCACTTGCTTCATCGGTAATAGTGACGTTATTTTCTAAAGCATGTTCAATTGCTTTTTTGAGTTTACCAATTTTGGTAATTTGAGGCGTTTGAGCTTGCCATAATGAGTCTCGGCTTACTGTTTTATCAATATGATCGCCTGTTTGAACCTGCTTTAAAGTATCACGAACAGGAATTGCTAAAATAGCGCTCTCATTTGATTCAATTGCCTTTGCCACAAGAGCATTCAAACACTCAATTGTTACACAAGGCCGAGCCGCATCATGTACAAGGACCCAATCATTTTCATCGGCAAAATTTAAAAGATGATTTAACGCATTTAGCACCGAATGGACTCGCTCGGCTCCACCAGTACAAAAATGCGCCTTATCTATATTTTGAAATGCAAGAGTCTGGGCAAAGGTATCTTGTGTACCAATTGCCAAAACATAACCATTTAACGGAAGTTGACTTATACGCCCAATAGTGTGCTCTAAAACAGTCCTATCCTGAATATATTGATACTGCTTCAATTCAGTTTTAGAAAATCGACTTCCCGATCCTGCAGCTGGAATTACTGCCCACAATTTAGTCTGGGATATCTGGAGATGCAGGTGTCTCATTCGTTTCCAAATCAACTTTAGCGTTCGGGTCAATATAAATAGGCTTGTAATGGGTACTGATTGTACTCATTTGAACAAATGTCTCGTGAGGTTTAACCAAACCCAGATCAAGGCGAGCATGTTCTTCTATTGCTTCTGTACCATTTTTAAGGTCAAAAACCTCTGCCGCTAAAATACGGTTTCGCTCTTTAAGCTCTTCATTTACCTCAGCTTGTTGCTGAATTTGTTGCATGAGAGCTTGATGAGGGATATAACCACCCTCACCTAACCAAAATTGATATTGGAGTATAGCTACTAAAACAATAACCAGTAGCAATATCAGTTTGCTTGAAGTGGATCGAAATACTTCTAACATATCATTAAGATTTTTAATTAAAAACTTTCGTTAAGAGTTTGTATTGTATAGTAATTAACAAGTAACATGCGCAATTCCTGCAAAAATTTAAGCAAAATTATTAATGGGCATATTACTTTAATTGACCATTGTGACTTGTTTCATTTTGTCAAAAATGGATGGAATTTGAAAGGGAAATAATATTTATAAGTACAACTGCTTATAAATCAATCTACCTCTCCCAATTAAAGCAATAGTAGGTGAATCAGCTCTAGAGTTACGTTTTTTTTGAACAGCAATACAAATCAAAAATCCTTTGTTTAAATAGTTCTACCACCCTACTGCAATACCATTTTCAATACCAATATCTCCATCAAAAGAGCTAAGAATGATAGATTATGATCATACTCTCATGTGCTTTAAATCATCATAACTATAGCTACTCAGGAGCTTAATTTTTAAATCATTTAATTATAAAAATTTTATTTAGCAGAATGATTTCAATCAAGATTTATAAAACCTCATATATTTTTAACCAATAACTACTTAAAAAGTATATTTTTTCTTTTTTTAATTTGCTAAGAATTTTATAAAGATTTCTTTCACCTATCAAAAGGAGAAAAAATGGATTTTTTTAATATTTTCATAGGTGACACGACTTGGACCTTTATTTTAGAAATTCTGGTTCGATGTTTCGTTATGTTTATCATTATTATTAGTTTTTTAAGACTATCAGGCAAACGCGGTATTCGACAGCTCTCTCTTTTTGAACTCGCCATTATTCTCTGCTTAGGTTCTGCTGCTGGCGACCCTATGTTTACTAAAGATCTACCCATCGCCCACGCCTTCGTAGCCTTTATCGCCATTCTATTTCTATATCGTCTTGTAACTTGGGCCATGGTGAAGCATAAAAAAATTGAAGATCTATTGGAAGGAAAAGCTCTTTGCGTGGTCAAAGATGGACTTTTAGTCTACAAAGATTTCCAGAAACAATCGTATTCACATGATGAGTTTTTCTCAGAAATGCGCCAACAAAATGTTGAACATCTTGGACAAGTGAGGACAGCTTTGCTGGAGTCTGATGGTATTCTTAGTTTACTGTACTATGAAGATGATGAGGTAAAATGGGGGCTACCACTATTCCCTAATGCTTATTGCAAAGCTGACGTACTTAAAATCAATACTTTTTATTCATGTATGAAATGTGGTGAAACTAAAATTTTAAATACACTCGATCAAGAGTGTTCTCGTTGCAAACACCATAGTTGGGCTGAGTCTTTAAAAACCCGTCGCCTAGGATAGTAAAAAAGGTGCTATTTCCTATTAAAAATAGCACCTTAAAATGTTAAAAACTAATTTTAACTTTTTATTTAAAGATTAATTTAAACCTTTAAACTCAGCTTTACCGCGGTAAGCAGCTTTAGTCAACTCTTCAATACGAAGTAATTGGTTGTACTTAGAAACACGGTCAGAACGGCAAAGTGAACCAGTCTTAATTTGACCAGCCGCTGTACCTACTGCCAAGTCAGCAATAGTTGAATCTTCAGTTTCACCAGAACGGTGAGAAATTACAGTTGTATAACCGTTTTCTTTAGCAAGATAGATTGCATCTAAAGTTTCAGTCAACGTACCAATTTGGTTGTATTTGATTAAGATAGAGTTACCTACTTTCTCATTAATGCCACGTTGCAAAATCTTAGGGTTTGTAACGAACAAGTCATCACCCACTAATTGGATTTTGTCGCCAAGAATTGATGTCAAGTAAGACCAACCTTCCCAATCTGATTCATCTAAACCATCTTCAATCGAGATAATTGGATATTGGTTTACAAGACCAGCTAAATAGTCAGAGAACTGATTGCTTGTGAACGCTTTATTGCCTTCACCCGCAAGAACATATTGACCATTTTTATAGAATTCTGAAGATGCACAGTCAAGCGCCAACATAATATCAGAACCAGCTTTGTAACCAGTTTGACCGATAGCTTCAAGAATAACAGTGATTGCTTCTTCGTTTGAACGCAAGTTTGGTGCAAAACCACCTTCATCACCTACAGCAGTGTTTAAACCTTTTTTGTTTAAAACTGATTTTAGTGAATGGAAGATTTCAGCACCTGCACGCAATGCTTCAGCAAATGAAGTGAAGCCAACTGGCTCAATCATAAACTCTTGAATATCAACGTTGTTGTCTGCATGTGAACCACCATTGATGATGTTCATCATTGGTACAGGCATAGTCAAAATCGTTTGACCACGTAAGTCAGCGATGTATTGGAAAAGAGGAATTTTCTTTTCATCAGCAGCAGCGCGTGCAGCAGCTAAGGACACAGCCAAAGTTGCATTTGCACCCAATTTTTCTTTGTTTTCAGTACCATCAAGGTCGATCATCGTATTATCGATGTCTTTTTGTTCAAATACCGATTTTCCCACTAAAGCGTCACGGATAATCGTGTTTACGTTGTTAACCGCAGTTTTAACGCCTTTACCTAAGTAACGTGATTTATCACCGTCACGTAGTTCTAAAGCTTCACGAGAACCAGTTGAAGCACCAGATGGTGCACATGCACGACCAACAACCCCAGATTCTAAAATTACGTCTGCTTCGATGGTTGGGTTACCACGAGAGTCCAAAATTTCACGTGCACGGATGTCAACGATTTGGCTCATGAACAATTCCTCTGTTGAATGAATATGAGCTGCGATTAAAGCAGCGTAAATGAGTAAAAACTCAATGGGTGTCTAACTTTTTGAATCCTTTAACCAAAGTATCCAATTCTTTTATTTGTGCCAAGAACGGCTCAAGCTGCGACATACGTAATGCACAAGGTCCATCGCATTTTGCATTTTCTGGGTCCGGATGACCTTCCAAGAACAATCCAGCCAAGCCTGTTGCCATTCCAGCGCGTGCTAAAGTTGTAATTTGAGCACGACGACCACCTGCCGAGTCAGCACGACCACCAGGAGTTTGCAACGCATGTGTTACATCAAAGAAAACAGGAACATTCATTTCTTTCATGATGTCAAAGCCTAGCATGTCTACAACAAGGTTGTTATAGCCAAATGCTGAACCACGTTCACAAAGAATAAGTTTATCGTTTCCTGCTTCTAAACATTTATTCAGGATATGACGCATTTCATGAGGTGCCAAAAACTGAGCTTTCTTAATGTTAATAATAGCTTGTGTTTTTGCCATCGCTTCAACAAGGTCAGTTTGGCGACTTAAGAAAGCCGGTAACTGAATAATATCAGCTACTTCTGCAACTGCTTCAGCTTGGTGTGGTTCATGAACATCAGTAATGATAGGTACATTAAAATGTTTTTTAATATCGCCTAACCATTCAATACCTTTTTCAAGTCCAGGACCACGGAATGAATGCAGACTAGAACGATTTGCTTTATCGAAACTCGCTTTAAATACATAAGGAATATCTAAGCGTTTGCAAATATCCACATACGTTTCTGCAATTTCGAAAGCTAAATCTTTTGATTCAAGTACGTTCATTCCGCCAAATAATACAAATGGCAAATGATTTGCCATTTGTATATCGCCTAAACGTACAACTTCTTGTGGTTTTAATTGTGACATTTAAACTTTCCCAGTTTATTTAAAATCGCATTATTTACTTTTTTGATGCTGATTTTTCGCAGCGCCAATAAAACTAGCAAATAATGGATGTCCATCACGTGGTGAACTTGTAAATTCCGGGTGGAATTGTACAGCAATAAACCAAGGATGTTCAGGAATTTCTACAGTTTCAACCAAATGTTGTGCTGAAGAGTAACCAGAAATCTTCATCCCAGCTTGTTCAATCGACTCAATGAAACGGTTATTCATTTCATAACGGTGACGATGACGCTCAGTGATTTCTGCTTTACCATAGACTTCACGTGTTTTTGTGCCTTCAACCAATTCAGATTTTTGTGCACCTAAACGCATAGTTCCACCTAAATCAGACTCTACGCTGCGTTGTTGTAACTCGCCACGCTCATCTAACCATTCGGTAATTAAACCAATCAATGGATACTTTGTAGAACGGTTAAATTCTGTAGAAGATGCTTCTGGCATTGCTGCAACATGACGTGCATATTCAATTACAGCCAATTGCATGCCTAAACAAATACCCAAGAATGGGATTTTGTTTTCACGTGCATATTGAATAGCTTTCATTTTGCCTTCAGTACCACGCTCACCAAAGCCACCTGGGACTAAAATTGCGTCAGCTGTTTGCAAAATAGAAACGTCTTGAGTTTCAAGTTCTTCAGCATTGACATAGTCAATCTGTACTTTCACAAGGTTTTGGATACCAGCATGTAAAAGTGCTTCATTCACAGATTTATAAGCATCTGGAAGTTCTACATATTTACCAACCATCGCAACACGTACCGTGTATTCAGGATTTAGTAATGCTTCGACTACATTATCCCAATCGGTTAAGTCAGCTTCTGGAAGATCATTAAACCCAAAACGTTCACAGATCAAGTCATCAACATTTTGTTCATAGAATGTGCGTGGAATTTGATAAATCGTTTTCGCATCTTTACATACCACAACGGCACGCGCTTCCACGTTAGTGAACAATGCAATTTTACGTTTAGTATCAACATCTACATCATATTCAGTACGGCAGATTAAAATATCTGGCTGAATACCAATTGAAAGAAGCTCTTTCACTGAATGTTGAGTTGGCTTGGTTTTTAACTCAGCCGCAGATTTGATATATGGCAACAAAGTTAAATGCATTAGCATGGTACGTTTATGACCAAGCTCTACCATTAACTGACGAACTGATTCCATAAATGGAAGTGATTCGATATCACCAACCGTACCACCAATCTCAACGATTGCAACGTCGTAACCTTCACCTGCGCGAAGTACACGTTCTTTAATGTTGTCTGTAATATGTGGAATAACTTGAACCGTACCACCTAAGTAATCACCACGACGTTCTTTATTTAGAACATCTTGATAAACACGGCCACTGGTAAAGTTATTCAGTTTGGTCATTTTAGCACGACGTAAGAAACGTTCGTAATAACCCAAGTCTAGATCAGTTTCGGCACCATCCTCTGTGACAAAAACTTCACCATGTTGGAAAGGACTCATTGTCCCCGGATCGACATTAATGTAAGGATCCATTTTAACCATTGTGACTTTTAAGCCACGGGCTTCCAAAAGTGCAGCAACTGAAGCAGCAGAAATACCTTTACCTAGCGATGAAACCACACCACCAGTAACAAAAATAAAATGGGTCATTAAGTTTCTCGTACAATCAAGCCGAAATCGGCCTACAATGTTGGGCAATTTTACTGTACTCTGCCCCTATAAAGCAAAGTCAAACCGCACCAATTCAAAGATCATTAAACAACTGGCTATTCTATCAGCATTTTTAATAAAAAATTAGGTCAATCTCACATGATTTTTTCATTCTCTTTTGCTGTTATAATGCGAGCTCCTCAATTAAATGTTGTTTAGGGCAATGGCAAATAAAAAACTTTTAATCTGCGCTGCAATTGCGGCTGGACTATTGTTAACCGCATGCGTCAAAAAAGAAACACCTGA
The DNA here is from genome assembly GCF_052824995.1 of Acinetobacter sp. 1124_18A. NCBI lineage: Bacteria > Pseudomonadati > Pseudomonadota > Gammaproteobacteria > Moraxellales > Moraxellaceae > Acinetobacter > Acinetobacter sp. 1124_18A. The sequence goes on along the minus strand of NZ_VTDF01000001.1, from coordinate 915,545 downwards.
AGAAGAGCAAGAAAAGGTTGAAACTGCTGTTTCAGAACCTAAGCCTGCTGAACCTGCAAAATTTGAGTCTTTAGAAAGTGTTAAAACTGAAGAAGCTCAAACTCAGGAACCAACGCAAGTTGAAGTTCATCATGAGGAAACTGCGAATACTACAACTGTAATTCGTAGTGAAACTCGCCCTGCCCATTCTGAGCAAAATTCACAAACAACTGTTTCTGAACAACCTAAAGCAGAGCCGAAGCCTAAGCCAGAACCTAAACCTGAGCCAAAAGCAGAACCTAAGCCTGAAAAAGCTCAGTCAAAACCAGCTAAGCCAGCAGAACCATCTCAAACTGAAGATGATGCTGTTGCCGCTGCAATTGCTGCTGCTACACCAGCGCTTAAAAACTAAGTTCTCGTATAAATATGCCCAAATTAAACAGTTGATTTGGGCTTTTTAAATATTATTAAAACTATCAATTCAATAATCAGTCTTACTTTTCTTATTCCAATTTGTCTTTAAAGTTTTCCCAGATATCAATTTAGGACAATCTACTTCTTTCATCTAGAAAAGCATTGACGTTCCATATTCTGAGATGTAATTTTTTATCAAGTTCCTTTTTGGAACTTTAATTAAAAGAAGATTGGAGCTTAAAATGAATACTGTATCAAATCGAGTACCTGCCTCATTTCCAGTCCGTCGTATGGACTATAATTTTGAAAACGTACCTCGCTATTGGTGTAATAACGAACCCACTTTTACACATTATTTTACGGGTTTATCTACATTGTTTCCTGAGGGCGAATCATATTTTGTTCGTTCAGTCCGAGCTTTACGCGCCAAAGCAAAGTCGAATGAACTTCTAGATCGTGAAATCAGTGCTTTTATTGGCCAAGAAGCCATGCATTCTAAAGAACATCATGCTTTTCACGTGAGTGCACAACAACATGGCTTAGATCCTGAATCTTTAGAAAAAGTAACGGGTCTTGTTTTAAAGAGTATTGAAAAAGTTTTTAGTAAAAAATGGAACCTGCTTGTAACGGTCGGTCTTGAACACTACACAGCAGTACTTGTGGTTAGCATGATGGAGTCTATTAATGAACTAATGACGGACTCAACTATTCGTAATTTATGGTTATGGCATAGTATTGAAGAAACTGAACATAAAGCTGTGGCCTTTGATCTCTATGAACACTTATATGGAAGTGGGCTGAGCGCATATCTCCCACGTATCACTGTTTTCACTTTAAGTTTATTTTTAATTACCGGCTTCTCAACATCCTATCAATTCGTTCTTATGAAACGAGATCGCCAACTTCTTAATTTTAAATCTTGGCGTAAGTTTCTTGGTTTTGCAGCAACACAATATAGAGTTTTAACTCCGAAATTTTTTGACTACTATCGCTTTGATTTTCATCCTAACCAAACTGACGAAAAAGACCTCGTTGCCAATACTAAAATCAAAATTGGTCTAAAAAACTCAAAATTACTTTTATCCTGATCCAACAAAACCATAAAGCCCATCTATTGAATGGGCTTTATTGAACCAATTACGGCAACGCAATCATTGTTTATGATCAACCATAAAATAATTCGATATTAATTTAGCAGCCCATGAAGTACTTTTCCAACCTTCGTAAAAACCACAATGACTTCCCTTTTTAGTGGTTACCACCGCAATATTACTCATTTGCTGAATCGTTTCTTTATACGGCTCTAAATTTTTAATTGAACATACGGGATCATCTTCAGCATTAAGAATCATTAATGGAATTTTGACATTTTCAAATACATAAATTGGATTAATTGCCTGACAATAACTTTGATAGTCCTGAAAGCCAGCCATTTCAAAGTATTCTTTTTCGAACTCTTCTAGACTAGTCGTTGCAAGAACTTTTTCTAAAGAAGCAATCTGGTTCCAAGTACTTTGATAAGGATGAATAAAATATTTGAATAACTTTTTGGTCATCATTTTGCTGTAAAACGGGTGAACATTTTTAAAGCCAATCTCTGTGTTGTAGCCTGGACACATTGCAAAAGCAGCTTTAAATGGTGTGTCAGTGCCTTGCTCACCCAAATAACGAACTAATAATCCTGTGCCAGCAGAAGAACCTACAGCGTACAAATCTGATTCAGCAAACAAACTTTGAATATGTGTGAGCTGTTCTTTAAGATCACTTGTTGATCCGAAAAGAGAAATCTGTGGTACAGGCATAGGTAAACCCGCATGCCCACGGCGTAAGCATAGTGCTATTCTCCATCCCGTATATTGATGAATATCTCTCACCAATTCACGCATACTTTCAGGTGTCCCTGTAATGGTGTGCATGATAACAACTGTAGGAGTATCTTCCGGAAGATTAGAGCCATACCATGCAATTGCAGTTACGCCACCATCTTTCATGCTGAGCTGGTCAATACGGTCATATTCAAGCTTGATGGTTTTTTTTCTAATAATATCGAAATATAAAAGATGAACATGATTGTTAGTTAACCATGGCGTAGGACGATATTTCTGCTTAAGTTGGGGCAACTTATCCAAAACATCTTTAATTTTCCCTTGTGGGTCATAATAGACTTTTGGCTGTTCAGCACCGAGTACTGAGTCAAACAATTCCGAACCGAAAGCTTTAATTTTATTTAAAGTAGATATGCCCATATCCAATCACGACCTCTGATTATGAGTTAAATGATTGCCGCACTAATGCTGCAACCTGCTGTCCCCAAATTGCATAAATTTCTTTGCTCGGATGAAAGCCATCACTTGCCATAGGCAGATTCAACGCTTGAAAACTTTCAATATCATATTGAATGAATCTAAATTGGTTTTGTGCTTCTACCCATTTATATAATACTTGATTCATTTGCTCCGCGTATTTTCCAAACAACCAAGCCAATGGATTGGGTAAAGCTGGAAAATGTTGCATGGGCGGAACGCCTGAAACAATAATGAGTTTAGGCTGAAAACGTGCTTGTATATATTCAAATAATTGTTTTTGTTGTTTTATCCATGAGTTTGCTGACGTTAGTTTTGTTACATCATTAACGCCAATAGACGTAACAACAACATCATAATTTTGCTGTTCTAAATGCTGTAAAGCTTGAAAAACCTGCTTAGTAGTATCACCTGTTTTTGCGTGAAGCTTCCAACTTATCAAATATTGATCTTGTAACTCAGCAATAATTGCGCCAGATAAAGCATCTTGTTGTGTTTCAACGCCAACTCCCGCTGCGGCAGAGTCTCCTAAAATAAGCAGAGACAATGGTCTACCCTTGCCAACCATGCCTTCTCTTTCACCAGTGGCTTCTAGCAAGCGTGGTGTATTCTTACGAACCTTTGTTCCCTGCACAAAAAGTACAGGTAACAATGCTAAAGTTGAAAGTTTTAACCACATTCTATTAATCTCTATCTTGCTTAGGCTATTTACTAAAATTATTGTGGTTGAAACTTGGCAATTCTTATACCCATTTGTTCAGCCAATGCTGCTAAGCCACTCATTGGACGAATCATTACTTCAAAATCAATAATTTTGCCTTGTTCATTAAAATGGATCATATCAATACCTTTCAATGATTTACCACTGACATTAGCGCTGAACTCAAGCACTACATTCTCGCCATCTTCTGTATAAAACTCACGATGATAAGTAAAGTTTTCGAACACTTGAATGACATTGGTAAGAATGAAGAAAACGACCTGCTTTCCTTCATAAGGTTTATAGGCAACTGGTGAACGAAAAACCACGTCATCTGCCAGTAAATCATTTAGATCAGACAAGTTACCTGCCTGAATCATGTGATGCCATTTTTCTAAAGACTGTTTTGTAGTTTCAAGTGTCATTGTTATTTTATCCCGTAATTTAACCAATGCAGTAAGGGGCATTTCCGTATAAAGAAATGCCCCTCAAAATTTATAGAACCGCTGCTAGTTCAGCACCTTGACGTATTGCACGTTTTGCATCTAGTTCTCCTGCCTCTTTAGCACCACCAATTAAATGAACATTTTTACCTTCTGTTTTTAATTGGTCATACATTGCAGTGAAAGATTCTTGACCCGCACAAATCACAACATGATCAACTTCAAGCACACTCGGTTGCCCATCTATAGTGATATGTAAGCCCTGATCATCTACTTTGTCGTATTGAACGCCTGCAAGCATTTTAACTTGGCGATTTTTAAGGCCTGCACGGTGAATCCATCCTGTAGTTTTACCTAAACCTGCACCAACAACAGCGGCCTTACGTTGCAGTAAATAGATTTCTCGTTCAGAAGTCTCAACTTTTGGCTGTTTTAAACCACCTACATGCTCATATTGAGTGTCAATTCCCCATTCTTCATAGAACTTTTCTGGGTTTAAACTGCCACTTTCACCTTCATGAATGAGATATTCAGCCGTATCAAAACCAATACCGCCCGCCCCAATAATGGCTACACGCTGTCCCACTGGTACACGTTCTTTTAAAACTTGTAAGTAGCTAAGTACTTTAGGATGATCAATACCTTCAAATTGTAATTGACGAGGTGTTACACCAGTTGCGACCACAATTTCATCAAAATTTGCTTGGCTCAACTCTTCATAAGTTGCTTTATGATTCAAAATTAATTCAATGTTTGGTCGTAACTCAATTTGGCGAGCAAAGTAGCGTAAGGTTTCATAAAACTCTTCTTTTCCAGGAACAGTCTTTGCAATATTAAATTGGCCACCAATTTGATGACTTGCTTCAAAAATTTTAACTTGATGTCCGCGGTCAGCTGCATATACAGCAAAACTTAAACCCGCAGGTCCTGCACCAATAACAGCAATATTCTTTTGAACTTGTGCATCTTTAAAAATAAGTTCAGTTTCATAACATGCACGCGGGTTCACTAAACAAGTTGCAATTTTCATTGAGAAAATGTGATCTAAACAAGCTTGGTTACATCCAATACATGTATTAATTTCATCACTACGGCCTTCGCTTGCTTTTAAAACAAACTCAGCATCCGCTAGCATTGGGCGTGCCATAGACACCATATCAGCATGACCGGATGCCAACACATGTTCAGCCATTTCTGGCGTATTAATTCGGTTAGAAGTAACTAAAGGAATAGAGACTTCACCTTTAAGTTTTTCAGTAACCCATGTAAACGCAGCGCGAGGAACTTTGGTCGCAATTGTTGGGATACGAGCTTCATGCCAGCCTATCCCTGTATTAATAATAGTTGCACCTGCTTTTTCAATTTCTTTTGCAAGCTGAATCACTTCTTCAATACTTGAACCACCTTCAACTAAATCAAGCATCGATAGACGATAAATAATGATAAAGTTTTCACCTACTAAAGCACGTGTACGTTTTACGATTTCAATAGGAAAACGAATACGGTTTTCATAGCTACCGCCCCATTCATCATCACGATGATTCGTACGCGCGGCAATGAACTCATTAATTAAATAACCTTCAGAACCCATGATTTCCACACCATCATAACCAGCATACTGAGCAAGTTTGGCGCAGTTTGCAAAGTCATCAATGGTCTGCTGCACTTCGGCAGAACTTAGAGCTTTTGGCTTAATTGGATTAATCGGTGCTTGAATTGCTGAAGGAGCAACGTTATTTGCCTGATAAGAATAACGCCCAGTATGTAAAATCTGCATTGCAATTTTACCGCCAGCTTCATGAACAGCTTGGGTAATCACTTTATGTTTTTCAGCTTCTTCAACTGTATCCAACTTTGTACCATGGCTAAATACAACACCATCATCATTCGGAGAAACACCGCCAGTTACAATTAAACCCACATCACCTTTTGCACGCTCAGCATAAAACGCAGCCATGCGCTCATATCCCTGTGGTGCTTCTTCTAAACCAATATGCATAGACCCCATAAGCACACGGTTTTTTAAAGTAGTAAAGCCTAAATCAAGTGGCTTCAATAAATGCGGATAAGCTGACATATTTTCTCCTTTGGCTAGCAATAAGCTTGCTAATGCAACTTGTTGCATTAATTTATAATCAAATTTTGACTTTTATGCAACATGTTGCATAATCTCATCAGTCATACTTTACTTTTGCTTACAAACCGGATTGCTATGTCACTTCCCCATGTTTTATTAACCAGTTTGCTTGAACGACCAAGTACAGGGTTTGAACTTGCCCGCCGGTTTGATCGTTCAATCGGTTTTTTCTGGAATGCTACCCATCAGCAAATTTATCGTGAACTCAACCACATGCTAAAAAAAGGTTGGGTTTCAACGTTAGAAAATGAAATGGAAAATAGTCGAAAAAAAACCTATCAAGTTGAGCAATTGGGGCGTATTGAACTAGCTTCATGGATGACACAACAAAGTGAACCCGCGCAGCTTCGTGATGATTTAATGGTTAGATTGCGTGCTGAAGCACAATTGAGCAATAATCAGATATTACCTGAGCTGTTAAGACATCTTGGTTTACATCAAGAGAAACTAAAACTTTATCAAAGTATTTATGATAAGGATTTTAAAGATAATGATGATCTAGATAACCGTGTGTTATACATTCACAAAATGATCTTAGAACTTGGGATTACGATGGAAAGTGAATGGATCAAATGGTTAGAACAAGTCATCCCTCAATTAAAACGCTTTGCTCAAGATAGCGTAGTCGGAGAATAGTCATGCCATATTACACCATGCCCGATCGGGAAAACTTATTTGTTCGTCGTGTTGGTCGTGGTGAACCAGTTTTGGTTTTATCTGGGCTTGGCATGCAAAGCTGGCAATGGCTTCCTTTTATTTATGCAAACCGTAAAGATTATGAGTTTATCATTCCAGATTGGCGTGGTTTTGGGGGTTCAAAGAACTGTGCAATCCCTGAACAAGATGCAATTTCTAGCCACTGGCAAGATGTCGCCCATTTAATAGAACAATTAAAACTCGATAACTTTATCTTGATGGGTTATTCAATGGGTGCTACAACTGCCATGCATGGTATGAAACATGCACATCTGGCTCAGCAGTTAAAAGCCTATTTGCATATCGATCAAACACCAAAAATATCTGTCGATTCAACATGGGAATATGGTCTCTTCGGCCCTCTGCATCCTCAGTTCAAACAATTATTAAATGATATCTATCAATTATTATCAAAGCACAAAAATGCCAAATATCTTTATGAATTAGCGCTTCCAGATCGACAAGAACTGGTTCGTCTTTGGGTAGATTTTATTGAGTTACAAAGCAGCAATCCCTTTAGCCCTTTAGTTTTTAAAACAGCACTCAAACAGCCCTTTTTACAAAAATATTTATTACCAATTCAACGTTTAGATTATTTATTTTGGTATGTCGAAAATTATCTTTATCACAATGAAGATTATCGTGAAGCCATTCAACAGTTACAATGCCCAACAACCTTCTTTATTGGTCGCAACTCGACGCTTTATCCAGAAGCTGGACAGACTCTTATTGCTCATAGTGTTGAACACGCAAAAGCAATATATTTTGAGCGCTCAGGCCATACACCGTTATTAACTGAGCCGAAAAAATTTGGGCATGAAATCACTACATTCTTATCAGAATTAAAACATGCTTCTTAAAAAATAAAGGGATCTACTCGTAGATCCCTTTTTAAGTCGACAAATGATTAAGCAGAATGAGCTAACTCTTTCACTTTTAATTGCTCAGAAACACTTAATAAAAGTTGCTCAGTTTTTTCCCAACCTAGACAACCATCAGTTACTGACTGCCCATAAGTCATATCACAAGAAATCTTTTGGCTACCATCAACCAAATGACTTTCAATCATGACACCCTTTACTTGGGTTTTTAAACGTTCAGCAACGATTTGCTGTAAAACTTCTGGCTGACGCAACGGATCTTTACTGCTGTTACCATGACTACAGTCAATGACTAATGCAGGAAGATTTTGTTTGTGTTTTTCTCGTATTGCCTGAATTGAAGCTAAATCGTAATTTGGCCCATGATTTGCTCCGCGCAAGATCAAGTGCGGTAATGGATTCCCAGCACTCTGAATCACCGAAGGCAAGCCTTGCTGATTCATTCCTAAAAATTGATGCTCATTTTGTGCTGACTGAATTGCATCTAATGCAATCTGAATTGAACCATCCGTACCATTCTTAAAACCAATGCTGTATGGCATGTGGCTTGAGATTTCACGGTGAATCTGAGACTCACTTGTACGAGCACCAATTGCGCCCCAAGCCAATAAATCATCAAAATAACCAGTTGCCATTGGGCTTAAAATTTCACTCGCGATTGGTAAACCTTTTTCAATAATTTGCAGGTAAAGTTCACGAGACTTTTCTAAACCAAGTTGTAAATTTGATGAACCATCTAAATTTGGATCGTACATGAAACCTTTCCAACCCACGGTTGTACGAGGTTTTTCAATGTATGCACGCATCACGATAAAAATCTGATCTTTTACTTTTTCTTGTAATTTTTGCAATCTTTCAGCGTATTCAAGTACTGCAACCGGATCATGAATTGAACAAGGCCCTGTAATTACCATTAACCGAGGATCTATGCCGATAAGAATATTTTGAATAGTTTGGCGATGTTCGGCAATTTGACGCACGAAAGAATGTGCAAGCGGATATTTTGCTTTTAACTGGAGAGGTAAACTAACTGGTGTTTCTTTTGTATTGCTTTGTGTCAATAAAGTATTTAGGGCATTCATTGGTCTTTCCTTGGGACTGCAATCTATTCAGTCCCATCATTTATTTGAGCGTTTTGGATCTATTCGTTGGTAAAGGTAAGCAAAAGTAAAACCAATAAAAGTTGCTAAAGTATGAATAAGTCATGTTGTTCATTTTAAGTTCCTCGATTCAAAAAAGATAAAGCATAAAAAAACCTGATCGGGGTTGCCGATCAGGTATTAACTGTGATGGGCAACTTTCTCATGCCCGAATACGCTCAGGCAACTATCTAAATTGCCAAAAATAATAATATGCGTTAGTGTTCACAGATAGATTTAACATCTTTATCTCAAATATAAAAAAATGTTCCTTAAATCTAAAATACGCATTGTTGAGGGCTTTGACAAGTCTTTTTTTTAAAAAACTTTTTATTTTCACGCTTAAGATTTGATTCACTCATTGTCTTAACGAATCAGCCCTTGAGGTTGTAAAATAATTAAGCCAGCTCCACAAAGCACGATTAGACCACCCACTATATCCCATCTTGTTAATCCGACCTGATCCACGAAACGCAACCACATGAGAGCAGTAAAAATATAAATACCGCCATATGCAGCATAAATGCGCCCAGAAGCCGCTGGATGTAAAGTCAGCAGCCAGACAAAGACAGCCAAACTTAAAGCTGTAGGTAGCCACAGCCAAGCAGACTTGCCTTCTCTTAAAATCAAATAAGGGAAATAACAACCAAGAATTTCAGCAATTGCTGTGATAATAAATAACCCGAATACACTCAGTATTCGGGTTATCGCAAGACTATCAATTAACATAAGTTACGCTGGTTCTGCCGTATGATGATCTTCAAAAACTTCGAGTTTTAAGCCAACAGCTTTGCCATCTTCATTTTTCACTGATACAGCCACATTACCACCATGATCTGCAAGTTCACCAAACAAAATCATTTCAGCTAGCGGTTTCTTCAAGTGTTCTTGAATGAGGCGTTGCATTGGACGTGCGCCCATCAAGCGGTCATAACCATTTGTTGCCAACCAATCACGAGCACTTTGATCGACATCAAGTACAACTTGTTTGTCATCTAGCTGTGCTTGTAATTCTGTTAAGAATTTATCAACCACAGACTCAATCACAGTTGTTGGTAATGACTTGAATTGAATAACGCTATCTAGACGGTTACGGAACTCTGGTGAGAAAGCACGTTTCATTGCTTCTTGGTTATCAGAACTATGATCTTGTTCAGTAAAACCAATACTCGCACGAGAAATACTTTCTGCACCAATATTCGTAGTCAGGACAATAATAACGTTTCTAAAGTCTGACTTACGTCCGTTGTTATCCGTTAAAGCACCATGATCCATGATTTGTAGCAACAGATTAAACACATCTGGATGTGCTTTCTCAATTTCATCTAGCAATAAAACACAGTGCGGGTTCTTATGAATCGCATCAGTTAACAGCCCGCCTTGGTCATAACCGACATAACCAGGAGGCGCACCAATCAAACGTGAAACTGCATGACGTTCCATATATTCAGACATATCGAAACGCACAAGCTCAACACCTAACAACTTCGCAAGTTGCTTAGTCACTTCGGTTTTACCCACACCTGTTGGGCCAGCAAAAACAAAACTACCTACTGGCTTATCTGGTGATTTCAACCCAGCACGAGACAACTTGATCGCTGAACCTAACGCGGTAATCGCCTCATCTTGACCAAACACAACGCGTTTTAAATCACGCTCAAGATTTTCAAGCACTGATTTATCATCTTTAGAGACAGTTTTAGGCGGAATACGAGCAATCTTAGAAACGATATCTTCGATATTCTCTACCGTAATCAAACTATCATCGCTTTCGGCTTTCAAACGACGCTGAGCACCAGCTTCGTCAATCACATCAATTGCCTTGTCTGGCAAGAAACGATCATTAATGAATTTAGCAGAAAGTTCTACAGCTGATACCAGTGCCTTATCGTCATATTGTACGTGGTGGAAATCTTCAAATTTAGATTTTAAGCCACGCAAAATATCAATTGTTTCAGAAATACTTGGCTCATTAACATCAACTTTCTGGAAACGACGTGATAACGCATGGTCTTTTTCAAAAACCTGACGATATTCTTGGAACGTCGTTGAACCGATACAACGTAAAGTACCATTAGCCAAAGCCGGTTTAATCAAATTCGAAGCATCCATTGTGCTGCCCATACTTGAGCCTGCGCCAATGATCATATGAATTTCATCAATGAATAAAATCGCATTTGGATTTTTCTTCAAAGCATTAAGCAATTGTTTTAAACGTTTTTCAAAGTCACCACGATATTTGGTCCCAGCAACTAATGCACCAATATCTAAACTATAGACTTCAGCCTGGCTCAAAGGTTTAGGCGCCTTGCCATTCACAATTAACCATGCCAAACCTTCAGCAATCGAGGTTTTACCAACCCCCGGATCACCTACCAGTAATGGATTATTTTTGCGACGGCGGCAAAGAATTTGTGCTGTACGCTCAATTTCTTTTTCACGACCAATAAGTGGATCAGTTTTGCCTTTTTGCGCTTCAACATTTAAGTTCAGCGTATAAAGCTCTAATGGTCCTGCATTGCCCGTACTCGTCTCACCCTCAATATCTTCGACTTCTTCTTCAACTTGCACTTCATCTTTACGTGTCCCATGAGACAAGTATTGAGTCAATGTCAATCGATTGATTTGATGACGTTTAAGCAAATACACAGCAAAAGAATCACGCTCTGAATACATTGCGACCAAAACATCCGCACCTTCAACAGTACGATCGCCGCCACTTGATTGCACGTGGAAAATAGCACGTTGCAAAATGCGGTCGAAACTTTCTGTTGGATGAGGCGCTTGCTCGCTATTTTCGCCAAGCTTAGGAGTATGTTGTTCTACATATTCTTCTAATTCTTTACGTAAAGAAACTATATCAGCCCCACATGCTTTTAAAGCATTCACAGCCGAATCGTTGTCGAGTAGTGCTAATAATAAATGTTCAACTGTAAGAAACTCATGTCTCTTTTGACGAGCCATGCTAACAGCCAAACGTAATGATACTTCTAATTGACGACTGAGCATGTAACCCCCTTATGCTTTAGGCTCAATCTGGCAAAGTAATGGATGACCTTGCGATCGAGCGTAATTATTAACAAGGTTTGCTTTGGTTTCCGCGATGTCTCTTGGATATACCCCAGCAATACCTTTACCTTCATAGTGTACTGTTAGCATTACTTGAGTCGCTTGGTCAAGATTCATTGCAAAGTATTGTTGTAAAATTTCAATTACAAAGTCCATTGGCGTGTAATCGTCATTCATTAATAAGACTGCATATAACGGCGGACGCTTGAGTTCAGGAGGTGCTGTTTGTACAACAACCTCTCCGTCATGATCTTCGTTTTGCGAATCACTTAAGCGTGGATGGAAGTGCCAATCGACATAACCAGACTGCTGAAAAGAAGCCTTGATATCTTTTAAGTTTGTTTGACGCTTATTTGTTCGCATAGGATGTTACTATTGTGAATTTGCTTCAGCTTGAGGAATTTCTGCCACGAAAGCAGAAGATGTTTCGACAGGTTTACCGCGCTGCCAACTAAAACGTTTAATAACTGGTGTATCGGAACCGCCTGTTAAACGTACCTCAATAAATTGAGGTGTAAAACCTTTAGGCATTGTCCAACGACCTGTTAAGCGCTCAAAGTCAGTAAAGTTAAAGCTTTTAGCTTCAAGTGGTACAACCAAAACTTCTGTATCTTTAATGAGTCTTATCTCAATTGATCCTGAAGCACGGCGCTTACTTGGGCTCACCTGCACGAGATCCAACTGATATTCATAAGCATTTTCAGGCAGAGGTTTGATCGCCAAATTTTGAATGGTCAAACTTAAACCACCGCGCTGCCTCAAGATATCTCGGTAGATATTACTCATACCTTCTTGCTGCGTTTTATCAGCATTGGCTTGATTAAGAGCTTCAAACAGATCATTTGCATTTGTTACAGCAACATCACGCTCTTGTACCGCAGCGTTCAGGCTTTTATTAACTGCATCTAAAGCTGTTTTCTGCTTTTGCACCACTTCAACCAATTGCTCTGCATCTGCATCGTAACCTACAACAGTCAGACCTTGACGGTGCCCAATTGTATAGCCGAGCGCAAGACAACCACTCATTAAAATAGCCGCGCCAATAAACAAAGGTTTATTGGTATTTAAAAAATTTTTCTTTTGCAACGAACTTTCTGCTGAAGTCGTCTGTCCAGAGTTTTGCATCGTCATCTCAGTGTTTAAGATCAGAGTCAAGACACACATTTAAATCGAAATTTAAATGTGTGTGAAGCAAAAAAGAGTTTTTTATGGTAATAAACCAATCCCTTGTAAGCCTTCATCTTCATCAAAGCCGAACATAAGGTTCATATTTTGTACAGCTTGACCAGATGCACCCTTCACAAGGTTATCTTGTACCGCAAGAATAATAAGTTTATTCGGCTGCGGCTTATATAAAGCAATACGAAGCTCATTCGCACCGCGCACACTACGTGTTTCAGGCGAACTGTTAGCAGGCATCACATCAACAAATTTTTCATTTGCGTAAAATTGCTCATACAATGCCTGAATATCAGTTTGTTTTCCAGTTTCTGTCAAATCGACATAAATTGTGCTGAGCATACCGCGAATCATTGGAACTAAATGAGGAACAAATAAGAGCCCTTCAAAGCCACCTTTTTGCCCAGAAATATTTTCTAATGCTTCAACAATTTCCGGATGATGACGGTGACCCGCAACTCCATAAGCCTTGAAGTTATCAGCATTTTCACTATAGATCATGCCTAAGCTTGCTTTACGACCAGCACCAGAAACACCTGACTTCGCATCAATAATAATGTTTTTTGTTTCAATCAATGCTTGTGCTGATTTTAAAAGCGGTGCTAAACCCAATTGAACGGTAGTTGGATAGCAACCAGGGTTGCCAATAACTTGCGCCTGTTTAATTTTTTCGCGGTTTAATTCAGCCAAACCATATACTGAGTTTTCTAAAACGTCTGGGCAGGCATGCTCCATGCCATACCATTTCTCAAACTGCTCAAGATTTTGCAAACGAAAATCAGCTGCCAAATCAATAACTTTAGTACCTGCTGCAATCAATTCTTTTGCATGCTGCATTGCAACACCATGAGGTGTAGCAAAAAACACAACATCACATTTTTTTAAATCATCAATATTTAAATCAGAAAATTGAAGATCAGTATGTCCACGTAAATTAGGGAACATATCTGCAACTGGTTTGCCCGCTTCTGTACGTGAAGTAAGAACTCGAACCTGCGCTTTAGGATGTCGTAATAAAATACGTAATAGTTCAACGCCTGTATAACCCGTTCCACCAACAATTCCGACAGAAATCACGTGCATTACCTCAATTTTTGAATCTATACTTGTGCTGTAGTATGACAGGATGTCCAAGCTTACAAAACCATTTCATGCTTGGTAATTTTAATTTTTTAATTTTAGCGACAATTAGATAGCACTTATTCAACTGTCAGAACTAAACAAATATCAGCAAATAAATATCAGATTTAATTTTGGAGAGCTAGGATGCTTCATCAATCAAAAGAAACAAAATTACGCACTTACCTTGGCTTAAGCACATTAATTTTAAGTGCTGCACTTGTTGGTTGCGGAGGTGGAGGCAGTAGTAGTGGTAACTCACCAAGCACTCCAACACCTGTTGACCCTACTCCAGAGGCAACAACTGATGTTACTGTTAAATCCCCTGTAGAAATGCGTAATATCCAACTCAAAGTATATGACAACACTACCAACTCTGTTTTAGTAGATACTTCAATTGCAAGTTTAAACAGCTTTAATGTCAAAATTCCTACCGCTAAATTAAGTCGTTTATATCGCGTAGAAATTACGACTCAAAATTCATCTCAAGTATTTGATCCCATTACTTCAACATACCAAAATTTCTCTGGTGTTTATCATGCATTTATTACACCAAACAGTGTAAGTGGTAGAACCCTATTCATCAGCCCAAGTAGTGAAGCGATTTACCAACGAGCTGCTATACGCTCAGGACAACTCCCTCAAGAAACGATTGACCCAACCCGCATTGAGCAATTGCATGTGGATTTAGCTTCGCAAGATGTTTATAGATCGCTTCTTAACGCGTTTAAAGATGCTGACATCCCAATTTTAAGTCCAGCAAATTCCCTTACAGTTTTAACTTTACTGCAGTACTCAACTAAAAAACCTAGTACATATATGGATAGTTATCTTAGCTTTGGCTACTTACAATATTGGTCAACAATTCATAGCGGACCAACTACATATCAAGAGTTCATTAAGAGTTTGGCAACCGATTTAAAAGATGGCTTTTTAGATGGAAAAAAACTTCATGGTGATCAAATAACATTCACCCCTATTTTCACTTCCGCTCCAGATAATATTGATCCAGTCAAAAATACGTTGTTAGATATCGCAGCTAATCAAAAAGCAACACGCGATAATTTCGCAACCAATTTAAAAGCCGCTACTTTTAAATTGGCAGATGGCCAAAGCCAATCCACTCTAGACCAAACAGGTTATGACCTTCTGCAAAAGAAACTATATTCAGGAATCGTACCCGCCGGAAATACGACTGACTTTTTCCGCATAGATGGTGCGGGTGATTATCGTCGAGCTGTTGGTTTTAGCGGTATTACAGCGACCTGTAATGGTTCTGCATATCCTTGCAAACAAGGTTTGACTAGCATTAATCTTTCCGACCCCAAACTACCCGCTACAGACTATTTAGTGGGTCATTATGAAGACATTGCAACTGGTTGCCAGCTTAATTTCCGTGCAAATGGCCAAATCGAACTTATTAAAGGATCACAGACTTATCGCTCTGCATTAAGTGCCGATAGTACAGATAATTTATTGCAAACCGATGCTGCAAGCTCAAGTTATTTACTCAACTCAAGTTCCGCCGAACCAAACAACGCAACGCAGCAATACAACTTTATACAATTATCGATTAAAGCAAATAAAATCGTGAGTGCAAAAGCAGGCTTAGATAGCCGAAAAGCACCAGATAGCTTACAAACACCACAACTAGAATGTAGTTTTAGTTAATTTGAGACATACCACCATGCAGGCAACGGATTTGATTTAAGTTGTCTGCGATGTTTTTGAAAATATGGATCGTATTTTTCAACTTCAGCCCAAAAAGCTGGGCTATGGTCAAAATGTTTAGTGTGAGCTAACTCATGAATAGCGACATAGCGAGTAATTTCGTGAGGCATGAGCACTAAGCCTGCATGTAGCATAATATTATGCTGACTACTACAACTTCCCCACCGAGTTTTCGGACGGCGAATTGTACATTCCCGATAAGCCAAATGAGTGTGTTCACTTAATTCTTTTAAAAGCTCGGGTAATTCTTGTTTTGCAAAAGCAATCACTGCACTTTGTAATGCCAAATATGGCTGCGTATCTTTAATAAATAAACAACTTCTTTCCCAATCGAATTGAAAAACTCGATGCTGCTTTTGAACGATGACCTGAAACGGTTGCTCTTTATTAAAAAAATAAATTTCTGAAGGAATATCAATGGAAGCCGATTGAACGTTTTGTTGTTTATTCCACGTCTCAGTTAACCATTGCTCAGATTGCGCTAAAAAAAGCTGAATTTGTTTTTTACTACAAAACAAAGGAACCGTAAGACGGATTGAAGCTGGCTCAACACGTAAGCGCAATTTTCTTGCCCTTACGTGACGAACAATTTTAATTTCTGGCATTTCCACAGACATTACTGTGCAGTACGCTCTTCAATACCATTATTTGTTGCAACAATTGCAATCGTTGCTGGGTTTAAAGCGAAAATACCATTAGTCACAACACCCGGAATATTGTTAATGGTTTTTTCTAAATCAAGTGCATTTAAAATATTAAGATTAAATACATCTAAAATCACATTACCGTTATCTGTTACTACACCTTCACGATAAACTGGATCGCCACCTAAGCTTACCAACTTACGAGCTACAGCAGAACGAGCCATTGGAATAACTTCTACTGGAAGTGGAAAGTCATGTCCAAGTTGATCAACCCATTTTGAATCATCAACGATACAAACAAATTTCTTAGCAATTGAAGCTACAATTTTTTCACGTGTTAATGCAGCACCGCCACCTTTAATCATATGCATATGACGGTCAATTTCATCTGCACCATCAACATAGGCATCTAAACCACCTACATGGTTCATATCTACAACTTCGATGCCTAGTTTTTTAAGACGATCAGCAGTTGCTTGAGAACTTGCCACAGCTGCTTCTAATTGTAATTCAGGCAATAAATCAATGAGAAAGTTTACGGTACTTCCAGTCCCAACCCCCAAAATGCCACCTTTGGGCAAGTGTTTTAAAGCAGCTTTCGCAGCAGCTTGTTTCTTTTCATCTTGGGTTGCATATAGACTCATGACATCACTCAACTATTTTTTGACATTTATGCACCAATAATCGGCGCAAATGCACAAGGGTTTGCTACAATAATTTCCTATTTTAAACTGTTATAGGGAAGATGAACATGCTGTCTCGTGTGGTACGACAAATTTTACAAGCAACGGTTTATGATGTTGCAATTGAAACGCCTCTCGAAGCAGCTCCACGAATTAGTCAAAAATTAAATAATACAATTCGTTTTAAGCGGGAAGATTTACAACCTGTTTTTTCTTTTAAATTACGTGGTGCCTATAACCGTATTAGCCAATTACCTAAAGAACAACTCGAACGTGGGGTAATTTGTGCATCTGCTGGTAACCATGCTCAAGGTGTAGCATTATCAGGTCAACGTTTAGGAGTTCCAGCAATCATTGTTATGCCAAGCACGACTCCTGACATTAAAGTTCAAGCAGTTAAAGGCTTGGGTGGTCAAGTTGTGTTACATGGCGATAGTTTTGATGTAGCAAATAAATATGCACAACAACGTGCCGAAGTTGAAGGCCTTGTATTCATTCCACCCTATGACGATGAACTTGTGATAGCTGGTCAAGGGACAATTGCAAATGAAATCTTGCGTCAATGGCGTGATGTAGAATATGTATTTGTTGCTGTAGGTGGTGGTGGCCTAATTTCAGGCGTAGCAGCTTACCTGGGTGAAGTTGCACCCCATGTAAAAATTATTGGTGTTGAATATGAAGAGTCTGCATGTTTAAAAGCAGCCTTGGAAGCCAATGAGCGCGTAATTTTGCCACATGTAGGCTTGTTTGCAGACGGTACTGCCGTTGCTCAAATTGGTGCTTTACCATTTGACATTATTCGTCTGCGCAAATCTGATAACTCAGGCCCAATTGTTGAACCTGATATTGTGACAGTAAACACAGATGAAATCTGTGCTGCCATTAAAGATACTTTTGACGAAAACCGCAGCATTGTTGAACCATCTGGTGCAATGGCCCTTGCTGGTATCAAGAAATATATTACCGAACATAAAATCAGCAATAAAAATATGGTATCGATTGTATGCGGTGCCAATATGAACTTTGACCGTCTACGTTATATTGCTGAACGTACTGAGTTAGGTGAGCAACGTGAAGCGATCTATGCTGTTACTTTATCTGAAGAAAAAGGCGCATTCCTAGGCTTCTGCCGTGCTTTACAAGGTCGTAATATTACTGAGTTTAACTACCGAGCAAACAATACAGATGAAGCGCAAGTGTTCGTCGGTATTAGCTTAAAAGGTGGTGATGCAGAGCGTCATGAAATTTTGGAACAATTAAAGCAACAAAATTATGTGGTAGATGACTTGTCTGATGATGAGGTTGCCAAACTGCATATTCGTTATTTAATTGGTGGTCACGCAAATATAGATGATGAAAGATTGTTCCGCGTTGAGTTCCCTGAACGTCCAGGTGCCCTCTTAACCTTCTTAACTCGTTTAGGCCCAACCCATAATATTACGTTGTTCCATTACCGTAATCATGGCGCAGCAGAAGGACGTGTTTTAGTGGGCTTACAAGCAACCGATGCGAAACAGAACCCTGATGGTCTAATTGAAACTCTTGAGCAGATTAGTTATCCGTATGCAGAAATTACCAATAATGTCGGCTACAAACGTTTCTTGAAATAATCTTCAATTTTGATGAATAAGCCGGCAAGTTTGTCGGCTTATTCATATAATTCTTTTAATATTCCCATCATATTTACATTGCCTCTCTTTATCTCAAAGAAAATATCCTTAAAAATAAACGTCTAATCAGGAAACAAGGACCAATATGGCACAGTTTGCAGTCATTGGCTTAGGAAGTTTCGGAGCAACAGTTGCTCAAGAGCTCACAAAATTAAATCATGATGTTATTGGCATTGATACAGTAAAAAAGAATGTTGAAAATCTTGCCAACGTTTTAACTCATGCCGTCATTGCCGATGCGACCGACGAACATGTACTTGATGAACTCAATATTCAAAATTGTGATGCAGTTGTGGTCGCAATTGGTGAAGATATTGAAGCAAGTATCTTATGTGTACTGAATTTAAAAAATTTAGGCATGGACAAAGTTTGGGTAAAAGCAAAAACCAAAGCCCATCACACCATTTTGTCGCACCTCAATATCAATAAAATTATTCATCCTGAAGAAGATATGGGGGTACGAGTTGCCCAAGCGCTGAACTATCCAATGGTGAGTCGCTATATGTCTTTAGAAGATGATCACTACATTATAAAAATTGAAATCCCCGAAAAGCTTAATGGTATTAACTTATATGGCATTATGCAGCAAGCACCACAGGTTAAAACATTGCTCGTAAAAAGACAGCAACAAATTTTGTTTGAGACCGAAGAAAATTTCACCTTGCAAACGCATGATATTCTTATTTTAGAAGGTCATTTACCCCAGTTAAAGAAACTTTCTAATTGCTTCCTATAAGAGGCGAAATCTAGAATATGTCTATATATCCCAAGCCCCATAAAACATTAAATTTAAGCCCTCCTTCACTCTTGGCACTGGGGTTTCTGGGCTTTATTATTTTTGGCACTCTATTACTCAAACTGCCATTTGCCAATACGGGTCATGTGAGTTGGATGGACGCGCTTTTTACAGCCACCTCAGCCGTCACAATTACTGGCCTATCTGTTTTAAATATTCACGAGTCTTTTACCCTGTTCGGGCAAACCATTATTTTGTTGTTGATTCAATCTGGTGGTTTGGGTTTTATGACTTTTGCTATCTTAGCTGCATTAAGTTTGTCACCCAAAGTTGGTCTTAAACAACAAATGATGGCTCAAGATAGTCTCGGTCAAACAAGCCTGTCAAAGGTGACGTTTGTTGCTAAGGGAGTTGTCACTTACACCCTTATTTTTGAGCTTATTGGTACAATTATTCTCACGACTGCTTTTACACCGACTTACGGCTTTGCACGTGGATTGTACTATGCGATTTTTTACAGCATTTCTTCATTTAACAATGCTGGTTTTTCATTATTTTCTAATAGTTTAATCAGTTTTCAAAGCAACTATATTATTTGTATAACTGTTAGCATACTTTACACCTTAGGTGGACTTGGCTTTTTGGTTCTTATGGACATTAAGCAAAATAAAAAATGGAAAAAACTTACCCCGAATAGCAAGCTGATTCTTACAACTATTACAGTGATTAACCTGATTGCCTTTATTTTAATTTGGGCTTTAGAAGCTCAAAATCCTCATACCCTAGGAATGCTCAGTGTAGGTGATCAAGCGCTGAATGCTTGGTTTCAAGCCACTGTTCCGCGCTCATCAGGGTTTAATACCATTGATACAGGCGCAATGACCAACAGCAGCTCTTTACTCATGATGTTGCTTATGTTTATTGGTGGTGGTTCACTCAGTACAGCAGGCGGAATCAAAGTTGGAACCTTTGTCATTTTAGTACTCAGTGTTATTTCATTTTTACGTCGTACAGATGAAATCCGAATATTTAATCATTCTGTCGCACACGAAACGACGTATAAAGCTTTAGCTGTAACTGCAATTACGAGCATACTCATTTTCATGGGATTCTTTATAATTTTACTTTTAGAACCTAAAGCAGATTTTATGAATTTGCTTTTTGAGGTTGTTTCCGCGGCTTGTACTGTAGGGCTTTCTCGTGGAATCACGCCAGATCTGCATAATGGTAGTTTATTCATTTTAAGCTTATTGATGTTTGCTGGGCGACTCGGCCCATTAACACTGGCTTATTTAATTGCCACGCCGAAAAAAAGTCGGCTCAAGCATCCCCAAGCCAACATTCAAATTGGATAATAAAAAAAGCTGCTTTAAAAGCGGCTTTTTTATAAGTAAAAACTTAGTACCAGTTCATGAGTGAAACACCCAAGCCCGCGTAGGTTGCTCGGTGGTTATAGTCAATCAAGCTTTCACCGTAACCATTAAACAACTGGAAGTGTCCACGCAATTTACCACTGATTGGAAAAGCCCAATCAAATTGAATAGCGCCATGAGAATCATCACCACCTTTCAAGGAATGACGCAGCATTAAAGAGAAGTCATTCTGCTTCCACTTATAAAATGCTGTTAAATCACCACGTCCGATGTAATTTTCCATATCTGGATTATTATCATCTTTGCTGTCTTCTTCAAGACGAATCCATGGACGAAGCATTACAGCAAAGTTACCGCGCTCTAATCCAACGTTAAAGATGACACGGTTCCAGCTACGAGATAATGGATCTGAACGACCATTTGACTGGTGATTTAAGGTAACCCCAAGCAGACGGCCATCTAAGCCAAGCAATTCATAGTTCGTTCTAAACATTAAACTTGCTTCAGGCTCATAATTCGTTTCACGGAAAGGACGAGACTCTTCAGCATTAAATGTTTGCCAACGTGAAGATTGGGTATAACCTACCCACAAATCACCATTATTACCAAAAATATTTTCCCAAGCTTTGGTCTTTAAAGAAATCTGAAATTTACTTTCCATTGATTTCAAGTTTTGGGCTGTATGTTCTACATTGTTTGGATTTGGGCTAGTAGGTAATTCATTTTTGTCACTGGTCCAGAATACAGGTAGCAAATAGACTGGCTGATAAGCACGAATATTCCAAACCCCTAATTTACTCTCTTCAGATAGCTCCCAACGTTGATCTAGCAAAGAAGTAGTAGGCTGAAGTTTCGGTGCTTTACCAATTATTTTGATATTACTCACTGTATCTACCACCTTCTCTTTAAAAGTTTCAGGTGGAACAGCAGGTGCATCAATTTTTTTAACAGGCTCTGGTACAGCCGCAGCTTGAATAACTGGTAAAGCTGACGGTTTAAATACAGAGTCATAACAAGCCAGACGATCGGCATTCGAAGCAAGAGCAACACATGCATCTACTGTCGCGGGGGTTACAGGTGCCAAGGTGTCAGCATATGTCACAGACGCACACAAACAGCTAAGCACGATTCCCATGCTTAGCTGTAAAGATGTGCGTTCAAATTGTCTGAACGCCATGTTCATCTCCAATCTTTATTTTAATTCACTTGTTGAATGGTAAAACCTAATTGCTGCAATTCATCGCGTTTAGCAAATGGTGCAACTACAGCTTTTACAGGAGTTTGCTCAACTAAATATTGACGAGCAACACGTTGTAAATCATCTAATGTTACATGCAACAATCTCTCACGTAAGATACGGCGGAAAGTTGGTGTTCTTGCATGCAACAATGCATAACATGCAGTAATCGCCTCACCCGCTGGTGAACCTGGTTTATCCATACTTGCAACTAGGCCAAGAATCGCTTCTTCAAGCTGATGAGGCTGTTGTTCCGTATTTAATAACCACTGCACACTTGCTTCAAAATCTTTAAAAGTTTCTGCTAAACGTGGGTCACGGTAACTATAGAAACGGAATGAACACGCATTCCCATCATAACTTGCTCCGCCACCATACGCACCGCCTTTCTCACGAATGGCGCTGTGTAAGAACCCATTACGTAAATAAGCTGCCAATACCATTAGCGGAGCTGCATCTGGATGCGACACATCCACCGCCTGATAAGCTGAAGCACAGAACTGAACATTTGCCTGAATTAACCATGCTTCATGATTATTGTCATTTGCCTGTTCTACGTGAGTTAATTCTGTTTCGGTTGCATCAACGTTTAGTTTATCCCAAACATTTTGGATTTCTTCAACTAAACGTTCAGACTGATGTTCTTCACATACAAGCAAGAATTGTTTAGGCGCTTGCAATAATTTACGATGAATACGTTTTAATTCTGCGATCAAATCATCATATGCAGCAGAGTCTTGAGTAATCTTAGTAACAAGCTCACCTAACCAATTTAATGCACCTAAACCAGTGTTTTGATAGTCGCGTTGAGCCAATGCACTCATATTACGTGACGCGATTTGCATTGCGTAGCTATGACCTGCTCCAGATAAGCGAGATTGCCAACGTGTTTTACGTTGTTGCAATAACTCAATAATTCGCTCTTTCTCATCAAATCGAAGCTGTTCAAATGCTAATTTTAATAAATGAATTGCATCAAACTTCTGAGTCAACGATTTAGTCGTTAACGTTAACCAAGCACTAATTTTATCTTTGTCATCAACTTTACTACGTAGTGAAGCGCCCATTCCTAAACCACCACTTACCGCCGTTTGTAAGTTTTGTAGTTCAAGATAGTCATATTCACCTGCACCTACTTCGCCCATCAAGATAGAAAGCAAATTGAAGTAAGGTGACTTCACAATGTCTTCAGGAATCTGAATAAGTACTTGTTGATAGTAAATACCGTTCGTACCAGCATGGTACAGATTCAACGGCGTATCCATACGATTACAAAGAATTTCGCGTAATTGACCCTGCACAATATGCAAATCAGCAGGTACATCTTCCAGACCTACTTTTGGTAATAGTTCAAGGTTGTCTGGAGTATCCTGACGTTCCTCTAGCGCCTTGGTATTAGCGATAATTTCAGCCTTATCAGCATCTGTTAACTTCTCACCAATAGCAGCTAAACGTGCTTTTTCTGCTTCTTGCTCTTTTACAGACTTAGTAGGGTCTGGAACTAGAGTCATCTGCACACGATGCGGGTTGTCTAGCAAATGTGTTTGAATCAGATTTGATAACCACATTGGGTCTTTCAACTCTTCTTTAACTTGTGCAATTGCGCTGTCAACATCCCAAATTTGAATTGGGTCATTGTGGTGGATCGCACCGCTTAAGCCATTTAAAATTAAACTTAAGCCATAAGGTGTACCATCACCATTAATTTCACGTTGATGCAACTCAATCTGATGCAAAATTGCATCGACTAAATTACTATCAATTGGTTTTGCAGCAACATCACGCAGAATATTTAAAACACCATCTCTAAAGCTTTGCGCATGTTCTGGGTTTGAACCTTGAACACCACAGTAGAAAGTCATTTCAAAATTACTATCGTCCACGCCCATTAATGGACCTGTTGATTGAGCATAACCACATGTTTCTAGGTAATGACGCAGTGGTGAAGCAGAGTTTTCTAACAAAATTCCTTCAACCAAACGCATTCCCAAACGCAATTTCACTTCATTTGCTTCTGGTAATAACCAAGATAGAACGTGATAAGTTTTATCTTTTAAATCATCACTATCAACACCATAGTTTTCTGTTACTTCAATTGGCGCTGCTAAACGTTTTTCGGGCTTAGAATATAGAGTTGTTCCAGCAGAAAACTTATGTAGAGCTAGTTTTTCAAATTGCTCTTGCAACTCATAGGCTGTTTGATTGCCAAAGGTCATGAATACAGCATTACTTGGATGATAATGTACCTTATAAAAATCGACTAACTGCTCATACGTTAAATCAGGAATATCTTTCGGGTCGCCGCCTGAGTTGTAATGATAGGTCGTTTCAGGAAATAAATGATGAGCCAACTGATGATAAAGTTGGTCAGACGGTGCACTCATCGCACCTTTCATTTCATTAAAAACAACACCTTTATAAACAGGTTGCCCATTTTCAAGTTCAATACGAATACCTTCTTGAGCAAAATCAAGCGGATTCAAATTAGCGGCAAATGCTGCATCAAGATAAACAGAGAGTAAGTTTTGGAAATCTTTTTTGTTTTGAGTAGCAAATGGATATGCTGTCCAATCTGCTGCTGTAAATGCGTTCATGAACGTATTTAAAGAACGGCGAATCATTAAAAAGAACGGATCACGTACCGGAAACTTTTCAGACCCACACAAAGCGGTATGTTCTAAAATATGTGCAGTGCCTTTAGAGTCCATAGGCTGTGTTCTAAAAGCAACCAGAAATACATTTTCATCATAATCAGTTGCCAAGTGATAATGCACCGCACCTGTAACTTTATGCTTATATTCAGACACTAAAATATCTAATGCTTCTACATGGTGCTGACGTAGCAACTGAAACGCAGGGTGAACAGTTTGAGAAATGGTTTCAGTGACATCTACAGTCATGTGATCTCCTAACATATCGGATAAGTGAATAAGTCTCATTATAGCCTGAGTCAGCTTGAGATTGGCGAACAAAAGCCAAGTAAAATACTATGTTTTTGTTGAGTATTAGTTTTCATTGGCGCGGCTTTGATATCAAGCACATAGCTATGAATGTTTTATCCTAACAGAACATAAGCTTTTAATTCTATGTATATGCTATCCAACAAATAAAAAAGCCCATCAAGTTGATGAGCTTTTATAAAAAACTTTTATTTAAAAACGATAACGAAGTGCAATTTGAGCATTTAATGGATCACCCATCATGTTTGAATCATTCGCTCCGCTATGCCCTGAAACAAAATAATCGCGATCAAATAGGTTATTTAAGTTGAAGTTCACATCATAACGTTCGCTTTGATAGCCTAATGCCGCATTTACAACAGCGTAACCTGGTAAAACATTCTTGTTATCGGAGGCACTAAAACGTGAGGATTCGCCACGTCCGCCCACAGCCGCATACCAGTGATCATTAATTTGATATTTTAACCACAAGTTTGCAGTGTTATTTGGCGTGAGCGCAGAATGATTGCCTGTCAGTCCAATAGCAGATTTTTCAATTTTGCCATCCATATAGGAATAGCCTGCTAATACTGATAATTGATCAGTTAATTGACCAGCTACTGATAACTCAACACCTTTGGTTTTTTGCTCACCCGCTAAGATTGCACTTAAACCCTTAGGATCATTCGGATCTTGGTTTTGAATATTCGTTTGGCTCATTTCAAACAAAGCCAATGTCACATTCAATTGATCACTTACATCCCATTTTGCACCAACCTCAATATTTTCGGTTTTCGTTGGACTCAAATCATCACTATTTTTATATAAAACAAATGAATCAGCCAAAGGCTGGAAAGACCGATTATAAGAAGTGTATAGTGAAATATTACTTACTGGCTGATAAACCACCCCGATACGTGGAGAATAGGTGTTATCAGTTCTATTTAATATTTGAGATTTCACTTTATTATTACGATCTTGCGATAAATTATCGTAACGTAAACCCACTAAAACTTTCAGCTGATCTGTAACTGTCATTAAATCTTGTAAATAGATACCGTAGTTTTCAAATGTATTACTATTATTAGTTTCCGCAGCTACACTTGTATCTAATGGAGCCCAATTTTCAAGCTCTGGGTTAAATATATTTGTAATTTGACGAGCTTTGCTCCACACGAGTTCATCTTTGTGCTGCTTACTGTACTCTGCACCAATCAAAGTGTTATGTTTTAAAAATCCTGTATTAAATAAACTACTTAATTCTTGCTGAACATAGACGCCATCTTCGTTGCGTAAACGTTTATTTTGAGTCAATTGAATTTGATCAGCGGGCAATTTATTTTTTGCAGAATCTTGATGTGAATCGACACTGTATTGACGGTCTAATGAGTAGTTATAGTGACGAACTGCTCCATGATATTTTAGATTATCGTTAAACTCATGATCTAAGCTTATGGTTTGGCTTGAAATTTCAGTATCAACATCGCCAACCTCTTTACCATTTAATGCACCATAAAAAGTTTTAGGGTTTGTTTTAACTGGTTTACCTGTAATTGGATCTGTCGGAAAACCTTGATCTGCTAAACGGTCATCATGCAAATAGTCAGCCTGAATTAAAAGCTTCGTCTTATCTGAAATATCCCATTGTAAAGATGGAGCAACTGCTTGGCGTTTTAAAAAGGCCTGATCACGATAGCCATCTGAATCTTCAACTGCGCCAGTTAAACGAACTTTAACATTCTCTGCTACTTTTTCATTCACATCTACTTCTGCACGGCGTTGCCCTGTTGTACCCCCAATCAGGCTCACTTCACGCAAAGATTCATCCATCGGTTTTTTATTAATTTTATTAACTAATCCACCCGCAGAACCACGCCCATATAATACAGAAGCAGGCCCTTTTAATACCTCAATACGCTCAACATTCGACATATCACGAAAATACAGTGCATCATCACGAATACCGTCTACATAGTTATCTGTAATAGCAGAAAAACCACGAATCATGACCTGATCACGCTGCCCATCCCCCACACTAAAGCTCAAACCTGCAACGTTTTGCAAAGCTCCTTGCATTGAGGTTACGGTTTGCTCTCTTAAAACTTGTTTAGGCACCACATTTACGATTTGAGGAACATCTTTTAATTGCATAAGTCCTTTAGTTGCAGTTGATGCTTGTCCCACTTCTTGTTTTAAGCTTTGTTCCTTTTCAGCTTTTACTGAAATTGTTGGAAGATTCGTTACAGCCTGTTGGTCTGCCTCTACGGCATATACATGGCTTGTCATAACCCCAACTGATGAAATAAATAAAATAGAACGCTTCATGTAAATTCGCTACGAAAAATTTCATGCGAAGTTTCAATGAAATACACTGCACTTGTAAATATTAGTAAGAATCATTATTAATTGATAATATTTATTAAAAGTCTAAGTTCAATGGCCTTGTTAAATCAGCCCTGACTTTAAAATCATCTTATTAAAAAAGAATTACTATGAGGTGTATTTATTCCGCTATCCCCCATTTTTTAAGAAAATAACGGACCTCTCTCGATAACCATCTTTAAATTCCTTAAAGTTGATAATGAAGATACCCATAAAATGCCTGAGCTGACCTACTTACGATCTTAATAATATTCAAACAACAATATTTCCCTTCTAATTTTTGAATTAACTGAATTTTATTCAACAAACTACAGCAAATCCAAGCAATGGTGTAAACTTAGCAACCTGATTTTTTTATTTGTGACAACACATATGGCAACTGTAGATCTTTTTGCAATTGGTAATGCATTAATCGACCAAGAATTTAAAGTGTCTGATGATTTTCTGAATCAACAAGGCTTGCAAAAAGGCACAATGCAGTTGTCCGATGGTGACACTCAATCTGCTCTTTATGCAGAGTTAAAACAGCATCAAGACTATAAAGGTCAAGCAAGTGGCGGTTCAGCGGCAAATACGACTGTAGCTTTCAGTGCATTAGGCGGAAGCGCTTTTTACGGTTGCCGCGTTGGTAACGATGATTTAGGTGCAATTTATCTGCAAGGTCTAAATGAAGCTAACATCCAGACCACACCAAAATCGATCAGTGAAGGCGTAACTGGTACCTGTATGGTACTCATTAGCCCTGACTCTGAACGCACAATGCACACCTATTTGGGTATTACTGCCGAACTGTCTCAAGATCAAATCGATTTTGAACCATTAAAAACAGCAAAATGGCTCTATATTGAAGGTTATCTTTCTACAAGTGAAACCGCTCGTAAGGCTGTAAAACAAGCAAGAGAAATTGCAAAAGCAAATGGCGTTAAAATTGCCCTATCTCTTTCAGATCCTGCAATGGTGCAATACGCTCGTGAAGGCTTGGAAGAGTTCATGGATGATGGCGTAGACTTACTATTTTGTAATGAACAAGAAGCCTTAATGTATACAAATACAACTTCTGTAGAAGATGCTCTGGCTCAATTACGTTTTAAAAATCATACTGTAGTCATTACACAAAGCGCTAAAGGTGCATTGGTTTCTAACTCAACTCAACATTTCCATGTTGCTGGACGACATGTAGAAGCCGTTGATACAAATGGTGCAGGCGATGCATTTGCAGGCGCATTCCTATATGCCCTAAATTACCATCAAGATTTGAATGCGGCAGCTCAGTTAGCTATCTTAATTTCGAGTGAAGTAGTCTCTCAGTTTGGTCCACGTTTAGCTGTTAATGATTATGCTAAACTTCTTGAAAATTTTCAGAAGGAATGTGCTTAAAATGGAAAGGATCTGTATGACGGAAGAAGTTCCTGAGCGCGAAGCTAGGGCTTTTGACACTTTACAAGGAACTACTATTTTCGTTACGCAACGTGACGGTGCATTCTATGCTTATCAGAATTTATGCCCTCACCTACAAACTGAGCTTGAATATCTAGAAAATCAATTTCTAGATCAAGACAAAGAATATATCCAATGCTCTACTCACGGTGCTTTATTTAACGTGGAAACCGGCGAATGTATTTCAGGTCCTTGTTTAGGTGATTTTTTAAATAAAGTTGAGCTTAAAGTACATTCAGATGGCGGTATCTATATCGTAGACTGAGACTATTAACATTAGAGTTTCTGCCATGGCTGATTTCTTTTTCAATTATTATCTTATGCCATTTCACTTAAGTGTAGTGGCTTTGATATTGCTCAGCGTGGTAGAAACCATTGGTATGTATATTGGACTCCGTCCAAGTCAATTACTCAAAAAAATTGCACCCGATTGGCTTTCTAACTCACCACTACTTAATGTTAAATTTTCTAAAGCTCTAATTTTCGTTTTTTTACTTATCAATTTCAGTTATGCAGGCTACTTTTTACAACTCTCTTTCTTCGCAATACAGCATTATTTTATTTCCCCATTTTATTTAATCGTCCCTGCACTAGTCATCGCAATCTTCTTTACTGTGTTCATGATTCACTGCCTTGACCAAGTAATTAAGCCAAAGCTTACTCATACTAACTATAACCTCTTAGGCCGATTAGCTACCATTTCTAGTGGTAATGCTAGACCTGGTTTTTCTGCTCAAGCACGCGTACGTGATGAATTTGGCCAACTTCACTATGTTCAAGTAGAACCAGAATATGGCGAACTCGAATTACATTCCCAAGTCATTCTTGTCAGAGTGCATAAAAGCCATTATGTAGCTAAGAAAATTTCCGTATCAAACGATCTTTTCGCACCCGACTAATTCTTAATAATTGCTGTAGTCCATTATTGCTTTTTGCAGGCTTTATTGCGCCCTTATTTTCTCATTTATTTAATTAATTATTTATTATTCCGACCACCTTAGTTTGAAATAAAGTTAATAAATATTATATACAACCATTTTAGTTGGTATTAAATTAAAACAAACCATTTTAATAAACTTTATATCTTTTATTTACAAGTGTTTTAGTTGGAATTAATAATCAATTCAAACCATTTTAGTATGATATTTATTTTAAAATAACAAGTATTTGTTTTATATAAACTAATTATTTAAATATTCATTTAAAATATATTTAATGTTTATTTTTATTATATTTTGATTAATAATAAAATTATTATCAAATGAGGTTTAATTTATGAGCCTTTATTTTAAAAATCTTAATAGTCGTTTAATTAAAGAAATCACTATTATTCTAATAATAAAAATAGTGCTTCTTTTAACGATTAAACATATTTGGTTTGATGCTCCCACCATCCCCAAAAATTTCGACAATCAGGTCGCTGAGCATATTGCTGGCGATAACATTTCCAACATTAAGGAGACACGTTGATGATTTCTGAAAGCGTGGTTGATCTTTCGCGGTTTCAATTTGCGATGACCGCAATGTATCACTTTCTTTTCGTCCCTTTAACTTTAGGTTTGGCATTTATCCTTGCCATCATGGAAACCACTTATGTCATTTCTGGTAAAGAAATTTACAAAGATATGACTAAATTTTGGGGAAAATTATTTGGTATTAACTTTGCTTTAGGGGTTACGACTGGCTTAACAATGGAGTTCCAGTTTGGAACAAACTGGGCTTATTACTCACACTATGTAGGTGATATTTTCGGTGCGCCATTAGCAATTGAAGGCCTTATGGCATTCTTCCTTGAATCGACATTTATAGGTCTATTTTTCTTTGGATGGGACCGATTAACTAAAGTTCAGCACCTAGGCGTAACATGGTTAGTTGCACTAGGTTCTAACATGTCAGCGCTCTGGATTTTAGTGGCGAATGGTTGGATGCAAAACCCAGTAGGTGCCGCATTTAACTTTGAAACGATGCGTATGGAATTAGTTGATTTCGGCGCACTTATCTTTAACCCTGTAGCTCAGGTTAAATTTGTACACACTGTATCTGCAGGTTATGTAACTGGTGCAATTTTTGTTCTTGCTATCTCAAGCTACTACTTGCTTAAAAAACGAGATCTACCTTTCGCACGTCGTTCATTTGCAATTGCTGCAATTTTCGGTCTTGCATCTACACTTTCAGTAATTTTGTTAGGTGATGAATCTGGCTATGAGCTAGGTGATGTTCAAAAAACTAAACTCGCTGCAATAGAAGCCGAATGGGATACTCACCCTGCTCCTGCTCCGTTTACCTTGTTTGGCGTACCAAATCATGAAGAGATGCGGACAGATTATGCGGTTAAAATTCCATACGCATTAGGTTTAATTGCAACTCGCTCAACAACCAAAGAAGTTACTGGTCTTAAAGATCTCATGCAGCAGCATGAAGTTCGTATTCGCAACGGTATGCTTGCCTATGCTGAACTTGAAAAATTACGTGCAGGCGATCGCTCACCAGAGTTATTAGCTTCATTTGAAAAAAATCAAAAAGATCTAGGTTATGGCCTACTTCTTAAAAAATATGCACCAAATGTAGTTGATGCAAGCGAGCAAAATATTAAAGCTGCTGTAAAAGATACTGTTCCAAATGTTACAGCGCTATTTTTCTCTTTCCGTGCAATGGTTGCCTCTGGCTTCTTAATGCTATTACTTTTCATTTTAGCAACTTGGGCTGTAGCAAAAAGAAATGCTGAAAATAAACCTTGGCTACTTAAATATGCATTGTTTGGTTTGCCACTTCCTTGGATCGCTGCACAAACTGGTTGGTATGTAGCTGAAGGTGGCCGTCAACCATGGTCTATTGGTGAAATTTTACCAACACACCTATCTACTTCTAGTTTAAGTACTGGCGATGTATGGGGTTCAATTCTGGCGCTAGCAGCATTCTATACCGCACTTTTAATTATTGAAATGTACTTAATGATTAAGTTTGCTCGCTTAGGACCAAGCTCTTTGCACACTGGTAAATATCATTTTGAAAAGCAAGAACCGAAAACAGCTGTTAATGGGGAGGCCTTATCATGATTGAATATGAACTATTAAAAATCATTTGGTGGGTTTTAGTTGGTGTACTTCTGATCGGCTTTGCTCTCACTGACGGTTTCGATATGGGTTCCATGGCTCTGATGCCTTTCGTTGGGAAAACCGATAACGAACGACGTGCGGCCATTAACACGATCGCGCCTCACTGGGATGGCAATCAGGTTTGGTTTATTACAGCAGGTGGTGCATTATTTGCTGCATGGCCAATGGTATATGCTGTAGCTTTCTCTGGTATGTATTGGGCATTACTACTGGTTTTATTCGCCCTTTTCTTACGACCAGTTGGCTTTGATTATCGTTCCAAACTTGAAAACACCAAATGGCGTAATTCATGGGATTGGGGCCTATGCATTGGAGGCGCTGTACCAGCGCTTGTGTTCGGTGTAGCCTTTGGCAATTTATTTCTAGGCTTACCTTTTGGTTTAGATGACACTTTACGCTCTGAATATACTGGCAGCTTTTTTGCTCTTTTAAATCCGTTTGCATTAGTTTGCGGTATTGTCAGTCTTTCAATGCTCTGTGCCCATGGCGGTGCATGGCTCATGTTGCGTACAGACGATGCTTTAAAGCAACGCTCTGCAAAAGCAACCCAGATTATGGCAATGATATTTTTAGCTTGTTTTCTTGTTATCGGAGCTTGGTTGTATTTTGGTCAAATACCCGGTTATAGCTATGCAGTAGCAATTGATCCAAATGCTGCACTCAACCCTTTAGCAAAAGAGGTAGTTACCAATAGCAACCCAGGTTGGATGAACAACTACAGTACCTATCCAATTACTAAAGTTGCCCCAGTTCTTGCAATATTAGGTGCAATCATTGCAATTATTGCAGCTTCAAAAGCAAAAGCAGGTCTAAGTTTCACTGGTACAAGTTTAATGATTGTAGGAGCAATTTTAACCGCAGGTTTTGCACTATTCCCGTTCTTACTGCCATCTAGCATTAATCCTAATTCTAGCTTGACGATGTGGGATGCTGTCTCAAGCCACCTTACTTTAGGCGTTATGACTGTAGCTGCTGGCATTTTTGTACCACTCATTTTGATCTATACCAGTTGGTCTTATTACAAAATGTGGGGCGTCATTACCAACAAACACATCGAGTCAAACTCGCATAGCTTGTATTAAGGAGAAGCAAATGTGGTATTTCGCATGGATCCTTGGCATTTTGATGGCATGTTTTGCAGGTGTACTCAGTGCACTTTATATCGAACATCATCAAAATCTAGATGAGGAATAAATCATGGCAAAAGCAATGACAGCATCAAATCATCGAAAAGTTCAAGCATTCGCAATGGCCCTTTCATTTCTGTTGGCATTGCCTCTTGCTGCAATTTTGCTGGTTTACCCTTCACTCATGTTAGATGCTAACGGACACTACAATCATAGCCAACTCATGTTGGTGATGATCGGTATTTCTGGTGGCTTTATTTATGGAGTGGGTTTTGTACCCAACTTCTGGTTATGGAAATGGTTATTTAGTCCATGGGTGGCTTGGCCTCTCATGCTTTTAGGCTATTACATCTGGTTTCTAACCTAAACAAAAAAGACCTCATTTGAGGTCTTTTTTCATTTCAATCAATTTAATAGGTACTATTGGTACCCCTACATTTGCTTCAACTGGATATGGCTGTTCATTATCCGTTTTCACATATCCACGTCGTTCATAATAAGCAATCAACTCTGAACGTACATCTAGCACATACATTACGGCGTTGGTCAGATGGGGAACTTCTTTCAATGCATATTGCTCCGCATATTCTAAAACAGAACGACCCACTCTCATATTTTGAACATGAGGATCTGTACAGAACGTCCCAACCTCAACTTGATTATTTTCAAATGTAAGTCCAATGCATGCAACAATTTTGGAAGAGTTAGTTTCCCCTACCAATAATGTCGAATTCGAAAGTTGTAGCTGTTCTTCTAATTGGTGCTCTGTAATACGTTGCCCTTTTACAAACTCAAGCTCAGTTGTCCAACTTCTGCCTTGTTGTTCTCGATAAGACGTATTAATTAAATCTACAAGCTGTGGAATATCAGCGAATTGAGCTAAACGGAAATTTAAATTAGTCATAAAATATACTTAGGCTATTTATAAAAATTCTAAAAATAAAGCCGATATTAAATCGGCTTTATTTTAAATAGCAATTGATTAATTTGATTGTTCTGCTAACCATGCCATAAATTTTTGACGCTCAGCTTTAGAAGCTTTCTGCCAAGTTTCCACTAACCGTTGATCATTCGTTTGTGCTACACCTGTTACTGGCATAGACGTTGGAGCTGGTACAACAACCTGAGCAGAAGTAGGTTTAGCCGAGGCATACACAGCTTCAGGCTGTGGTTTAGATGATTTAGTCGTAAAGTCGCTTACTTTACCCAGTAAGCCAGTTGCAAACCATGGTTTTGCTTCATTGTTTGCACCCGTTTGTTTCACAATTAATTCATTATTTGCACTATACAAAGCAACTGTTGGTTGTTCAGCATATTTTTTCGCATTTTCAAAGTCCTTAGGGACATCTAGCATCGAAAGCTTGTAAGTTTTCCCATCTTGCAATGCAGGTGTTTGAATTGTAACTACACCAGATTTAACAATGTCATGCTCGCCATTTAAATGTTCAAAATATTCTTGGTAACGCACGCTTAAGCTAGTCTCACCCGCATCGACTTTATAGTTATTTTTTGATGAACGAAATAACCCAGAATTGACTTCTTGACCATTTACCGCAAGGATTACAATTTCCTCTGGTGCTGTAATTGTAACTGCTGAAAATACTGAACCACTGAGTAATAAACCAATTGCAGCAACACCTAATCTTAAAGTCATCTGTTTCTTTCTCTGTATTTGATAAGCTATTAAATCATGAGCAATATGCAATATGATTGTGACTATTTTATGACAGTACAGTTACTGGCTAATTTTCAGATTTATTATTTTTAAAATATATAATTGAATTTCATCAGTTTGCGTTTTATTTAGTCCTTGCATTAATTGTCAAAACGTAAAAAAAGAGCACCTAAATAGGTACTCTTTTTTAAATTTGAATTAATTGAAAGTTTTGAAACGATCAGCATCATTAATAAATGCTTTTTCGCCTGCTGGCGCTTCAACTGAACCAAATACTAATTGAGCACGTAATTTCCAAGTTGCAGGCACATCAAATGCTTCAGCTGCTTCAGCATCAACAATCGGGTTATAGTGCTGCAAAGATGCACCTAAACCAAGCTCTGACAGCGCAGTCCAAGTTGCAAATTGAGCAATCGCGCTTGAATGTTCAGACCATACAGGGAAGTTATCTGCATATAATTCGAATTGCTCTTGTAAATTTTTAACAACAGCTTGGTCTTCATAAAATAAAACCGTACCAGCACCCGCTACAAAGCTATCAATTTTTGTGTTTGTACCAGCAAAAGCTTCTGCAGGAACAATTTTACGTAATGCTTCACGAACTAAATTCCAGAATTTAGCATGAGATTCACCATATAATGTCACCACACGTGAAGATTGCGAGTTAAAAGCTGAAGGGCTATGTTTAACCGCCTCACGAATTGTCTCTTCAATTTTAGTGCGATCTAATGCAACATTTTTACCAATTGCATAAATAGTACGACGGTTTTTAATTTTATCTAAGAAAGTAGACATTTTGTTATTTCCTACCTATTGATTGACCATGGGTCGTTGTTTGGGAATGAATACAGTGTATTGAACTCATTTTTTATAATCAGCATTAAAAATATGACAGTTCGTTTTATTTTCGCAACAAT
Source organism: Acinetobacter sp. 1124_18A (assembly GCF_052824995.1). Taxonomy (NCBI): domain Bacteria; kingdom Pseudomonadati; phylum Pseudomonadota; class Gammaproteobacteria; order Moraxellales; family Moraxellaceae; genus Acinetobacter; species Acinetobacter sp. 1124_18A. Next base: position 879,819 of record NZ_VTDF01000001.1, on the reverse strand, counting down.
AAAAAAAGATATACATATAAAAAAGCTCCACCATTTAGTGAAGCTTTTTATGGCCGATAACCAGTTATTTATCAGTTTCAAATAGTGCAGCAACAAATGATTTCGCCGAGAATGGTCTTAAATCATCAATTTTTTCACCAACGCCAATAAAACGAATTGGCACATGAGTACGACTTGCAATATTAAATAGCACGCCGCCTTTTGCAGTTCCATCTAACTTGGTAATTGTAATACCAGTTAAACCTACAGTCTGGTCAAACTCTTGCACTTGGTTAATCGCGTTTTGCCCTGTACCAGCATCTACCACCAACATAATTTCATGAGGTGCAGTTGCATCAATTTTTTGCATTACGCGTTTAACTTTTTTAAGTTCTTCCATCAGATTGCTTTTATTATGTAACCGACCTGCTGTATCTGCGATTAATACATCAATTCCCTTAGCACGAGCACTCTCAAAGGCATCAAAAATAACAGAGGCACTATCAGCTCCGTGACCTTGGGCTACAACAGCAATATCGTTACGCTCACCCCAGATCTGTAATTGTTCTGTTGCTGCGGCACGGAATGTATCCCCAGCAGCCAACATCACTTTTTTACCTTCACCTTGCAAACGCTTTGCTAATTTACCAATGGTTGTGGTTTTACCAACGCCATTTACCCCAACCATTAAAATCACAAAAGGCGATTTGTTAGGGTCAATATGCAAAGGTTTAACACGTGGGGCCAACAAAGCAACCAACTCTTCTTGTAGCGCTTTATATAGAGAGTGGGAATAGATCAAATCACCACGAGCTGTACGCTCTGTCAAATTGGTAATGATCGTTCTAGTTGCTTCAACACCAATGTCTGCAACCAATAATTGTTCTTCGACTTCCTCAAGTAACTCATCGTCAATCTCCTTTCCGCCGATCAAGATATTGACCATACCATCAGCGAAATTACGACGAGTTTTGGTTAAACCTTCTTTCATTCGGCCAAAAAAACCAGATTTTGGTTGTTCAACCTCGGTATCTGTAGAAGCCAATTCAACTTTGGCTACTTCAATATTTTCTTGTGATTTAACAGGAGATTCAACGATGGGAACATCGATAGCAGGTAAATTAGGTAATGTGACATCGTCATCACCGATCTCAGCATCTATCAAGAATTTATTTTGCATATTCGATTGTTGCTCCATGCGGATTCCTTGAAAAGCAGCGCGTTTAAAAAGATAAAGTTTAGCATAAATTCAAAATTTTGCCTGCCACAATAGTGCTCAAAAAGCTTTGTAAACCAAGATTTAACCTGATTCACTCATTTACTGAGTATCTTCCTGAGCGAGTGCCGGATATTGCTTAATATGAGCACCTTCAAATTGGTAAGCATGCATTAACTTTAAATACTCTGCCCGATGAATTTCCGACTGAGCTATAAGTAACTCAGCCATGTCTTGAGTTTTTGGATAAGTCGCCTGATGAGAAAGTTGTATAATTCGTTGATATTGATCCAGACTAATAGGCCGAAGTAATGCTAAATATGACAGCACAAAAATACAGCCAATGACAATAACCACAAATAGGTTAAAACATTGATCAACTTTTAACTCAGACTTTAATTTAAGAAAATTTTGTTTGAATATGAGCATGACCTACCTCGAATTAGTGTAGTGTAGGGTTCAATACTCATAAGTACAAGATCAAACATCCAGTAAGGTTAATAATCGTACCTTACTGGATAGTATGAGTATGCTTAACTTATTAGTGAACGAATGACGGAAAAGTATAAAATTGCTGCAATAATCACTAAGACTAAAAACATCGCAAAAATACTTAATCCTTCTTCTGCATCAGCTGGGTGCAATTCGTCTTCATCAGCAATTTTTCGAAGCTCCCCATCATAAACTTGATAAAACCAGCTTTTTTGGGTGGGTTCCAAATGCCCAGCAAAATCAAACACCCTTTTGCGCTGTGCAAGACAATAATCCCCTAAATGGATTTCCTGATGAAAGATCGCTTCATCTAATAATTTACGGTGATAATGGGCCAGTTCTATGATTTTTTCCTCTTTAGGAGGAGTGTCAAAAACAAAGCCGTCGATTGTATTTGTCATATTTTATTCTCCTTGTCTTTTATTCTCATATTGATTTTAATCAAAATTATTTGTGAATAATGTTTAATCATGTATCCTAATAGTGAACTAAGCGAAATGCGCAAATAGTTGACAAATCCATCAATTTGTAATATTAGTTTAATAATTCTAAGTTAAATTAATTTAAAGGCAGTGGCCTTTAGAAAAAAGTAATCATAATTACAATAAGGAGTTTTATATGATTCAACGTATCTCTCATCATGATTTAGAACATGTATACGCAACTGCAGTAAACACTATTCATTCTCAAATGAACTTTCAAGACGCAGTTACACAGTTAGAAGAAGTTGCTCGCGCTGGGCACGGTAAAGCTGCTCTATTCTTAGCAGAATTGTATTATCAAGGTTTCCGTGTTGAACGTGACTCACTTAAAGCACAATATTGGCAAAAGTTAGCCACAATGCAAGCATAAAGAGACGTCACTTAGGTGGCGTTTTTTTATGTCTGTAAAAATTTGATATAAACCAATTCACCCCTTATCTATTCTTGCGCTTCACCAAAGCTTTAGTCGCTTTGCCTTACTCAGGTGGCGTTTTTTTATGCCCGTAAAAGCCCAAAATTATCAATTTATCTAAAGCTTTACTTTACCAATTGAGACGTGGCTCAAGACGAATTTTTCTTAGCTGGGAATATTTGTTTACGATTTGATACCTGTTTAAACTGAAATGTCATCTATTTTTTCTATAATAAGCAAGACAAGTTACGAACCATTAAATTGACAATGAATAGTTTAAGCAATCTACAACCGGTTTCAAAAGACTTGATGATTAAGATTTATATTTTAAGAACCATGATGTACTGCGGAGTTCTTTGGGGATTATTTCATGAAGGCTGGGCAATTAAATCAGATCAAGAAGACTTTATTTTTCCTTTCTGGCTCAATGGATTGCAAGCTCACCGCTATGCTAAAGAACACTGGCCACATTACAAGCCGAGAAGAATTACCCCTAAGGATTTTCACGAGTCTTTATTACCAACCTTAACTCGACTCAATGTTACGCCAGCTTTGTTTAATTCTTCTCATCGTAAGTTGAAGTTATCTACACAGCAAATGCATCATTTCTTTTTCAAACATCCGCACTGGCAAGGAACCTAAAATTTTCTTTAGGTTCTTAACCATTATTATTAGAATGCTTTTTGAACGTTTGATTGTAAAACTTGTATTTGAATGACTATCAAGTCTTTGCATTTTTATAAAATCAGGCTAATTTAAAACAAAATGATAAAACACGGGACAGAAGAAATGACAATCGTTGCACAAGTAATCAAAAACAAATCAGAGCAAGATATTTTTACAATTTCTCCAGAAGCCACTGTCCTTGAAGCAATTAAGATCATGGCTGATAAAGGAATTGGTGCGTTAGTCGTAGCCGAAGGTGAAAAAGTTGTCGGAATTTTATCTGAACGTGACTACATGCGAAAAGTGACGCTGATGGAGCGTTCTTCATATAGCACTACAGTCGCTGAAATTATGACATCTAAAGTACTTACTGTAAGCCTAAACAACACGGTTGAAGAGTGTTTACAGCTCATGACAGATCGCCACTTACGTCACTTACCTGTATTAGACAATGAAAAATTAGTTGGTTTCATCTCTATTGGTGACTTAGTAAAAGCAGCAATGGAAGATCAGAAAAACTTAATTGAACAATTAAAACAGTACATCTCTGGTTAATGATTGGAAATAAAAAATGGGCCTCTATAAGAGCCCATTTTTTTCATACTAAAATTTAAAGATAATTATTAATCAAAGCGACTAAACGTTCTAATAAGTCATCAGCCTGTACTTGAGTCATATTAATAGGCGGTAAAAGGCGAACCACAGAACCTGCTGTAACGTTGATAATAAGCTTGTGTTGATCACGAGCAATAGCAACCAGTTCAGCACAGTCTTTAGGCAATTGAATACCAATCATCATACCAAAACCACGCACTTGAACATTTTTGTCTGCTAACTGTACGCGAAGTTGATCAACAATATAACGTCCTACTACTGCCGCATTTTCTACAGCATTCTCTTTTTGGATTGTATCGATTACCGTATAAACCACACGAGAACCTAATACAGTACCACCGTACGTAGAACCATGACTACCAGGTCCTAATAAACCAACAGCTTTACCCTGTGTCATTACAGCCCCTACTGGAAAGCCATTACCAAGTCCTTTCGCAGTCGTCAATACATCAGGCACAATGTTGGTGTGCTGATATGCAAAATATTTACCAGTACGTCCATTACCTGTTTGAATTTCATCTAGCATCATTAACCAATTATGCTGATTACAAATATTACGGACTTCTTCAAGATAGCTAAAGCCTTGAGGAGCGGTATTAATACCACCCTCACCTTGAATTGGCTCAATCAAAATTGCAACAATATCTGGATGTTGCAAAGCAGCTTCTTGAATTGCTTCTACATCACCAAATGGCACACGAATAAAATCATTCACCAAAGGAGCAAATCCGTCTTGTACCTTTTTATTGCCCGTTGCTGAAAGTGTTGCCAAAGTACGACCATGAAATGATTGTTCAGCCACAATAATTTTTGGCAAACGCACACCTTGTTGGGTACCAAATTTACGAGCAATCTTAATCGCACCTTCATTTGACTCAGCACCACTATTTGAAAAGAAGATTTCTTCCATACCAGAAACTTCAGCAAGCTTCTGAGCCGCGGCAGTTTGCCAAGGAATTTCAAATAGATTACTGGTATGCACAAGTGTTGCAGCTTGTTCAGCAATTGCTTCTGCAATAACTGGGTGAGCATGACCTAAACCACATACAGCAATACCAGTTAAGGCATCTAGATATTCTGTGCCATCTTCAGTATATAGATATGCCCCTCGGCCTCGTACAAAACTGATCGCTTGGCGACCATAAGTAGCCATTAAGTGTGATGGTTGATCAGGTTGTATTGGAGCTAGGGTAATATCAGTCATAACGAACTCTGTCTGCATGAGGTTTTAAGAAGAGTTTATATAAACAAAAACTGGCTCTGATGAAAAGTCTCATCAATCATTTATCTAAAATTTCGTCCGCTTTTCGCTATCACTTCGGTTTATACAATAAAATATTGAATATTCAATGCAACTTTAAGTATTCAGGTGGTTTGCAAAGCAACATAAACACCCCCTATAATGCTGCTAGATTAGTTGAGGATCTATTTATGACTGAACAAGCACGTGATACTGAAGCGTTAATCCGCGATCAAATTGCGAAGCATCCCGTTTTACTTTACATGAAAGGCACTCCACAGTTTCCACAATGTGGTTTCTCTGCACGTGCTGTAGAGGCGCTCAGTCAAATTGGTCGTCCATTTGCATATGTAAATATTCTGGAAAATCCTGATATTCGTGCAATCTTACCAGCAATTGCGAATTGGCCTACATTCCCGCAACTTTGGGTAAATGGCGAACTTATTGGCGGTAGCGATATCATGCTTGAAATGTTCCAAAATGGTGAATTAAAACCATTAGTTGAACAATATAGCGCTGCACCAGAAGCGTAAATAATAAAAAAGCCAATCAATAGATTGGCTTTTTTATACTCTCAATTTTAAAGATCGCTTACCCCAACATAGCGAAATAAACCTTCCACACCTAAATCAGATTTTAAAACAATCAAATTTTCATAAGATGTTGTCGTTAGAGCTTCAAAAATATTCATATTTGGATCTTGGTGTAACTCATCCACGCTCTGACTCATGCACTCTTCAAATCGATCTGCAACAAATTCGAATCCCAAATCCATAGCAATAAATAAAGTGTGCTCACATGGCTGAACATACTGTTCTTGTACCCAGTCAATTATCGCTTGTTTGCAAAATGGACACTCAATATTTGAAGAGGCATCGTTAAGTTCTATCAATTGATAAGGCATTAGATTTGAAAAGTAGAGAAAAATATAGTGTAGAAGAAATTGTTAAATAGTTCTATAGACAACCTATAAAGCCTCCTGAAATACATACATTCAAATTACAAGGTAATTACAATATAATTTCAAAACTCTTTCTGTCAATTAAATAATGAATTTATCTCCTACTTACAAAAAACTTAGCATAAGAATTATCGTTGCAAAAATAATGATGTAAAATCATGGTTGTTGCAGAAATAGGATATTTTAATGCTCACCGATCTTGATGATTTTTATTGTTTTGCTCTTGTTGTTGAGCATGGTGGCTTTAGTGCTGCCGAGCGTGTAACGGATATACCAAAATCAAAATTAAGTCGCCGCGTTTACAGCTTAGAGGAAAACTTGGGGGTTCGCTTAATCCAGCGTAGTTCTCGTCATTTTGCTGTTACAGATATTGGGATGGATATTTATAGACATGCTCAAGTCATGATGAATGCGGCGCAAGCTGCCCATGACTTAGTTGATCATTTAAGTATTCAACCTAGAGGTGTAGTGAAGGTTAGCGTTCCTGTTGATATTGCTCAAAATCAACTTCCAAAAATTCTGCCTGCTTTCTTAAAAAAATATCCAGAAATTCGTTTGCAACTGATGGTCAGTAACCGTCGAGTTGATGTTATTAATGAAGGGATTGATATCGCATTACGAGTTCGCTCAAAACTTGATGATGATCCAAGTTTAGTTCTTCGACAGTTTGCCCTTATAGAACAAAGCCTATTCGCAAGTCAGGCCTATTTAAATGAGTTTGGAGATATCAAAAATCCAGAGCAACTCAGTGAACACCGTATTTTAAGCTTGTCTGAAGATCATCTCGATCAACAATTCATCTTACACGGACCTGACAATCAACAGAAGAAAGTTAAAGTTAGCCCTATTGTAATGGGCACGAACATACATATGTTGGCGCAATTGGCGAGTCAGAACTGTGGTATCGCATTATTGCCAGAAAGTGCAGCAGAAGATTTCTTGAAATCTGGTCAACTTATACAAATCTTACCTGAATGGAAAGCCCCTCATGGAATATTACATGCCGTATATCCATCACGCCGAGGATTGCTACCTGCTGTTCGAGTATTTATTGATTACTTAGTAGAACATCTTTCTGAGCGTTAAAACAAAAAAGTTCGATAATTTATCGAACTTTTTTTATATTTTTAAATTGCAGGATAATTACCCACACCTTCAGGCCATGGGGTTAATAGTTCGAAGCCAGTATCTGTTACCGCAACCATATGTTCCCATTGAGCAGATAATGAATGATCTTGAGTAATGACTGTCCACCCATCATTTAACTCTTTCACTTGCGGTCTACCTGCATTCACCATTGGCTCAATGGTAAAAACCATTCCTTTCTTTAAGACCAAGCCTTGCCCGCGCTGTCCATAGTGTAAAACATTAGGTTGTTCATGATAGACCTTACCAATCCCATGTCCACAATATTCTCGAACAATACTATAGCCTTCGCGGTGAGCAACCGACTGAATAGCATAACCAATATCACCCAATGTCGCTCCTGGCTTAACAGTATGAATACCTGCAACCATCGCCTCATAAGTTGTATCAACTAATTTTTTCGCTTGTGGATTTACATTACCCACAAAATACATGCGGCTCGTATCACCAAAATAACCATCTTTAATAATTGCGACATCAATATTAATAATATCGCCATCTTTTAAAATTTTATTCGGCGATGGTATCCCATGGCAAACAACTTCATTGACTGAAGTGCATATCGTTTTTGTAAAACCGTGATATCCCACATTAGCGGGAATAACTTTTAAATTATTTACAATATAGTCATTACAAAGGTTATCTAAATATTCAGTAGATACGCCCGGTTTAATATAGGCCTCTATCATTTCTAAAACTTGCGCGGCCAAGCGTCCAGAAACTCTTAATTTTTCCAGATCTTGTTCAGTTTTAATGGTAACAGTAGAAGCTCTCATTCAATTCTATCCTCGCAGACAAGAAACATGCCCGTCCCTACAAAACCTAAGGTAATTCAAAATATTTTAGGATGAATATAAGTCAGACCAAAAGCCTAAAATGCTTAAATATTCAGCATTCACAATAAAAATTTATGTTTTTATTCTTACATATTTTTTATGAAAAGTCAGAACTTAAAAAGAAGTTCTTTTAGCCTTTTAATGGCTTTTCAAGTACATACTTTAACCAAACAAACGCTTATAACTCTATATATTGTTTTAACCACCCGAAAAAAAGCTTTTTCACATAAATTAGCGCTTGATCATGATTACTTTTGCTCTAAAATTCCTTCTTTTTTATTAAATTTAATTTATGCAACATCTTCGCACTGGAGATATTATTGCCTTAGGTTTTATGACCTTCGCCCTTTTTATTGGGGCTGGCAATATTATCTTTCCTCCCATCGTCGCTCAACAAGCTGGTGATCATGTATGGCTAGCTGCAATGGGCTTTTTGATTACTGCTGTTGGTTTACCCGTAATTACTATTATGGCACTCTCTCGTATGCAGGGTTCCATTGAAATTATTAGCTCCCCCTTAGGTCGAGTAGCAAGTCTGATTTTAACTGTGGTTTGTTATTTATCAGTCGGCCCTCTATTCGCTACGCCACGTACAGCTACAGTTTCTTATGAGATTGGTTTTTCTTCTTATTTTGGAACCTCAAGTAGCAGTCTTTTAATCTATAGCGCAATTTATTTTTCATTTGTAACTATAGTTTCACTTTATCCAAACAAGTTATTGGACACAGTTGGACATGTGCTTGCCCCGCTAAAAATTATTGCGTTAGCAATTTTAGGCATTGCAGCAGTCATGATACCTTCTGGTTACGTACCTGCTCCAATTAACCATTACGTTGCATCTCCAGTTTCTGAAGGTTTCGTAAATGGTTATCTCACTATGGACACGTTAGGCGCACTAGTATTTGGTATCGTTATTATTCAAGCGATCTACTCACGTGGTGTAACTGATAAAAAGTTAGTGACCAAATATGCAATTATTGCCAGCCTCATTTCAGGTGCCGGTCTTACTTTAGTCTATTTGAGCTTGTTCAAATTAGGTCTAGGTAGCCATGAAGTAGCACCAAATGCAGCAAATGGTGCAGTAATTTTACATGCATATGTTCAGCATGCTTTTGGAAATATGGGTTCATTATTCTTAACTGGACTAATTTTTCTAGCGTGTATGGTTACAGCAATTGGCTTAACTTGTGCGTGTGGTGAGTACTTTGCTCAGTTAACGAAATTACCATACAAGCTTTTAGTATTTATTTTAGTTGGTTTCTCTTTCATTATTTCGAATCTTGGATTAACTAAACTGATTGCTATTTCAGTACCTGTCTTAAGTGCAATCTATCCACCAGCAATTGTGGTGATTATGCTGAGCTTCTTCTGGAAATTTTGGCATAAACCTTCTTTTATTGTCGGTTCAGTAACGAGTATTGCTTTAATTTTCGGTATTATTGATGGACTTAAAGTTGCAGGTTTCGGTGATTATTTACCTGAATTTCTTCAACATTTACCATTAAATGAACAAAACTTAGCTTGGTTGATCCCATCTTTAGTTGTTCTTGCAATTACCGTAATTATCGACAAAGTTAAATTCAAAAATATTTAATCTAGTGGCTTTTTTGAAATCGAGTTTTATCCAAACATGATTTTATATATTGAATAGAATGCTGTGTTTACCCAACCAGCATTTTATTTCCACACTAGTTTTTAATGACAAATCAACAATAGAAATAATCAATTTTTACTGTAAAATTACACTAAAATAATTTTTAGCTTACTCAGGAAAGAAGAGCAACAATGAAAACTAAATATTACTTAACATTAGCAGATGCAGAGTTTTTAATGGAAGAAGCTCAAAAATATGCAATTGAACACAACTTTAAAGTAAGCATTGCTATTGTTGATGAAACAAGCTCCTTATTACTCATGAAACGTTTAGATGGCGCCTCTCCTTTAAGTTCACACTTATGTTTAGAAAAAGCAAAATGCTCTTCAATATCAGGTAGACCGTCAAAATTTTATGAAGAACTTCTGCAAAGTGGCCGTCTTGGTTTCTTAAGTATGCCTAGCGCTCAAGGCATGTTAGAAGGTGGAAAACCAATTATTCACGAAGGTGAAATTTTAGGTGCTATTGGTGTATCGGGTGTTCAATCTTTTGAAGATGCAGAAATTGCTCAACATGCAATTGATACCTTTTTTAAAAAGCAAAATAGCTAAGATAAATTGATAGGAAAGAAAAATTAATCTACTTTTCACTTAAATAGTTTCTCTTTCCAAAAGAAATAAGTATTTCCTACAAAAATATTTAATATTTACTTTTTTAATACCTTAAGCTTTTATAAATACAGAAGTTTTTATAAAACTGCTTAAAAAATTTTCTATTCGCTATTGAATTGAATTAAAAATAGCAGTACAACATTAAGCTTAAAACTTATTCTTGACTAAAACATTAGGTTTTAGCGCAACCACAAGGAGGGATGGAGATGTTATCAATACATTTCAACAAACAAGTCTTCATTAACACTCTGAACAGCAAAGATTCAGTTGTTTATGGAGTGACACCGCTTGCTCTTATGCTGACTTTACTGTTTCAAGGTATGATTAAAGGAAATCTAAAACCCGAATACTTTATGTATGCGATGGTGGTTTCTTTCATATTTTGTCTGTGGGCTTTTGTCGATCATAAGATGCGAAAATTAGCCAAGCGACGTCTTAGTCAACAATAATTGTAAGATTTAAAAAAAATGGATGAGCCATCATCCATTTTATATACCCAGAAATAAAAAAATTGTTCCAATAACCAAAATAGCTGTAGCCAATAATTCAGTCATAATTAATCCCACCATCATTAAAGACATCATCCACGCTGGTAAATTAAATCTGCCCAACCGATGTGGCGTTTTGAATTGATTTGTCGTGTCTTGTAAACATCCATGTATTATATAAACCAATATTGAAAAGCTAAAAAAGAAAATATTAGCTAACACACACCACAAAGCAATATTTTCATTTAAAACAGTAAAATAGCTCAGTGCAGCAAGAATTAGGCTGGCAGCCGCATAAAGTAAACTACTGCGATGAGCGATATCAACATAATAGTGGGCACGATGTAACTCTGAACGGCGTATTTGCCAATATTTCCACACCCCAGTGAACATTCCTATCCATAAAAATATGCCACTAAACACAATCGCTAACTGTACAGCTTTCGGTAAATCCATCTTTTTCCCAATTATTCGTTTTATTAAAATTTAATGAGCTGTATAGCATAAATCTTGACTTTATAGTCACACTTTAATCAAGTATCATTTTAGAACTCATGTAAATTAAATTCATTAATAAGCTAATCATTACGTAATATTATGGATAACACTTTTGAATCATTTTGGATGACCTGCGAAGACGGTTATCAACTTGCTGCACAATTTTATCCAACTCAATCAAAAAAGTCGGCAAATCCCGTTTTGATCTGTCCAGCTACAGGTATTACTAAAAACTTTTATCACCCCTTTGCCACATGGTTAAGCCAACAAGGTTATGAAGTATTAAGCTTTGATTTCCGTGGAATTGGAGATTCATTGCATGGGCCATTAAAGCAAAGTACAGCAAGTATTAATGATTGGGGAACGCTTGATATTCCTTGTGCAATTGATGCCTTATTAGAAAAAACTCAAGCAGAAAAAGTTACTCTTCTTGGCCATAGTGCGGGTGGGCAACTATTAGGGATTGTGCCAAATTTTCATAAAGTAGCAAAAGTTGTTGCGGTAGCAGGTTCTACAGGCCATGTAAAAGGACTCAAAGGTAAAACCAAGTTTCTGGCCCCTGTTATGTTTAACGTTATCTTCCCAATTTCTAGTACGTTAAAAGGTTATGGTGCTACTCAATTTATTGGAATGGGTGAAAACTTACCTAAAAAAGTCGCACAACAATGGCGAGAATTTTGCAGTCATCCAGGCTATGTGAAAAATGCGATTGGTAAAACTATCTTTCATGACTTTCACACTGAAATTATCTGCCCTATTACTTCTATTTGGGCAAGTGACGATGAAATTGCCACTCAACACAACGTTGCAGATTTATTAAATTTATATCCGAATGCATCTACTAAAATGTTAGAACTGAACCCGACAAAACTCGGCTATAAATCAATTGGGCACATGTTAATGTTTAAAAAATCACATCAAAAGCTGTGGTCACTCTTAGAGCAAGAAATTCAATAGCAACCTAAATTCTATCATTTAGTTTTTGCCTCTATGCCCGTAATCCGGTGTAGAGGTTTTTTTATTAATACTCCCCCTTTTTATAAAATCACTTTATTAAATTTATAGTTAATATAAAAATTAAAATATATTAAGTCGTGATTCCTTTGTATTTTTAATAAGCATTATTTACGTAAATACGTCGATATAAACTTAAAGTTCTGCTATGGTAATTTGTCTGAAGCTGTTGTTTAAAAACGGGTAAATCAACCTATTTTAATACAAACAGCTTCTTTTTTTCTGTTTTAGTTAAAACCTAAGAAATTGTTCAAGGATAAGTATGCTAGCACTCGAGCCTCGACATATTCATATGAATCAACATGCTGTTGATAAAAAGCATGCATTACAGTGTCTAGTAGATATTTTAGTAAAAGATGGGTTAGTTACACCTGAATATGTAACAGGGCTCATCAATCGCGAACAACAAAGCGCCACCTATTTAGGCCAAGGAATTGCTATTCCACATGGCACTCCACAATCTCGTGAATTTATTTTAGAGACAGGTATTCGGTTAGCTCACTTCCCTGAAGGAATAATATGGGATGGGGAAAACACGATTTATTTAGCTGTTGTTATTGCAGCAAAATCTGATGAACATTTACAAGTACTACAAATATTAACTAGAGCGTTAATGCAGGATGTAAGTGAACAAGTAAAAAATGCGACTCAACCTGAGCAAATTATTGAAATCTTACAAGCTCAGCCCTTATCTTTAACTCTGCACGAAAATTTAATTCAAACTGAAATTGAATCTCAAGATATTGAAGACTTATTGTGGTCAGCCTCTCAAATTCTAAAAAAACATAATTTCGTAAAATGTGGTTTTTTAAGCTCACTTGAGCCAGATCAAGTTATCCAGTTACAAGACCAGATCTGGTCTATTTCTAGCAGTAAGTTTGTTCAACAACCAGCAATCAGTATCGTAAAACCACGCCATGCTTTAGATGTAAATGGACAAAAACTAAATACTCTCGTCTGTATTGCTGCCAATGAGCAGTTAGATAGCCAAAGATTTAATCGACTGATTGATATTTTATTTAACCCAGAACAAGTCGCACAGCTAGATCAAACACAAACACCAAATGAGATTGCTAAAATTATTGGTGCAGATGTTATTCCAGATTGGCCTCATCGCTCGGTTGTACTCGCGAATGCACATGGATTACATGCTCGACCAGCGACTCATTTGGTGAACTTAACTAAAAGTTTTCAAGGTGATATTCAGGTCGCGGTGGACGATGGTAATTTTGTTTCTGCTAAAAGTTTGACGCGCCTCTTGGCTTTAGGATGTAAACGTGGCCAGACTTTACGTTTTATTGCCGAGCCAGAAACAGATGCTGTTGAAGCTTTAGATAAAGTTATTCAGGCCGTGCAACAAGGCTTAGGAGAAGAAGTTGAACCAATTCAATCTTCAGATACCCAAGAAGCTCAATCGCTTCAAACAGTAAAGTCATTGCCGAAAACATTGAGTACAAATACAGGTATTCCAGCTTCTAGTGGTCTAGCTTTTGGCCCAGTACATGTTATTAAACCTAAGGTTTATCAATATGAACGTATGGGTTTAAGCGTTAAAGCAGAAAAAGAGAAACTTGATATTGCTCTTCACGCAGTTAAAAACAATATTCACCAAGTTATTGCAAAATCTGAAGCAAAGGAAATTAAGCAAATTTTCCAAGCACATTTGGAAATGCTAGACGACCCAGATCTTATTAATGGTGTTTATCAAAAGATTAACTTAAACCTTTCTGCTCCTGCTGCTTGGCATGAACATATTGAAGCAGCAGCTAAAGAGCAAGCAGCTTTACCAGATCGTTTACTCGCTGAGCGTGCTACAGACTTACGTGATATTGGCGATCGGGTTTTAGCTCAACTCTGTGGCGAAGTTATCATCGAAGAGCCTAAAGAGCCTTATATTTTGATCATGTATGATGTTGGCCCAAGTGATGTGGCTCGCCTTAATAAAGATCGAGTTGCTGGTATTTTGACAGCTGTTGGTGGTGCAAGTGCACATAGCGCTATTGTTGCTCGTGCTTTAGGTATTCCTGCAATTGTTGGCGCTGGTGATCAAGTACTAGATATTGAACAAAAGAGCTCTCTTTTAATTAATGGAGATACAGGAACTTTTGTATTAAACCCTAATATTCAGCAAATCGAGCAAGCCAAACAAGAACGAGAGCTTCAACAAAAAATTCGTGAAGAGGCTGAACGTCACAGCCAAGAACCTGCGATTACCCTAGATCAACATCAAATCGAAGTTGCTGCCAATTTAGGAAAAGTTCAAGCTACAGCCCATGCAGTAGAATGTGGTGCCGAAGCAATCGGACTACTAAGAACCGAACTCGTTTTTATGGCTCATAGTAGTGCTCCAAATGAAGCTACCCAAGAAGCAGATTATCGTGTTGTGCTAGATGCCCTTGCTGGTCGCCCTCTTGTAGTACGTACTTTAGATGTAGGTGGGGACAAACCACTTCCTTACCTTCCAATTGCTGAAGAAGAAAATCCATTTTTAGGTCTAAGAGGTATTCGCTTGACACTAAGACAGCCAGAGCTGTTACGTCAACAACTTACCGCTTTGCTTAAAGCCGCAGATGATCGTCCTTTACGAATCATGTTTCCAATGATTGGCCGTGTAGAAGAATGGCGTGCAGCAAAGACAATTCTTGATGAAGTTAAAGCTATACATCCATGCGCCAACTTACAAGTTGGTATTATGATAGAAGTTCCTTCTGCTGCTTTACTTGCTCCTATTCTTGCTCAAGAAGTGGACTTTTTCAGTATAGGAACAAATGACTTAACCCAATATACTTTAGCTATTGACCGTGGCCACCCTATCCTCTCGGCTGAAGCAGATGGCCTCCACCCAAGTATTTTGCAATTGATTGATCACACTGTAAAAGCTGCACACAAACATGGCAAATGGGTAGGCATATGCGGAGAACTCGCAGCTGATCCAAAAGCTGTACCGATTCTTATGGGATTAGGCGTAGATGAGCTCAGCATGTCTCCAAATAGTATTCCTTTAGTAAAAGCCCAAATTCGTACACTTAACTACAGCCAAGCTCAATCGCTTGCAAAACGCGCACTAGAATGTGAGAGCGCTACTGCTGTACGTCAGTTATCCGAACAAGAAATCTAAAGATTAGGAACAGTAATGGCTAAAGTTTTAACAATTACTTTAAATCCTGCAATTGATGTAACGATACAACTCAATGAGTTACAGATTGGCGAAGTAAATCGCCAAGAATCTGTAGAAATACATGCAGCAGGCAAAGGATTAAATATTGCACAAGTTTTAAAAGATTTGGGGCATGAAGTTATTGTTTCTGGCTTTCTAGGAACGACGAACAAACAAATTTTTGATGACCATTTTAAAGAAGCTCAATTCCAACCTGAGTTTATTTATATTGAAGGCGAGACTCGTCAAAATATAAAAATTGCTGAACATTCTGGGCGTATGACCGATTTAAATGGAAAAGGTTTCTTAGTTTCTGAACTAGATAAAAAGAACCTCTTTCAAAAAATCGAAATGATTTTGCCACAGGTAGATGTAGTTGCAATTGCCGGGAGCCTTCCACAAGGTTTCAGTGTTGATGAATTACAGCAACTTATTAAGCTCATTCAACAGCAAGGGAAAAAAGTTGCACTTGATACAAGTGGTAAAGCATTGGTCGCTGCAATTGAGTGCCAGCCTTGGATGATTAAACCAAATACAGACGAGTTAGTAGAAAGTTATCAGCTTCCTGCCGCGACTTATGCTGAACAAAAAAAGCTTTTTGAAAACTTAGCTAAAATTGAGCATGTCGTTATTTCGATGGGCGAAGACGGTGTAAACTGGCTACACGACACTCACCCACTTCATGCCCAAGCCCCTAAAGTGATCGTTAAAAGTACCGTTGGTGCGGGTGACTCTCTTTTAGCAGGCATGATTCATGGCTTAATAAATGGCTTCTCTGATGAAGAAACATTAAAAACTGCTACTGCAATCGCAAGCCATGCTGTCACACAAATTGGCTTTCGTACTCCCAATGCCGAAACGCTAAAACAGTTAAAAGCCCAAACTATAATCAATTCATTGAGTGAATCTGATGCTAACTGCTAAACATTTATTATTTGTCATTAATAGTCCGCAACAGCAAGTCAATGCCTTGATTTTAGCTCGGAAACTTTCACAGGTTGCATCCCAACAGGATTATCCAAATAACATTATTTCGCTTGATGAATTCGATGCGAATGAAAACTTTGATCAAGTCATTGTTGTTGGACAACGCCCGAAAAATCTTAATAGTTTTGGTACACATCCATTATCTTTTATTAGCATTGAAGAGATAAAAAATGATGCTCACACAGCTTTTAAAACTGCCTTAGATCATTTTAAGCCAGCTCAAGATTGGCTAAGCGATAATAACTTGGCAGTAACTACTACTAAAAAGTTTGTAGCAATCACTGCGTGTCCTACGGGTGTTGCACATACTTTTATGGCTGCCGAGGCATTACAACAAGGTGCAGAAAAGCTTGGGTATGAAATTGAAGTAGAAACACAAGGTTCCGTTGGCGCAAAAAATATTTTATCAGCTCAAGCTATTGCTGAAGCGGACATCGTGATTCTTGCCACTGACATTGAAGTTAACACAGACCGTTTTGTAGGTAAGCGTGTTTATCGATGTGGTACTGGCTTTGCTCTAAAGCAAACAGATAAAGCCTTTGCTGAAGCAATCAGCAATGCGCAAGTTTTAGAACAAGGTAAGCAGCAAGCATCAGCCGAGAACAAAGATAAAACCGAAAGAGTTGGCGTATATAAACATCTCTTAACTGGTGTTTCTTTTATGTTGCCTATGGTGGTGGCTGGAGGTCTTTTAATTGCTCTCTCCTTATGCTTTGGTCTCAATGCTGCTGAGCAAGCCGGAAGCTTACCAGCCATATTAAAACAAATTGGCGCTGCTGCATTTATGCTTATGGTCCCGATGTTATCGGGTTATATTGCCTACTCAATTGCTGATCGCCCTGGTCTTGCACCTGGTTTAATTGGGGGCTTACTCGCCTCTCAGCTACAAGCAGGTTTTTTAGGCGGTATTGTTTCAGGTTTTCTGGCGGGTTATATCGCACTTTTCATTGCCAAAAAACTTAAACTTCCTACTAGCCTAGAAGCACTTAAACCGATTTTAATTATTCCATTATTAGGTACATTATTTGTCGGTCTAATTATGTTCTATGTGGTTGGACAACCTGTAGCACATATTTTCGAGTTAATGAAAGACTTCTTAAATAACATGGGTACAACAAATGCTGTGTTAATGGGAATTATACTAGCCAGCATGATGTGTATCGATTTAGGTGGTCCAATCAATAAGGCAGCCTACGCTTTTACTGTCGGATTGTTGACAACAAATACCTATATGCCAATAGCAGCAACAATGGCGGGCGGTATGGTTCCTGCAATTGGTATGGCTATTGCAACTTTCATAGCTAAAAATAAATTTAGTACAGGAGAGAAAGATGCTGGAAAAGCTGCTTTCGTATTAGGTTTATGTTTTATTTCCGAGGGTGCTATTCCCTTTGCAGCTAAAGACCCAATGCGTGTTATTCCAACTTGCATTTTAGGTGGGGCTGTGACTGGAGCACTTGTTGCATTATTCCATTGCGAATTAGTTACTCCTCATGGCGGTGTATTTGTTCTTTTAATTCCAAATGCAATTAACCATGCTTGGCTATATCTCGCTGCCATTGCAGCAGGTAGTATCGTTACAGGTATAAGCTATGCGATTGTTAAGAAAAAAATAGAAGAAAAAATTGTGACCACTGCATAATTAAAAAAGGGAGAATATAAATTCTCCCTTTTTTATAAATTGTATATGCTTCATCAAATAGAATTCTTCAATTACCCGGTTTACGCTACTCGCATAATTTAATCTGAATAACTCTTGCTATAAGCTGCGCTAGCACTCCCTCTTTCAACTTTACAGTTAAAGTGAACCTATCTGCGATTTAAAAGATGAGTGGGATGCAGGATGAGTAAAAACTCTTAAAAATATAATTTATAGACAAAAAAGCTAAATTTACAACGTTAACCATTCAACTATTACTCAAATTTTATACATAATAATCAATAATTTAATAAATAAATCCAAGTTATTTCACTAAATAATAGATGATTCATGTTAAATGTATGGTAAATTTCACTGACCGCAAAACAAATTAAATATATGATATTTATAAATATTTATTATTTAAATATCTTGATTTTTCATAATTATGACTTTAGAGACAAAAACTATCTCGTTCAATGCCACGGTCAAATCATCATTTTTTTTCTACGATGCGTTTGCAAGCCAATATCGTTTAATTAACGATCAAGCAAGCCTAGATGCAATCTTGTATATCTGTTTAAAGATTTTAAGGAATTAATGGTGCTGACTCATCAAGTCACATTAATTTTCAACAAACTTTTGACTATAGAAGAAGAGTATTTGTAGTTTATGCAAAGTATAGAGATGTTTATCAAGATAAGGACCGCTAAACCATGTCATTGTTAAATTTAGCTATATAAATTTTGCTCACCAAGTAAAGTCCTGATATAACTTGCTTGATGAAACTATATTTTTCAACTATTAAAGATAGTTCACCAGAAATGCGATCCACCAAGGTATGGGGAAAAGTCAATGACAAAGAAGTATGCGCGTTTTTTACCTACAACAGAATCTTTTACTCTTGAAGATTTTCCATATTATTGGATTACTCAAGTACATGCTCAGTATGTACAAAACATTGATAATGCTTTAAAAAAATATGGTTTAGATAACTCACGTCGACGCATTATGTTGGCTTTAAGTAGTAAGCCGCACGCAAGTGTTTCTGAACTTTCAGACATGATTATTTCAAAAATGTCGACGACCACCAAGATTGTTTATCGTTTAAAAGATGAAGGTTTGGTTGAAACTTATTCTTGCCAGACCGATGGTCGAATCACCCGCGTAGTACTTACAGACAAAGGTACTGAAATGATCAATAAGATTAATGATCTAACCAGCGTGGTACTCGAACAATCTTTCGAAGGTATCACCCCTTTGCAATTAGAAAAAATGATGGAAAGTTTAAAATTACTTTTAAAGAATCTTTCTCGTTAAAAATAGGATAGACATCTTATTAAGCTCTCTTAGGAGAGCTTTTCTATTTTAAGGCCTCGTCTGGGTACTGATAGAAACAATACCTCACATAAAATAAGCAATTAACTTCTCACCTGTTGACTTGAGTCCTTAACTCCAGTAGAAATTCTCTTTCAACAACTGCATAGCAAATTTTTCAAAATGGCTAAAAGAAAATACAAAAGTGACAAGTTTCAAGTGCGTCGTATTAACCGTCAATGGTGGGTACTTGAAAAAGACCTTGAATCAAGCTGCTATTTAAAACATGAACAAGTGGCAACAAAAACCTTAGCAAACAACTATGCTGATGATTATATTGAACAATACTATATGAATCTTTATATTCAACAAGAGTTGAAAAAACCTGAAACTGTATAAAAAAGCCATTTGGCTTTTTTTTATTTTTAATATTTAAAGATTATAAGGTCAAAAATTAGGAATAAAAAAAACCTACATCTTGGGGAAAATGTAGGCTATAAAATGCACAAAAAGGAAATATATATCCTTCTTGATGAAAAGAATTTTACGATAATATAAGCCTTTATTTTATATTACTTTTGTAAACTTAATGGTGGTTATTGTATTTATTCAGACTTTCAAAAACCTCCCTGTCTTTATATATCATGGTTAAATTTTGGCTTATTAAAATTTTAATCATCGCAATTTAATCCTTCTCATTTTTATAATTTATTTTCATAGCTTTTATTAAAATAGTTCTGCAAAGACAAATATAAGCTTCTGTTTTAATAAGTTTTTTACAAAAATAAGCATAAATCTTTTTTTAACTTAAGCCAGATAAAAATTAATAAATAACAAAAACATAAATTAAATATTAAGTATATAATTTATTTAAGATCTCAATTTTAGTTCAAAAAAAAGACAAGTGAAATTTATTTATTACTGTTTTGATTACTACAGAAAGATTACAATAACGACTAATAATTAGATTACCCGCCCATACAATCTTTCTAGGCATGTTATGACTTCAATGTCGAACAACACCCAAAAGCATTTTATTGTTGAGCAGATTCCACTACCAACTTGGGTTAGTGATGAAAATGGCTTGATATTATATTGCAATATAGAGTGTACAGAATATTGGCAGGATACTTTTTCTCCATTACCTCAGCAATGGTTAGATTTTATATCTCCTGTCGATTTAGACGAAGTCAAAAATAGATGGCTCGAAGCAATTCGCCTGCAAAAAAGAATAGAATTAAAATGCCGACTTTTACAAAGTGGCAATCAATATAGATGGTGCAAACTTTCCATTCAAGCCTCCAAATATCGCGGCTCTTCTCTAGCGAGTGAATGGTATGTCAGCTTTTTAGATATTGATCACGATATTCAAGAGCAACAAAACTTGCAAAAGAATATTGAAATACAAAATCAAATGTTAGACATCAGTGTAGATTGCATTAAGGTATTAAATGTAGATGGCACAGTTTCTCATATGAATAAATCAGGATGCCTCGCTTTAGGTGTTCCTGTCGATGAAACAAAATTTGGGATGAAATGGCTTGAGCTTTTGCCACCTCATATTCGTAAACGTGGACGCGTCGCTTTAAAAAAAGCCCTTCAAGGCAAAGTTGCCAGATTCGCTGGAATGAGTTCTTTACCAGATCAGGACCCCGAATATTGGGATAATATGTTGACCCCGATTCATCGGGAAAATGGTGAAATCATACAAATACTGTGTGTATCCCGTAACGTCACTCAACAGCATCTGACAGAAAATCAACTTAGAAACATGAGTGAAAGAGATGAACTGACCGGATTATGTAATCGGCGTTCATTTAAATTTCAACTTAAACGCACTCTTGCATATTCAAAAGATAGCCAAACAAGTGTGGGTTTACTATTAATTGATCTTGATCATTTTAAGCATATTAATGACACATTAGGGCATAGCGCAGGCGACCATCTTTTAAAAGTTTTATCCAAACGGTTTAGTCATTGTGTTGATGATGAAAGATGCTTTGTTGCACGACTAGGTGGAGATGAGTTTGCGGTTATTATTAATAACCTTAAATCTGAAAATGATGTGCGCGAGCTAGCAGCCATTTTACTTCAACAGTTAAATCAGCCGATTACTTATTTGGGTAATGTTCTAAATGGTGGAATGAGTATTGGTTGTTCAATCTATCCTCAAGATGCCGTAGACCAATCAGGTTTGCTTAGTTGTGCAGATATGGCATTGCATGACTTAAAAGCGCGTGGTCGCGGTGGTATTCGCATGTATGATCCATGCATGATGCAAATGACCGAAACAGTCGCTTCTCAGCTTAATTTAGCACGTCAGCTTATTCGTCATCATACCATCCAGCCCTACTATCAACCTAAAGTAGATTTAAAAACTCATCGTGTTGTAGGTTTTGAAGCTTTATTACGATGGCATACAACTTCAGCTCAAAAAGGCTATCCATCTCAAATTGCAGAAGCTTTTAAAGATTATAATTTAGCGAGTAAAATCGGTGAAACGATGCAACATCAAGTTTTACGTGATATCGCAAAATGGATAGATCTTGGCATTAAACCTCTTCCTGTTTCGCTCAATGCCGCACCTGTTGAGTTTTTAAGAGACAACTATGCTGAGCGGCTCTTGAAAAAGATCAATCAATTTCAAATTCCAACACATTATATTGAAGTAGAAGTCACCGAACATATGCTAGGCGATCGAGGTTCAGAGTATGTGATCCGTGCACTTAACAAATTAAAACAACATGGCGTACATATTGCTCTAGATGACTTTGGTACAGGCTTTTCATCGCTCACCCATATTCGTGACTATCCAATAGACAGTTTAAAAGTAGACTGTAGTTTTATACAAAAAATGCAACATGACCCATCAATATATGCGATTGTCCAAGCAATCGGATTACTCGCTCCAAATTTATCACTGGGGCTTATTGCAGAAGGAATTGAAACTCCTGAACAAGAAGAACTACTTCTTCAATTTGGATATAGTATAGGCCAAGGATTCTTGTTTGAATCTGCTATAGATGCCAATCAAGTCATTTCAATCCTTAAACAGAATCAACCTTACTTAGAAAGTCATTATCATGCTTTAAGATAAAATTTTTAATCACTTTTTCTCCTCTATTCATACTAAAAATAAACAATAACTCTTAAAAAATTGTTCATAATATAAGCATAAAGATAATAAATCGGTGTTTTGGCACCCTACATTGTCATAGGGCAATAAGGAGCAATATATGAGTTATCACCATATCTTGGTTCCAGTCGATGGTTCTCCTACTTCACTCATTGCTGTCAATCATGCAGCAACACTTGCTAAGGCCTTTGGTAGTAAAGTGACTCTAGTATATGCGCTTACTATAGATCCTTTTATTTCTGTAGAATTCATTGATAGTACAGAATTAGCTCAGGATTATTTTAATAAAGCTAGAGCATCTATTCAGGGTATTTTAGACCAAGCGAAAGAACAATTTAGCCAACATGGAATTTCTGTTGAAACAAAAATTGTTGAGGGTCAAACAATTCATACAGAAATTATTAAAGCAGCGACTGAACTCAAAGCAGACCTGTTAGTTATTGGTTCTCATGGTCGAAAAGGATTTAAAAAGTTCTTCTTAGGAAGTGTGACTCAATCTCTTTTAGGAGAAATTCATTTACCGGTATTAGTCGTAACTGAATAGTTTTTTCTTAATCTAAAAAAAACCGATCTTATGTAGATCGGTTTTTTAATTGCCTGTGTTACTGAGCTTTATATGTAAATTTAATCAGAGATCCTGGGTTTTCTAATGTGTTCGTTACAGAGCCATCATCTTTTTGGACATTTCCGGCAGTATCAGTCAACACGTATAAAACATTCCCATCTGGACTTGCAATCACGTCACGATAACGGTTGTTACTTTTAAACATCGGCACAGCATCATCATAAGTCGCACTATACGTTGTATCTA
Organism: Acinetobacter sp. 1124_18A; assembly: GCF_052824995.1. Taxonomy (NCBI): domain Bacteria; kingdom Pseudomonadati; phylum Pseudomonadota; class Gammaproteobacteria; order Moraxellales; family Moraxellaceae; genus Acinetobacter; species Acinetobacter sp. 1124_18A. The sequence continues at coordinate 856,462 of NZ_VTDF01000001.1, read as the reverse complement.
ACTTAATACGGAAAATAACACCGCGTTTTAAAGATGGAACCAACAACGTATTTTCCCAACCAGCAATTGCTTTTTTGCCGCCCTTATAGACATAAGCAGATGACGGCGCAACGGTTGGCCAGCAAATGTAGGTCATATCCCCACACGTTGGGTCATTATAGTTATAGGTATCCTGCACGGTATATAAAGTTTTTAACGGCGGTACAAAGTTTTTACCAGTCCATTCAGACTCTTTCGTTACAGGTACACCTGCCGCTACTTTTACTCCGTTTTGCCCTAAATCTTTAATCTGTGCTTTATTGGTTGCTGCTGAATAATTTGCATAGGCATAGCCACTATCATCTTTGTAACCCGCTACATTTGGCCAACCATAGTTACCACCTTTAACTATGAGGTTAATTTCATCGTCAGAGTTTGGACCTTGTTCAGATTGCAACAATTTACCATTTGGAGTAAATGCTAAGCCCTGCGGATTACGATGACCGAGCGTATAGATATGGCTAACCACCCCGTTAAAACTTGGATTATCTTTTGGAATACTTCCATCAAGATTTAAGCGTAGTACTTTACCCATGTAGGTATGATAGTCTTTGCTACTCACTTCTTGTCGAGTCGGCGTATGCTGTGCCTGATTTGGCAAGAATAAATAAGCAAGCTGGTTACGCCCTTGGTCACCAATCGTATAGTAAATCTTTTGGTCTGGACCAATGACAAGACGACCTGATTGATGGTCTTTCGATGAAGGTAATCCTACTAATAAATCCACTGGCTTCTCAAGCGTATCAGTTGCTTTGTTATAGGTATATCGACGGATAATAGTTTGATTCGGTAGTTCTTTATCTGTAGATTTCGGATTTTTAAATGTACCTGAAATATAGATATAAGGATTATTTTTAAAATCAGGATGGAAAGCAAAACCTAACAAACCATTTTGTCCATCAGCATCATTTACAATCTCAGGCACCTGAAAAACTGTTTTTACACTGCCCGACTCTGGATTCACTCGTAGAATCTTACCTGTTGCGCGCTCTGTTAACCAAATTTGATTATCAGGTCCCCACAACAAAGCATGTGGTTTATTTAAATTAGATAGAATAACTTTCTTGTCAAAATTTTCTGATTTCGCTTTAGCAAATTGAGATGGAGTGAGAGGAACATCAGCAAATGCCGAGAGTGTAACTAGCTGAGCAGCGCCTAATAAAGCAATTTTAGCCAATAAATGTTTATTCATGTGTCCACCTTATAAATTGTCAAAATTTTCCGAGAATTTGTAAACCTCTAATAAAGGGTTTGTACGAGTTCTCTATATGATTTGTATTATGATGAATAACGAATCTATTAAAATCTAAATTTCTGAAAGGCTCTGTTGCATAAAAGTAGCTATCCAAAATGGATGAACACTCGCATAAACTCATCTTTAAGATGAATAACTTAAACGTAAGATTGATCTATTTTTTATACTTTATCTATTAATTTATATCTTAATATTTTTTGAAATGTGCATTATTAAAAATAAACACTTATTAACGAAGTAATTGATAGTTAAAAATTAATACTCAAAGAGACAATTCTAATTATAAAAATATACATCACTAAAGACTAAAAGTTAGAAGCTGTAATTGAGAGCTATTTTTACAATGAAGGTGTCTTATGTGTGCAAACTTTAAACCTCTTAAGAAATCACATGCCAATCAATTAAACTTATTTGAACCCACTTTTGAATATAAGATGGATATTTTTCCAAGTGATGATTGCCCACTCATTTTATCGAATGAAAATGAGCTTGAGTGGAGAAAAGCTAAATTTGGAATGATTCCCCCTTATGCCAAAGAAATTGCATTCAAATATGCAACTTATAATGCCAGAACAGAAACAGTACAACAAAAGCGCTCTTTTAAACATGCTTGGTTAAATGACCAATTTGCGCTTATTCCTGTTGAAGCCATTTATGAACCTAAATATATCAATGGAAAAGCACATTGGTATGGTATTTTCCGGCAAGATGGGCAACCTTTTACGCTGGCTGCGATCTTTGAGGAAACGCTTATTAATGAGCAAAAAGTTAGGTCAATATCGCTATTAACAATCAATGCTGATCATCACCCTTTTATGAAACAATTTCATAAACCGGATGATGGAAAACGCTCAGTTATTGTAATACCAGACGATCTTAGAAATGATTGGCTCAACTGCAAGCATTCTGAGGCAAAAGATTTTTTCTTAGACATGCCTTCGAATGAATTTACCTCAATGCCAAAAGCTGAAATGAAAAATTATGATTAAATCGGTTTAGTCGAGTTAGGTTAGTCAGCCTTAAAAACTTATGCTATTCTTCGGGCACTTTTAAATGCCTCAAACTCTCTATACCTATGACACTTACGCCACCTTAAGTTTATTTACCCTTATCCATTGTAAATAACTCATCACTGTTTAGTGATGTGGTGTACGCTTGTGCTGGTATATCACATCACTAGCCTTTCAAAATTTAGAACTTAGGCTATTTCTCATGTTATCGAATGTCCGAGAACAATGGTTCTCTAATGTCCGTGCAGATATTCTTTCAGGTCTTGTTGTTGGTCTTGCTTTAATTCCCGAAGCAATTGCATTTTCAATTATTGCGGGTGTAGATCCAAAAATTGGTTTATATGCATCTTTTTGTATTGCCGTTATTATTTCATTTGTTGATGGTCGTCCCGCTATGATTTCGGCAGCTACAGGTGCAATGGCCCTAGTCATGACGACACTTGTAAAAGACCATGGGCTTCAATACCTATTTGCAGCAACTGTTTTAACCGGTGTCATACAAATTTTGGCAGGATATTTCAAACTCGCTAAACTCATGCGTTTTGTTTCTAAATCGGTGGTTATTGGATTCGTTAATGCCCTTGCCATACTCATCTTTATGGCTCAGTTACCAGAATTGGTAAACGTAACGTGGCATGTCTACTTATTAGTAGCAGTTGGTTTAGGAATTATTTACCTTTTCCCCCATATACCAAAAATTGGAAAGTTCTTCCCTTCCCCACTTATTTGTATTGTAGTGGTCACATTACTCGCTATTTTTTTAGGTTTTGACGTTCGAACAGTGGGTGATATGGGATCATTACCAGACACTTTACCGATATTTCTAATTCCGAATATTCCTTTTAATTTAGAAACTCTTCTTATTATTCTTCCATATTCTTTAGCCCTTGCCGCGGTTGGCTTACTTGAATCGATGATGACTGCAACAATCGTTGATGAAATGACAGATACACCTAGTGACAAATTTCAAGAATGTAAAGGTCAAGGTATAGCGAATATTGCCTCAGGTTTTATGGGTGGAATGGCGGGTTGTGCCATGATTGGCCAATCAATGATTAATGTAAAATCGGGTGGTCGTACACGCTTATCTACTTTCTGCGCAGGCATATTCTTACTTATTCTAGTTGTATTTTTAAGTGATTGGTTAAAAGTAATTCCTATGGCAGCTCTGGTTGCTGTCATGATTATGGTATCGATCAGTACTTTTGAATGGAAGTCACTTTTCCACTTTAAAGCCAATCCTAAAAGTAGTAATGTCGTTATGACTTCCACCGTTATTGTAGTGGTTGCCACCCATAATTTAGCGCTAGGTGTATTAACTGGTGTATTACTTTCAGCACTTTTCTTAGCAAATAAACTTGAAAATGATATTCACGTAAGCACTTCATTTGAAGGTAATACACGTTTATATGATTTAAGAGGCCAAATATTTTTTAGTTCATCTGAAAAATTTATGCAAAGTTTTAACTTTAAAGAAGATGTTAATGAAGTCATTATTGATCTTACCCATTCTCATATTTGGGATGTCACGTCAGTTGCCATGCTAGATTCAGTAATAAATAAATTTCAAAAGAACGGTATTGGGGTAACGGTTCGCGGTTTAAATGAAGCCAGCTCAATCATGATTGATAAATATGGTACTCATGCAAAAATTTAAGAAAGGTCCTTCCGGACCTTTTCCTAATTTAAAGAATTACTTTTTATTGAGAAGATTTATATAGCAATCGATTTGGGCTACCCGATGGGTCTTTCACCACATTAGTACTTGCTTGATTTAAAAGATTAGTAGAGATTGTCTGAGGTGTTGCAGTAGGCGTACTTTGCAACATTTCAGCTACGACACCTGCAACATGTGGAGTAGCCATCGACGTTCCATTTAAAACTTTAGTTGCTGTATTACTTCCAATCCATGAAGAATTAATCTGGCTTCCCGGGGCAAAAATATCAACGCAGCTTCCATAATTAGAATAACTAGCTCGTGTATCAGTGTTATCTGTAGCAGCTACAGTAATTGCTTTACTCACTCTTGCTGGAGAAGAACTACATGCATCTGCATTAGAATTTCCTGCAGCGACAACCATCACATAACCGTTATTAAATAAGTTTTCTACCGCGCTATCTAAAGATGTGCTCGCATCGCCGCCTAAAGACATATTCACCACAGCTGGCTTTTTACCATTTTTTGATATCCAATCTAACCCAGCAATCACGTTACTCGAAGCACCAGATCCATCACATCCTAAAATTCGTATTGGTACCAAATTTACATTTTTAGCCACACCATAAGTACTACCACCAACTGTTCCTGCTACATGAGTACCATGTCCATTACAATCCGTTGTACCATTTCCATCAGAGATCGCGGTATAGCCACTTAATACCCGTCCAGAGATCTGTTGATGGCTAGATAATATGCCTGTATCGACAATATAAGCTGTTGTTCCCGAGCCTGTTTGCAAATACGAATAAGCTGAATTTAAAGGTAAGGTTTTCTGATCAATACGATCTAAGCCCCAATCCGGATTGCTTTGTGTAGTTGCATCAATTTTCATGACTGTGTCATTTTCTATTGAAAGAACTTTGGGATTTTTTTTCATAGCTTCAACAAAAGCCGTATTTGCAACATCGGGTAAATAAATTGCAAATCCATTAAGTACGGTATTATAAGTCTGTAATACCTTTCCCCCATGTTGATTAGCAACATTCTTAGCAAAATCCGTAGCTGGACCAGCATCTTTATTGAGAATAACAATATATTGGTTTTTAATAATTCCCTTAGCTTGAGAAGAATCTAGTAAAGAATTTGTTGTATTTGGTACTGCTGCGTAGGTTAGATTAGCGGTGGCTATTGTTAAGAAAACAGCTGATACTTGGCAAAATTTCATGAAAATCTCCATTTATATTATTCATACATCGTTGTTATGATCTGTGCTATCGTTATATTTAAGAATGCAACATGTTGGAAAAATCTTCTTAAACTCTTCCTTCGTGAAAACTAAAACATATTTTCATAAAACTTGGGTCTATACAATACTCTTATCTTTTTCTATTAAAAGTGAGAACTAATTCAAATAAATTAAAAATCGAAGATTTCAGAATAGAAGATTATTTTACTCTATTAACAGTTTAGATTAGCTGGGATGTATAATGTAAAAATATATAATCATTAAAACAATATAAATGTAGAAATAATGAGATACGTTCCAATAGTGTTAAAACTTCTTAAAAATTCCAGATATCCATAAATAAAATATAAAACAGTGAGTTATATAATTTTTTGCAAATTTCAATACTAGCCTCAACCAAAATAAATTTACATTTTTTTAACTATACATATTCAGCATAGAATATGTAAATATATATTACCAAAGTCTCTATTACTTACCGATTATATAAATTTTTAAATGATCTTAAATATATAAGACAAGTAGTAAAATTAATAAAACCTATAGTTTTTTAATTTTAGTTCTGGCAACTCAACCCTACATCCTGCTAAATGATGTCTACAATTAACACTATATTCAATAAAGCCACTCTTAATAAAGTAATTACAATGCCCATACATAATTATGAGTTGATCAAAAGTTGGGTTTTCCAAATTATTATTAAAATTCCATTGGTTACCATTAGAAAAAGGATAATGTACAGGAATATAGTGAAGATAACCGCAACCTGGACACATATGTTTATACATGCCGCCTTCAAAATATTGTACTTTCATAAAGGCTCCTTTATAAATAAAAAAACCAACTCATGAGAGCCGACTAAATCAATTACTTTCAAATGCTATATATATTATTTAATTATTTTTTATAGCTTTTTATTTTCTTATAATTTACCAAGCCTATATGACAAATTCATGAATGATAAGTCAGCTTATATTTTAATTAATCTGCTTATTAAATGATAATTCGAGTTAAATCATGAAAAAAATCCTAGTTTATTTCTTATTTATGACAGGTCTATCTTATTCATTCATATTAATCTTTGGATAGATATTATAGCTATATCACCCTTTATCTTATTGTTTTTAAAAGTCAAATAAAAAAGTCCGCATCTTGGGAAGCTACGGACTTAAAAACTCAACTAAACAACAGCTAAACAATTTATTGTCTAGTGAGAAAGCACTATCTTTTTAATCTAATTAAGTTCCACTGTTAGGTCAACAACAATAAATAATTTCTATAAAAAAACAGGTTAAGATGTGATTCACCTCACACTTTATCTTTCTATAAAATTAATTACTCATACAATCACATTATATATATTGTAATTCGACTGCTTAAACTAATATCGACTTAAAATAGTGTTCTAAAATAGAGTAATGATTAATTTTAGGAATAAGCTTAAAAGAAACAAAATCCTGATCTTGCTCTTTTTTAATATCAAAATAATTTTGGCTTTGCCATTTCAACTCTTCGAGCTCAAGTTCACCACAGAAAATTGAACATGGAATAGTGACTCGATTTAACTGATGAATAGGACTATATTTTAAGATATCTTCGCTTGAAAGATTGAGAACATGGTTTAAAGGAAATAAATCTAAGGTTGACCTTGGGTACGTACCATATTGAATGTCTGCAATATGGATAACTTCTTGGTAGCTAAGTAAACTTGTTCGTTGAAATTCTGCCTATATCTCATGTTCATTGACTATAGCTCTAGCAATGATCACAACTTCTTTTTAAGTCAGATCAAAAATTTTGATGAAGTCATTAATGCATATATTATTACTGGCGAATCTAATTATGTTTTACACGTGGCGACCAAAGATCTGAGTTCTTTTTCTCATTTCGTCATTAACACCTTAAATAAAATAAAAGGTGTAGTCAGCATCAATTCCAAGATCATTTTACAGAAGATTGTGCAAAAGCCACTTTGATACCTCATTTTTAATTAAAGAGTCATCTCATGATCGAAACAAAGCGTTTAATTTTAAGACAATGGAAAGAAAGTGATTTTGAGCCTTTTATAACAATGGGCTTAGATCAAGACGTTATGCAATTTTTCCCAAATCTTTTAATACCTAAAGAAAGCCTTAATTTAATCCAGAAAATTTCATCTCTTATTCACGAAAAAGGTTGGGGCTTTTGGGCAGTAGAATTAAAAGAAACCCATCAATTTATCGGGTTTATTGGTTTACACAGCCAACCTGAACAATTTGATTTTTCTCCATGTGTGGAAATTGGGTGGCGTCTTGCAAAAGAATTCTGGAAACAGGGTTATGCAACAGAAGGAGCAAAAGCAGTTTTAGATTATGGTTTTAATATACTGAATTTAGATAAGATCGTTTCATTTACCGCTACAATTAATACCCCCTCTCAAGCTGTCATGGAGCGGATAGGAATGCAAAAAGTTAAAAACTTTGATCATCCTAAAGTTCCTCTTCATCACCAATTAAGAGCACATGTACTATATGAAATCACGAATGCTTACTCATCAAAATCATAGCCGACGGAGGTCGAACATTCCCAATATTCATGAAGTTTATCCGCTATTTCCTCTTTCTCCATAGTAGTAAGCACATAAAAAAGTTTAGCCTCTTTATTTTTTCTTAGAATTAATAAGTTGTAATAATCATACTCAGGTCCATTCAGCCCTAAGGTAAGTTGTGACTCGCAATGTTTTTCTGCTTTGTAGTGCCATTCAAGTTTATAAGTATCAAGGCCATCGGCAGCATTGATTACAATACCGTCATTGGTTCCACCAATAAATCCAATTTTCATTGCTTTCTCTAAGTTCTTATAGGAATAATTTTAAATATAACTTTAAATAAGTATCCTTCAATTTATAAAATGTTTGTCAATACGTATCCTATGTAAGCAAACTTAACTATAAGGGCTAAAAACCTTAAATAAATTTGAAATATTTTTAATTTAAAAGAGGAATTTTCTACTAAAACTGCTTCATTATTATTTTTTGTTTTACAAAATTCCACGTTATAATTTCAAACCATTTACCTTCTCAATCCATTATATTAATTTATACAAATTTTAGAAAAATTAATGGATGAAGCTTTAAATTAGTTTGAGTGTTTAATTTATGATTTTAAAAGGATATATGGTAGATGTGTCTTAAAAATTTTACTTTGAATGATTTTGGAGATATTTAAAAAATATGTCTAAAATCATAATGTTTGATATGGATGGTACACTCTTAGATCTCGCTTTTGATGATTTCATTTGGAATGAATGTCTTCCTGAACGACATGCAAAAACGTATCAACTTCCCCCCTCCGAGAGCAAAGAAAAGCTATATCAATTTTATCAATCACATCGCCATACACTTGTTTGGTATTCATCAATCTATTGGACTAAAACTGTAGGTGTTGATGTACTCAAATTACAACAAGAATTTCAATCTAAGATCCAAGTTCGTTCTGACTGCATTGAGCTTTTGCAACAACTTAAGGAACAGGGATATACGTGTTGGCTAGTGACTAATGCTGACCGCGCTAGCTTACGTTTAAAACTCGATAATATTGCAATTGAACATTTCTTCGATGTCATCATATCAAGTGAACAAGTAGGTTATGCCAAAGAAGATATTAATTTTTGGCAAGAGCTTCAACGATTACACCCCTTCAATCCAGATGAAACGATTTTTATTGACGATACGGCTCCTGTATTAAAAACAGCAGAGAAATTTGGTATCCAACACTTGTTTACTATCTTACAGCCCTCAAGTCTAAAAGATATAAAACAGCATCAAGATTTAAAGTTTAAAGCACTAGATCGGCTTACAGACTTGCTGTCTATATTGAATCAAATTGATAGAAAGGATAATGATGTCAAAATTGCATGAAAACGATGCTGTAGAGACCATACGTGTCGACAAATGGTTATGGGTTGCTCGTTTTTTTAAAACTCGTTCAATTGCTAAAGCAGCTATTGAAGGAGGTAAAGTACATCACAATAATGAGCGTGTAAAAGTTTCCAAGGAAATTCGAGTTGGAATGGAACTTATTATTCAGCAAGGTTTTGATAAAAAAACTGTTGTGATAAAAGCTCTTTCGAACACACGTGGTCCAGCTCCGGTCGCACAGCAACTTTATGAAGAAACCGAAGTAAGCATTGCTAGACGGGAGTTGATTGCATCCCAACGAAAATTGCATAATCTAGCTCGACCTGACCATAGACCGGGTAAAAAAGATCGTCGACAGATTATTCGGTTTAAACAGGAGAACGATCAGAATTGGTCATACGGTGATGAATAAAAACGTCGAGTTGTGTCGCACACACACATACAACACATAGAAGCTATAGAAAAAATCTGTCACTATTACCCCAGTGAAACAAGTTGAGATTCAATGCATCCACTTGGGTTAAACGTGATGAACATAGAGTATTGAGGTTTTTGAGATGGATGAGAATAAAAGCAAAGCATTACAAGCCGCGCTAAGTCAAATTGAGAAACAATTTGGCAAAAATACGGTGATGCGTCTCGGTGACAACACTGTTCAAGCTGTTGAAGCTGTGTCTACAGGCTCTTTGACTTTAGATATTGCATTGGGGATTGGTGGTTTACCAAAAGGTCGTATTGTCGAGATTTATGGTCCAGAATCTTCTGGTAAAACCACAATGACTCTACAAGCGATTGCACAATGTCAAAAAACTGGCGGTACTTGTGCATTTATCGATGCAGAGCATGCATTAGATCCACAATATGCACGTAAGCTTGGTGTAGACATTGATAACCTGCTTGTATCACAGCCTGATAACGGTGAACAAGCACTCGAAATTGCAGATATGTTGGTTCGCTCTGGCGCAATTGATATGATTGTTGTCGATTCAGTCGCCGCACTTACCCCTAAAGCAGAAATTGAAGGCGAGATGGGTGATTCTCATATGGGCTTGCAAGCTCGTCTAATGAGTCAGGCACTTCGTAAAATTACTGGTAATGCTAAGCGCTCAAACTGTATGGTTATTTTCATTAACCAGATCCGTATGAAGATTGGTGTAATGTTTGGTAGCCCGGAGACCACAACTGGTGGTAACGCATTGAAGTTCTACGCTTCTGTACGTTTAGATATCCGCCGTATTGGCCAAGTAAAAGAAGGCGATGAAATCGTCGGCTCTGAAACTCGTGTTAAAGTTGTTAAAAACAAAATGGCTCCCCCTTTCAGAGAGGCTCTTTTCCAAATCCTATATGGTAAAGGCACAAACCAGCTAGGCGAACTTGTAGATTTAGCTGTACAGCAAGATATCGTACAAAAAGCCGGTGCTTGGTACTCATATCAAGGTAGTAAAATTGGTCAAGGTAAGAACAATGTTATTCGTCACTTTGAAGAGAACCCTCAAATGGCTGGAGAGATTGAACGTAATATCCGTGAACAACTGTTAACAACTGGCACTACTACTGATCAAGTTGAAGCTGAAGAAGAAGCTGATCTTTTATTAGAATCTTAATTATTCATGCGCTTTAAAACGCCCTTCGGGGCGTTTTTTTACAAGGGAAGCCTAATACTATGTTCAAAAGAACTGAAGAACAGTCTCAACAACGAGCTTTGCTCACAGGTCAGCGTTTACGATCTTATGCTTTTGCTTTATTGACCCGTCGAGATTATTCCAAAGCAGAGCTTATTGAAAAATTAACTCGTTATGCGCAAAATCCTGAAGAGGTCCAGCAACTTGTTGAGGAATTATCTGAAAAGAATTATCAAAGTGATCAACGTGTTGCTGAACAAATGCTTGCCAGCCAAATTCGCAAAGGCAAAGGGCCGAAACGTATTAAACAAGCTTTAAAAACAAAACAGATCGAAAATGATTTAATCGCAGAGGATATTCACAATATTGACTGGATAGAACAAGCGTATCAATTGAAAGTGAAAAAATTTGGTGAAGAAGTAGAAAAAGATCCAAAACTTAAAGCAAAACAGATTAGGTTTTTACAATACAGAGGATTTGACTTAGATGTAATTATAAAAGCAGTCCAAAGGAGAATGGACTAAGAGCAATGGTGGCAGCCCCACTAGCAAAACTTCGGCACATCATAGATCTGCTACCGTTGCTACCTTCCGGTCCTGGCGGGGTTCACAGAGTACAATTGCGAAGCCACCAGCGGGGCTACCATTGCAAAACAGAGTATAGAGATTTTTAAAATAGTTGCAAGCCTTCTTCACCATTTTAAGCAAGTTTATGTTTCAATTGATTAATTCATCAGCAAAAACCCATAAATTTCTATACATCTCATTCTTATATTCTTTCTTGTAGCTTCTTTTGGATAAAATATGCTTGAAGATTGTAAACTATTCTTGCATTTATATTGTTTGCTGTTTTAATTGCATGGACCAATTAAAATCTTAGATAGTTAAGTGAATAGTTTACATATTCCTTTTTTAAGTTGGCTTTTACATAAAATTATGGACCTATACTCATGCGATTGATGAAGCATTCTTTATTATTTATTGCCTTAATGAGCACTACCTCTCTCTATGCCAACATTCCAATTGAGTCTCGTGGTTTAAGCCAAAGCGGTGGTAGTACAACTAACACTTCTTCTAATAATGATTCAGTACCTAGTAATTTAAACTGGGAATTAATGCAGAAAAACCAACAATTAGAGAATGATGTACGCACCTTACGTGGGCAATTAGAAGAGCAATCTAACGATATTGAACAATTGAAAAAAGATTTATCTAATCGCTATACCGATTTAGATCAGCGCTTAGAACTACTTAATCAGAAGGTTGATCCAGAAAGTGCACCATCAGATAATCCTGCAAATAGTGATACTCCAGCTACCGCAAGCACAGAAGCCTCTACAGCAGATAACAAAGTAGTGAATGCTGCTCCAATAAGCACCTCTTCCACTACTCCACAACCACAACCAGAAGCACCTCAGCAGCCGCCCTCACAAAACCAATCAAACCCTGTAGAGCTTGAAAAGGCAGCTTACACTGTAGCTTTAGATGCCTATAAGCAAGGTGGAGCAAAAAAAGCGATTGCTCCAATGCAAAACTTTATCAAAAATCACCCAAATAGTGTTTATACGGGAAATGCTTATTTTTGGTTAGCTGAATTCAATTTAGCAACTGATCCAGTAAACTACAATGAGGCAAAAAAGAACTACAATGTGGTAGCAACTCGATATCCAAATTCGAGTAAAGCTCCTCGTGCTCTTTATCAACTCTATAGTATTGCTAAAGATGTCGATAAAAATGCAGCTTCAGCAAATCAATATAAAACTAAAATTTTAAGTCAGTATCCAAAATCTGAAGAAGCCAAATTTTTTAATAAGTAATAATTTTAAGCAAAAAAAAGACACTGCAATATGCAGTGTCTTTTTTTAATAAATTTTATTAGCGAACAATACCACGCTCTGATTTTTCAACAGAGTCAATTAATAACTGAGCTTCTGGAACATTCGGAAGAATATCGCTTTTAATCTGTGCAACAGCTTGAACAGAAGTAAGCCCTGATTTAAAAATTAATTTATAAGCCTCTCTGAGGCCTTGAATTGTATTTTTAGACCAACCCTTTCTACGCATCCCTTCGATATTAATACCAAATGCATGGGCTGGGTTACCAGAAGCCATAACGTAAGCAGGTACATCCTTTAAAATTAATGATGCCCCACCCACCATACTGTAAGAATCGATTTTACAGAATTGATGAATGCCCGAATTACCGCCAATAATGGTGTGATCGCCTATGTGTACATGTCCAGCAACACCAACATTATTCGCAAAAATATTATGGTCACCAACAATACAATCATGTGCAATATGAGTATTAACCATCAATAGGTTATGACTTCCTATTTTAGTTAAAGCATTATCTTGCACAGTTCCTCTATGTAAACTGCAATGTTCACGAATTAAATTATGATCGCCAATCTCTAACCAAGTTTCTTCACCTTGATATTTCAAGTCTTGGCAAACTTCACCAACACTTGCGAACTGGAAAATCTCATTATTTTGACCAATTTTGGTAAAACCACCCACCACTACATGTGAATGTAGCTTAGTACCCGCACCAATAGTCACGTTTGGACCGATAACGCAATAAGGTCCTATCTGGACATCTGGAGCAATCACTGCAGATGGATCAATAATGGCCGTAGAATGAATTAAGTCGTGATTGCTCATGCCTGCTCTGTTTTTTGGTGTGAAATCATAATTTCAGCGGTTGTTGCTACAATACCATCCACGGTAGCCGTACAATTATATTTGTAGATACCGCGTTTTTGCATTACTAATTCAGATTTTAATACAAGTTGGTCACCAGCAACTACTTGTTTTTTAAATCTAACTCTTTCAGCACCAGCAAAGAGGAATAAAGAACCTGGTTTTGGCGTTTCGTTGTTCATAATAAATCCTAGAACACCTGAAACTTGAGCTAATGCTTCTACAATTAGAACACCAGGCATAATTGGATATTCTGGGAAATGTCCCTGTAGGAACTCTTCATTGATAGAAACATTTTTATAACCAACAATACTATTGTCAGTAACTTCAGTCACACGATCAACCAATAAGAATGGGTAACGATGCGGCAAATATTGACGAATCGTTTGAATCTGCATTGGTAATTCAGGGATGGCAAATTTAGGTGTAGTTGACTCGGTCATAATATTCTATTTACGCAAATTAAAGGTTGATTCAAGAGACTCTATTTGAGCTTGTATATGATCAAGTCGTTTAGTGATTTGGGTCAATGGCACATCTGCTAATTGTCGTAAGCGTACAATTGTCTTTTTCCAATGACTATTTTCAAACAATCCAATTCCTGAAGAGTAAGTACCAGCTTCAGAAATATTTTTTGTGACCATTGACATTCCAGTCAAGGTCACATTATCAGTAATAGAAAGGTGCCCTGACACACCACAAGCCCCTGCTAAAATACAGTTTTTGCCAATTTTAACACTACCAGCAATTCCACACTTAGCAGCGATAGCCGTATTTGAACCAATATGAACGTTATGCGCGATTTGCACAAGGTTATCAATAATTACCCCATCTTCCAAAATTGTGTTGTCCAGTGCACCTCGATCAATACTACAATTTGAACCAATGCGAACATCATTACCCACAATAACCGAACCCAATTGAGCAATGCGATGCCACTTTCCTTGATATGGTGCAAAGCCAAAGCCCTCACTACCAATTACAGTACTTGCATGAACTCGCACACGATCAAATAATTTAGATCTACCAGTAATAGTGACATGGGCATCAATAAAACAATCTTTTCCAATTTCCACATTATCGTCCAGTCGAGTGTGAGACTGAATAATTGTGTTATCGCCGATCACACAATTTTCGCCAATTACGACATAATGACCAATATATGCTGTTTCAGAAACGATCGCAGAAGGATGAATTTGAGCCGTACTTTCTATACCTACTGATGTAATTTTTTTATCAAAAACATGCGTAAGTATAGCAAAAGCTAAATAAGGATTATCAACAATAATAAAATTTTGCTTGTCAGTAAGCTGTTCTTTAATAAGGCTTGTAACAATGTACGCACCTGCACGGCTAGCCTTTGCTTGATCAATATACTTTTCGCCATTCACGAAAGCAATTTGATGAGTTTCCGCATTTTCTAAACTTGCTAAGTTTAGAAATTGAAGGCTACCCGTACCTACTAACTCACCATTTACTAGGTGAGCTAGTTCATCTAAACGATAATGTTGCACTTTCATTAATTTATTTCATTGAATTAACCTTTTGTATCATTTTATCAGTTAAATCATACTTAGCGTCATAGGCAACGGTTGAATTTTTATTCAAAATGAAGTCAAGATTATTTTCTTTTCGTAATTGCTCAGCTGCTTGCTTCACACGAGTCTCAAAAGTTGAGTTCATTCCTTGCAAACTAGTTTGAACTTTAGACTGCAAACCTTGTTGAGTAGAATTAAATTCATTGAGTTTTGTTTGATATTGCGCTTGGAGCTTTTTAATATCATCTTCTTTCATTTTTTGCCCTTGAGTTTGGGCTTGACGTTGAAGACCTTCCAATTCTTTACCCAACTGCTCAAGACGAGTTGTGGTTGGCTTAACTGACTGATTTAAACTTGCGTTTTGTTGTTTCAAATAAGCACTGCTTTCAACAACTTTAGCAAGATCAATAACACCATAACCTGCAGCATTAGTCATAGCAGAAACTGTCAAACCCAGTCCTAACATTAATATATTTAATTTTTTCATTTAACTTTGTGTCCTTATTTCGTGTTTAGTCCAGTCGTACTTAGAAAGTACGACCGATTTCAAACTGGATCTCTTTAGTTTCATCACCAGGCTTATCATTTAGAGGGAATGCATAGCTAAGAGATAATGGTCCGATCATAGTGATCCATGTGAAGCCAACACCTACGCTATAACGCATATTACCTAAGTCGAAGCCATAGTTATCTTCACAGTATTTTTTAGCATCTGCAATTTGCTGACCATTCATAATCATAGAATAAGAACCAACGTTACACTTGGTATCAAATACCTGACCGCCTTCAGCAAATAAAACTGGACGTACTTGGCGAGTCCAATCTCCTTTGAATGGCAATGGTAAAGCAAGCTCTGTACCAAATTGCACAAGAGCGTTACCACCCACATCTTCTGGAGAAGAGTCATCTTTTTGCTCTTCTTGTAAATTTACACTTGAATATTTCGGACCCAAGGTGCTGTTATCATAACCACGGACAGAGCCATAGCCGCCAGCATAGAAGTTTTTATAGAATGGCAAATCATTACCATAGCCTAACTTACCATAGCCACGTAGCACAAAACCTGTAGTACCAATAGGAAAGAATGCCTGAGCATCATAAGTTGCTTTTTGGTATTCAACATCACTACCTGGTAAACCAATTTCCAGACCTACACGATGAGACATACCTGAGGTTGGGAAAATTGGGCGGTTTAATGTGTTATATGACCAACCTAAATTCAGGTTATAGGTAAAGAACTCACCTTCAAAAGCATTATCATAAGTTCTTTCGCCACCTTCCTTACATTTAGTGCCGGTGATAACACCATTTTCTTCTATAGGAATTTGATTCTCAATTGGGCAATAGGTCTCTGTACCTGTTGCTTTACCACCATTTGCCTTCAAGTAGTCACGGACATAGGTAGAAACAAAGGCACCTGTGGTTACTTTAGTATTATCAATACCAACTGAAGCACTTAAACTTTGATTTTCATCAATTGGATAACCAAAACTTAAACTACCTCCAAAACTATCGGTAACGTAGTTATTAACGTTATAGTCCTGATTAAGTTTCGTTTTACGATAGTAAACGTTATAACCACGGCTTACCCCATCAATTGTAAAGTAAGGATCAGTAACGCTTAAGTTATAGTAATCTTGAGTTTCAGAACGAGATAAATCGATCGCAACACGATTACCCGTTCCCATAAAGTTAGTTTGACTCAAACCTGCTTGGAATGTAATACCACCACTTTGTGAGTAACCTACCGCTAATGTGGTAGTCCCCGAGTGTTGTTCTTCAACGTTTACGTTTAAATCCACCTGATCTGGTGAGTTTGGAATACGAGCTGGTTTAATATCAACAGTTTTGAAGAATCCTGTACGCTCTAAACGAACCTTAGACAAATCAATTTTTTCATTACTCGCTAAAGCGCCTTCCATTTGACGCATTTCACGACGTAATACTTCATCGGCAGTTTTACTGTTACCAGTAAAATTAATACGACGTACAGTAACTTGCTGACCTGGATTTACATAGTAATTTAAGTCAACAACACCTGTATCGTTATTAATTTGTGGAACAATATTTACATCTGCAAAGTAATAACCAGCATTACCATATTTACGCAATAACAATTGCTTAACAGCATTTACTTTTTCTTGAGAATAAGTATCGCCATCTTTATAGATTTTTAAAGCTTGTAACTCTTCAGGTTTATAAAGTGCATCACCTAAAAACTTGGTTTGTCCAAATTTAAATTGACTGCCTTCCTCTACGGCAACTTCAATAAAGATGTTCTTCTTATCTTCACTAATATTAAGCTGTGAGTTATTGATATGAAAATTGATATAACCCTTATTCAGATACATCGCACGCAAAGCTTCAAGGCTCGCTGCCATTTTCTCTCTAGCATAACGGTCATTACGAGTTACGATTGAAGCCCAACCGCTTTCTTTAACTGCAAAGGCTTGTTTAATTTCACTGTCTTTAAAAACAGTATTACCAATAATATTGATATTAAAAACTTTAGCGGCTGTACCTTCATTAAAGTTTAATTTAAGTTCAACACGGTTATTTGGACGAGCTATTGTATCAACAGATACATCAGCATCATAACGGCCTTGCTGAGTATATTGCTGCTCTAATTCAGTTTCAATTGTTTGTAAAGCTGACTTCTTAAAAACCTCGCCTTCAGCAATACCCATTTTTTTAAGGCCTTGCTCTAAAGCCTCTTTAGGAATAAGTTTGTTACCCTTAAATTCAAGTTTTGAAATAATTGGTCGTTCAACGACATTAAAAACTAAAGTATCGTTATCTCTTGATGCTTTAATATCGTCAAAAAGTCCAGTGGCATACAATATTCGAATTGCTTCTGCGATCATCGGTTCATTAACGCGATCGCCACTGTTGATTGGCAACATGGTAGAAACATTTGCAGGAGTAAGACGGACTAAGCCATCTACGCGAATATCTCGAACAACGAAATCATCAGCTGCATATGCTTGTTGTACCGCTGCCATAGCGCTAACAAGTGCCAAAGGCATTAAAAAATGTGTGTGCCGCATGCCAGTTTTTTCCAGTAAGTTATAAATCCATATACGTTTACAAACGCATAAAATCGTTAAATAAAGCCAAAAGCATCATACTACCGAGCAGTACCATACCAATTTTTAGACCAAACATTTGTATTTGTTCAGAAACAGGCTTCCCACGAATAGCTTCAATAATGTAATAAACCAGATGTCCACCATCTAGCATTGGAATTGGTAATAAATTTAAAATTCCAAGACTTACACTCATTAAAGCCATAAATGAGATAAAAGTCTGCCATCCCATTTCTGCACTTTGTCCCGCTACTTTTGCGATTGTAATTGGGCCAGAAAGATTTTCTAAACCAATTAAACCTTTAACCATTTTTACTATTGAACTCAATATCATGCTAGAGATTTGACCAGTTTTATCTAGTGACATCTCGAAAGCTTGTATTGGAGTATATTGAATTGTTTGCTTATATTCGTCAGGAATTGTAATTTTTCCCGCATCACTTTTCACGCCCAAGACACCACTCACTTGCCCCATGTTATCTTTTTTTCCTTGAGGCATGACTTGCAAATGGACTAATTGACTATTACGCAACACATCAATATTAAGTAATTTTTCTGGAGAATGTTGTACGACCTCGACAACATCAAACCAGTCTTTCATGGCTTGACCGTTAATTGAAACAATACGATCACCTACTTTCATTCCTTGACGAATTGCAGCTCCATCTTGAGTCAACTCAGTAACAACAGCTGGAATAACAGGACGGTATGGTAAAAAACCTAACACATCTAAAGCTGATTCATTTTGATTTTTTAAGAAATCTTTAATCGGTAAAACAATATTTTTTTCAGTACCTGCACGATCTATATCAACATTTACACTACCAGTCTCACCTACACGGTCAATCAAAGCAAAGTTAAGCTTTTCCCAAGTTTGTGTTTCTTCCCCATCAACAGCAATAATCTTGTCACCGACTTGCATTTGTGCGGTTGCTGCTGGTGAGTTCGGTATGACTTTACCAACTCTAGTGTTCAGTTGTTCTTGTGCGGGTAAGAATAAGATCCAGAAAAGCAAGACAGCAAAAATCAGGTTAATTAAAGGACCAGCTGCAACAATTGCTATACGTTTCCATGGTTTTTGGCGGTTAAATGCATAAGGTAAATCCTGTTCTGCAACATTACCTTCACGCTCATCGAGCATTTTTACATAGCCGCCTAATGGTAAAGCTGAAAGTTGATATTTGATGCCAGATTTTTTTGATGTCCACTTGAGTAATGTAGGTCCAAAACCAATGGAATACACTAAAACTTTAACACCTAGTCTTCGTGCCACCCAATAATGACCGAACTCATGGATTGCAATTAAAGGACCAAGTAAAAGAGCCGCTGCTGCAATCATAAATAATGCACTCATTTCAGCCTCCTATACTTGATATATATTGCTGCGCTACATGTCGTGCTATTTCATCTTTAGCTAAAATGCACTCAATATTTTCAGCAACTGAATTTTCCAATTTTTGCAAAGTATGCTCTACCACTTGTGGGATATTTGTAAATCCAATTTGTTCCTTTAAAAATGCATCAACAGCAACTTCATTTGCAGCATTTAAAATAGTAGGTGCCAAACCTCCCGCACGCATTGCTTGACGAGCCAAATCAAGTGCCGGGAATTTTTGAATATCTGGTGCTTGAAAATTAAGCTGAGAATATTCAAATAAATTTAAAGCAGGAACACTCGTCTGTAAACGCTCAGGCCATGCTAAAGCGTGTGCAATTGGCGTACACATATCTGGATTACCCATTTGTGCCAATGTTGAACCATCCACATATTGCACCATAGAATGAATGATACTTTGTGGGTGGACAACAACTGTAACAAAATGTTCAGATATTGAAAACAAATGGCATGCTTCAATTAACTCTAATCCTTTGTTCATCAAAGTAGCCGAGTCAACTGAAATTTTTTGCCCCATAGACCAATTGGGATGTTTACAGGCTTGCTGAGGTGTAACTTCTTTTAATTGCTCTAAGGAATGGTTTAAAAAAGGTCCGCCAGAGGCTGTTAATAAAATTCTAGATACGCCCTGCTGTGGTTGCCCATTTCTTTCGGCTTCTAAATAATTATGAGGTAATGACTGAAAAATAGCATTGTGTTCAGAGTCTACCGGCAATAACAATGCCTGATGATCACGTGCTGCTTGCATCATGATTTCACCAGACATAACCAAAGCTTCTTTATTCGCTAATAAAACGCGTTTACCAGCTTTCACAGCAGCCAGAGTGGGCAACAAACCTGCAGCGCCAACAATTGCAGCCATAACAACATCAACATCTGGATGCGAGGCAATAGTTACCAGACCTTGCTGATCAACCAAAATTTCAATATTTTGTAATTTATTATATGCAAGTAGAGTTGTTAATTCGGCAACTTTTTGCTCAGGAACAACCACAACTTTTGGTTGGAACTGTTTACAAATTTCAACTAACTCAGAAATTCGGCTATGAGCTGAAACTGCAAACACTGAATACTTATCAGGATGTTGTTTTAAAATTTTTAAGGTACTTTGACCAATGGAACCGGTTACACCTAATATGCAAACAGATTGTGTCATCTATAAATCTACACCAATAAGTTTTAATATATACATTCCCGTTGCAAAAATCGGGGCTGCAGCAAGTAAAGAATCAATACGATCTAACACACCACCATGACCAGGTAGAACACGTCCAGAATCTTTAATACCTGCACGACGTTTAATCATTGATTCAAATAAGTCACCCAAAACTGAACCAAATACTGTAATTAATGACAATATGAGAAACAGAATTTGCTGAATTAAAGTTAAATTTAGATAATGATATTGCACAACTACCATTATTATTACAGTCGTAATAATACCACCGTACAAACCTTCTACTGATTTATTAGGGCTTACAGTTGGAGCTAGCTTTCTTTTTCCAAATTTGCGACCAACAAAGTAAGCACCACTATCTGCGCCCCATACGAGCAAGAACAGATACATTAACCACCATGGTGAACTTTGCCATACTACAAAAATTGAAGTTACCGCAGCGCAGACTAAAATTATGCCAATCACATACAAGGTCGCATTATACCAGCCATCAAATTCAGGAAATGACTTAACCCAATATACACTGACAATCCAAGTCAAAATTGAAGCAGACCACAAAAGTAATGCTATATCGTGGAAAAATAAGGCAACACCTGAAACAAATGCAACAAGCAGACCGTAGCACCAAGCTTTGGGTTTTACAGCATTTGAAGTTTCGCGAGGCATTAATTTATACCACTCATACCCCGCAACCCCTGCTGCAACAATCATAAGAACCAACATTGGATAATGTGATTGCGTAGCAAACATACAGCCTAAAACAACTGCAACAAGTACCAATGCGGTAACAATCCGCTCTAACATTATAAATTCTCTATTTTCTCTTGCTGAATTTGTTCAGATGTTTTACCAAAACGACGTTCACGCCCTGAAAAAACATTCAATGCATGATCGAACTCTTGTACTGTAAATTCTGGCCATAAAGCTTCAGTAAAATACAGTTCCGCATAAGCTGCTTGCCATAACAAGAAATTAGATATGCGATAATCTCCGCCTGTGCGGATTAACAAGTCCACAGCTGGCAGATCGTTTAGACTGACATATTTTTCGAACAAATCAACATTTATTTGATCAGCACCAAATTCACCACGGGAAACGGCCTTTGCAACCTGTTTTGCTGCATTAGCAATGTCCCACATTCCACCATAGCTTATTGCAATAGTGAGAGTCATAGTGTCATGGTGTGCTGTTTGTTGCTCTGCATCTTCCATTAAGGCAACTAAGTGTGAGGATAATCGGGACCGATCACCAATAAAACGCAAAGCAATATTAAATTTCTTCATGCGAGGTATTTGCTCATGAATACTTTCTTCCAGAAGTCTCATAAGCAGATCGACTTCATACTGCGGTCGATTCCAATTTTCACTTGAGAATGCAAAAACAGTTAGAGCACGAATACCAGTTTTTTTACAATGTTCAACGATAGGATCAAGAACATTTTTACCTTCCCGATGCCCATCACCTTTTTGCATTTGATTTTTTTTTGCAAAGCGGTTGTTGCCATCCATAATGATGGCAACATGCTTGGGAAGATGATACTCTTCAGAATCGGTCATAAAATTAGACCTTCATCAATTCTGCTTCTTTCGCTGCAAGACGCTTGTCAACTTCTGCAACATATTTGTCAGTGATTTTCTGAATATCATCACCTGCACGGCGCTCATCATCTTCAGAAATTTCTTTTTCTTTGAGCAATGATTTGATATCACCTAATACATCACGACGAATATTACGAATCGCAACTTTTGCATTTTCTGCTTCATTACGCGCAACTTTTTGCATATCACGACGAGTTTCTTCAGTTAATGCTGGTAAAGGTACACGAATTGCATCTGCGGTAATTGGGTTTAAACCAAGATCACTTTCACGGATTGCCTTATCAATAGCTGAAACCATTGTACGCTCAAATGGCTGAACAATAAGTGTACGAGAGTCTTCGATACCCACGTTTGCTACTTGATTTAATGGCACATCAGAACCGTAGTAAGGAACCATCACACCATTTAAGATTGATGGGTGTGCACGGCCAGTACGAACTTTAGCAAACCCGAGTTCCAAAGACTCTAGAGTTTTCAGCATACGCTGTTCGCTGTCTTTTTTCAGATCGTTAATCATATGATCTACCTTACTTATTTATTCAAAGATATATTTAACAAATTTAATTTAGCGCTAGTATAAAGAGCTTTTGGTAACACGTACATTATTTAGTAACGCGCGTTCCTTCTTTTTCACCCATTACTACTGACAATAACGCACCTGATTTATTCATATCAAAAACTTGCAATGGCACATTATGGTCACGACATAAGCAAATAGCAGTCAAATCCATAACACCAAGTTTTTCATCTAATACCTGATCAAAAGTTAAATGATCGTATTTAACAGCATCTTCAAATTTACTTGGATCTTTATTATAAACGCCGTCTACCTTGGTCGCTTTTAAAATCAAATTCGCTTCGATTTCAATTCCGCGTAAACATGCTGCTGTATCCGTTGTGAAGAATGGGTTTCCTGTACCCGCAACGAAAACACAAACCTCACCTTGACTCAAATGACGAATCGCATCACGACTTGAGTAAGACTCTACCACTGTACCAATTGGCAATGCAGACATAAGACGAGTTCTGATGTTACGACGAACTAGAGCATCACGCATAGCTAAGCCATTCATTACAGTTGCAAGCATACCCATTTGATCGCCTGTTACACGGCCAACTAGACCATCTTTTTGCAACTGACTACCACGGTACAAATTACCGCCACCCACAACGATACCCACTTGCACACCTAAACCAACCAAGTGTGCAATTGAAAGTGACATATGATCTAAAACTTGGGCATCAATACCCATATCTTTATTACCTGATAATGCCTCACCAGATAATTTTAATAGAATACGTGAATAACGAGGGCTAATTGTTTCCGCCATGACTTTGCTCCAAAACCTCTTAAACTGAATGCTCTTTAAATATATTTCGATTAAACCGATTTAATTTTAATTAACTTTGCAAATAAATCGTATTCATCTGCATCGGTAATTTCGACTTCCAACATATCGCCTGGTTTAATAGTGTTCTTATCGATATCTTCTACAAACACATTACCGTCAATTTCCGGAGCATCGGCATAAGAACGTGCAACGGCAACAGGATATTCGTCTTCTAAACCATCGACTAATACAGTCATCGTTTGACCAATACGTTTTTGTAATTTGGCAGCAGATATTTGCTGCTGCACTTGCATAAAGCGCTCGTAACGCTCTTGCTTAATTTCTTCTGGCACATGATCGGGTAAATCATTTGCCGTAGCGCCTTCTACTGGTGAATAGGTAAAGCAGCCTACACGATCAAGTTGAGCTTCAACTAACCAATCCAATAAAATCTGGAAGTCTTCTTCAGTTTCGCCAGGAAAACCGACCACAAAAGTAGAACGGATCACAAGATCAGGGCATTTTTCACGCCATAACTTAATTTTTTCTAGTGTATTTTCACTATGTGCCGGACGCTTCATTAATTTAAGAACGCGTGGGCTTGCATGTTGGAAAGGAATATCAAGATATGGCAGGATTTTACCTTGAGCCATCAAATCGATAACCGCATCAACATGTGGATATGGGTATACATAGTGTAAACGCACCCAGATGCCCAATTGGCCTAGTGCTTCACACATGTCGAAGAATTTTGTCTTAACAGGCTGACCATTCCAGAAGTCTAGTTTGTACTTGGTGTCTACGCCATAAGCTGATGTATCTTGAGAAATAACCAAGATTTCTTTAACACCGGCTCTTTTAAGAGCAGCAGCTTCTTCTAATACACTACCAACTGGACGAGAAACCAAGTCACCACGCATACTTGGGATAATACAGAAGGTACAACGATGGTTACATCCTTCAGATATTTTTAAGTAGGCATAATGCTTTGGTGTTAAGCGAATTCCTTGTTCAGGAACCAAATCAATAAACGGATTATGTTTAGGTGGTGCTGGTACATATTCATGCACAGCTTCCATTACATCTTGATAAGCTGCTGCACCAGTAACCTTTAAAACGTTTGGATGCATTTGACGAATTTTATCTTCATCTTTACCTAAGCATCCAGTAACGATCACTCGACCATTTTCACTCATGGCCTCGCCAATTGCATCTAGCGACTCTTGTACCGCAGATTCAATAAAACCACAGGTATTAACAACGACTAAATCAGCACCATCATAATCTGATGCAACTTGATAACCTTCAGTCTTTAACTGAGTTAAAATTCGTTCAGAATCTACCAATGCCTTAGGACAACCTAAAGAAACAAAACCGACTTTGGGGGTCTTCATGAATCTGCGCTCCACTTGAATGCGCGTATTGTATGTCTTTTCTTGCCTCAAGCATAGGTGGAAAGGCTACTCTTTGTGTAATGCACCAAAATACAACCAACATTTGCACCAAAACTCACCTTTGCACCAATTTAGATCATGTTATTATCTAAACTTGAGCTATCCGTTTTGATCAAAAGATATAAAGAACGATTTCAGCGCGTTTTTAAGTACCTTAAAACTTTAAAATAACCCATAAACAAAGTTGGCGTATATTTTGCATCGTTCATGTTCTATAACGGTGAAAATCCGATAACCAATGAAGATGCCATTGCGCTATTTTAAGACAGGAACGATTCGCTAATGGATCAACACAACCCTATCGACTATCGCCTATTGGTAGACAACTTAACTACTGCGATTTTATTAATCGACAGTAACTTGAATATTTTTTATTTAAATTCTGCCTGCGAAGCACTATTTGATATTAGTTTGCTTCGTGCTTCAGGACAGCCTGTTTTAAACCTACTTCATGCCCCCGATGATACTTTTAATACGCATGAAGCTTTATTAAACACCATAAAAACTGGACAACATTATACGCGTCGAGAAGCTGTCATTAATGTTAACTTTAAAGACCTTCATGTGGATTACACTGTTTCTCAATTAAATGCAGGTAAAAGCTACCACCCATTATTGTTGATCGAGCTCAATCCAATCGACCGCATGTTAAAGATTTCAAAAGAAGAAAATCTAGTTCAACAACATCAAGTCGCTAGACAACTCGTGCGTGGCGTTGCACACGAAATTAAAAACCCACTTGCAGGTATTCGGGGAGCAACCCAATTACTCGCTCGTAGTTTAAATGATGAGACTTATGCTGAATTCACCGATGTCATCATTAATGAAGTAGATCGTTTAACTAATTTGGCTGACACCATGTTAGGTTCCAGACAACTACCAAGCTATGAAAATGTTAACGTACACGAGCCCCTAGAACGAGTACGCTCTCTTATTGCAAACCAGACAAAGAAGAAAATTAAAATTATACGTGACTATGATTTGTCTTTACCCGATGTTAATGCTGATCGCGATCAGTTAATACAGGTCATGCTCAACATTAGTGTAAATGCAATTCAAGCCATAACAGAGAACAAAACATTCTTTATCGATCAGGAACCAGAGCTAATTCTACGCACCCGTATTCAACGACTGGTCACAATTAATGGTGTGCTGAATCGATCTACCGTGCGGGTCGATATTGAGGACAATGGACCAGGTATACCTGAGAGTATCTTAGAGTCCGTATTTTACCCATTGGTTACTGGACGAGCAAAAGGTACTGGGCTTGGCCTGAGTATTGCACAGAATATTATGCATCAACATAACGGAATGATTGAATGCCAATCTGTTCCTGGAAAAACTATTTTTAGCTTATATTTACCTTGGGAGTCAGACCGTGTCGCGAAATAAAATATGGGTTATTGATGATGATCGCGCCATGCGATGGGTATTGGAAAAGACCTTTAAAGAAGAAGGTTTTGACGTTACCAATTTTGAAGAAGCTCAAACTGCGCTTGAACGTTTGCATCATGATGCTCCCGATGTCATCTTAACTGACATTCGAATGCCTGGAATTGATGGTTTAACTTTCTTATCTAAAGTCAAAAACTCTCATCCCGATTTACCTGTCATTATTATGACTGCACACTCTGATTTAGAGTCTGCTGTTTCAAGCTATCAAACAGGCGCATTTGAGTATTTACCAAAACCTTTTGATATTGATGAAGCTTTAGCCTTGGTCAATCGTGCAATCCTGCATATCAACAAGCTACAACAACAAGAAGCCACAAAAACAGCTTCGCCTCTTCAATCAACAGAAATTATTGGTGAATCTCCAGCAATGCAGGAGGTTTTCCGTGCTATTGGTCGTTTATCTCAGTCTCATATTACCGTTTTAATTAATGGTGAATCTGGCACAGGTAAAGAATTAGTCGCGCATGCCTTACACAAGCATTCACCACGCCGCGCTAAGCCTTTTATTGCTTTAAATATGGCTGCAATTCCAAAAGACTTGATTGAAACCGAGTTATTTGGTCATGAAAAAGGCGCATTTACAGGTGCAACTACCCAACATCAGGGCCGCTTTGAACAAGCAAATGGTGGAACCCTATTCCTTGATGAAATTGGCGATATGCCATTTGAAACACAGACTCGACTACTTCGCGTGCTTGCCGACGGTGAATTTTATCGTGTAGGTGGACATATTCCAGTTAAAGTTGATGTTCGAATCGTTGCGGCAACGCATCAGGATTTAGAAAAACTGGTGAATGAAGGCCGCTTCCGTGAAGACTTATATCACCGCTTAAATGTAATTCGTATTCACATTCCTAAACTTGCTCATCGTAGTGAAGATATACCAATGCTGGCTCAGCATTTTCTTGCACGTGCAGGTAAAGAACTTGGGGTAAGTCCAAAGATCTTACGTACCGAGACAACAGACTATATGCAACAGTTACCATGGCCCGGCAACGTTCGACAACTTGAGAACACGTGTCGCTGGTTAACTGTTATGATCACTGGACGTGAAGTTTATCCAGAAGATTTACCTTCTGAACTTAAACAAGTTCCATTGCAAAAGAATAGTGATTCTGGACAACCAGCCCCTTCATTTGAACGTATTTCTTTACACCATTGGGATGAATTACTAAATCAATGGGCAATTCAAAAGCTTAAAAATGGTGAAATGAAGATTTTAGATATCGCTACACCAATGTTTGAACGCACCTTAATTAATGCAGCTTTACAACAAACGCGTGGCCGAAAACGTCATGCAGCAGAATTACTGGGTTGGGGTCGCAATACTTTAACTCGCAAGTTAAAAGAACTTGGAATGGAATCTGCTGACGATGATGAAGAAGATGAACACAAGGTTATTCAAACCGAAGCTTAAAAAGCTTATTCCTTAAATTAAAAGCGGCTAAGACATTCCTAGCCGCTTTATTTTTATTAAACTTAAAAATGAACATCAGGTTACATCATAAAATCTTTTCAAAACTCACTCTAAACTTATATTTTCTATTCATTTATTTTTTAAATTAGACAATTACTGTTCAGCAGATGATCTAAAAAAATAGTGATGACCATCCTTAAAGATAGTTTTGCTATACTAAACGAGCAAAGTTAACCGTTGTTATGAAATTTTATGCATGATTCAGTCCTTGAGTCACATCATTCAGTATGTGAAAAACCCCAAACACGCAGAGGTATAGAACGTCGCTTAGCTCTATTGCTAAGTGCGACCGAGCTGTTTCTGGATAAAGGATATGATGCCGTTTCTCTTGATGACATTGTTAATCATGCTGGTGGTTCAAAAGCGTCTATCTATAAATATTTCGGCAATAAAGACGGCTTATTTACCGCAATTTGCGATTATCGCCGTGAAATGTTCTTTAAAGATATTTCCATGCCCTTCCAACCATCCCAAATATCGTTAAGAAACTATCTAATCCAAACACTCATTCGCTTTTATAATCATATTATTCAACCCGAACATATCGCTTTTTTACGTTTGATTATTGAACAAACACAATGCAATGCAACTTTGAGCAAATATCTATACGAAAAATGCGCTCAAAATATACAAAACACAATTGCTCAGGCACTGCTAATTTCCCATCAGGCTGAAGAAATTCTTTGCACATCTCCAGATCATTCTTCGTTAATGTATTTTGGAATTTTACGTGATATAGAATGGCGTGTAATTATGGGGATGCCTTTACCAACTGATGAGAAAGAAGTAATTGATTATATTAACTATTGTGTTGATATTTTCTTAAGAGGCCATCATAAAGTCTAATTCTTTTGCATTTTAAAATGCTTATAGTATAGTAGACTTCTTTTTTTCCACATCCACCCAGCCAACAACAGATAATTGTTGTATTTCATAACAATTATTATGGAGTAGCTACATGGCTCTAAGACATTTCCTGACTTTACGTGATCTATCCACTCTAGAACTTAATCGCATTTTAGAACGCGCAAGCGAACTTAAAAAAATGCAGCATGACAATAAGGTATATCAACCTTTTGTTGGTAAAGTATTGGGAATGATTTTTGAGAAATCAAGCACGCGTACACGTATCTCTTTTGAAGCAGGCATTAACCAATTTGGTGGTAGCGCGATTTTCTTATCGCCTCGCGACACACAATTAGGCCGTGGCGAACCAATTGAAGACTCAGCACGTGTAATCTCAAGTATGCTTGATATTGTGATGATTCGTACTTTCGGTCATGACATTGTTGAACGTTTTGCATCGTATTCAAAAGTTCCTGTTATTAACGGTTTGACAGATGACCATCATCCTTGCCAGTTACTTGCAGATTTACAGACTTATATTGAACACCGCGGTAGCATTAAAGGTAAAACTGTTGCTTGGATTGGTGATGGCAACAACATGTGTAACTCATATATTGAAGCTGCACACATGATGGGCTTTAAACTCAAAATTGCATCGCCGAAAGGATATGAGCCTAAACCTGAATTTTTAGCAGAGTTTGGTCATTGTGTCGAAGTTTTTGACAATGCCGAAGATGCTGCTGTAAATGCGGATCTCATTGTGACAGATGTATGGGCAAGCATGGGACAAGAAGAAGAACAGAAGCTTCGTGAAAAAGCCTTTGCTCCTTTTCAAGTCAATGAAAAATTAATGGGACTTGCTCATCCTGAATGCTTATTCATGCACTGTTTACCTGCGCATCGCGGCGAAGAAATTTCTGAAACCATGCTGGACCATAAAAATGCTGTGGTCTGGGATGAAGCGGAAAACCGTTTACATGCACAAAAAGCTTTGATGGAATTCTTATTAAATGAACATCTAAAATAAGCTTAATTTCTTTCTAAAAAACAGCACTTTTATCGTGCTGTTTTTTTATTTTTTTAAATGACTTCTTTTGTTTACTATAATTTTTTTAGTATTCTTGTTTAGGCTGATGAATATATAAGCTAGCTGTATTTTATCTCTCAGATATAATCGTGTATAACATTCAACACAATAAGCCAAACTTACTCTTGCCGAGTACGATCATGACCACTCTTGAACAATCATTAGCTCAAATCCCTACTTTTTCCGTTATTCATGAGCACTTATTTAGTTCGGCTCAACCCTCAATCGAACAACTAAAACTGATTAAAGAATATGGGTGTAGTATAGTCATTAACCTCGCTGTAAGTAATGCACCAAACCATATTGAAAATGAAGATCGTATTTGTTTAGACCTCGGTTTAAATTATATCCATATTCCAATTGACTGGGAGACTCCATCTGCCGAGCAATGTTTATTGGTACTCGATCTTATTGATCATTTAGTTCAGAATGAAATCGTCTGGATTCACTGCACTAAAAACGATAGTACTAGTTGTCTCATGTATGTCTATAGACAGTTTTATATGAATATGGACATGCCTACTTCTCAAGATTTACTCCACGAGATTTGGGAACCCAATGAAACTTGGACAGGGCTTATTCATAGTATTACCTTACAGCTACAAGGCCGTAAGGCAACTCTTGAGCTTCAGCAGTCTTTACAACAAGCCGATCACTTGGTGTGATGAGAAACTAGAACAGTTGCTGTAGCTAAAATCCCTTCTTGACGACCGGTAAACCCAAGTTTTTCGGTTGTCGTTGCTTTAATACTGATTTGATTAATATCTACATTTAAAACATCAGCGATGCTTTGTCGCATTTCTAAATTATGCTTAGCTAATTTGGGACGCTCGCAAGCCACCGTAATATCAGCATTATTTAACTGATAACCACGGTCTAAAATTAATTGGTAAACATGCTTTAACAATACTCGGCTGTCCGCACCCTTAAATTCTGGGTCCGTGTCAGGAAAATGTTGTCCAATATCTCCGAGTGCCAAAGTACCCAACAATGCATCACATAGGGCATGGAGCACCACATCACCATCAGAGTGTGCTTTCAAGCCATGTGTATGGGGAATTTGAATACCAGCCAAGGTAACGAAGTCCCCCGCTTCAAAAGCATGCACATCCATTCCTTGTCCAATGCGAATTTGAGCAACCATATAACTATTACCTTCCATAAAAACTTAAGAAATCTTGTATTCAGCCTTTCTGTTTCGCTATAGTACACCTAGCAACGTAGACTGAAAGTATAAGCGATCATGCTGTCTAATACTGATATGAATCAATTGAAAAGATTAAGTTTTGCCGTGACATTGAGTTGTTTATGTTCATCTCTTGTCTTTGCAGAATCAACAGACTGCTCTAATTCTGGAGCTGAGCTTAAAATCTGCTCAAAAACATTTAGTGAATCGAGAAAGGAACTCAATAATAAATATCTTTCTGCATATTTAGTTACTGATGCCCCCTTACAGCTTTTACAGGATACACAAAAGTTATGGTCTAAACATACTCAGCAATGCAAGAGTAATACATGTATTCAACAACAGTTTGATTTACGTACTGACGACCTAAATTTTTATGCATCACTTAAGCAAACGCTTACCCAACATTATCTTAAGTTTGAAAATGGACATCTAGCAGCACAGCCTGTTCACATTCAAGTCCATCAGCTCGCAAAGGATAAAATTAAGATTGAAGGAATAGCATACCGCAATCCAAATAACCGCAAAGAAACTCAAACGATTTCTTTAATGGCCTATAGTTCGCCTGAACAAAAAAGTGAAATTTTAGATAATGAACACAACTGTAAATATCAGTTTAATTTTCAAAAAGCTTTACTTAATGTGAAGACCCAACAAAAGGGCTGTGAGCGTTTTAGCGGAATCTACCGATTATATGATTAGTACGTTAAATAAAAGCCAGTGTTTGAACACTGGCTTTTTTACTTTCTAGGCCGGATATTTGTGAGCAATATCCTGACCAACTAAAACAGCAGTTGCCGCTGACAAAGTCCACCCTAAGTGCCCATGTCCTGTATTATAGAAAATACGAGGCTGTTTAGACTGCTTCACCACAGGCAGCATATTAGGCATCATAGGTCTTAAACCGGCCCAAGGCACCACGTGCTCCGTTGAAATATCAAAGTTACGGTTTACCCAATTTACTAAAGGTTGAATACGATCAGCCCGTATATCGCGGTTGTAACCATTAAATTCCGCAGTCCCCGCCACGCGTAACCGATCCTTACCTAAACGAGAAGTCACAATTTTAGCACTCTCATCTAGCAAGCTGACCCATGGTGCATTCTTTACACTTTGCTCATCTTTTAGTTGCACGGTAATTGAATAACCTTTTACTGGGTAAACATTTACTCGCTCTCCAATCATATCGGCAAGTTGATAACTTCCTACACCACCGCAAACTACCAGCACATCACCTTCAATCTGAATGCTATCGGATTCAACAAGATAAGGATGCTCTGCACTTGGCTGACAACTTACGATCACTTTGTCTGGATGACACTTAATATCTGTGACTTCCAGACCAAATTTATACTCAACACCGTACTGTTTAGTCTTTTCAGCCAAAGAGGTTGAATATTTATGAATATCCCCCGTTGCATCACTTGGCGTGTAATAACCACCAAAATACTCACCAGTTAATGATGGCTCTATGGTTTTCATCTCATCAGGTGAAACCGAATAGCGCTCCAATTTGCCTTTATTCAAGACATCATTAACTTGTTTAGCGATCTCGTAGTCAGCCTTACTATGATACATATGAAGAATGCCACGTTTTTCCAAATCAAACTGAAGCTGCTCTTTTTCTGCAACTTCAAACAAGCGCTTACGAGCCAGTAATGCCAATCGGACTGTCTCAATCGTATTCGCTTCATAGTGTTTAATATGGGATAAAAACTCAACGAGCCAGCTATACTTATGCAAACTAAATGAAGGGTTCAGTAATAGCGGTGCATCTTTTTGTCTCATCCATTTAAAGCCCTTAACTACAGTGGCTTTTTGGTTCCATACTTCGGCATTACAAGCCGATAATTGCCCTCCATTGGCAAATGATGTTTCCATTGCAGGATATAGATGTCGATCAATCACTGTGACTTGATAACCCAGTTGTGATAATTCATAGGCAGAGGTAACCCCTGTGATTCCCGCACCTATCACAATAACATGTGGCATAACAGACTCCTCAGAAATGCAAAACATTTCATCAGTACAGCCCATCTGTCATTTGTACCTGAGAGTTTCGACCCCAACGTTACCTTTTAACGTTTAGATCTTCCCCTTCGGTGAGTTTATAATTTATAAGTTATTATTTTCAATTCTTATAAATCTAAGCTTCTCTCCAGATTTTTTAATTATTACAGTCCTTCTGCCTGAGAGTTTCCGGGCTTGTTGCTCCTTCGGCGGGTTCTTTCGAACCTCTCTCCCGCAATAATTTTGTATTTATATAAGCAATGTATCTGCCACTTTAAAAAAAACGCATTCTTTTCTTGTAAACTTTTGTACCAGCAATTATAAAGTTATAAGTCATTAATTTAATTATAAAAATAAAAAAGGTGAATTTTTATAAATTCACCTTTTGTGTTTAATTAGAATTTTCCATTGAGCACTGGGTCTAAAACTATGCCCTTCCATTGCTCACGCAAGGTTGGTAAATAAAATTTCTCGCCAATAGTGACCAATTCCGCATCAATCAATGCGTGAACTTCATGCATAAAAATATAATCAAGTGCGACCAAAGAAAGTTCATGATTTTTTTGTGCTGTTTTCTTACGTTTCGCTTGAGCTTGTTTCACTAACTCATTCGCAAAGTTTTTATCTTTATAAGCCGTAATTGCATTTAAACGGAGTTCAATAACACCCCATCCAGCCAATAGCTTTTTAAAGACATCAAAATCTTCTGAAGTTGATTCCCATGTTACATTTTCTAAATCATTATCATCAGGTAAAACTGGCAATAACAGGTCACCTGTACTTGGGAAAATCTTTTTAAGATTTAACAGAAACTTAACAGGCTGATCACCGGGATAATCATTAAATTGCACATGTTGTTGGGTATCTGTTAAATAAATAGAGAGCATTCAAAAATCCTTAGCT
Organism: Acinetobacter sp. 1124_18A; assembly: GCF_052824995.1. NCBI lineage: Bacteria > Pseudomonadati > Pseudomonadota > Gammaproteobacteria > Moraxellales > Moraxellaceae > Acinetobacter > Acinetobacter sp. 1124_18A. The sequence continues at coordinate 822,486 of NZ_VTDF01000001.1, read as the reverse complement.
AAGCTTCTGTTTTCAATTACTTTATCTTCAATTTTGCAAAATAAATGCAAAACAAAAACAATATAAAAACAGGACAAGGTGGGCATTTTAACAATTATGACAGCTTATTCAACGCTAATTCGCCATTAATTAGTGAAACTTATACCCTCTTGATAAAAAGCCCTCCGAAAAGAGCTCTTTGTTGATACAAGTTCAATTCTTGCTACCGCTAAAAACCGAGCACCCACTAGTCATCAAAAGATTTTCTTATGTTTTAGTGATACAGCTAATAAGACTTTTTGAATAAAGTTGCCGGTTCATTTCTAAATTAAATTTGAGAAATGAACTCTTCTGTCGTTTTTAACTTAGCAAAAGCATTACTTAAAACTTGGTTATGATGGTCAATTATTTGCTGAGCATTTAATGCTACTGAATCAGTTGTTGTATGTGCATCTGAAATTAATATCAATTTATATCCGTACTCTGAAGCAGCCCTAACAGTAGTATCAATACAATACTCAGTCTTCATCCCAGTAATGATGATTTCATCAACATCAAGTTTCTCTAATACTTCTTTTAAAGCAGTATTTTTAAAGCTACTCGGGTACATTTTTTCAATGACTGTATCTGCATTTGGATTAAGGGATAACTCTTTAATCAACTGAGTGTTCGGTCCATTTGGATCTAATAGCGTGTCTTTCTCACCGACATGCCGAATAAAGATAATTGATCTCTCATTCAAGCGGCAATATTCAATAAGGCTAAGAATATTTGAAAGTACAAGTTGAGCATTATGCGGCTTAGACTGGCTGTTAAATAGGCCATTTTGCATATCAATGACCAGTAAAGCCGATTTTGAATTACTATTGAGTTTTTCCATCATTTCTCTCTGTAAAAACCAATAATGAACAGAGAAAAATTAACCCAGCCATTATTGGCTGGGTTTGGTTATCTTATTAAGTCACTTTAATAAAAAATCACACGCAGCCTTCTTTAAAGGTCGTGGTGGTGATCGTGATTTTATTTAATAAACAGTTCATTTGTTTTAACTGCCCAAAATTAAAGCGTAAACAACCATACCATAGCTTTTTCATAAAAAACAAAGCTTTTTAAGTTTAATTGTAGGAAGCATTTTTTACGCACACCTAGTTCTTAAAGAAATAATTCATCATAAAAAGCTAATTTATTTAACTGAAAGTAAGTATTCATATGCTGTTTTTTCATTACTCTCTAATTTAATCACCGCATCAGTTTCATCATTCAAAGTAAGGTTAAATACCTTCTCACCATCATAAGAAATTTGATGGCCCATACGAAATTCTGAATCAATTGACTCAAGAATAATAAAATTTCCTTCGTTATTCGAAGCGATATAGTAAGTATTGTTCCGATGAACATATCTAATTGTGTACATCAATATTTAAATTCCATCTAAAAAATTATGTTTTTTCTTAAATAAAAAAAAACTAACGTCCTCTTCTCAATCAGAAATAAATCTAGTGAAAAAGTTATTCAAAACTAACTTGGGGAAGATACGCATACTGTCATCTTCCAATTTATTAGCATCTAAATCCTATCAATGAGGAGCAAATTAAAAATAAAAAAAATTCAAATACTTAAAACCCATAAAAATTTTAATCCACATTTATTTTAAAAGATTTACCCTTCTTTTAATTTCTAACACTGATCATTCCGTGCTGAATTCATATACAGATATTACAGAAATACTTAATAATAAAAAACCCCGCCATTAGTCGATAGTTAGTCGGGTTTCTTGTACTGCCATACGTCTGACAGAATTAACTTTCTAATGGTTTAACTTCTATTTAAATTAATCTTTACACTTAACTTTCAACACGGCTGCTTTGGTATTTACAGGAATAAGCATTCCTGAATTATAGACAGTATGATGATTTACGATTTTGTTATTGCTATCCAACTCATCAAAACCCTTATCTTTACATATTTCTTCTGCTTTACCGATTAACTTTGCCCTCAAAGCTTCTCTTGAACCAAATGCATTACTTTGAGCATGAAGTTGATAAACCCCAGAGTTCAGCTCAGCTACCGTAGGTGGAAACATTTGTAGACAACCCGACAAGGTACAAGCTGTTATTGCTAAAACAACTATTGATTTAGTCTTTTTCATTTATTTGAACTTAAAATAAAATAACGTAGCAAAAATAAAGTCTAGATATGACATCCATATTTCAAGATATAAAAAAAGCCTACTTTTTCAAGTAGGCCTTCCCCTTATGATTTTTTGCGCTGATCATTCAGGACTTTTGTTGTACTTAGCAACTCGCGGATATTACAGAAGTAATTAAGAATAAAAAAGCCCATTAGGAGAGATTATTTACTATTTGGTGAAACCATTTTTTCAGGTTTAACCACTTCATCAAATTGTTCTGCTGTAACTAAACCAAGCTCAACAGCTACCTGTTTCAAAGTTTTATTTTCCTTGTAGGCAGTCTTTGCAACTTTTGCAGAATTTTCATAACCAATCACTGGGTTTAAAGCGGTGACTAACATGAGCGAATTATGTAAGAAGTGATCAATTTTATCCTGATTAGGTTCAATTCCCACCGCACAGTGATCATTAAAACTATTACACGCGTCGCCAAGCAACTGAATAGACTGCAATAAGTTGTAAGCAATCACTGGCATAAATACGTTTAATTCAAAGTTACCTGAAGCACCAGCCACATTAATGGTCGTATCATTTCCAAGCACTTGTGCAACAACCATGGTCATTGCTTCACTTTGTGTCGGGTTTACTTTGCCCGGCATAATGCTTGAACCAGGTTCATTTTCTGGAATACGGATTTCACCGAAACCACAGCGTGGACCACTAGCCAACCAACGAATATCATTCGCAATTTTATTTAAACTAACTGCAAGCGTTTTTAATGCACCAGAAGCAAAAACAGCTGCATCACGTCCTGCCAATGCTTCAAATTTGTTTGGAGCAGTCACAAATGGTAAGCCTGTAAGCAAAGCAAGTTGAGCAGCTACTTTCACTGCATAGTCAGGATGTGCATTTAGTCCTGTTCCTACCGCAGTACCACCCAATGGTACTTCATATAAACCTGTCAATGCCTGTTGCAAACGAACTAATCCATGCTCAAGCTGAGAGACATAGCCACTAAATTCTTGACCTAGTGTTAATGGAGTTGCGTCTTGTAAATGGGTACGACCAATTTTAACAATAGACTGAAACTCATCTGATTTTTTTTGCAAAGTCGTTTTCAGCTGTTCTACGGCAGGAATAAGCAATTCATTAATTTGCAAACTTGCTGCTACGTGAATAGCGGTTGGAAATGAATCGTTCGTTGATTGAGCACGGTTGACATGATCGTTTGGATGTACTGGTTTTTGTGCACCCAACGCTTGACCTAATTTTTGGTTCGCAATATTGGCAATCACTTCATTACAGTTCATGTTGCTTTGGGTACCAGAACCCGTCTGCCAGACCACTAAAGGAAACTGTGAATCCCACTTACCCTCAATGACTTCTTCAGCCGCACCTACAATGTATTGACTCAAATCTTGTGGTAACTGTTCAAGTTCAGCATTGGTTATTGCAGCAGCCTTTTTCACCAGCCCCATTGCCCGAATCATGGCACGGGGTAATCGTTCTTGCCCGATTTTAAAGTTCTGTAAGCTGCGTTGAGTCTGTGCTCCCCACAATGCTTCATTTGGAACTTCAATCTCACCCATAGTGTCATGTTCAATTCGTGTTTGCATAGAAACCTCAGTTGTCTGGTTAAAGAACTTACGGGCTGAAGCAAGTATTTGCTCTGGCTAGTTAATTTTTAGTATCGTACTCAAGCATTCCATTATTGTAAATAAGAATCATTATCTTATCTTCCATTTAATGTATTTTGATAAAAGCGCCATTCATCTTCAATCATTTGTTTTAACGGACGTTTAGGTGCCCAATTCAATAATGTTTTTGCTTTGGTTATATCTGCCGCAACTTGACCTAACTCAACATGTTTGTAAATTGCGGGTTGAGTCGGAATTTCAGCTTGGGTTACTTGTGAAATTTCATCTAGTAATTGACGAACAGAGTGAACTTGATCATGGGCAATATTAAATGCCTCACAGCAATGTGTTTGATCACGCAGCCAATGTAAGCTTGCAGTCACAGCTTCGCACACATCTAAAACGTGTAGAAAACTGCGTTCAGTCGTATGATCTGATGTTTCAGCTTGATCTTGTAATTCAATCAGATCACGTTGCATTGCAGCAACTTGCATGGCAAGCGGTACAATATTTTTAGGAAGCTGTGCGACATACTCTCCGAGTACCCCATGTTCAAATGCACCTACAATATTAGATAAGCGCAAGATCGCAATTTTCCACTCATGATCAATTTTATAAGTATCACGGATAATTTCTTCAATCATCTGTTGAGACTTAATATAAGGATTAGGATAGGTATAATTGAATTCGTCTGTTTCGCTTAATTGCAAACCCGATTTTCCATAAGCGGCAAGGCTAGACAGATGAATAAAGTGACGAACACCTGTGCGTTGCATGGCACGTAGTAAACTCATGATGCAACTGACATTATCATTATAATATTCAAGAGGTTTAAGATTAGATTCTTCAATTGATTTAAACCCAGCAGTATGTATAACCGCATCAATTGAATATTGCTCGAAGACCTTATTCAATGCTGGTGTATTACGTACATCAAGTTTAACAAATGGAACGTACATACCAGAAATAAACTCTAGCCGTTCCAGCGTTTGCAAGGTCGAATTAGCCAAATTATCGACAATTACCACTTCTTGACCCTGAGCCATGAGACTCAAAGCAATATGTGAACCGATAAAGCCTAAACCACCTGTCACTAAAATCATTGTATACTTACCTTTATCTTAATGCATCTACGCCCATTTAGACGTATGACCATAGTGAATTCTCAATGAGTACATTACTACTAATTACCTCTGCTCCTACTTCCATTCATGCTTGGCATGCGTTAGGACTTGCTCAGGCGCTCAAAAGTAAAAATGAAGACTTTCGTGTATTCTTTTACCAAGACGGCGTGCAGGTTGCTAATGATTTTCAATGGGTTCCTGACGACCAGCGTAATTTAACGCATGAATGGCAAAAGCTTGCGATTCGACTTCCTGTATGTGTGAGTGCTGCCCTCGCTCGTGGTATTACCGATGCAGAAAATGCCAGTCGCCATCACCTTACTCATCACAACCTTGCCAAAGACTTTCAACTCGTCGGGTTAGGTGAACTTGCTGATGCGGTACAGTCAGCATCTCGTCTTATTCAATTTTAAGTTACTTTGTTTGCTTAGATTGTTGCTTTTAAAAGGTATATTGTGTGAAATCTGTACTCGTCATTTTAAGCCAAGCCAATTTAACCAGTCTTCAAATCAATGAAAGCCTTTCCGCTACTATGGTTTTAGCAACCTTTGGCTCACCAGTCAAAGTATTATTGAAAGATGGTGCACTTAGCCTTTTACAAAATGACTTAAGCTTTAGTCAACTTCACCATGCTTTCAAAGTCGCATCAAATATGGTCGAAAGCTTTGAATTTTATGATTTAAGCCCCATTCTTATCGAAAGCAAAAATCAGCAAAATCCTTTTGTTCAGCAAACCGAACAAGAGCTCGAATTCATTCAGTTAAATAATGAGTTCATTCAGTCTTTTGACCATGTCTTATATTGGTAGATGAAGGTGTAATTTTAATGAATCCATCAACACTTTATCTTGTGCAATCTACTTATCACAATACACCGAATATTATTGATGAATTAAGTCATCTTTATCAGAAAGGTGACCAAATTATTTTTATGGGTGATTCTGTTGCACGGCTTTCAGCTCAAATGATTCAACAGTTTGCATCTGTTTCGTGCTTAAGCATAGAAAAAGACTTAATCGATAAAGATACTTTAGCTCAGATGAATGTATTGGACTATGATCAATTTGCAGATCTTGTTTTAACATTTAATCGTTGTATTTCTTTTAAATAATATATTTAGGCTGGTTTCATGAATTTAGAATTAGACCAAGATGGTCATTTGGTTGATTATACAATCTGGAATCCTGAAGTTGCACAAGAGCTTGCCAAGTCACTTGATATTGAATTGACCGAGTGGCATTTCGAAGTTTTAGCTGCTGTGCGTCAGTTTTATCAACAGTTTGGACATTCTCCAGCAACCCGTCCACTCATCAAATTTTTAATGAAAACGGTAAGCCCAGAGATTAATAATACTGTTTTACAACAACAATTTAATACTGGTTTAGTTGCCCGTCATTTGAGTCGTTTGGCAGGTGTTCCTAAACCAGCAAATTGTTTATAAAGTTAAGTAAACTTTTTAGCAGCAGCGACACATAAAATAGTTGCTGCTGTGACCACTAACATTGACCAGCTCACATGTTCATGTAATAAAGCCGCTGCAATAGCAAGCCCCATTAAAGGCTGTAAAAGTTGTAGTTGACTTATGGCAGCAATACTGCCTTGTGCAAGTCCTTTGTACCAAAAGAAAAAGCCAATGAGCATACTAAACAAAGACACATAAATAAGACCGACTAAAGCTGATGGAGACACACTTTGGAATGAAGCTGGCATATAGAAAATAGTTAAAAACAGCATAAAAGGTAATGACAAAATAAGTGCCCAACAAATGACTTGCCACCCGCCTATTTTTCTTGAAAGCACACCGCCTTCTGCATAGCCAAAACCACAGAAAATAATCGCCATCAACATATAAAAATCCCCTATTCCAAGTGATGTATCACCAGAAAGGAAGAACATATAGGCAAAAACAACCGCACTCCCCAATACTGCAAATATCCAGAAAAAATGATTCGGCTTTTCTCCGCCTCTGAGTACAGCAAATATTGCAGTTACAAGCGGTAAAAGACTAACAAAGACAATTGAATGAGCTGCATTCATGTGCTGTAGAGCAAGTGCTGTAAACAACGGAAAACCGATCACGACCCCTAAAGCAACAATGGCAAGAGGCCACCAATCTTGTTTGGCTGGTTTCTTTTGTTTTAAAACCAATATAAGAATAAGCCCTAAAATACCAGCAATTGCCGCACGTGCTGCGGTTAGAAAGCCCGGTTCGAACCCCATTACAGCTACACGTGTTGCTGGTAGTGACCCCGCAAAAATAGCCACGCCAATAAAACCATTCACCCAGCCATTCATAAACCTATTCATAATTTTCTCCGTCACTATACGAAGAATTTAAGCTGTGCTAAGGTGATAAAACCAGATACAAAGCAGTACAATTCAAAAGAACTGTTATGTATTAACAACCAATACAGTTGGGATTTTAAGCGCGTGAATCAGAGCAAAACAAAAATTGAAATTGTCATTTCAGAGATTGAGCGACAAATAAAAAATCGATCTTTATTGCCGGGAGCACGCTTGCCTTCTGTTCGTAAGTTAGCAAATGATCTGGGATTTTCAGTATCAACAGTTGTAGAAGCGTATGAAAGATTAATTGCTTTAGGCAAAATCGAATCAAGAACTGGATCTGGTTTTTATATTGTTGGCCCTCTTGCACCTTTAGCTTTAAGTGAATTAGGCCCTAAATTAGATCGTTCAGTCGATCCATTATGGATTTCACGTCAATCTTTGGAAGCGAAAGCAGATGTTTTTAAGCCCGGTTGCGGTTGGCTACCTGATGACTGGATGCCATTAGACAGTATTCGTAAAGCTTTAAGGACGGCCGCGAAAAGTCCTGATGATTGTTTAATGGGTTATTCAACACCATTGGGATTACCAGCTCTACGCGATTTACTAGCAAGGCGTGCTCAAGCAAAAGGTATCGAGGCGAATCTTAATCAGGTACTTTTAACAGACTCAGGAACTCAAGCGATTGATTTAGTTTGCCGTTTTTTACTAAAGCCCGATGATGTCGCTTTGATTGATGATCCTTGTTATTTCAACTTTCATGCATTACTTAAAGTTCATCAAGTCAAAGTTATTGGTATTCCCTACACACCAACAGGCCCTGACTTAGAGGCATTTAAAGAAGCAATTGAGACTTACAATCCACGTCTTTATATCACCAACTCAGGAATTCACAATCCAACTGGAGCAGTACTTTCTCTTTCTACAGCACATCAACTATTAAAACTCATTGAACAATCTAATTTGATTGTCGTTGAAGATGATATTTTTTCAGATTTTGAATATAACGCTGCTCCTCGGCTTGCGGCTTTGGATAATCTGTCACGTGTAATTTTTATTGGAAGTTTTTCTAAAACGTTATCAGCATCTATTCGCTGTGGTTATATCATTGCAAAACCAGAATGGATTGATCAGCTCACTGACCTAAAAATTGCCACAAGCTTTTCTCACAATGGGGTATCGGCTGAAGTTTTATTAAGTGCTTTAACTGATGGATCTTACCGTAAACATATAGAATTATTAAAAGTTCGTTTAGCAAAAGCAATGCACGATACCATTACCAAACTAGAACCTTTGGGCATAAAGCCATGGATTAAGCCTCAAGCGGGAATTTTTGTTTGGTGTCATTTGCCAGAGGGTGTTGAAGCTTCAAAAATTGCAAAATATTGTATTAACCATCAAGTTATTCTTGCACCGGGAAATGCGTTTAGCCAAGCTCCCAATGCTGGTCAATTCATACGTTTTAATGTGACACAGTCAAATCATGACCACATTTATAAGACTCTAGCTGATGCGATTCAACAAGAGTCTTCATAATTTATAGCAGGGTAAATTAAGCTTGTTTCTGTTTTTGTTCAATATATGCAAAATAGCCTGGTCCAGCTGAAACTTGCACTTGTTTAGCATGTAAAGGTTCATGGCAGACTGAACACACCATAACTGGTTCGAACTTATGGCCACAAGTTTTATGACGATACTCTAAAGGTTTGCCTAAACCTTGATCCATCCATTTATCTGCCCAATTCGCCATCGATAAAATAATTGGATAAAGTTCAAACCCCTTATCAGTAAGGCGATATTCAAAGCGTTCTTGACGATCAAAATAAGGAGCTTTGGCTAAAATTTCATATTCAACCAAACGCTTTAAACGATCTGAAAGGACATGACGAGTTACGCCTAATGATTTTTGAAAATCGTCAAAACGGCGTATTCCCATAAAAGCATTACGTAATATTAGCATCGTCCATCGATCGCCAATCACTGATAGCATACGAGCAACCGAACAAGGTTGATCACCGATGTCATCCCATTTCATCTTTATGCGTTCCTCGATATTTCCTAGCCTAACGGCCCTAATGTTTATACCCTAAACCACTTACCACGATTTATGCAAGATTCATTATAAAAATAACTTCTTATCAACTTTATAAAAAATTTTCATTATGAAAAAACAGGCAATTATTATTAAATATTGCTAAATAAATATAACTCACTCGTTTTCATAATAAGTCATATTCATGATCTTTTATAACTAATTTGAGATGAATACACCCTTCAATATATGGCCTGCTTCTAGTTTCACACTTGCTGAAATTCGCACCAGACAATTGGCCTGCATTAAATTACTGAGCATGTGTGATTGCTGTTTTGCCAGACTTTTAACTTTAAGTTGTCCATTGTCAAAATAAGCATGCATTCGTAGAAAACGTTCACGCGCATCTTCTTTTAAATCATGATCTAAGATTGCACTAAACCAATCTGGCCCTGTTTGATTTCCCTGCAAAGTGTCGAGCAATGCTTTACCGTAAACTTGCATTGATACATAGACCGCAGCCGGATTACCCGGTAGCCCCAGCAAATAACAACGGTGATCTTTTTCAGGTTGAGAATATTCAGCAAAAAAGAGTGGCTTACCCGGCTTTTGTTTTACTTTCCAAAAGATCTGTTCAAAGCCAGTCTCAAAAGCGCATGGTCGAACAAAGTCATAATCACCTACAGATACACCACCTGTCGTTATAATGACATCATGACTATCTTTTAACTCATTAAAGTAATGCGTGACTTGCGCCGCTTCATCTGCCACATGAATGAGTTCAATCTCTAAGCCATAATCTTCAAACCAAGCTTTTAGTAATGGACCATTTGCATCAAAGATTTTACCTTCAGCAAGATCTTCTGCTTTTTCGGCAACTTCATCACCAGTGACTAAAACAGCGACTTTCGGTGCACGATAAACGTCAACCGTTTGTACACCCGCCATACTTAAAGCAGCTAAGCTTCCAATATTTAAAAACTGTCCAACTTGGGCAAGCAACTGTCCGTTTTTGATTTCTTCACCCGTAAAACGGATATCAGCTTGATGGCGAATATGTTCAGTTAACGAAATTTCTTGTGCTGAAACGACCTCTACTATTTCTTGCCGCGCAACATGCGTTGTGCCTTCAGGAATTTTGCCACCAGTAAATATACGAATTGCCTGTCCTTCACTCAGAATTTCATGACTTTCACTTCCAGCACGAATCTCGCCAGTAACCTGAAACTTTTGATTATTTAAATCGTCTGCGTGGCTACAAAGTGCGTAACCATCTACAGCACTCTGAGAGAAGCTTGGCAAATTAATTTCTGAATAAATTTCTTTAGCAAGATATTTACTTAGGCTATTTTGAAGAATTTGCTGAATTGAACCTAGTTTTTTTGGTCGGTTATTAATCAGCTCAATTGCTTCATCTACGCTAATCAACCCACGTTCTGTGCCACAACCTGACATTATTCGTAGCCTCCCGGATGTGGTAAATCACGGCAAACATCAAAAATATGGACTAAGGCAGGTAAAATAGCAGCCATTGATTCACTTGCTCCACCACGGCTTCCCGGTAAAGTCACCACTAAAGAACGATCAATAAAACCTGCTACTCCACGCGACATTGCAGCATATGGCGTGCGTTTTTGCCCAAATGAACGCGCAGCTTCCATTAACCCATCTAGCTTACGCTCAAGAAGAGGCTCTAGCGTATCAACCGTAATATCTCGCTTACCAATTCCAGTACCGCCGACGGTCATAATGCAAGCATATGACTTGCTCAACTCAAGCACTAAGTTTTTTAAAGTATCCGCTTCATCTGGCAAAATTTGGTAGTGAATCGGGTCGAATCCTGCCTCGGTTAAAGTTTCAACCACAGATTTTCCGGCAGTATCTGGCTTTTTACCCGCTGCGACAGTATCGGACAGCACAATAACAGCAGCCGAAACAGGCTGACGAAGAACTCGCTTAAAGTGTGATTTTCCACCTTTTTTCTTAAGCAATTTACATTGATCCATCCAGAGCTCTTCTGGTTCACAATGTGGTTTTAACATGTCGTAAATGGTTAAGCCTGCAAGACTTGCAGCCGTTAAGGCTTCCATTTCTACGCCAGTCGGACCAATGGTTTCGACCACGGTAATAATCTTTACAAAATCATGTTCTAATTCATATTCAACATCTGCGCGATAAATCGGCAGTGGATGGCACAAAGGAATCAGCTCATCAGTTCGTTTTGCTGCCAAAATTCCTGCAACACGTGCAGTTTTTAAGGCATCCCCTTTTTCGGTATTTCCTTGTCTTAATAATTCAATACAGTGCGGTGGTGCATATAAAATGGCTTGTGCTTCAGCAACTCGATAACTCTCCGGCTTCATTCCTACGTTTTTCATTATTTATCCTAGTCTTGCTTATTTCAGTGTGAGTGTTCATGGCCGGCATGATGGTGATGCTTGTGTTCTTGCGGTGCATCCTTACGAATACAGCAGCCTTCTACATAGTGACTTGTACCATCTGTAAAGAACTCTTCTTTAAACACAGGCACTTCATGTTTTACTCGCTCAACCGCTTCTTCGCATGCTTGAAAAGCTTCACGGCGATGGGCTGCATAAGCAATTGCAATGATTGCTATTTCACCCACATCTAGATATCCAATCCGATGAACCACTCGCACATAAGATACCTGATACTTTTTCTCAATTTCCAGTTCAATTTCACGTATCATTTTTTCAGAAAGCGGTTTATACGAGGTATATTTCAGTGCTTTAACAGCTTTACCTTCATGATGGTTACGAACCGTACCCATAAAAATATCAATTCCACCGCATTCAGGAAATGATTCAATAGGATCAAAGGTATCAAGGCTTAAAGCCTGCTCCTGTATACGTGCAAAATCTCGCATAGCTCATCCTCCTGCAACTGGTGATAATAAAACCAAAGTACATGGCTGACTTAAGGCAGATTGCCTTGTTATGACATTATCGCCAATAGCGCATGCACATTTTTCCATGGCCTGTGTACATTCCGGATGCAACGAAACAATTTCATCTAAAACATCTTTAACTAAAATATCGGTGAGGAAAACTAACGAAAGATTTTGTGGAAGCAATTTTTCAATTGCACCAAATGATTCGATTTTAATTTGGATAGATTGCTGCATTTATCCCCCAAGCATATGCATACTGATTTTACGGGTTTGTTGATTTTGTAAGGCATGAAAGCCTTTGGCTTTATTCCAGATATACGGCATAACTTGATCTTTTAAGTGCTGACTATGCAGCACATGATCAGTTGAGTTCTGCGCGCGTAATAGTGCTTGAAGCTGCGGCTTAATATTTAAACCCTGCTGAGCAAAGAGACAGTTATATAGCTCACCTTGCGCCGTTAGTCGTATACGGTCACATTGGTGGCAAAATGAGTGAGTAATGGTGGAAATGATGCCTAGAGCGTAGCTATTGTTAAGCAGATATTGACGCGCTGGCTCATGTTGTTGCTCGATGACTTGTATCGAATAATGCGGTTGCAATGCCTGTAAAATTTCAGCTTCACTCACCACATCTTTATTTGACCAGAGTGCATCACCATCAAGCGGCATAAACTCAATAAAACGTAGCGGAATATGATTAGCAATTGACCATCTCACCATAGGTAGGATTTGATCGTCATTTTTATCTTTCATTAACACGCAGTTAATTTTAAAGGGTAGTTCTGCATCTTTTGCAGCTTGAATACCTTCAAGAACTGGTTCTAATTTTTTCTTGGTGAGTTCTTTAAATTGAATTGAATCAAGACTATCTAAACTAATGTTTAAATCATCTAAACCAGCATCTTTTAACTGCTTAGCGTATTTAGCAAGATAATGGCCATTGGTGGTCATTGAAATGCGTTTTAGACCTAATGCTTTTAAAGCTTGTAAATCACGAATGAAATGGACAATGCCTTGACGCATTAATGGTTCGCCGCCTGTAATACGGATGCTTTCAATACCTTGTTGCACCATAAAACGGCAAAACTGAAAGAGCGCCTCAAAACTAAGCAAGTCTTGTTTATTTAACCATTCAGGATGTTCAGGCATGCAATATACACACTTAAAATTACAGCGATCGGTTACCGAAATTCGTAACTTTCGCTTGATACGCCCATATTGGTCTTGTAGAACAGATGGCGTATTTTCAGAGTGATATTGTTTCATCTTTTGCACTCATGTCGAGAACAGTTCAAATATTGCTGGCACTTTTTCTGGGCAATTAAAATAGAAAATTGCTCTTCACTGGTGCTCTGATTTTTATGCAAAATTTGTTCCAATTCTATTTATCATCCATAACTTCTTCGGTTTTTTGATAGACCTTTGGCTGCACCACTTCACTGTAATTTTAAAACTGTATAAAGTTGGTGCAGCATTAATCTCTTATTTGCCTTACATTATTTCTAGCACTTTTCTAAGCGGATGGGAACATATTTATGATACGGCGTTTTAGATAATGGATCACAATGTTCAGCGGAAATTAGTCGATTTAATTGTGGTCCAATTGGTTCACCATCTTGAAAGCGCATGCCGTAGCCATGTGGAAGTGACACCACACCTTTTCGCATTCCCTCATCAAAATCTACAGTAACCTGAATTTCTCCATGTTGTGAAATACATTTAAGCTGACCTCCTGCATCTACATTTAGGTGCTTTGCATCTTCAGGATGAATTCGTAAAGCCCCTTCAGCATCTACTTTTCGCCAAGCTGGATCACGGTAAATTTGATTGGCGTTATAGCTACGTCGCTCACCTGATAAAAGTATGAATGGAAATTCTTCAGCATTAACCTGATGATTTTTTAAATTTGCTAGCTCAGTTAACATCTCTGGAATAGCAAGGCGTATTTTCTTATCTTTATAAGCAACTAATTTCCAGATTTCGTCATATTCATGTTGCGATAACACGATGCCTGAACGTTGTTTTAAAATTTGTTCAAATAAACGAACGCCTAAAGTTAAAGGATTACCTTTGTAACCCGCACGGCGCACCGCTTTGGTGTGTAAGACAGCATATTGAATCGATAAAGGCAATAAAAAAGCAACTGAACCAGCTGATTTTTCTAACTGTTTACCTAAAGTGCGATAGAGAATTGAGGCTGCAAAAGGAATGTATTTTTTATTTCTCGCAAACGTAAGCCCTAATGCAGACAAGTAAGGTAAATAGGCTGTTTTGTTCGAGTCGACCGAAGCTATTTTTTCTAAAATTGGAAAGCGTTTTGGAATCACCTGCATGGCTTCAAGTAATCGTGTATAAAGTTCTGCCTCTGGCAAAGTATTCGTTTGAGCGGTCAATACAGGATGACGCAGGTGAAAACCATTTTTAGGAAATTCCAAATTAAAACCAGTAAATTCCCATTTTTCAAACTGGGTGTGTGCTGGCAAAATGTAGTCCGCAAACCTAGCGGTTTCCGTCATGGCAACATCGACCACAACCAACAAATCTAATGCTTTAAATGCTTCCTCATAAGCAGGTGTATCAGGATAAGTTAGTAACGGGTTACAGCTATCTACAAAAACTGCGCGAATTCGCTTTTCCCCTGCCTTTAAGATTTCATCGGGTAAAATATTAGGCGGGAAGAACCCAGAAATCGGGAACATTTTATGATAAACACTACGTCTATATTTCGGCTTTCTTTCATCTGTATCGCTTAAGATCGGAATAAACATGGTATGCAAATTATTGGTACCCTGCTTTCCAAAGTTTCCAGTCACTAAGTACAGTAGTTTTTCTAAATATCCATTTAATGTCGTATTTAAAGTATGTTGAATACCTAAATCAATCCGCACACAGCCTCTTTTAGCTTTGGCAAAATCTCGAACCACTTGATAAATCAAGTCGACTGGAACATCTGCTTTGGCAATATAGTCTTCAATCGGCACACGGCTAAATGCTGTTTTTACGTCTTCAAAACCTTGCGTGTGCTGCTCAATAAATGCTGCATCATAAAGATTTTCTTTAATAATGATCGCAATCATGGCCGACATTAAAAAAGCATCTGTTCCGGGTTTTAATTGCACATGAATATCTGCTTGTTTGGCTGTTTCGGTAACACGTGGGTCGAACACCACCATAGTTCGGTTCGGATCTTTCTTAATATGTTTTAGCGTGTCTCGTGCGTTGGGAATGCCATGGGCCTGAAAAGGATTTGTTCCAATAAAAAGAACGTAGTCAGCGTGTTCAACATCTTCTGTGGTATGGCAAGCCTGACTACCGAACAAACGTCCATTGAGCCAGAAATCACCTGTTTTTTCTTGAGCAAGAGAGTTGTAAGCATAATAACTTTTCATGGCCAGCAAAAGTTGTCGGCCATATGCTGCACCGAGATGATTGCCTTGACCACCGCCCCCAACAGAAGCAAAAGCAGTCCCGCCAAAATTATCTCTAATATGTACTAATCGATCGGCAATTTCTTGTATGGCAACATCCCAACTCACTTCTTGAAATGAACCATCTAGCTGGCGTTTTAAAGGTGTGGTCAAACGGTCTGCATGTTGCTGATAGTGCTGTAATCTGGCAGCTTTTTGGCAAATGTAGCCTTGAGAAAATGGATGTTCAGGATTGCCTTTAATTTTGACAAACTGATTATCATTAATTTCGACACTTAAACCACAGTTCCTAGAACACAAAATACATGCGGTCACATCTGTTTTATTTTGCTTCAGCGCTTCTACCATTCCGATTAACTCCCTTTATTTTTATGCATATGGATGGAACTAAAACAACAAGTTCCAAAATAGAACTCATATAATAAATAGTCAAGAACACATCACTTAAAAATTTGTTAGGACACCCATCCGTTAAATGACAAATGATGGGAGATTTTTGACACATATTTCGAGATTGTAATAATTTTATAAAATAACAATTAAGACTTCTTTGAATGACAAGTTATTTCGTATAAAAGTATTTAAAGAAGAGCATGCAAAAAATAATTATATAGATGATCTGCAAAGGTTTAAATCAACGACTGATCATCTAAAACTTTTACTTACAATAGTACAGATGGAGAGAATTAATGTATCCTACGCTTCTTTCCCCATTTATTCCATTTACTAAACTATGAGATAACACACGATTCAACAGAATGAAATCACCAGTATGATCAAAAACGATAATCTGTCGTGAGAAGCCTTCTTTTCCTCAATTTATTGACAGTAAATTGAAATCGACTGAATAGATTTCTACTACTTTGATATCTTCTTCTAACTCACGTTCACTATCAGGACGAAGTTGTTGATCTAGAGCTTTCTGTTGATCGAATAATTCTGAACTATCACACTAAAGTGTGGAAAATAAACCTGTGTTGGCTAATTCAAAAATAAGACCGTTGAGATAGCACATTGAGGACCTAATTCTGCGAATTATTTATGTAATAGTTGAAACAATGACACATGATTGCAAAGCCAACTCTCCCCCAATCGCAAATAAATATTTTCATTCTCAGTTTCATGGTAGAGATTAAACGTCTCGAATAAGGGTAGTAAATTTATATAAGGCTTACCTATAAAGCAATAGATAAGCCCATTAAATATTAATAGCAAAATGAAAATTAATTTATACTGCTAAAGTATTCATTTTTATCTTCAACCTCAATACATTTGTTGAAATTTGAAAATCTTAAAATTTCACTCCATAATAATTGATAAAATTCATTTTTATCAAAATTATTAATTTTATCTTCCATATGAAAACTTAATATCTCCAATTTCTTTTCAGGACGATTTGCCTTACAATCTATTCTACCAATAATACTATTTCCAAATAAAATAGGTAAGCAAAAATATCCATAAATACGTTTTTCAACAGGAACATAACATTCTAATCTATAATTAAAATTAAAGAGAGATTCCAATCTATCCCGATGAATTACAAGGTTATCAAAAGGTGATAAAATTTTTACATTATTCGCAGTATAATGAACCTCATCAAACAGCTTTGAATCTACATATATTTCACCACTAACAATATCTTTAATCTTAAGAACTTCTTTGCTTTTAATTTTTTCTTGCAAAATTTCATTCATCGACTCACGTAATTCTTTCCCCACTTTTAAATGAAGCAACTGTTTCCATGTAAATACACCATGTGCCCTGATTGTAGAGTTAAATAAATATAAAGCATATTCATGAATTGTTGGAATACTTTGGTCAATATTGTCAGGTATGCAACGTTCTCTCAAATTGTATACTTTTTCCATTCCATCACGCTCACAGATCATTACATCACCTTGCATAAATAGCTGCTCGAGTGCACGTCGTGCTGGACCAAAATTCCACCAATTGCCCTTATTACTCTGAGATCCTTTTTCAAGACTTCGTAATTTTAACTCACCATCAATTTTAATTTTAGACAAAATTTCATGCATTAATTTCTTATCTGAAAAATTAAAATATCTATTTTCACCTCTACTAATTGATTCTTTCTGTAATAATGAAAAACGATAATCTTTCATAGGTAAGTATGAGGCTGCATGAAACCAATATTCAAAAATATTTTTTTCACGAATAAGTATATTTAAATGATCTTGGCTATAGTTTTGAACTCTACTCCATAATATATGGTGATGAGCACGTTCAACTACTGATAATGTATCAATTTGCACATAACCTAGACTCTCTATGGCCTGAATAGTTCCATTCAGACCTTCTCCAAATTTAGCTGTATTACATAAGCCTTGATTTCTCAAGGCTATGTTCCTTAAGGAAGAAATCATAAAATTTATTTAAGGTAAGGTTCAATAATATCAGGCGCAAAAGCTTTAGTAGCTGCTGGGCGGGATAAGTTTTTCTTTAAATAATTACGAATAGATGGGAAATTATCCAAACTAATTTTTGCAAAAACAATACCAGTTAATACCTCAGTTACTATTAAATCAGCAATAGTAAATTTTTCCCCCACAATATATCCACTATCTTTAATTGTACTTTCTAACATATTCAAACAACGAATCACTTCATTTTGAGCATTTTCACCAATTGTTAAATCCTTTTGAGGTGCTGAATACCAAGTCATATGAAGAGATGCTGTTTCAATATATTTTTCCAATTCAGTCATTGCCCAAACAGACCATTGAAGTAGTAAACCTTCTTCTTTTATATCTTTAACATATAAAAATTCTGCACCATATTTTTTCGCAATATATATACATATTGGAATTGATTCAAATAAAATCAAACCCTCATCATTAATGACAGGAATTCTAGAGTTTGGATTAATTTTAGTAAATTCTTTTGATCTAGTACCATTTGAGTCTAGAGTAACTAATTCTTCTTCATATAATTGACCAGTCTCCTCAAGTGCCCATCGTACTCTATTAGCTCTTGAATAAGGGTTACCATATAATTTAATCATTTATATATCTCTATTGGTTATTAAGTTTAGATTTAAGCTGACATTTCATTTAAGTATTTTTCATGAAATTTTTGTATTGAAAGTTCATAATTTTTTGCTAAAACTCCAAGTCCTCCGTATTCTGAATTCATACCTTGTTGAACCTTTTCACATAATTCAATATCCTCTAAATTAACATTATATTCTTTGCTACTTCCTGATTCTTCATAATAACTACCAAAATCTACTTGTGCATAAACACTTTTTCCAAAGACACGAATTTCAATTTGACTCTTATCTGACGTAATTGGTAAAACTCTTAAAAATGCTACAAATTTAGCGCCCGTAACTATTCCAAAATTTGGATATAAAAGATGGTCGCCCGAGCCAAACCATTCTTTACTAGGGGCAATAATTGTCGATGGAATATATTTTTCAAACTCTGCCATTTTTCCGTGTACAATAGTTGGCTGAAAAAATGACCAATGACCATTATAATAATGATTTACTTGCTTATAATGATCCAAGCCTAAAATAGAATTTTTATGAGCATACCATAAATGATAACTTTCAATATGGTTCTCGACAAAAAGTTTCCAATTTGCGTTCATTATATATTCTTGGCTATATAATTCTTCTAAATCGTTTAA
This sequence comes from Acinetobacter sp. 1124_18A, assembly GCF_052824995.1. Lineage (NCBI taxonomy): Bacteria > Pseudomonadati > Pseudomonadota > Gammaproteobacteria > Moraxellales > Moraxellaceae > Acinetobacter > Acinetobacter sp. 1124_18A. The sequence goes on along the minus strand of NZ_VTDF01000001.1, from coordinate 803,305 downwards.
ATCATAAGGTCCAAAATGTTTTTTAAAATCGCCTAACCATTCATCAAAATGTTCATTTTGGGTTTCATCTGAATGAACAAAAATAATACCTTTAAAAATTTTAATTGCGGCTGGATATAAAGAAAAATTCTTCTTATTAATGTTTTCAAATTGAGTAGATTCCTGAGGTACAGAAACTAAATCGCCTTGAAGGTTATAACGCCAACAATGGTAACCACATTGGACCCCTTTAGTATCAGAAATATTCCCCTTCCCTTTAAGTAAAACTGTACCACGGTGTCTACAAATATTATGAAAAGCTTTTAAAATTCCTTGATGATCACGAATAATAACTAATGAGTTTTTACCATGTAATACACACATGTAATCCCCATTATTAATAACATCATTTACTGTCCCAGCAAAACTCCAATTTTTTGAAAAGACTTTCGACCACTCTTGAGATAGAATATTTTCAGAAATATAACTCTCTCTCTCCAAACCGAGTTTACTTACTTGTTTCATAATTGTGAAATCCAATTTATTATTAATAAATATTACTAATTAAAATTTTATGATTCGATAAAATCATTTGAATTTTGCAAAGCAAAGCTATCCCTATTTTCTTGATTTAAATTTTTGAAAAAAATCTTTCTAAAGGCTAAAGCTGGTCTATCTGCTACAACACTAACTGGGTTATCAATACCATGAATTTTCTTTGAAGATAACATCAGTTCAACATGTTCCATATCTTCATCATTTAATTTTCTCGCCCATTTTTTAATCATAAAATCTACTAATTTATTTTTAGCAAAAGAACGTATATGCTCACCAAAAAACCAAGTGTGTGTATCATCGGCAGGTGTAGCCATAAATAAAGCTACTTGTTCATGGCCAGATAAAAATTTGTCATAAAAATAAACTACTCCTCCCAGATCAAAACGGAAATAGCTTTCCTCACGATTTAACTTTGTAATATTCATGAGCCTACGGCTTATACCCAATATTCCCTCTGTGCCTTCCACCGAATCATGTACAGTATTTTTTGGATCCAGCTGCCCCCAAAACCCACGCATATCTTCATCAAAACGGATAACCTGATCAGCAACAATTAACGGCTCACCCGCCAAAGTTCCAAGGTGAATGAATGGTGGATGCGTATTATCAATAGCATTTTCAACTACTGATAGAAATGGACCATTAGCTAGCCTTGGTATATCTTGGACTCGTCTCATTCCTAATCCAAAATCAGGATCTAAAAAATCGTAATATGGTGGTTGTAAATCAGGATCTAAATCACCTCCCCAAATCCAAATAATACCTTGCTTATCAACAACATGATAAGATTTAACTACTGCTTTTGAGGGAATTTTTTGAGACGACGTTTGTGATGGAACTACAACGCACTTACCATTGCTATCAAACTGCCAACCATGAAATGGACATTGAATATTACCATTTACAATACAACCTATACTTAAATCAGCTCCTCGATGCGGACACATAGCCTCAAGTGCAACAATATCCCCATTTGTATTCCTAAAGAAAACTATTTCCTCGCCCAAAATTTTTCTTTTTAGAGGTTTTTTATCGTTAAACTCATTACTCCAACCCGCAACATACCAAGCTTGATTTGGATAATTTTTTTTAATCATTTCAAATAATCCTTTTGGGCTAAAATAATAAAGAAAAGAGATAACATCGTAATGTAACTAAATGCAAAATCATGCGTTGCCACCCCTAAAACAGGTACACGCCAATATTCAAAATAGGTTTCGGTGAATACAATAAAACCTATAAAAAACATAATAACCCCAACTCCGCAAGCTACTATTCCTAAATGCTTTGCAGCTTGAAAAGTTTCTGTATCCGAATTTATATTCTTAATCATTTGAAAACTACAAATAAGGCAAAGAAATGCCATTACTAATTTAGTCATATATATCAGCGCAAAACCAATATCTATTGCTATTTCAGTATGTATACTCCTCCATTCAATACCAGGAGTACCAGGAGCCATCTCTAAGACTTGTTTTACTTGTTCCCTAGTCGCAGTATAGTCGACCATATTACTCATAAAACCTGCTATTCCAAATCCTGCAATAGACAGTACTAATAAAATTTTTAATATACGAATCACTTCATTTACTCTTAATATCAATTAACTTCTACATTTAATATACAATTTTCTTCTGCACTTAATATAAAATCTCTAGCTTGACCACGATCTATCTTTCCACTTGAAGTGCGAGGCAATCGTCCTGAACGCAAAAAAATAAATCTATGAATTGGCAATTTAAAATCATTTAAAACATTTCGTCTTAATCTAATCGCAGATTCTTCTAAACTAACTAAATCAGACTTAACTTGTTCAATATTTTTTTTATGTACTTCTTGCATAAAAATTACTTCAGAATTTTCCAAACCTTCATTCAACTGAATAAGGCATGAGCCTGAATCTACAAAATAATCATTAGATTTTGAAATATAGTATTCAACTTCTTCACCAAAGTAATTCTTTCCATTTAAAACAAGAACATTTTTTAAACGACCTACCATATAAAGAAAACCATTCTTCATATATCCTAAATCACCTGTACGAAGGTATTGTTTATCTTCTTCCTCACTTTGGTTACTTAACTTGGCTTCAAAGACAGCCTCAGTTGCTTGAGGATTATTAAGATAACAAGGTGCTACATGTGGACCTCTAATCCAAATTTCGCCTACTTGGCCATCATTAAGAGGCAACTTATTCTCATCAACTATTACGACCTCACTTTTTTCATCAGGAATCCCAACACATGCCACAGATGAGTCTGTTTCAGACTCTTCAAATCCCCCCGTGAAACCTGATACATACAATGTTGTTTCTGCCATTCCATAGCAGTAAAAAATCGATTCTTTTCTAAAACCATAATTAGAAAAATTCTCAAAGAACCTTTTCATTGTTGAGGGTCTAATCATTTCTGATCCACTATAAGCAACACTCCAACTGCTTAAATCCAAATCTTCAATCTGCGACTTATCTATATGAGATACACAGTAGTCGTAAGCAAAATTTGGTGCACCAGCAATTTCGGCTGAGTAATCAGAAATAAGTTTTAACCACTTATAGGGATTTTGAAGAAAATCAACAGGTGACATTAAAACGGAGCAGCCACCAATGAAAATTGGATGCATAATGCTACAAATTAACCCCATATCATGGAAAAAGGGCAACCAGCTTACTATTGTTTCCCCACCTGAAGTTTTGGCATGACGGTTGAAGCCTCTTTCAATCATATATTGATTATTAACAATATTAGAATGAGTAACTATCACGCCTTTAGGTGTAGAGGTTGAACCAGAAGTGAACTGAATTAAAGCTGGTTGCTCTAAATCAATAATTAAATCTTCTCTAATAGCTGGACTGCTCAACAAGATTTCATCTGTAGCTATTATTAATATTTCTTTATCAGGAAATAAATTAAGGAGCAGACTTCTTATTTGTTGTTCTTTACTTTTAATTGTAAGAACTATTTTAATCTCTACTGTCTCAACTATACCTAATAAACGATTATCAGGAATATTACCTGAAGGAATATACATTGGTATTGAAGAAACATTTGCTCTCATACACCCAAAAAATGCTTTAATAAAATCAAGTCCTGGAGGATACATTAGTAATGCATTTTTACCATTTAAACCGTAATCCTTTAATACACTTGCTATCTGACATGATTGCTCATGTAATTGACGATAAGTTAATTTCAAAGGTACATTAGATCTTGGTGGAATGTAATGATATAAATCATTATCACCCATAGTTAGAGCTCTATCAGCTAAAATCTGAGGTAAACTCATCTCAATATTCATTATATTGGCTCCTACTAAATCTCGTTCGTACTGTCTTTTTACAAATTTTTTAAGTTATCTTTCACTAGTGATGATTTTTGACTTTTGAAAGGTATAAATAATTGACTAACCCACTTTTTAGGGACTGAGGTATAAAGCGTATTTATTCCTATATTCTCTGAGGCCTCACGCTCTCTAGGATTGAAATAAGTCATAAATATATGATCCCAGAACATTGAAACAGAACTATAATTATTATTATGCTCACTTCTAATGCGGCTATGATGCCAACGATGGGCCTCTGGTGTATTAAAAATATAAGCTAACCATCCTGTATTAGTATTTATATTTGAATGCGTTAATAAACCAATTGTTAACTGAAACACAAGGAACCAGTTAAATACAGAGTTTGGAATATTAATAAACTCAACAACCAATAATATCGGAAAAAATAGAGAAAATACTTCTATTGGATGAACTCTCGCATTATTCAACACATGAAGCTGATCACTATTATGGTGTAATGCATGTATATTCCACAGCCTTGGAATTGTATGAAAAGTTCGATGACAAATATACCAAATAAAATCAACTAAAAATATTAAAAAAACAAACTGAAGAAATTCAGAATTAATAAACCTCTTAATATCTATTAAATATGATTTTTCAGTACTTGTAGTAAAATCAACAACTTTTAAAACCAACAAAGCAACAACGATTTGAACTAATGGAAATGTCAAATTATATAAAAAATCATTCCAACTTTGGTTATCATATTTATTCCAACTTTTATGGCATGGAATAATCCATTCAAATACAAATATAATAAAAAAGAGTCCAATAAAATGTAATTGCAAAGCATTTTCATATGATAATTTAAAAGAGTTTATTAATACCCAATACAATATCAATGATGACAATACAATACCTGGCCAAACTATTAAGGAAATACTTTGCATCAGCACTGAAGGGCTTTTATCATTATGAGTTATCATTTTGATTTTCCTTTAAGCTCTCAATTCTTTTTGCTTCAACTCTCTCTTTAGAAGGAACTTGTACTTTAGATACCCATCCTAACTTTTCCCAAATTTTTATTAGTCCATAAGCTATATCTAAGTTTTTTGCTTTCAAACCTACATGAGCCGAACCAGGAAAAGCATGGTGATTATTATGAAAAGATTCACCTAAAGTAATTATAGTCATCCACCAATGATTTCGACTATTGTCTCTTGTTCGGAACTCTTTCTTTCCAACAAGATGATTAAAGCTATTAACGTATCCAATAGTACTACTCACAACAAATGACCTAACTGCCCATCCCCATAAAAAACCTGTCAGCAACCCAATAGGATTCTGAGTGACTACAAACTCAATTAATGCTGGCACTATCATTGAAAAAAATACCCACCGATAATAATGTCTATTAACAGACATGATTTCATCATCGCGAACTAAATCTGGCGCATACACCATCAAATTTGGGTATTCATGTTTTTTCATCCACATAAAACTTGCATGAAATACACCTTTGACATTTGATCCAGATAATGTTGGTGTATGTGGATCCCCATTTTTATCTGTTAATTGATGATGCCTTCTATGAAATGCGGCCCAAACTACTGGAGGGCCTTGTCCTCCCATTGAAGCGAGTACAATTAATAATTGTTTTAGCCATTTAACAGGAGCATATGACTTATGTGACAAGTACCTGTGACTCCCACATATAACACCTGATAAAGTTAGAAACCAAAATAAAAAGAATTCTATTAAATTAGAAATAGTTGGTGGAAACCAGATAAACGCAATTACAGTTAAAGGTATTGGTAAACATGTAAGAATTAAAAAATGCCACATTTGAGTTTTTGCCATACGCTGGTCAAATAGCATTGCGTTTCTCTTAGCTTGATGATTATCATCGGCTAAAATTTTTTCGTTCATAATTGTTTTCCCACAGATTAGTTCTGCGAATATGAAATTTTCAAAACAAAAAATCGTGCTTTTTTGATGCAGTTTTTATAGGGCTGCCTGTTCTAGCTTCAACTTAATTAAATTAGAAACCCTAAAACTAGATTCTAAAGCCCCTTCTATTTGACAAGGATGTTCCTTACCATATTCTGCCCCACACCAATAGATAGGATGTTCATGAATATCAAGTACTTCTCCCATTCGACTAAGGACTCCAGGGGGGAAATATGCCCCATAACTCCCACCGATCCATTTATTTTTAGCCCAGTCCTCAATTAAAATCTCCTTGGGCTCAGGAAAATTTACTCCAAACAGATTATTAATAGCTCTAGTTATAGTTTGCTTATGATCTGTTTCTGGACTCATGAATTTTTCTGCTTGACTAGTACATACAAATGCAGCTAAAACTCCACAACTATGGTCTGGTGGTGAGTTATCTATGGTGTAACTTATTGGATAAAGATTACTCATCACTTGTCCCGAAAAACCATTTTCTAACCAGTATGGTTTCTCATAAATTATTTGAACTTTAATTACCCTCCCCATTGGTGAGGCTTGTAAAAAACGCTCACGAGGAATTGATCGTGGAGGTTCAAACATAATCTGCTTTACAGCAGGTGGAGGCATAGCACAAAGGGCAACTTTATAGGTACCGTTCAGCTTTTCAGCATTAACGTCAACCGAACCATTTTCATTTATAGAAATAGATTTAACTGGATTATTTAAAAAAAAATTTTTTGTACCAATACTCTCAGCTAAGCTCCGACATAAATCAGAAGGACCATTTTTAAATCTAAACTCTTGATGACCATTAACCACACTTATTAAGCTGGTTAAACTTGTAGAACGATTGGCATAATTTAGGACATGTAAAAAAGATACCATGTGAGACTCAACTCCAAATACCATTTCACTTACCATTTGGAAAAACTCTCGCCCCATTCGAGTATATAAAGTAGACTCAATCCACTGTCCAAATGACAACTTATCGTATTTACTAAGACTTTTATCCCAAAGTTTTTTATCTTTAAGCTTGGCAACAGCAAGATCAAAACGCGTCATACCCTGCAAGATGTCCGCGTTCTTTATAAATCCAATCGTCGGAATTACACCTTTAAATGAACTTCTCTTTTTATTCCAAAAAATTAGATGATTACCTGCATTTTCAGTTTTAATAACATCTAATTTGAAACGCTCAATTTGGGATGTAATATACTTTTGTTGACTAGAGAACCAATTTGCACCTAATTCAATTCTATTCCCATCTTCATGTATAGCATCTTTAATACGACCACCAAAATTATCTTGTGCTTCATATACATCTACAGTAAACCCAAAACTTGTAAGTCGATCAGCAGCCATTAGGCCAGCGATACCAGCACCAATTACGCATACATCTCTTTTACGTGTATACATACTCATACTAAATCCCTTAAAAGCAATTTCGTAAATCGCCTACACGACGAATATCAAGTGAAGCACAGTGAAAGGATCCAACAAATGGGAAATAATTTTCAAAATCACATAAAATAGGTTGCATTCCTAATTTTTTCAAAAAATTAATAGTATGCGTTTGATTCGTCTCTACTAGAATTCTCTTATTATCGAGACTCAACATATTAATATTTAACCACCCTGAAAGTTTACCTAGTCTATTTTTTTCACTGATTACAACTGAAGGCGCTTCAATAATTTCCCAAGATTTAAAAATATCTGGTAGTGCAGCTGGGTCTAAATAATCTGGGCTATATATCAATCTTCCTTGATCAAGAGGCATTATTGTGTCATCTAAATGCATTGCATATGGATTTTTAGTTTCTATTACATGAACAGTAAACTGAGGCTCAATAATGCTTTTAACCCACTCGATACCAGCTGCATTTGTAACATGGCTTTTAGAAACTAATATATCTTTTCCAAATTTCATAAAATCAGCTGCATCAAAAAGGATTTCTTCTTCATTTATCAACCATTTTGTAGGATGTCCATCGATCGGATCACGTTCTAAGTTTGATGTAAACGTTTCATCTGAAAGAATAGGTTTTGGTGCAGAAATCCACTTAGCTCCACGCTTACTAAAATCTTTTAATGCATTCCTATAAGCAAAAGTCTCAAAATATCTACTTCTATCAGCCATTGGAGCTTCTATAATCAAGTCACCGATAATTAAAAGACTATCTCGTGGGTTTGAAGAACAAAATTGATGGGGAACCTCCCAATTAGGAGTTTTTAGAGATTGTGAAAAATCAATAGGTTCTGCAACATTTACCTTAACCCCTTCACCCTCAAGAATTTTTCTTAATTCTTTAACTTCTAATCGAGCCTTATCAATTAACTCTTGAGGATACTCTGTTGTTCCATTTGGAAAGATTCCTTCAAGCACATCAGCATAAACTGGCGGAATAACTGCATCAAATACAGACATATCACCAGGTTTCATGGCACCTAAAGGATCACCAAGTAGAACTTCTTCTAAAGGATCCCATTCAGTAAAAGAACAGATACCATTATTTATATATTTATTAGTAATCATTTTATTTCCTAAAGTTATAAATTAGTTATAAGGAGCAAGCGGGATCTGATTTCTGACAATCTCTAAAGCATCAATTGCAGCATCAATTTCTTCATCTGTATTCGCTGCAGTGATAGTAAATCTAAGCATTGATTGCTTAATTGGAGCATTTGGGAAAACAGCCGGTGTTATTAAAATTCCACAATTCCATAAAATTTTAGATGCCTCAATTACATCCGCAATTGTTCCGATCTCAACACTTACTAATGGGAAGTAATTCTCATGTTTCGCAACCAATCCAACTTGTTCTATACCAGTAATAAATCTTTTTGTTAAATCATAAAGACGCTTACGGATCTGATCACCTTCCAGACTTTGTGATATTTCCAGTCCAGTAAGGGCACTTGAAAGACTTGCTGTAGGACATGGTCCAGAATTCATAAATGTAGATGCAGTAGCAAAATTTTCTAGTTCACTTACACTTCTACATGTAACAAAAGCAGCAAGTGAAGAAAAAGCTTTCGACAATCCAGCCACATAAATCACATTTTCGTTTCTAATATCAATTTTATATTTCTTTAATAAACCGCCTCCACCAATTCCATATGGATTAGTTTCACTAGGAGAATGCCCCCAAAGCCCAAAACCATGAGCATCATCTATATATAAAGTTACTTTAGGGCAACTTTTTATAAGTTCTATTATTTCTGGCAGGCATGCGTCCAGACCTGTCATTGAATATACCCCATCAATACAAACAAGGATTTGCTCATATTCTTGGCTATTATTAAGTTCGCTTCTCAATGCATTAATATCATTGTGGGCAAAGAATTTTTTGTGGGCTCCTTTAGCACATGCTAAGTCCACACCTTCTTGAACAGACTTATGCACACGCTCATCCATTAAAAAAAGTGTATTTGAAGTAGCTAATAGAGGTAAAATCCCCATATGAATTAAAGTTATCGTTGGAAAAACAAGAACTTCAGGAACATCCATTACTTCGGATATTTTTTGTTCCAGCTCCTTATAAAGCTGTGGAGACGCTATTGCTCTAGACCAACTTGGGTGAGTCCCCCATTTTAATAAATCACTTGAAATCCTTTCAAAAATCCTTTGATCTAAATCAAGGCCCAGATAGTTTGCTGATGCGAAATCATATACAATTTTATCTTTTATTCTGAGTTTACGCCCTTCTTGCTCAGTTACATCATTATAAAAATGAGGGATTTCCTTTGTTACGTAACGATGGAGATCTGTAATATTTAGTTTTAAAGAGTCTTGGCCCTCCTGAGTACCCGCCTCTTTATTAATTAGATTCAACAAGTCCATCAAACTATTGACATATGAATATTCATCAGGATTAATTGAAATTTTTAAACGACGCTCAATAAATACTAATAACTCAACTTGATTTAGAGAATCTAAACCCAAGTCACCACTTAGGCTCATATTAATATTAATATCTGAAATAACTTTTCTTTTATTATCAACACAAAATTCATTATATAACTTTAGAATGTCAAGTTCTCCAAGCTTTAATGAAGATAATCCAATATTGTCTTTAGTTATATTTTCTGACAACTCTTCTTTAACAAGAGATTCTACGTTCATGAAAGCACCAATTTATATATAAAATTAATTTTAATGAATAACAAAATGTAATAAACAACTATTTTAAAGTTAATTATTCGAATCTTTATTCGAGGCGCATAATATCAATCAAAACTAAAACAATACAGACCATTCCGCATATTTTTAGATCAAATAAGATTTTTCAATACCAAATACTGTAACAAAATATTTCATAAAAATATTTTTCAAACATTAATTTATTGATATTTAAAGAATTTAAAAAAATATTATTTATGTATATTTTTTAAACAATAAAAAATTTAGAAGAATTTCTTAAAAAATTCCATTATTCAGAGTCCATTTCAGCTATAGATATTAAATTAGTTTTTAAAAATAAGATCCCGACCTATCAATATCTTAAAAATCAGTCAACAGTAAATACATATAACAAATTCAATTTAAATCAATAAAACAAAATTTTAAATATTTTAAAAAAGCAAAAAATTTATAATAAAATGAATTACCAAATTAACTTACCAACACAATAAAAATTTAATTTATTTAAACGATACGAAAAAAATTACACCAATTTATTTTTAAATTTTACATACTCTTAATAAATGACTTTTACTTGGTTTTAGTGTATTATAGATAATAATTTAACATTCATATAGTTAGCAACAAACATGAACTCTTCCAAAGAAATCTCTATATTAAGTATATCTACAGATTTATTTGAAAAGAATAATTTCATGTCTATAGGAATTGACCGACTGATTAGTGAGTCTAATGTTGCCAAAACAACATTTTATAGATACTTCCCTTCTAAAGAGATCTTAATTGAAAAAGTACTTGAACGAAAAAAATTATACCTAATTTATTCATTAGAAGAGGTCATGAAAGAGAAAATTGAACCTTTAGAAAAATTACAAGAATTGTTTTTATGGTTTAGCTCTTGGTTTACTAGCCATGAATTTCATGGCTGCATTTTCATGAAAGCCCAAGAAGAATTTCCAAACAACTTAAATCTCAGGAAAATTAGCATATCGTATAAACAATGGTTAGAAGATGAAGTTGAAAATATCTTTAATAAAACTGGATTAAGAGATTCTAGAAAACTAGCTTCACTATTTGTAATTATTTTAGATGGACTCACTGTAAAGGCAAACTTAGGGAATATTACCTACGAAGATATTCACAACTCATGGAAATTAATTATATCCTTCTCGAATCAATAATTTAAAAAAGATGTTTGAGATTAGTGGTCTCACTAAAGCTTTATCACGAAACGAAGCCACTAAAGCTAGAGATATCAATTTTCATATTTATATTCTGGCTCATGAAATTTAAATTTACACCAAGTAGCATTATCAAAAATGTTTATAGTAGGTAGATCTTCAGTCATCTAGATCATTAAGGACTCCTCTTATAAATTGTGACTTTGTTTTTAGTTCAAGTATCTTTTTAGCAATACAGACATCATATTTATGTAAAAAAATTTCAAAATCTGGGTATTTATCTACAATATCCTTAAGGAAGATTTGCTCAATATTGTTTCTCTGTAATAATTTCTCGATTATACCTTGCTCTTCAATGAGTACCTCCTTAATTTTCTCATGCTGAATCTTTTCTTTATGAACTTTAAGTCGAGGAGCCTCACTATATCTATATATCCTATTGTTCTCATCTTTCCTTTCACGCTTTAAATATTTGCACTCAACCAAAATAGCTAGCCCTCTGTAGACTAACTGGCGGTCCCGATTGCCAATTTTTTTTCTTTTATCAAAAATGGCTTGGACGAAATCATTTGCTCTCCAATTCAATATTTCTTTACTTTCGAGGATTGCAAAAAATTCATGGTAAAAGGGTAAAGTCAGTTTAGACATACAGATATAAGATCAACAATTGAAATAGAAAATGGGTATTGGACTACTTAGCCAAAGTATAGATAAGCCTAGGAAAATACTGGTCTCTCCTAGGCTTTATTAAGGTTTAAATCGAAGTAAATTAACGATATGTCCGAATTAAATTATTTTCCAAGTAACGATTGGTATAATTATTTTCAAACCAACGCATCATATCTGGGCCAAAGTAAATATTGGTGTATATACGGCTATCAACTCCAATTGCTGAGATGGTTTGCCAAGAACGAGTCATAATCGCAACTGGACTACCCTTTTTATCAAATTCAATTAGAGCTGGATCTACATCATAACGATTAGATGCACCATTAAAGGCTATAATCGCTTGTCTTAAATTATTATTCAGTGATGCATTTACATCTTTCTTATATAAACGAACTTCATTACCTCTAGCTAATGCTTGTTCGATAAAAAGTTGTGCAGCCAAGTCTTTTTCTGAAACATACATACCATTATTAATCTTACGATTTGCTTCTGAAAAATTAGCTTGGTGTGTAACGTACTTTTCTAGAAATATAGCATCAAAAGTTCTTTTCTCTAATTTGTACTTATCCTTTAATAAAGCTGAATTTAAAGTGATAACGTTATTACTTCCATGGGAAGAAAGTACCAAGAATTTATTGCGAATATTCTCATCAGGCATATCGTTCCAGACCTTGACTGTGCCATTACTCACCCACCCATCATAAGCTTGAACACCTTTAGAAATCGTTTTTACGGTTGAATTTGCAGCTTCTTGCATTTGTTGACAACCACCTAAAGTCAAACTAAAAAAGGTAATTATACTTAATGGAATCTTGCTCATTTTTAATTCGCTTACAATATTAAAAATGAGGATTATAATCCGTGGACTATTAAACCGCAAAAAATAATAGTTCTATTCTTTAAGTGAATAGAATTTATGCAAGATTTATCTATAAAAATTGGACAATTAATTCGTAAAAAACGTAAAGAGAAAGAAATCAGTCAAGAGAAATTGGCATTACTCTGCAATATAGATCGCAGTTATCTAGGCAGAATTGAAAGAGGTGAGGTCAATATTACGATATTAAAACTATATGAAATCTCTAATATCCTAGAAACTAATCCTAAAGAGTTGTTACCTGATAGTTAATGTAAATTTTTTAACTGAGTTTAAAGCGATATTTATTAATCCTTCTCTGCAAATAGTGCTTCAATTTCATCCCAATCAGGTAAAATATGCTTCTTTTGCACGACTTCAAACTGTAATCCAACCTCATCCAGTATACGTTCAAAGATATCAAACGACCCTGTAAAACGGCCATTCTCAATTTCAGATATGGTTGTTTTATTAATTCTAGTTAATTGAGAAAGTTTCTGTTGCGTATAGCCTTTGCTTTTCCTTGCGGCTCTTACCTTTTTTCCTATCTCATCTCTACGTGCCATTTACTCTTCCAAAAATGTTAGCTATATGGCTAATATAATATGAAAAATGCTTAAAGTTAGCTATATAGCTAACTTTACATGGTCTATTGATCTATCTCACCGAGTGCTCTCTAGAAAATTGGAATGAACCTTTCAAAAGAATTAGTTTTTAAATCTGTTGATGATTACACTCATCAATCGCTTTACAAGAGAATAGACTATGTTTACTCGTTACCTCTCCCATTCTAAAGGGCATATTTTTGTCGTAGGTGATATCCACGGTTGTTATTCTCTTCTAATGCAAAAATTAGGTGAACACAATTTTGACTTTGATAATGATCTACTCATTTCAGTGGGCGATATAATAGATAAAGGTCCTGAAAATATCGATTGTCTAACTCTTATCAACCAACCATGGTTCACTATGATTCGGGGAAATCATGAGGAAATGTGTATCTTAGGTAAAACTGATCTTAGAATTCGGGATATACACTTAAGGAATGGTGGTGAATGGTTCTACTCATTACCTCAAAATAAACAATTAGAAATTTCTACAACCTTTTCTCAACTTCCAATTCTTATAGAGCTAAAAATCTGTAGCAAAAAAATTGGTTTTGTTCATGCAGATATAGATTCAAATGACTGGGAATTGTTTAAGAAAGACGTTGAGCAAGGTAATTATCAAATATCTGGACTACAGTCTTCTTATCAAAAAGCTTTGTGGGGGCGAGATCGTATTCGCCACTATAGTGAGCACCATGAAACTATCCGGAATATAGATGAAGTCTATCTAGGGCACACAATAGTAAAAGAACCAGTCCAATTGGATAATTGTTTTTATATCGACATAGGTTCTTTTTGGAGTAAAGATTTATATATAAAAAAACTAATTTGAACAAATGTTAGTGAATAAAAGTATAAAGCTATTAAGAAAAATTATATGAGGTAATACCATACAAATTTTAATTTTAAAAAAGTTATTGTATATTTAGTTTCAACTCTGGATAAAAATTCGTTCAGCTTGGCTCACAAAAAAACTAATGGGTGAAATTCACCCATTAGTTTTATATATTGAACTTTAGATATATAAATAAAATATTTTAAGCCATTGATAATTAAAAATATAAATTAAATTTATATATTTCCTACTAATAATAATTTATTGAGCATTTAAATGTTGGTCAGGAAAAACTCTAAAACGTTTTGAATAAAACAATAGTTTATATATAAGCATAAAAATCTATATAGATATTGTCTATATGGTGCATTAAGAAAGGAATGACCATGTAGATGTACTTTACCGTACCAGATATTGTTTCTGACATTCTTGACTTAGTTCCTCCCCAAATTCAACCCATTGCCCATGCGATTCGTGTCTGCAATGACGAAGATACTCATTTCATCACTAAACTGTAGACGTAGTTAGATATTAATTACTAAATATAATTATTACTAGATTATAAAAGTTAATAAAATATTTATTTATAAATATTAAATTCAAATATAAAATTATTAACTCTAACAATAAAATATTTATTTATAAATATTAAATTAATATTTTACTTTATTAATCTCGATATTATTTTAATATTAAAAATACATAATAAAGCATTGCAAACGCTAAAAATAACAACTAGGATAATCCAAAATTAATTCTTATTACTCTTATTATGAAGACAGTAAAGCAGGTGAAAGATGAGTTTGAAAAAGGTAATGTAAAAATATCTGACTGGTGTTTAAAACATAACTTTTCTCGCGATCTCGTCTATAGAGTTTTAAATACAAACCGCTTACCTAAACGTGGTGAAAGTTTACGTATTGCTCAAAAATTAGGGTTAATTGATAATGAAACAGAAGAGAGTTAATAAAATGTGTACATAAAAAAACGGACTCATAAAGAGTCCGTTCCAAGTTGTAATCAAAGACTACCACTTCGTCGAACATTTAGTATGTCTTGATTACAGCGAACAGTCAATACTTGGGTAAAATTTTCACTTACTCAAAGCATAATTTCGTCTTTAATATCAGGCCAATCTAAAATGACTAATACCAATAGTTATATATCCAATAAATTAAGTCAACTAAATTCAAATTTAATTCATAATATAGATGCTGCTTTTAAAAAAGAAGCACACTTCTCATCTGAACTAGTTGGTATAAGAAAAGTTAAGTCTAGACCCGGTATTAGGACATTTTTATTTCCAAGTAAAAAAAATTCAGGTTTAATCGCCTTAGAAAGTAGTCTAGAACTTGCACATGCAATTAATTTAGAACGTAATTCTGATATTATTGAGTATCGGACACAAGCAATAAAGTTATTCATTTCTGAACAAAATTATATAATTCCAGATTTTATAGTAAAAAAAATGAATAGTATTGAAGTACATGAAGTTAAAGCGCATATTAATATGCTTTCAAATGAAAGACGTTTACGTTTTGAATTAGCTGAAAAAGAATTAAAAAAATATTCGATTTCATTAAAAATTTATGATGCAAGAAAACTACCCAAAAGAAAAGATTCTCAAATTTTAAACATGCATTATCAGCGTGCAAATTTCAAATCTTTTTCACCTGAAGAACTTCAGTTTGCTCGTATTTTATTAAAAGAAAATCAAATCAAAAATAAGAATGATCTAACTCTAATTTTAGAAAATAATAATCTCTCCCCTCTTTTGGCTGATTACTTTATTTTTTATGAAAATTTCTTAGGAGATAAATAATGAAA
The DNA here is from genome assembly GCF_052824995.1 of Acinetobacter sp. 1124_18A. NCBI lineage: Bacteria > Pseudomonadati > Pseudomonadota > Gammaproteobacteria > Moraxellales > Moraxellaceae > Acinetobacter > Acinetobacter sp. 1124_18A. The sequence continues at coordinate 787,410 of NZ_VTDF01000001.1, read as the reverse complement.
AATAATTTCAATATAAATATTGGCGATAGATTTACCTTAAATTATCAAAACTTTGAAATTTGCCATATCGATCAGCAGTCAATTAGGTTTGCAAATATTGATAGTTCTTCAATGCATTTTATAACTTATGATGATTTAATTTCTAAAATATCCTCCAAAGAAATTGCATATAATTCACTTTATATCAATAAGTTACATAAAAACTTTAGAGCTCCAATTGAAGATATATGCAAATATTTAAATTATATCTTCGAGAATAATATTAATTGTTCTAAAATAAAGTTAAGAATAGCAATCAAGCAAATTTCTATTCTTCACCCTGAAATTAAAATAATTTCTGACAGTACTCTTGCTCGATATATAAAAATATATCGAGACAATTTCTCAAGTTATGATCCTTTTTATACTAAATCAAGTGGTAATAAATCTTTAAGATATCCGATTTATATTGAAAGTATAATTAATGAGGTATTACTAGAAATAATTAAGGAAAAAGAATATTTTACTGCAATAGATGCTCATCTTGAAATAAAAGGTAAAATTTTAAAGATAGATAAATATGCAAAAATTCCAAGTTTAAGAACAATTTATAGAAGATTGGAACGATTTGATCCATATCTAAAAATAAGAAATAAAAAAGGAAAAATTTTAGCAGATAAATTATTTAAATCATCTGGTCAATCATTAATATCGCCAGGACTAATGTCCATTGTAGAAATTGATACCCAACAAGTTGACTGTATAATAGTTGATGAAAATGGTTCAACATTGGGAACACCATGGATTTGTATAATAATTGAGGTATATACAAGAGCAATTGTAGGTTGGCATATTTGCATGCTTGCCCCGTGCTCAATCAAAACCATTCATGCACTAAAATCTATGATTTGCGCTCCGTCCAGAGGAAAAATGGGCGGTATTCCTACACATATTATTCCTGATAACGGAGTAGAATTTAAAAACAATACAATAGATAATTTCTGTAATACTTTTAATATTACAAAATGCGAGTCTGAATCTTATAAACCGGATAATAAACCGCATATTGAACGTTTTTTTTTGACTTTGAATCATAATGTTTACCATAAATTAAGAGGTACAACTCAATCCTCTTATGAGAAAAGAGGTGAATATAATTCAGAAAAATTAGCTTGTTATACATTAAATGAAATTTCTGAATTTACAGAAGATTTTATAGAAAATATTTATCATAGATCAATTCATTCTGCTACAGGAGAACGTCCCGCTTCACATTGGAAAAAAGCTGAAAAATACTGTGCACCGCTATATGTTTCTGAAATTGAAGCAGAACAAAAATGCAGGCATGTATACCGCTATAAAATTAATAAAGGTCAAATAAATTTTAAAGGTTTAAGATATAAATCACATGCTTTAGCAACTTTAGGATATAAATTTAAAGAAAAAGTAACAATTTATGTTGATCATATGGATTTAAGTCATATTTTTATTCAAGACCCGTACGATAGTTCAAATATAATTAGAGCTGATTCTATTTTAAAAGAATATACCGAAAATATGTCTTTAGATGAATATCTTGAAGCCAAGGAAGAATTAAAAAAATATTATAAAACTGATATTAATGAAATTAAAAATGAAAATCTATTATTTTTAGCAAGATTACTTTTTGTACAAAAAACTAGAGGAGAGTCTAAACGAAAAAGAAGACACAAAAAAATTGATGATGAGTTATTGAACCACAATATTAATACGCTCGCCATAACACAAAAGTTAATACCGGAAGAAGCTAATAAATTATCAACTTTTGAAAGAATTGAAACACACTCTACCCTTTTGCAAAGTTATGAAAGCAACTATGAGGTAATTAACTTTGATGAATAATATTGAAAAACTATTAAAATTTAAAAATTTTATTAGTAACTATGAAGAGTTTTCTTTTGCTCTAAATGGTATAACGGAATGTATGAATATCAGTATAGCAAACAATAAACCTATTTGTTCTTTACTTTTGGGAGCCGGAGGTGTGGGTAAATCTACAATAGGCCTTGTTTTGAAGAATAGAAACAAACCATACACTGAATTAAAAAATGGTTTTGAGAAACAATGTATACCCGTATTCTATTTACCTGTACCTTCTCCAATCACAATTAAGAGCCTCACGATTCGGATGCTTGAAGAACTTGGCTGTAATGATCAAAAAGGAACAAGTGAGCAATTAAATTATAGATTACGCGTTTTACTTAAAGAATGCGAAACACGTTTGATATTACTAGATGAATTCCATCATATTTACAGTACTACTGCAAAGAAAAATCGAACATCTGAAAACGTTGCAAACTGGATAAAAACTCTCGCTGATGAAAGTAAAATTTCAATATGTTTAATCGGATTACCAGATTTACAATCTAATCTTTTTTTAGACACGCAACTAGCTAGAAGATTTTCTCATGTTTTCACCCTATCTCCACTCTCATTAAATCAAAAAGATAAAGATACTCCTTCCACATTAATTATTTTTTTAATTCAATTAGAAAAGTTTTTAAGTGATCAATTTAAGCTAACAATTTCACCTTCATTATTTTCAGTTGAGTTATCTAAAAGAATCTTTTTAGCAACTTCAGGATATCAGGCTTATGTCACTGAACTTGTTTATCATAGTTGTTTAAATGCCTTGAGTGAAAACAGAATAACAATCAATTTACTTGACTTTGATCATGCTTACTCTAAAAAAGGAATTCTTTATAAGCCATTAACAAAAAAGAATATTTTCTATTTAACAAACACTGAAATTTCTAATTTAATGTAGTTATACCTTATGAAATTACCTCATACACCTATTGCCTTCGAAGATGAATTTATCGGTAGTATTATATTAAGACTATCACAAATTAACGGATATCAAAGTCCTAAACAAATGTTGAATAATCATGGCATTAAGGTTTCAGACGAGAATTTAGAATTTATCTTTACAAATAAAAGTAAAGTTTCTCAAATAATTGATATCTTCGATTTACAACCTAATTATGCTTCTCTTGTTTTCAACATGAGTTCAAATAGAATGCAAATTAAATATAAATCTGCACAATTTATCTCACGTGAATTAATTTGCTTAAAGCTTGATAAATTTTGTCCTATTTGTTTAGAAGAACACTTATACTGGAAAAAACAATGGACATTAATACCAATTTTTGTGTGTTCAGTTCATAATATTTATCTAATTAGTCAATGCCCATCCTGTAGATCACAGTTAAAAACAAATCGTACTTTTTTACATATATGTAGTAATTGTGAATTTGACCTACGAAAAAGTAAAACTATTGCTGCCTGTTCTGAAATTACGCATTATACCAATTGGCTTTTAAATACTGTAGAAAACAATATAGAAAATATTTTTAATGAATTCCAAGGCATTTGGATTCTTCTTTCAACTTATTATAATAAACTAAACTTACCTATTAACTTTAATATAACCTTAACTCTTAGTTATCTTTATTTAGAAAATAGGCATGTTTTTTTTGAAAAAATAATTAGTTTAATAAAAGAAAATTTATGTTACACATTTCCACGTATACAGCTTCTTCCTTTTCTAAGAAGCACTCCTACCTTTAGTAAACTTGCTAAAGATATTTTAATTGAATTTGATGAGCCAAAATCACTTTCTACTATCGGAGTAGATCAACAATTAAATATGAGTGAAGTCTATACTATTCTTAACATCTCACCATATAAAGTAAATAAATTAATTTCATTAAATAAGAATATTTTTGATAAGTATCATAAAAATAAAAAATTTATTTTCTCAATTAAACTAATTGAAGAATTATTATTGAGTGGAAAACTTCCATCAGATTCTCAAAAATCATTTCATAATCCACCACTTTTTAATGACCAATCGGATCTCTATTTCGATGCCAATCAAATCAGTAAAATTCTTGAAGTAGATATTAAAGTAGCAACCAGATTTTTGAAGCATCCCTATCTCGGTATCTCAAGAAAAATTATTAATTACAAGACTAAATACTGTATATCAAAAAAAATTCTTTCAAATTTTAATGAAAATTTTATTTTAGTAGAAAAGTTAGCATTAACTTTTCAAGAAACTCGAACAATTTTAATATCTAAGCTTAGCTTACTTGATATTCATCCTGCTGCTCAAAGCAACTCATATGCTATATTTTATAAAAAGTCGGATATTGAAAATATAACTCTAAGTATTATTAATACCCTCCCTCATAATCAAACAAGAAAAACTCATAGAAAAAATTTTAGAATAACTTCAAGGGCGTATTACTCATCTACAGATGCTGCTGAAATAATAGGTATTCAAGTAAAGGAACTAGAACAACTTATTGAAAGTAATTTCATATTAGCTATTGATAAAAATAAAAGGCCTCTGAAAATTCTAAAAAATAGTCTTGATAACTTTTTACAAATTAAAAATGATCCTTCACTTATTGATCTTAAAATTATTTTGAAAGAATTAAACTTCACATATGATCAGTTTATTGAAACTTGGGTAAAAGCAAAATTTGCAAAAATTATAAATTTAGGTTTTTGGCAATTTATAGCAATCGAACAGTTTCATCACATACAAGACATTCATGAAAACTTTTATACGCTTTCTGAAGCTTGTAATTTTATGAAGCTCACAATAGATGCCCTACAAACTTTAGAAGAACAGGAATTTATTTCATCTTGCTTATTTGGCAACAAGTATTTTTCTATAAAAATGTTTAATAAGAGTGACCTACACTCTTATTTCTTTCGTAAAATGTTTTATTAAATTTATTAAAAAAAATCCTAACTTTTATGTCATTTATTTTTAATAAATCTCACACTTTATGTCATTTTTCATTGAGATAGAATGTCACTAATTCTCTATCTCATTGATCTTTAAAAGTAGCAAATCTCACACTTTATGTCATTTAACGCATCTAATTTTCAAATCTAGTTTTTAACTTGCTGTAAATATCTCTTTAAAGGCATTAATTTGTTTGTATTGCTGAAGCTCATCTAAAGAATTAATGCTATGAAAAAATAAATTTTGTTTTTGAAATATGGCGACTTGTGCATGCAAAAGCTTAAAGCATTCTTTCAAACTTAATCGTTGTTTTTCAATTTGCTCTGTAATGGTAATGAGGCTTTCTCGTTTTAATAAGCAAAATGGATACAAAGAATCTCCATTAATTGAAACATAAGCTGCCTGAGCCTGTTTATTTTTCCGAAGTGCACTGTGTAATTTAGCAACGACTTGTGTTGGGACATACGTCACGTCACAGGGAATAAACAAAACATAATCTGCTTCTACATGAGACCACGCACTTTTCATTCCCATAAGCGGGCCGAAAAAGCCAGAAGCATCATCTTGAAAACATTTAATATCTGGCACAATACTTTGATAAATTGAATAATCACGATGACTATTGACCCAAATTTTAGAGACAGATGGTTTTAATTTTTGGTGAATTTTAAGAAGTTGGGGTTCACCATCAAATTGCTGTAACAACTTATTTAAACCGTTCATACGGCGGGCTTGTCCACCCGCTAGAATGACCAGATCAGTTACGGGATATCCCTTATTCACACTTCTACCTCCTGTTGGCAAGCTTTAATCAGGCCACGGATTTCAGGTAAACATGAACCACAGTTACCACCTGCTTTTAAACAAGCAGTGACCTGTTTTTCATGAGTAATGTTTTGCGTTTTAATGGTTTCAATAATTTTATTCTTACCCACTTTAAAACAACTACAGACTAAAGGTCCGTCATTATTTGTAGCAGACATTGGCATACCAGCTAGTAACGCTTTTCGGTGTAAGGCACTTAAACGTTCGCGTTTAAACAGGCTAGCCACCCAATCGCGATCTGGCAATAAATCTGGCGGTGCAATATATAGACTTGCAATTACGATGCCATCTTTCAAAACAACGCTATGACTTAATTGTGATGAAATATCTTCAATACTCAGCCATTCAAAAGTTTCATCGGCAAATGGCAAAAAGCTTTTTAAGTTCTTTTGAGTATCGTGAAAAGTTTGGCGGTCAGCGAGTTCGTAGCGGTTGTTTTTTACCATTTTGACCTTAGTCCACCATGCACAGTGATGTAGCGATTCTTGAATATACGCATCGTATCCTTCACGCACGTAAAGCACACCCTGCCAAGTGGTATAGAACGGCTGAATGGTGACAGGCGTATGTTTGAACTCGGGTTCACCTGAAATCGCATCGACCTCAGGGTTAACGACTTTACCAATGCGGGCATCGGATGCAACCTGTTCGGTCCAGTGAATGGGTGCAAAAATTTGCCCACGGCGTACACCCGATGAGAAGGTCACCCGTAGTACACAACTGCCCCATTTCGAACGAACTTCTACTAAGCCTTGATCACGTACACCAAACTTCAAGGCATCACTTGGGTGAATCTCGCAAAATGGTTCAGCGCGATGACTGGTCAAATTTGGTGACAAACCAGTACGCGTCATGGTGTGCCATTGGTCACGAATACGTCCAGTGTTCAAAATGAGAGGATAGTCTTCTGAAACCGCATTAACAGGATCAATTGCAACAGTTGGAATCAGTTTTGCCTTGGCATTTTTATGACTAAACTGGCCCTTGCCAAACAGTTGTTGAACGGCTTTAGCATCTTGATTTTTATTCCACACTGGCCATTGAATTGGTTGCAGAGCATCGTACTCAGCATTACTTAGGTTCATTAAACCTTTTAGATTGAAATAACGGAAATTATTACTTTCTGCACGAGCATCTATGTCTATATTGTCTTGTGCAGATAAAGCTGCATGCTCATTGAAAATGTCACTTGCACCCTTAAAGTCAAAACCATTAAAGCCTAATTTTTTCGCGACTTGGCTAACAGACCACCAGTCTGCTTTTGCTTCACCCGGCGCAGGTAAAAAGGCGCGTTGACGTGAAATACGACGCTCAGAGTTAGTAACAGTTCCATCTTTTTCGCCCCAGCCTAGGGCTGGAAGTAACACATCAGCATAAGCTGTAGTATCCGTATCTGCGCAGATATCTGACACGACCACCAGCTCGCACTTCTCTAATGCACGTTTGACTTGATCGGCATCTGGCAAACTCACGACTGGATTGGTCGCCATAATCCAGATGGCTTTAATTTTTCCAGCTTCAACGGCACGGAACAAATCAACCGCTTTTAAGCCAGCTTGAGTCGCAATAAATGGGCTGTCCCAAAAGGTTTGAACCACTTTTTGATGTAAGGGGTTATCTAAATCCATGTGAGCTGCCAGCATATTGGCTAAGCCACCGACTTCTCGACCACCCATCGCATTGGGTTGACCTGTCATTGAAAATGGAGCAGAGCCGAGCTTACCAATTTTTCCAGTCAGTAAGTGGCAGTTAATAATGCTGTTGGCTTTATTAACTCCCTGACTTGATTGATTCACACCCATTGAAAATAGGGTGATTACTTTTTCAGTTTGAGCGAATTTTTCAAAAAACTGCTGTAATTTGTCTAAAGAAATACCACTACGTTTTGCCACATATTCAACATCAGTTTCTTGCTGACTGCTTGACAAAACCTCTCCCAAACCTTCTGTATAGGCATCTACAAAGGCCTGATCGACATGACCATTTCGATATAAATATTGAAATAAGCCATTAAATAAAGCGACATCTTGACCCGGTAAAATCGGTAAATGTAAATCAGCTTGCTCACAAGTACTGGTAAAACGTGGGTCAATCACCACAACGAACATATCTGGATTTTGGCTTTTAGCCTGCATGATCCGCTGATAAAGCACAGGATGGCACCATGCGGTATTAGAACCGACCAATACCACCATGTCTGCATGTTCAAAATCTTCATAACTCGCTGGGACAATATCTTCACCAAAGCTACGTTTATGACCCGCAACAGCCGATGACATGCAAAGGCGTGAGTTAGTATCGATATTTGCAGTACCCAAATAGCCTTTTACAAACTTGTTCACCACATAATAGTCTTCAGTCAAAAGCTGACCTGAAACATAAAATGCAATACTGTCACGACCATATTGATCGATACAAGATTGGAATTTATCAGCAATCTTATTGATTGCCGCATCCCATGTCGTTACTACCCGATCAGCTTTTCGCCCCATCATTGGTTGTAAAACACGTGTTTCTAACCCCAAAGTATCCGCAAGTCGGCTACCTTTAATACATAAGCGTCCAAAGTTGGAAGGATGCTCAGCATCCCCCTCAACTTGCACCACAGGTCCTTGATGTTTTTGCTGGACGTTTACACTAACACCGCAACCCACCCCACAATATGGACATGTTGTTTTGGTTATAGTTGTTGCAACATGGTCGGAGCTATCGATTTCAACGCTTGGAATACTGTTCATAACTGCTCCTTTCCCTATTTAGCCTGCATTTTTTAATGCAAAATCTCGACCAAATAGCAGTTTATTTCTGAATGAAGAAACAGGTGTTTGGTCTGCAATTAACTCTGCATACCACATACCATCTTCAGTATCACCGAACAGTACTGCACCGATTACCCGATCGCTTTGAATGATAATGCGTTTATAAATCTGGCGTTTTTCATCATTCAGGATAATGTCTTCATAATCATCTTTCGGCTCAAAATTTCCCGCCGAGAACACATCGACACCACTGACTTTTAACTGAGTCGGTACGGTCGGTGCTTTAAAAGTTAAGCTGCCGTGTTCTGCCAAATGGGTCGCGCAAATAAAAGCTTGGCCCCATAGTGGCTCAACTAAACCAAAGGTCTGTCCACGGTGTTCTATACACTCACCCACCGCGTAAATACTTGGGTCAAATGTTTGCATGGTGTCATTGACCAACACACCGCGGTTGCAGCGTAGACCAGCACTTTGCGCCAAAGTAATATTTGGACGAATACCCACAGCGAACACCACAAGGTCAGCATCTAACACTGTGCCATCTTTCAAGCGTATTTGCTTCACATGACCGTTTTCATCACCAATTAACGCTTCGGTATTGGCTTCGGTAATAATGTTAATACCTTTTTGATCAATGCTATGACGCAGTAACTGACTCGCACGGCCGTCAAGTTGACGCTCCATAATACGGTCCATTAAGTGCAATACGGTCACGTTCATACCACGTTGCTTTAAACCGTAAGCTGCTTCCAAACCAAGTAAGCCACCACCAATCACGACTGCATTGTTTTTTGAACCGCAGTACTCAATCATGGTGTTAACGTCATAAATATCACGGAAGGTTAAAACACCCTTTAAATCCACTCCTTGGACTGGTGGAATAAATGGCGCCGAACCAGTTGCCAAGATCAAACGGTCATAATCAACTGTTTGTTCCTTTTCGGTGTAAACCACTTTACGTGGGCGATCAATTTTTACAGCTTTGTCGCCTGCAATAAATTTGATGCCTTTATCGCTATACCATTTCGGTGGATGCAACATAATGTCTTCAATGGTTTTTTCACCCGATAAAACCGGAGATAACATAATACGGTTGTAGTTACCCCAAGGTTCTTCACCAATCACCGTTACTTCATAACGATCTGGCGCCATGTCGAGTAAATCTTCTAGGCAACGCATACCTGCCAAACCATTACCAATCAGTACTAGTTTAAGTTTGTCTTGAGACACACCTGTATTGGTAATATAAGTTTTTTGTGGCACGGGGTTGATCAAAACACGACCATCAACAATTTTGCTTGGATAAACTGAAAGTTTTTGATCTTTATCTTCTAAACAGCGACCAGTTGCCAAACTAAAGTGTTGTTTATAAATTGGTGATGCAATCACACGCTCGCCTTGTAAATCACCAATAATGCCGCGGCTCATCACATTTGCTTGGCTAAACGGATCTTTATTGCTTAACACATAAACGCGTTTTTCATGTCCAACTCGGAAGATTGCAACTGCTTGATCACCTACTAATGCGCCTGCGCCAGTGTTTGGGGTTAAATCATCTAGTGCACACACATCAATCCATTGATCATCAGGAAGCATATTTTTGTCTTGTACAATATTCATAGAAATTCTCCTGCTTATGCTTCAACCATTGGAATACGGTCTTCTGAACGTTCAACGTCTGTTAATGGTCGGATTTGACCACGTTCAGTCGTAAATTGAATGTGTGGATCGGCCTGTTCATTTGCACTTGCATTGATATAAGTTTGGAAGCGTTTACGAACTTCAGGATTTTCTACCGCAGTACGCCATTCATCTTGATATGTGCCAATCACATGTTCCATACGGCGTTCAAGCTCAGCAGCTAAACCAAGAGAGTCATCAACCACCACAGATTTAAGGTAATCCAAACCACCTTCCATGTTGTCGCGCCATACGCTGGTACGTTGTAAACGATCTGCTGTTTGAATGTAGAACATATAGAAACGGTCGATATAACGAATCAATGTTGCTTTATCGAGGTCAGATGCAAGCAATTCTGCATGACGCGGCTTCATACCACCGTTACCACACACATAAAGGTTCCAGCCTTTTTCAGTTGCGATAATACCCACGTCTTTACTTTGTGCTTCGGCACACTCACGCGTACAGCCAGACACCGCCATTTTTAATTTATGTGGTGAACGTAAACCTTTGTAGCGGTTTTCCAATTCAATAGCTAAACCGACCGAGTTGTCGACACCATAACGACACCAAGTGCTACCAACACAAGATTTCACGGTACGTAATGACTTACCATATGCATGACCCGATTCAAAACCAGCAGCATTCAATTCTTCCCAAATGAATGGAAGCTCATGAACTTGTGCACCGAACATATCGACACGTTGACCACCAGTGATTTTGGTATACAGGTTATATTTCTTGGCAATTTGACCAATGGCAATCAAACCGTCTGGAGTCACTTCACCACCAGCCATACGCGGTACGACCGAGTAAGAACCATCTTTTTGAATATTACCCAAGTAGTAGTCGTTACTGTCTTGTAAGCCTGCATGGCTTGGCTCAAGTACGAAGTCATTCCAGCAAGATGCCAAAATATTTGCAGCAGCAGGTTTACAGATATCACACCCTAAACCATGACCATGTTGATCAATCAAATCATCAAATGTTGTGATTTCATTGACACGAACCAAGTGATACAACTCTTGACGAGAGTACGGGAAGTGTTCGCAAATGTGGTTGTTAACGGTTACACCTTGACGTTGTAACTCTGACTTCAACACTTGAGTCACTAATGGTGCACAGCCACCACATGCAGTTGCTGCTTTGGTGCATTTCTTCAATGCACCTAAAGAAGTCGAGCCATCGCTAATCGCTTGGCAGATGTCCACTTTTGATACGTTGTTACATGAACAGATCGTTGCGCTATCTGGAAGTAAATCTACACCACTACCACCTGATTTACCTGCTGATTGCTCAAAGCCCGGCATGATTAAACTTTCAGGCACTTCCGGTAAATCCAGACCGTTTAACATCATTTGTAAAAGGTCGTTATATTCTTTGGCATCGCCCACTAAAACTGCACCAAGCAATTTAGTTTTGTCTGCATTTACAACAATCTTTTTATAAACCAGTGCATGCTCATCTGTATAGAAGTAGCTTAATGCACCTGGAGTCATTGCATGTGCGTCACCTACAGATGCAACATCAACACCCATCAATTTCAACTTGGTGCTCATGTCCGCACCAGCGAAAGAGTGACATTCTTCATCTAACACATGTTTCGCTGCAATACGTGCCATATCATAGCCCGGTGCGACCAAACCGTAGATTTTGTTTTGCCAAAGCGCACATTCACCAATTGCGTAAATGTTGCTATCGGAAGTTTGACAGTAGTCATTAATCACGATACCGCCACGTTCACCAATCGCCAGACCACTATTACGTGCTAACTCATCACGTGGGCGAATGCCTGCCGAGAATAAAATGATATCTGCTTCAAGTTCACTACCATCAGCAAACTTCATGACATGTGTTGTGCTATCACCGCATTCAATGCATTGAGTCGCTTTTTGCGTGTGAACTTTTACACCCAAATCTTCAATTTTACGGCGTAGAACTTTACCACCCAAGTCATCAATTTGAACAGCCATCAAACGTGGAGCAAACTCAACAACATGTGTTTCCAAATCTAGATCACGTAATGCTTTCGCTGCTTCAAGACCAAGCAATCCACCACCAATGACCACACCTGTTTTAGCATTCAGGCTCGCTGCACGAATGGCATCTAAGTCTTCAATGGTACGGTAAACAAAGCAGTTTTCACGGTCATTACCCGAAATTGGTGGAACGAATGCATACGAACCTGTTGCCAACACCAATTTGTCATAGCTAATCACATCGCCATGATTGGTGGTTACTGTTTGTGCATCAGTATCAATTGTAGTTGCTTTGGTGTTTAAACGCAGGTCTATGCCATGTGCATCTGCGAAGTCAAAACGGGCTAAAGATAAATCTTTTGCTGACTTCCCTGAGAAATATTCTGTCAAATGCACGCGGTCATACGCGATACGAGGTTCTTCCGCGAGAATCGTGATTTCCAGTTCATCATCTGCTTTTTCTAAAATGGCTTCGATGAATTTGTGGCCCACCATACCATGACCAATCATTACCAATTTCATAGTGTTTCTCCTCAAATCACGTTGCTTTTAAGCTGCGTTATTCCATTCTCAAATAGACATTGTTCTTTTGCTTTGTGCTCTATCGAGAAATGAATCAAGCTCACAAGGCATGTAGCTGCTTGAAACCAATTTTTTTCACTCGTTAACGACACCCAATGCACAGCAAAATCAAAAAAAGAAATAAAAAAAGCGAGCCCCCTCTTAGAGAAGGCTCGCATCGCTGGAACTGAAAATTTAAATAATTCAGATGTAACTTTTTTATGCAATAAAAATAAAGACATGACCTTCACTCCGACTGAACGTAACTTCTTTGTGTGCGCGGTTGCACTCACAAACTCGATCAGAACGGACATCGTTGGCCGTCTTTAAAACTCATGGTCGTCTTCGACCTGTAATTAAATAAGCACTTTACATGCCAATATTTTAAAAAACTTGGATTAATAATATTTTTATATTTAATTTCATATAGATAGAATTTTTCAACATATAAGTAAAGAATCAAACCTTATTTTGCTTGCTCTATCACTGCACATTTATATGGTTTCAACAAAAATACGCCTTGCTACAAAATGAACCGTATTTTTGCACCAAGATTGATCAGTAGCGCCATTAAGCATGCTAATTTAGCGTTAAAGCTCGATTTTTTCTTTATTTTTCGATGGCACTAATCTTGCTTTAAAATTGATAACAAAAACGCGTCGAATTGGCGCATTTTCTTAGCCTGATTTTCTGAACTTATGCCAAAACTCAAAATAGCCCTTATTGATGATGATCATGCGCGAGCGGACTATATAAAAAACAGTTTGCTTGAAAATGACTTTGAAGTGGTCGCTTGCCTTACTTTGGATCACTTGAATATCTTTCGTCTTGAAGATTTACAAGCCGATGTAATCTTGCTTGATATGGATCATCCTCACCGCGACATTATTGAAAGCTGTGTCAGTAGCTATGATCTACCGACTGTCCTGTTCACCAAAAATTCAGATAAAGACACCATCAAACAAGCCATAGATGCAGGAGTGACCGCTTATATCGTCGATGGCATAGACCCTGCCCGCTTACATACCATTTTAGAAATCTCAATTGAGCAATATAAAAAGCACAAAAAACTCGAAGGTGATTTAAAAGAGGCTCAAACCAAACTTGCCGACCGAAAGGATGTTGAAAAAGCCAAAGTTTTACTGATGCAACTGCATGGCCTACCTGAAGAAACTGCATTCCAGCTTCTTAGAAAAAATGCGATGAGTCACCGGATTACAATTGGAGAAATGGCACGGCGTTTACTTGACGCTCAAAAATTACTTGGCAACGAACTAAAGGATGAATAAATGAGCGCATTAGAAAAGACTCAATTACAACTCGGCTATATTCCTTTGCTTGATTGTCTTGCATTACTTTGGGCAAAACAAAGAGGCTTCTTTGAAGAAGTCGGTTTAGACGTCACTTTAGTTAAAGAAGCTTCTTGGGCAAGCCTGCGCGACCGTCTTGCTTTTGGTTTATTAGATGCAGCGCACTGCTTATCTGCGATGTTACCTGCGGCGGCTGTAGGCACAGATCAAATTGGCACGCCACTGCAAACCTCACTCGTTTTAAGTGAAAACCGTGCTTTCATTAGCTTAAGTCAAAAGCTTACTCATCAACTTACAATTAAAGAAAATGATACGGCTCAAATAACGGCGCAAAAAGTGGTGCATTACATTGAACAAGGTCATTCCCTTTCTTTAGCACATGTGTTTAAGCACTCCATTCATCATTATTGTTTAAGAGAATGGTTAGCTTTAGCAAACCCTGAACTCGCTCAATCGATTCAGCTCAAAACCTTACCACCACCTTATATGGTCGAAGCACTAGATAAACATGTGATTGATGGTTTCTGTGTTGGAGAACCTTGGAATACTCAGGGCGAGCTTCTTGGTTTAAGTAAAATGATTTGCTCAAGCCAGAACATTATTCCACCTGTGGCTGACAAGGTTTTAGCCGTAACGCAAGAATGGGCTGAACAGCATCCACAAACGCTGGTTGCACTCACCGCTGCAATTATGAAAGCTCAGCAAGAACTTAGCGAACTAGAAGACTTTGCTCCAATTTTAAAATTATTGGTCGAGTTTGGAATTGTTCGTTTTCATTGCTCAGAAGAAGTGCATGTCGACAAATACTATATGATTCAGAATATTGTCCGTCATTTGGTAAAAGAAAGCGCTCTTCCGAAAGTAGAAGACTTTTATTGGCTCTTTCAGCAAATGCAGAAGTGGGATGACCTTCAGCTAGACCAAACGCAAATCAATGCACTGGGTCATAAATGCATCAATCTTGCGGCTTATGAACAAGCGAAACAGCTTAATTTCGTCTAACACGCCCTATCAATCAACAAAAAAAAGCTGTCTTTTATATAAAAGACAGCTTGAAAGACCCATAAGACAAAATGCGAAACACGCATTACTATACTTTTTGGACTCAATTGATCCATTTAAAATATAGCGCTTATGGACATGATCATATCCATCTAAACGTATCATTTTCAGACATTTTCATATCAATAACTGACACATCATCAATTTCACTCAATCATCCTTAACATTTTAAGCAAGCCTTTGAATATTGCTCTTTTTATAGGCGGTAAATATGGTCATAAACTCTACAAAATGTAGGCTGCATAAAATATGTTAATCAACACAAATATTCCGATTTAATTTTAAAGCAATTTCAGTCACGAGTTTTTATTTCCAAAACCCTATGCTCATTAAATTATTTTTTATAGGTGAAAAGTAATTTATTGCCTATCTAGTTATATTTAAAACATTTATTAATTAGTCACTTTATAAAATATAAATATTAACATTCAAATAATTACACAAAAAAATTTAGTGAAAATTCCTATAAGTCACCCCTGTTTTGCGTTACAAACCGCAACAATCATGTCACAATTGGTAATAATAATTAAATTAATAATCATTATCATTCACATCACATAAAAACCTGAGAAGATCTACCATGATCCATGAAAATATTCTCGACTGCATAGGTAAAACGCCACTATTACAATTATCAAGGCTATTCACGCATCAATCGATCTCTGTGATTGCGAAAATGGAATTGTTAAACCCAGGAGGAAGTATTAAAGATCGTCCAGCATTATTCATGCTACAGGAAGGTTTAAAATCTGGAGTGATTAATAAAGATAGTCATATTGTTGAAAGTTCATCAGGAAACTTAGCGATTGCGCTTGCAATGGCATGCAAAATATATGGATTAAAATTTACTGCCGTTATTGATCCGAAAATTGCCTCAGCAAACTTACAAATGCTGAAGCTCTACAAAGCCAACATCGAAATGGTCTCTGAAAAAGACCAAAACGGCGGTTACTTAAAAACCCGAATTGACACTGTAAAACGTCTCTGCCAACAACTACCAAATGCTGTCTGGATTAATCAATATGCCAATCCAAACAACTGGAAAAGTCACTACTTTGGTGAAGCAGAAGAAATCCTAAATCAAATTGATCGCAAGATTGATTATCTCGTGATTGGAGCAAGTACCTCCGGCACGATTATGGGCGTGTCTCGTCGCCTTAAAGAAAAATTCCCAGAATTAAAAGTGATTGCAGTCGATATCGTCGGCTCTGTCTTATTTGGCGGTATATCTGGTCCACGTGAAATTCCCGGCATTGGGGCAAGTACCGTTCCAGCTCTCCTCTCCCCCGATGAAATTGATGATGTCATTTATGTAGATGACTATGAATCGGCACTTGGTTGCAGAGAACTTCTTGAACATGAAGGAATCTTTGCTGGCGGTTCGAGCGGCTCATCTATTTCAGCCATCAAAAAACTGATTCCAACCATTCCTGATGGATCGTGCGTCTTAACACTATTACCCGATCGCGGTGACCGTTATCTCGATCTGGTTTATGAAGATGAATGGTTCGAAATGATCAAGAAGCGTCACTTCAATCGAAACGTACGACGCCAAGAAAACCTTACTTTACAAAATGTTGTTTAACCTTCCCTTTAGGACATATTCATGAGCAATTTGGCTACCCTTCGCTATCTAAGTCAATCAGATTTATTAAATCTTGGCGCAAATCATAGTAATTCATTTATTGAAGCGATTACTGAAGGTTTAACCCTGCATGCAAATAAACAGTTTGTACAACCCTTAAAACCTTATCTTCGCTGGCAAGGTGCAGACCATATTGCTGACCGTATTATCGCAATGCCTTGTTATTTAGGTGGCAATGACCCGATTGCCGGCATCAAATGGATTGGTTCAAGACAACATAACCCTAAAAAATTCAATATTCCGCGTGCGAGTGCATTGATTGTTTTAAATGACTCAGAAACAAATTATCCAGTTGCAGTGATGGAAGGCAGCCTCATCAGTGCAATGCGAACTGCTGCAATTACGGGTGTTTCGATTAAATATTTAGCAAAAAAAGACTTTTCAGACATTACCGTAATTGGCTGCGGACCAATTGCGCAAATGCAGATTAAGACGGTACTTGAGCAATATGCTCAAGTGAAAAAAATACATTTATTTGATGTAAACCCTGAAGCGGCTGAAAAACTCAAAGCATTGTTCTTATCAGAATATCCACATCTAGAAATTGAAATTCATGACAGTGCCAAGTCTGCAATTGAGCAAGCTGACGTTCTGATTACCTGTACCGTTTCAGATAAGCCTTACATTCCATTTGAGTGGCTTAAAAAAGGCTGCTTTGTTTCAAACATTTCAATTATGGATATTGAGCCTGAAGTCTTCTTAAAAGTGGACAAAGTTATTGTAGATGACTGGGACCAATCAAACCGAGAAAAGAAAGTCATCAACGTGCTGGTTGAAGATGGCTTATTCAGCCGTGAAAAACTACATGCTGAACTTGGCGACATCATTATTGGTCATAAAAACGGCCGCGAACACGAAGATGAAATCATTTTGCTCAATCCAATGGGCATGGCGATTGATGACATTGTCTGCGCTAAGTGGTTCTTCAATGCCGCACAAGAACAAAACGTTGGCACGGTTCTACCGCTTTTATAAGAATAGGAATAACTAAAATGTTAGATCGGATTTACACAGCACAACTACAAAAAACGATAGATGCACTCTACATGGAGAATTATGGAGATTTTAAAGATCATATTTCCTATAAAAAGCCTTATTTGGCAATTACTCTCAATGATGAGTTGGAACTCTATTTCAGCTGTTTAAAAGTAGATGGTGTAAATCCTTTCTATATTACTCAACCCGAAGTTTTGCTTCATAAGCTCTTGAGCAATACGACGTCTAAAATTTCTATTTCTGAAGTTTTCAACTATTTAACAAAAGCAACTTGGTGGCCATCACCACACCATCAAAAAGCGATTGATTATTGGCTAGATAACTTAGTAACGGCTGAAAAAATTCCTCAAATTTTACAGTCAGCCCTTTCATTTTCTTCGCCTTTAATCAAAAGCGAGTTGCTATCGCTGGTAGCTGATCGCCCATTTCATCCGTTCGCTCACTCAAAAGGTGAACTTGCACCACTCACAACTCAAAAAGAAATTGAGGTGTATTGGTGGGCTTTTAAGAAAGATGACGTGATCAACAATATGGAATCGATTCCTCATAAAGAGCTTCTGTTATCAGAAGTTGAGGACAAGCATATTACTGAAAAAATGGCTGAGCTTTCAGATGACTACTTAGCCCTGCCTTTGCTAGAGACTCAACATCGCTATTTAAAGTTTGAAGAAAATAAGTACAAAGGTATTGACCTAAACCATGTCACGACAATTGGTTTACCGACTTCTTCTTTAAGAACCCTTATTCATAACGCAAACCCTACTCTGCATTTAAAACTCTCAACCAATGCCAAGACATTAGGTGCAATCCGTTCTATGCCAGGCCGTTATTTAATGAATGGGCATACGGCTTATGATTTTTTAAATGAAGTCATTAATGAAACTGCTCTAATAAAAAATCGTCTCTTTTTGAGTAATGAAACGCACTGGTGGGTGCTAGGCAAACAAGAGCCGATTGTAAAAAATTTAGGGGTAATTGGTTGCCAAGTCAGACATTTACCTGTTTTCTGCCAAGATAAAAACGTCACGCCAATCACCATGTCAGCTTTAAGCTGTACGTATGTTGACCCTTGGGAAACTTTAGGTGTTGAAGGTGACAAATGGTCATTATTAAAAGACTTAAGTGTTCATTTTATTCAAACCTTCTTAACCTTTTGGTCGAAAGGAATCATGCCTGAATGCCACGGGCAAAACACCATGGTGTGTTATAAAAACAATAAGTTTAAATGCTTTGTTTTACGTGACCACGATACATTAAGAATATGCACCACAGCCATTGAAGAAAATGGTTTTACACCTCCGATTTATACCATTGATACCAGCACGCCAAATAATCTTATCTTTACTCAAAATGAAGACTTATTTAATTACTTCATTACCTTAGGGATTCAAATTAACCTCTACCCAATTGCTTTAGCTACTTTGAAATATACGGATCGTACAGAAAGCGATTTTTGGGAAATGGTTCAAGACATTATTCAAGATTTTGTAGAAAACCAATCCATTTCAGAACAAACAAAATCGCAAATTCAAACCTATCTTTTTGACAATAAGACTTGGCCATTCAAACAGCTACTTACGCCTTTACTTGCGCAAGAAAGCGACTCTACAGGCATGCCAAGTAAAATCGGAACCACGCAAAACCCTTATCAGCGCTTGTCTATTTCTAGCTATGAGACCATGGATATCTAAATCATGCGCTCATCTAGCCTAGATCATTTCATTATTTTGCTCTGTCAGTTTTTTTCCACTTTCGGGCTCATGGTGCTTATTCCGATCATGCCGCTTTATATGGAAAAACTGACGGCGCATATGAGTGCTCCTACTATCTGGGCAGGTTTAGCACTCGCAGCTCCCGCCATTGGTAGTTTATTTACCGCACCGATTGTGGGTCACCTATCCGACACATTCGGCCATAAAAAAGCCTTGTTACTTTCTCTGGCTGGTTTCTGTATTTCAATACTGCTTATGGCTAGCGCCCAGCATTTATACCTATTTATTTTTGCGCGAATTTTACTCGGTTTTTGCGGTCTTTCCGTGATTTTAAATGCTTATGTTTCATATCTCTCGAATGAGCAACAACGAGGCGCCGCTTTTGGACAACTGCAAAGTAGTGTTGCGCTCGCTTGCCTATGTGGTCCCGTACTCGGCGGAGTATTTATGGATCAATGGCGGGTTGAAGTTTTACTCAACGCAACAGCATTTGTTGTGATGACACTCATTGTGATTGCGTCATTTGTATTAACCAATCCCGTTAAAACTGAAGTTTCCAAAACCAACGAGAAATCGCTTCCAGCTTTCTTTGATAAAACGATTTTTTCATGGTTAAGCGCTGGCATTTTGGTTCAAGCCGGCGGCTTTGGTTTAGTGTCTTGCTTCGTTTTATACATTAGTGAAATAAGCCAAAGCATTCACTCATCATTATCTACTGCAAGCTTAACAGGAACCATTCATGCACTTTCATGGGGAGCCGCTTTTATTGCTGCAACCTATTGGGGAAAGCGAAATGATGATAAAGGAGAGTCTTTTAATAACTTCGTTTACGCATCTTTAATTTGTGGTATCACGATTTTCGCATTGATCTGGGTGTCAAATCTCTGGCTGATTCTTGTATTACGACTCATACAAGGCTTTTGTTTCGCAGCCCTTATCCCTTCGATCTTACACACAATTTCTCTAAAAGCTGGCGCTCAAAGCCAAGGAAAAGTGATTGGCATTTCTAACAGTGCCTTTGTCTTAGGGCAGCTTATTGGCCCAATCACCATCACGCTCACTTACTCATTTTTCAATATTACCGCTGCATTAATCTGCACCTCACTATTTTTTATCGGTGCGGGATTAGTGGTGATTTTGAACAGATTCTTAATGGATACAATTTTAGAAGAGGCACAAGAATGAACTCAATTATTACAACAGATGCATGGTCTTATAAACTTTTCGAACAGTACCTGAATACTTTCTTTCGTGAGCTTAAAGTGAACCTTGAAGAGCACATTATTCCCTCTCAAGACTCTCCTTTATTCACACTGTATGCGGAGCAACCAGACACTCTATATTTTGCTTATACATTTAGTTCCTCTAACACGGTTATTTATGGCGCAGTTCAGCATCTTTCAACTACGGGTTATCACAGATATCAACGTGATTTTGTACTGCAAAACTTAAACGACAATACATTTGACTCGCTCACCGCTCCTAAACAGTTAGTGAAACTGATTACAGATGAGTTGAATAGCTTATTTAAAGATAAAAACCAAAATAAGAACCTGTACTCCGATATTGCCAATAGTATCGATAACACAAAATTCTTTTTAGAAAATAAGCCATCTCAAACAGCATCTAAAGCATTGAGTGGTTTTCAGGCAACTGAGCAAGGCATGTTATATGGGCACCCTTTTCATGTGACCTCTAAAGCCAACTTAGGTTTTTCTAAAGAAGATATGAAAAAGTATAGCCCTGAGTTAGGTGCAAGTTTCCAACTCCATTACTTTGCGGTTCATTCGTCTTTAATCCAAAAACTTGTAAGTGAGACCGAACCTTCTCACCGTATTGAAAATGAAGTTTTAGCAACTGCAAAAGAGCGTTTGCAAGAAAACTTCACAAACTATGAGCTCATGCCAACCCACCCTTGGCAAGCCAATTTCTTACTTCAACATCCATCTTTAAAGAAATATTTAGATAGCCAAGACGTGATCTATCTGGGAGCTTTAGGTCAAACCGTATGGCCGACCTCATCCGTTCGCACGGTGTGGTTACCTCAATCGAATCTGTTCTTAAAACTCTCTATTGATGTGCGAATTACTAGTTTCATTCGTAATAACCCAATGGATGAAATGGAACGCGCTATTGATGCGAGCAAAATTATTATTAATCACAAGATTAATGAGCAATATCCAGACCTTGTAATTCTGCCGGAGTTAGAGGCAAAAACAGTCAAAATTCCAGAGCTTGAAAGTTCATTTGGCATCCTTTATAGAGCAGGACTCACACCAGAGGTATTAGAAAATACCCGAATGCTGGGTGGCTTGGTTGAAGAAAACGAAAACTATGAAATTCCTCTATTCAGCTTTATTCAGCAAGCTGCACCCAATCAAAATTTGCAATCGAACGATGCGAAAGATTTCATTACTTTTTGGTGGAAACAGTACATTAAAGTTTCACTTATTCCATTAATTGAGTTGTTTGCAAACAAAGGCATTAGCGTAGAAGCGCACATGCAAAACAGCTTAATGGAATTTAAAAATGGCTATCCACATCGTCTTATTCTTCGAGATATGGAAGGCATTAGCATAGTTCCAGAAATGATAGAAGACGACTCATCTATTTCTGAAGATAGTACTGTTTGGTTCTCTCAAAAAGATGCATGGACGTTTTTAAAATATTACCTCGTGATCAATCACATTTCTCACCTCATCAGTGCAATTGCACGAGTTACGGCCATTGAAGAATCTGAACTTTGGCAAGCCACCCGTCTTACACTCACACAAGAAAACTTTAGCGCCAAAGGTCAGCAGTACCGCGATTTATTAATTAATTCACTCACATTACCAATCAAGGCAAATATGTTAAATACGCTCTACCACAGTGGTGGCAATCCTATCTGGATTGAAGTTGAAAACCCTATTTATAAATATCGCGGAGCAGAAGCGCTTTGCCCTCTTCAACCAACACAACAAACCAATTATAAAACCCTCGCGGAAAATCGCGTGATGGGCCAATTATTAGAAGCGCTCATTTTTGAAAATACTTTTAAATACGAGTTTTCTAAAGGTCAAATCAAGTTCTATATTTCCGATACCATTTTTTATACCTGCACGGCCAAGCGACATTTTAGTTTTAAACGAATTAAGCTAGATCCTTCAAGTTTAGTCCGTTCTGATATTACTTTAGGCACTGAAACTCGCCCTAACTTAAAAACACTACTTGCCGATTTAAAAGATATTATTGAAGCTGACCCAGTTAAATGGCAAAACTTTAATGATGAGCTCAATTTAACTTACGTTAAACATGCACAGACTTTAAGCCAAGCACCTGCTCAACCTTTAAGAACCTTGCCTTATTTAGAACAAGAAGCGCGAATTACTAATGCACATTTATATCACCCAAGCTTTAAGTCTCGTATCGGCTTCGATTTAAAAGAAAACCAGAAATATGCACCCGAGCTCTCTGAAGGTTTTACTGTTCAATGGGTGGCAACTCATAACAGCTTATGCAAACTGGTTTTAAGTCAAACGATTAACTTAGAACAACTTTATAAACAGCATTTTTCAGAAAAAGATCTACAAGCCATTAACGATCAATTGAAAGAGCAAAATGTAGATTTTAAAGATTATATTCTCACCCCAATTCATCCGTGGCAGTGGGATAAAATTATTGAATTATATTATCAAGATGCGATTAGTAACCAACTGATCATTCCGTTAGATATTGAAGGTCCGACTTATTTACCACAGCAATCGATTCGAACCTTATCGAATATTAGTGATATCTCGGCACTTTCTCTCAAGTTGGCAATGAACTTGGTCAATACTTCTACCTCTCGTGTATTGGCACCACATACCGTTCAAAATGCGGCAAAAATGAGTGATTGGCTTTATAACATTGTTGAGCAAGATCCTATTTTAGAAAAACAGCGCAAGCCTGTTATTTTAAGAGAGATTGGCGGTCTTTCGGTTAACCAGCAGATTGCTTTGCCTGTTCAATACGGCGCACTTGCCTGCATTTGGCGCGAAAGTATTTACAGCTACTTAAAAGAAGGTGAATCGGCAACGCCAGTGACAGGTTTAATGCAACTCGATACGGACCAAAAACCTCTCATTGATGAGTGGATTCAAGAGTACGGTATTGAGTTCTGGTTAGAAAAATTACTCAGCAATGCTTATTTACCAATCATGCATATTTTATGGTGCCACGGCCTCGCTTTAGAGTCACATGCACAAAACATGGTACTGATTCATAAAAATGGCTTACCTGTTAAAGCTGCCTTGAAAGATTTCCACGATGGAATTCGTTTTAGCCGTCATCTTTTACGTGAGCCAGAGCTTTTACCTAACTTACAAGATGCACCAAAGGAACATGCCAAAATTAACCCGAACTCGTTCTTGGAAACCCACTCTCCAAATGAGTTAAGAGACTTTACTCAAGATGCACTTTGGTTTGTAAATCTGGCTGAGTTAGCGATTTTCTTAAATGAACATTATGACTTCGATGAAATTAAATTCTGGACCATGTTAAGAACCATCATCAATCAGCATAAAGAAGCTCACCCAGAGTTTGCCGAACGATATGAATTGTTTAACTTTACAGATGACACTATCGATATTGAACAGCTCGCAAGCCGCCGCTTCCTTCCGGAAATTCGCTTAAGAGTACAAACCACACCTAACCCGCTCAGCCTTATTAAGGAAATTGAATATGAATAAGCATTCGATTTCTTTTAAGAAACGAATAGCAAATGGCGAGACGCTCTACGGAATATTTTGTTCCGTAGCTTCTCCCATTAATGTTGAGCAAATGGCACTTGCGGGCTATGACTTTATCATTATCGACTTGGAACATACTTTATTTAGTACGTCTCAAGTCGAGGCCATGATTTTAGCTGCTAGAGCCATGTCTCTTGATGTGTTTGTAAGAGTGCCTTTAAACGCTAACCACCTAGTTTTACCTCTGCTCGATGCAGGGGTAACGGGTATTGTGTTTCCGCGTATTGAAAATGCGAAGCAGGCACAAGAAGCCGTGAACTATTGTCACTATATGCCGCTTGGGCAAAGAGGACTGAATTCGACAAGGTTAAATCGATACGGCATAGACGATTTAGCAAGTTTTGTTGAACAGGCTGTAAATGAGACTGTTGTCATTGCTATGATTGAAAGCTTAGAAGGACTAGAACAACTTGATGAAATTTTAAAAGTTGAAGGCATCGATATTATTCTTGAAGGTGCTGCTGACCTTTCTCAATCGATGGGAATGCCGTGGCAAACCAGCCATCCAAAGGTCAAAGATAAAGTTCAAGAAATGTATATGAAGACTAAAAATAGTCAAAAGCATTTCTGTGCTATTCCCCGACAACCTGAAGATATCGCGACTTGGAAACAACAATCTGTTCAGCTTTTTGTGCTCGGTGATGACCGAAGCATTATTCGCCGTGCCCATCAAAATCACCTAAATGCTTTTAAAGAAATCTGAATACTGTTCAATTTTTGGGGGAATAAATACCTATTCCCCTAATTCATTGAATAAATTTCAAATATATTATTTTTTAAGCAATTAATAATATTGTTAATTACAATGATTCTCATTTATAATTCGCTCAATTTAAAATCACTCTCAGGGCGAGATAATGGGAAATAAGATAAAAAGTAATAAACTTTTTACAAGAAAGTCTGAAGTTAAAAATATCATTCCACTTCTTTCACTTGGTGGAGCCATTTTCCTTTCAAACTCAGCATTTGCAGCTTCACCTGCTGAAACCACAGAAACAGAAAAGAAACCTGAAGCACTCCCTACAATTACAATTACTGCTTCACGTGCAGATGAACTCTCTACCTCTGCCAAACAAGTCACCAAGTTAGATGAAAAACAAATTGAACTTTTAAGAAATGGTTCATCTGGAAGTATTGCGACTGTTTTAGCGAAAGCCGTACCGGGCCTATCGGACTCAAGCCGAACTATTACCGATTATGGTCAAACCTTACGTGGTCGTAATGCTCTTATTTTGGTTGATGGCGTGCCGATGAACCTTACACGTGATACATCACGCGGACTTTCAGCAATTGACCCTGAAAGTATTGCGAACATTGAAGTAATTCGTGGCAGTAACGCCATTTATGGCGGTGGTGCTGCGGGTGGTATTATTTCAATTACCACAAAAGCTGCGGGTGGTGAACCTACCGCAAAAACCGTCATTGGACTACAAACGCCTTTAACAAATTTCCGTTCTGATGCTTTGAGTGGAGATATTCACCAATATTTCACAGGCAGCTTTAATGCCTTTGATTATGCGTTCGACTTTGGTTATCAACGTATTGGTAGCCCATACGATGCAAGTGGTGACCGTGTTGCACCTGAACCAAGTCAGGGCGACCTTTATGATTCCGATGGCTACAGCGTAGGCGGTAAGCTGGGTTACCATATTGATGACAATCAATATCTACAATTTGCTGCAAACTATTATAATGCAGAGCAAGACTCAGATTATGCATCTGACCCAAGTGTAAAAAAAGCTCCAGCGGGTACAGTGCCAGCGAAAGCCATTAAAGGATTAAAGCTCAAAGACCAAAATAAAAATGAAAACCAGATATACAATTTAACCTATACCAATAAAGACTTATTAGGTAATAAGGTTGATGCTCAAATTTATTACCGCGACTTCTTTACCCGTTTTTCACCGTTTGATGCTCGTGGTAATGCAAACCGTGGGAAACAAGTCGACCAGATTTATCAAGAAAATAACGTACTCGGTAGTCGCTTAACGGTTACCACACCACTTGAATTTTTAGGTGATACATCATTGGTTTGGGGTGGTGACTTCAGCCGTGAAAAAAGCGAAATGCCTTTAGATATTTTCGACCAAAAAATTTATGATCAATCTGGTGGTCTAGAATTTGTAAAAACTGGCAAGCTTATTTATTTACCCGAACTTACCACGCAAAGTGTTGGTGGTTTTGTACAGTTAAAACACCGCTTTAATGACCAATGGTCAGCAGAAGCTGGTACACGCTATGAAGACAGCTATGCACAAATTGATAGTTTTGTTCCATTATCACAATTAGGCAAGACTAACCCTTACACTGTTCCAGGCGGGAAAGTGAAAGCTGATGCATGGTTATACAATGCTAATGTGACCTTTTCTCCAAATGATCAAAACTCGATCTATGCATCGTTTAACCAAGGTTTCCAGTTACCTGATGTCGGTTTGATTATCCGTAATGCTGGTGAAGGTTTTAACCTTGGTTCATCATTCTTAGAGCCAGTAAAAGTTGATAACTATGAACTCGGCTGGAAAGGAAACTTCAATAACTTTTCATCAAGTTTAGCTGTATTCCACTCAACTTCTGACCTTGGTGCTGTGCAATCCTTTGGTAACGGATTAATTCTTACCAGAACCAACGAAAAAGTCACTGGTGTAGAAGCAACGCTTGATTATCTTGACGATGCAAATATCTGGGGAACTGGTGGCAGCGTTACGTGGATGAAAGGTCGTGAAACACCTGAAAACGGTGCTGAACAAGACATGACAGGTTTCCGTATTCCACCATTAAAACTCACAGCTTACGTTTCTTATAGCCCAACTGAAACTTGGACAAACCGCCTACAAGCAACTTACTTCGGTTCAGAAGATTATCGTTTAAATGATGCTACTATCTCTGGTCGTGCCGATGTAAAAACTTATACAACAGCAGATTTAATCAGTAGCTTTGCGCTTAACAAAAAAGACACTGTGACGATTGGTTTAGAGAACATGTTTAACCGCAAGTACTATCCTCTCTATAGTCAATTATTAAGATCTGGTAATAACACCAGCCATTTAGTCGCAAATGGCGCAACGCTTAAAGTGACTTATAGTCATAAGTGGTAATCAAAACTGACATAGAATGATTCACAAAAAAGGAGATCAACGCGATCTCCTTTTTTATTAAAAAATATTAAAGCTTTATCTTCTTTTTCTTTATCTACTCAAAAGCAGGCTGTCGTAACTCCCCTAGCTTTCCGTTATAAATTTTGTTAACTTGATTTTGTTACATATTCAAAATGCAACTTTTCAGCGAACACGTCACCTCACTGTGTTTATGAAAACCCATACAAATATGTAGTTTTACCGATATTTTTAATGGGGCAAATCATAATGGAAATCTCACACCGCGAAATTTACGCGCTTGTAGACATTAATAACTGTTATGTCAGTTGTGAGCGACTATTTAATCCCAAACTTATTGGCGTGCCAGTTGTAGTACTTTCTAATAACGATGGATGTGTTGTA
The DNA here is from genome assembly GCF_052824995.1 of Acinetobacter sp. 1124_18A. NCBI lineage: Bacteria > Pseudomonadati > Pseudomonadota > Gammaproteobacteria > Moraxellales > Moraxellaceae > Acinetobacter > Acinetobacter sp. 1124_18A. Next base: position 759,835 of record NZ_VTDF01000001.1, on the reverse strand, counting down.
TCACGCAGTGAAGAAGCAAAAAATATGGGTATAAAGATGGCAATCCCATGGTATCAAATTGAAGAAGAAGCCCTACAAGCTGGCGTACACGTCTATTCAAGTAACTACACTTTATATGCCGAGATGTCTCGTCGCTTTTTTTCAGTTTTAGGTGAATTTTTCTCACCTGATGATTTAGAAGCTTATTCAATTGATGAATGCTTCATTCGTCTGACCCCTTACCTTCAATCTTTAGATATCCATTCTTATTGCGCCAAAGTGGTAGATACACTAGAAGAATGGTTAAGCTTACCTTGCTGTATTGGCATCGGATATTCAAAAACTCAGGCCAAGTTAGCCAACCACTATGCTAAAAAAATTAAAAGCTTTAATGGAATTTGTAATTTCACCACTTTAGACCCCCTACTACTTGAAGACCTCATGCAACAAACTTCCGTCAAAGAAGTATGGGGAATTGGCTACCAATTGGTCAAACAATTACGAAGCTATGAAATTTATTCATGTCTAGACTTAACTTTTGCCAATGAACATCATCTCGCAAAAGCTTTCTCTGTGGTTATGGCACGCACTGTTCGTGAGCTAAAAGGCCAATCCTGTATCCAACTTGATGATCCTGCCATCTTAACAAAACGAATTTTAGCATCACGAAGTTTCGCTCAAGCTTTATCCAGCCTTGAGATTATTAAACAAGCGCTTATTTTTCATCTCAATCGTGCTCATCGGCGTTTAATGAAACAAGAACAGCTGTGTGCCTGTATTCAAGTCATGCTTTATGAAAAAACAGATAAACCACCTTATAAAAAAGCGTCATCTCAAGCAATTGGCTTAACATATGCAACAGATGATCTATGCATAATAACCAAAGCAGCAATGCAACAAATTGATGTTTTATATAAAGAAAATAAAAGATATATTAAGATTGGAGTTTTATTTTGTGGTTTGCACGCTCGTCAACATCACATTGATGATTTATGGCAGCCTCTTGAGTTGATTCAACAAAGACAACAACTCATGAAAACACTAAGTACAGTTCGTAATCGATTCGGTAGTCACTATTTACAAGTGGGCTATCATTCGAGTAGCCCGTCTTGGCATATGAAGCAATGTCATCGTTCAAAAAACTATCTAACCAGATGGAATGAGCTACTTGTAATTGGAGAGAATTCTACAGCCGTTACACAAAATACATGAACTGTTTTTGTCAATTCAGTTTAAAATAAGCTTCATTAAATTACTTGAAATTTTGTCATTTTTTAACATTGCTAAATCATCGCAAAATTTACAATATATAAGCCGAATTTGGCGTACCATTTCTGCGACAATTAAAACAAATTATAAAAAAATTGTAGAAACATATGCCATAATAAGCAAACTTTGCAGACATCTTGCAAAGAGTATTTGCAACTTTAGAGCTGGAGCAATCTGAATGAGTTCGACCATTTTGGTGATTCATGGACCGAATTTGAATTTGCTGGGAAAACGCGAACCAGAAGTATATGGTCATCTTACCTTAGGTGATATTAACCAACAACTCGTTATCCAAGCTCAAAACGCATCAATTACATTAGATACTTTTCAAAGTAATTGGGAAGGTGCCATTGTTGACCGTATTCATCAGGCACAAACCGAAGGTGTAAAACTTATTATTATTAATCCTGCGGCCCTCACCCATACTTCCGTTGCTCTACGCGATGCCCTACTTGGCGTTGCCATTCCATTTATTGAAGTACATTTGTCGAATGTCCATGCAAGAGAGGCATTTAGACATCACTCATATTTATCCGATAAAGCAATTGGCGTGATTTGTGGTCTCGGTGCAAAAGGCTATAGCTTTGCACTCGATTACGCTATTGAAAAAATTCAACCATCTAACCCAAACTAGTTTAGGAATAGTCGCCCATGGATATCCGCAAAATTAAGAAACTCATCGATTTAATGATTGAGTCTGACTTGCAAGCGATTGAAGTTAAAGAAGGTGATCAATCAATCGCTTTAACTCGCCGTAGTCCAGTCGTTGCTGCGGCTGGTGTAGCACTTCCGGCAACTCCTGCTGCTGCACCAGTAGCAAAAACACCACGTGGAGCAGTTGAAACTTCTCCAATGGTTGGCGTGTTCTACGCTGCTCCAAGCCCAGGCGAAGCACCATTTGTTAAAGTAGGTCAAACTGTATCTGCTGGTGAAACTTTGGGTATTATTGAAGCAATGAAAATCATGAACCCAATTGAAGCAACTCAAAGTGGCGTGGTTGAAGAAATTTTAGTGAAAAATGGTGATGTTATCCAATTCGGTCAACCTTTATTCCGTTATCGCGCGTAATTACCTCGGGGACGTCTATGTTGCAAAAAGTTTTAATTGCAAACCGTGGTGAAATCGCTTTACGAATTACCCGGGCTTGCAAAACATTAGGAATCAAGACTGTTGGTATCTACTCAGATGCCGATAAGGACTTGATGCATTTACGTTTTGTTGATGAAGCAGTATGTATTGGCCCGGGTGCAAGTAGTGATAGCTATTTAAATATCCCGGCAATTATTACTGCTGCAGAAATTACCGGTGCCGATGCTATCCATCCCGGCTATGGTTTTCTTTCAGAAAATGCTGAATTTGCTGAAATTGTAGAAAGTTCAGGTTTTACTTTTATTGGCCCTCGTCCAGAACATATTCGCCTTATGGGGAATAAAGTTTCTGCGATTGTTGCCATGAAAAAAGCTGGTGTACCTACTGTACCTGGTTGCGACCATGCTGTAACCATCCACAATGCCTTGGCGGAAGCTAAAGAAATCGGTTTCCCGCTTATTGTTAAAGCGGCATCTGGTGGCGGTGGACGTGGTATGCGTATTGTTGAGCGTGTAGATACACTACTTGAATCAGTTCAAGCAGCGCAGCGCGATGCAGAAATGTGGTTTGGTGATGATACGGTTTACATGGAGCGTTTTTTACAAAAACCTCGCCATGTCGAAGTTCAAATTCTTGGTGATGGTAATGGTCATGCGATTCATTTATATGACCGCGACTGTTCATTACAACGTCGTCACCAAAAAGTGCTAGAAGAAGCACCTGCACCAAACCTACCAGAACAAGCTCGAGCTGATATTCTAGAAGCATGTGTTAAAGCATGTCAGTTAATGCAATATCGTGGTGCTGGTACATTTGAATTTTTATTCGAAGACGGTGAATTCTTCTTTATCGAAATGAACACTCGTGTTCAGGTAGAGCACCCTGTTACTGAAATGGTTACTGGTGTTGACATTATTGAACAACAGCTACGTATTGCAGGCGGCCTAGGACTAGAACTTCAACAAGAAGATATCAAAGTTAATGGTCATGCAATCGAATGTCGTATCAATGCTGAAGATCCAACAACTTTCTTACCTTCACCAGGTAAAATTGAAAGTTTCTATGCGCCAGGCGGTGCAGGTATTCGTTTAGACTCTCATATCTATCCAGAATATAGCATTCCACCTTACTATGACTCTATGATTGCTAAACTGATTTCTCATGGTAAAGACCGTGAAACATCACTTGCACGTATGCGTCAAGCGTTAGATGAAATGATCCTTACAGGAATTAAAACCAATATTCCTCTTCATAAAGATCTCATTTTGCAAGATAAGAGCTTCTGTTCTCAAGCAATGGACATCCATTACCTTGAAAAGCACTTGTTAAAGCAATTGGAAGAAAAGAAGAAAGCTGAAACTGCATAGTAAAAAAAGCCCCTTATAAATAAGGGGCTTTTTTTATATCTATTACTTTATGGTAGGACTCTACGCAAAGTCGCAAAACACTTCTCGCCCTTAGCGGTTGAACAGAAGTTGATAGTATGATCATTCTTCCACTGTACAAAATACTGAGAAACATCACCTGTTTGATCTTGCTTCTGGCCAGAACAATCCACTTTATTATTATCAAATTTAATTTGCATCACTAAAGCAGCTAACTGCTCTTTAGGGTCATCAGACGGTTGATATTCATATAAACCATATGACCATTCTTGACCACTTTTGATCACAACATCATTACTACTACGAAAGTTATAATATTCCACACATTTCTTATTATTTGGAATTTCCATTCCCCATAATCCCATAATTTCAGGACGCGTAACAATACGTATAGCATTAGGATTACTTGCAGTCCGAACGGGTTGTTCGGCTGGCTGTTGAGTAGCCGTTTCTGCCACAGCTAAACCAGAACAAGCCCACAATAATCCAATAATATAAATATTTTTCATAGATTTATTAATCATTAAACGCATGAAGTTAAGTTAGCATATTTTTTGACAAAATCACTGCTCCATAACCATATAAAAACAATATTTTTCAACTGTAACGTGCTACAACAAGTCATCAAACAATTTTATATTTACTTGCATTTTTCAATATAAATTTTTTGTTTTACATTATCTCAAGCTTATGCCGTTGAAGAATCAACTTGTTTGGGAAGCCACATTACAAAGCATAAACCTAAGAGTACAACCACACTGGCACACATAAAAATGAGCTCACCAGAAAGAGTTTTCCAAAAATGTCCAGCAAGAATACTACCAGAAGCCACACCTAACCCCCACATGGTACTGTAAAGAGCTTGTCCACGCCCTTGCTGTCCAGCAGAGAAATTTTGAAAAATAACTCGCATCGCGATTAAGTGAAATAGGCCAAAACTAAAAGCATGCAAACACTGCGCAAAAATTTGGCCTACAAAGTAATGTGAAAATAGTCCAACTAACATCCAACGTATGCTCGTCACTAGCAAGCACACAACGACTAAACTACGCCATGAAAAACATTGAAAGATCTTTGGAGCAATTGAAAACATAAAAATTTCTGCAAAAACTCCCACAGCCCATAAGAATCCAATTTCAGTCGTACTAAAATTCAAAGATTTCAGAAAATTACTATAAAAACTATAAAAAGGCGCATGCGAAAAAAGTAAAATAAATTCAATTGTAAAAAATGCAGCTACTGTCGGGCGTTTAAGTACAGGAAGCAAAGGCTCTAAATGTTTTTGTGAGGTTGGTGCACCATCTGGTTCTCGAATAGTGAAAGACCAAATAAATGCCAATGAAGCAATAATTAATAATAAAATTGGAAGCATCGAAATAGGTACTATTTCCAGAAGTGCACCAATAACAAAGACACCCACAATGAATCCAACAGACCCCCACTTACGAATTTTGCCGTAAAGTTTAGCTTTTTGATCACCCAACCAAAATAAAGTAACCCCTTCAAATTGAGCTAAAATAGCATTTTGGAAGAAGCTAAAAATAAGCATGAGTAAAGCTATAGATTGAAACGTATTTGGAACTATAAAAATAGCCAACCAGATACATGATTCTATCCAAGTTGCCAATCTTACTAGTAGCATTCGCTTACCAGATTTATCCGCAATCCATCCCCAAACTAAAGGTGCAAAAAAACGCGTTACAATAGCAATTGACGATAAAACACCAATTTCCTGATAATTAAACCCTTGATCTTGAAGGTATAAATTCCAATAAGGCATAAACGTGCCCACAATAGAATAATAAAAGAAGTAGAATCCGCCGAGTCTAGTTTGGATTGTAAGTGGTTGGAACAAGTTGTAAACCTTAGTATTTTCAATAGGTTAAAATTCGAGATAGCTATATATCAAAACATCCCAACCCCACAATTTTAACACTTTGCTGCCCCTTACAAATACCTAATTTATTAATAACCAACTTTCCTCTAAAAGCTTTTTTATTGATAAGAAAGATTAAATAAAGCTAAGAGAACTGTAATTTAATTTGTACAATATGTTAACTTGTGTAAAAATACATTTAATATTCATAAGGTATTTATTCATCAGATGTTTTTTCTTATTTTTTTAATTTGTCTTTTTCTGTTTTTACTTATTCTAAAACAACATTACCGTTGATCAACCTTTTACATCTGTCTGTTTTTTAAAAGCTTTTATACCATCTTCAAGTTAGAACAATTAAAAATCAAATTTCTAGATATCACTCTTTAGAGCTGAATGTTCAAATCAAGCTTAGCTTAAATATCAAATTCCAACAGATCATTAATAAGTGACTGTAACAACTATCGTATCGGAGTAGTTACCAGGAGTCGTTGAAATAGTTGTACCCTGCGGAATTTTTCCATACACGTTTGTACTTTGAGCGTTGCCCGAGCCTGTTTTGGAAACACCCCCAGAACCTCCAACTGCCGCTACACCACCAGTAGCGTCCCATACAGTACTATAAGTCGAGTTCTGATATAGCTGATAAGGGATGTATTGACTACTACCATTTGTCATACGTCTAAAACCGCCAGCAATACGATTATTTCCATCGCCTAAATAAATGCTATATGACGTTCCATTGTTACAGGTCGTATTCACTGCACCTTGCGCAGTGTAATCACGACTAACCGTACCAATATCATTAATATTGCCAAAATCAACATTTGATGTTGAATCTAATTGGCACAAACTTGGTACAACATAATTAGCAGTTATGGTGGCATTTCCAGAATCCCAACCTCCTCCACTATCCCCTTCACATACGGTGCTAGAGCTTGCTTGCATGTCCCAAAAAAGCTGAACCGTACCAGTGTATGTGCCTTTAGGATATGCAATTAGTGAACCTGTGCGGGCTGGTACTTTTACATTGACCGAGTAGCTAATAATATTATTTGAAGCAACCGTTTTTACTGGTCCATACCAAACGTTTGAGGACTGATTCGTAGTAGTAGAACCAGCGCCACCTACAGTTGCTGTGACCGTATAAGGTAATGAAACACTGCTATTAGTGTTTGTAATTCCCGTAAATACGGTTTTCATACACATATAAGCTGAAATTTCAGGAGTAGTACGCCCCCCAAGACAGCTAATCGTGCCAGAAAAGTTGATATTTGCATCACTATTAATTGTGGCCGCCGTATAAGTATACGTACTATTAGTGGTTCCAGTTACCGTACAAGCAGCATGTGCAGAGCTAAAAAATGCATATAATATAAAAAATAGAACAGGTGCTAAAATATACTTTATGCCCAGCGAAAACTTTTTACTCTTCATCCAAAAAACATGACTCGCAGTAGTTATCGACATACATAAGACCCTAATTTTTTAGCACTGTATTGCTTATTTTCATACACAAAATTAACTTGGCATGAGCCATGATCTAGAAGATCTACTTCAAGCTTGTTTTGCTTTAACAGGTTTGGAATAAATACTTCACCGTCGTAACCGACCACCGCATCTTGTTGGCCATTAATACGAACTGTATAACCCGGTAATAAAGGTGAATTGTTCGCATCAACAAGCTTCACTAATCCAGAAATGACCTGATGAGCGCCGAAGTCAATCAAAGCTCCTTGGCGATAACCTACGAATGCTGTTTGGTTAGTGGATTTAACATCCCACTCTAAAGGTAAATATGATGGATCTAGATAAATATGATGAAGCTGATAGGGTCTTAAATTTGCAATTAAGAATCGACCAGTTCCATCAGTTGCTCCTAAATTTACCCCGCCATTTAAAATTTGGCTTTGTGGCCCCGCATTGGTCACAATTGCGTAGCCGTCTCCAATTTCATTGGCTGCAAAGACTCGTCCTGCTGCCGCAACCAATGATCCTGTCGCTGAAACTGCAACTTGGTCGTTATCCCCAATTCGGTTGTATCGACCTGTCAGGTAAGCTGCGCGAGCACGGTAAGAAGCATAGACCGATGCATTGTTTTGATTCGCGTCCTGATCACGCTCAACATAGCCTCCCCATCCAAATGCACCGATTTGTGGGTCGCTAAATCCATTTATTTCTTGTCTATACGTTGTTTTACCACTTTCGTTGGATACGCTCGTAATCGCGTTGACTCGAGCAGATGGTGTATAACGCAGCGCAAAGTAAATGCCATAGTCTTTTTGGTTTTCATAATCTTTATATGCTGAGGTATAAAATCCCCAGTTTTTGTTCAGGCTTCCGCTTAAATTGGCAGACACCAATTTATAAGAGTTATCACTAAATTTAATCTGGTTATAGCCCAGATAAGCACCATAGCCTGCATAAAAATTATAGTTAATTCCTGCCCTAAAAATCTCATCTGCTAGTGCACTGTAGCTTAGATAGTTCTGCGGCTCAGAAGTCATCTGGTTATCTTTTAAATATCGAACTTGAGACACACGGGCAAGGTCAAAGTAGTTATCAAATACTTTGCGGTAACTTGTATTAAACGAAATATTCTTGCTGATACGCCCTTCTAATCCAACCAAGGCAGAATAGCCGTTTTCATCTTTATACTGGCTCGCTGCAATGTCAGCATTAATCACCCCAAAACCAAACAGATTCTTGGCAAAACCAGTACCCAAGTTTGTTAGGCCGTCTGTTGAAGCCTCTGCGCCACCGCTTAAGGTCAGTGAGTTGTTGTATCCATATCGAATCGCACCCGATGCAAAAGTAGCATTATCATAATCGTTTGAATACAGTCCATAGTTATAGCGTGGAACCCCAACATCTACTGAAAATTCATTAATACCTTTTGCCAGAATTTTAGATGAAAAATAGTAAGCCTGTTTGGTCACACTCTGCTGACCTGTTGCATCGGTGGTTACAAGGGTAACTTCATTTCCCGAAATAAATGGGAGCTGCTTAATGTCAAACGGGCCTGATGGCACGAGTCCTGAATAAATCTTTTGCTGGTTGACGTATAAATCTAGTGTTGAAGGTAAAGCTGCCGAACCTGAAAATTGCGGCAGTGCAGAGGTGACAATGTCACCCCGTTGAGTATAAGCACTCGACCACTGGAAACCTGCTAGGCGGACACTATTCCCCCAATCCGAACTATTGGAAATAAAGTCTCCTAAGGTATATATCCGGATCTTTTCAGGGTCTACATATTGCCACTTACTCTCCAAGCGCACCCACTTTTCATGGCTATAACTAGTTTCATTACTACCGTTGTATAAAACACCTGAAGAAAAGTTACCGATTGCGCTGTTAAAGATTCCTTCTGCCGAACCTGAGAAAACATTCTCGTCATTGGTTATGGTGTTATACAAGCTGTAGTTCAGGATAGCAGCATTTAAGGGCTTCATTTTCAGTAAATGAGGACTGGTGATCTGCTGACCATTTAAGTCAACTGAATAATCCATCAACATGTTCGACGGAACTTGTAAATTTAGAGCCTGTTCATTCTCTAGATATTTGAACTGGATTCCTTTTAGCTCGTTAATACACACCCATTGGTTATCAGGAGTCTGCTCATCCATTTTCACCCTTAAAACTTTTAAGTCATGAGATCGAATATATAGTTTTCTATCTTGATCTTGGCGCACCGAGATCAAATCTGTTGAAATACTTGAGTTAATAGAAATCTTCAAAAAAAGCTGCGTGTACGCCTTATCAGAACTGAACATCTGATGAGAAGAGTTTGTAACTTCGGGAATACTTGGTAAAGCAATATTCGTATTATCTTGCAATGATTCAGCAAAAGCATGAATCGGCAAGTACATAACACATAAGGCACTTACGAGATATTTCATATGTGCCTCTTTAAAGAGATGTTTGCTTACCGTTAATATTCAATGAAATATTATATTTATGATCCGATTGAAATTTAAAATCAGGGCTAATATTAAAATTTCTTGCTTTGCCAGCAAGAATATAACCATTCACCGTATTTACTTTAATGGCATAACTTTTATTCGCTGTTACATCAACAAGCGTTAAATTACTTAAAAGTGCATGTCGATTGCCAACATTACTAATCGTAAGAGACGAATTATTTTGTTCTTGTTGTATTAACCACGTAAGTTTAGTAATTGCATCCTTATTTACTACAAATAAAGGCAATGACGAACGTAGTAGTACGTTAACCCCTTGATCCGCTTTACGGTTATCAATTGGTTTTGGGAGTTCATCAATAATAATACGGTATGTTTGTTCACCAGAAACTGGTGCTGGATTAATTCTAACGACACGTAAGTTATAAGAATCATTAGGTTGTAATTTTAAAAATGGTGGGCTAACAGCGATCTCATCTGTAGGTATTAATTGATCTTGCCCAGCATTTTGGCGCCATTCAAATACACGTACCTGCAAATCACTGCTTTCATTTGACTGGTTATATAAGCTAATTGAGGATGCCGCTTGATCGCTTAATATTTCAATATTTACAGGCGAAAGACGAATTGATGCAGCGTTCAGCATACTAGGCAAAAATAATAATAAACTTGTAGTAACAAAGATATTTTTTCTCATGATTTGCCCAGAACTACTTTTCTCAAATTAAGCTAGCTCTTGGAATCAAGAGCTAGCAATGACACAATAAAACTTATTAAAAATTAATAAGTAACTGTTACAGTCACAGTGTCAACATAGCTACCAGCACTTGGTAAAGTTGAACCCGCTGGAATACGACCATAGACGTTAACTGTTTGTGGCGCGCCAGTACCTGTACCGCTATATGCAGTTGTTGCAATACCAATCGCTGTTGCACGGTTAGTGTCAGAGAAAAGGTTGTAAGGAATAAATTCGTTGCTTGTTGCGCCACCAATCATACGACGTTGAGTCGTTTGAGCATTTTTGCCGGCATCAAAAGCCAAAGTCCATGGCACAGTGTTGTTACATAAAACTTTAATTGCAGTACCACCAGTTGTTGTGGTGTCTGCATCTACGTTGCTAGCAAGAGAGCTTAATGTACCAAAATCTAAAACTGCGTTAGCTGTTGTACCTGTAGCTGAAGTATTCAATACACAACTATTTGTAATTGTTGCTTTAACGGTCAAAGTGCCTGTTGCTGTTGCAGCATTTGCTGCATTGATAGACATTAAACCCACAGTAATTACTGATAAAATGAGAGACTTTTTCATGGTTAAAAACCTTTTTACATTACGCCAAAAAAATTAATAGATGTAAAAACTAGCCTTCCCCATCACAATCACTAGCGTTTCTGATTGTTTTTTCAAAGCGTTATTTTTTTACTCTACTTATCGCGCATAATACAAAAAAACAACAAAAACGCTAATATAAGTTTCATTCTAAATATCAATTAACAATTCAAGTTCTGATGAATTTCTCAATTATAAAAAATTTTATGGTTTATCACACTTTTTACATCAATTTTCGATAATTCTATTCAACTTTTATTAGCTCTACTAAAAAAACTATAGATTTTCATTAGTTAAAGTTTACCATCACTTTTAGTATTTTATATTTTTTTAATCTTTGGTCAAAAAAACAAGAACAAAAAATAAGCTATTGATTATTCTATATATTTTAAATGCATAAGGAAATAGTATTTTATGAATAAGAAATCTAAGTGATTTATAAAAATTCTAGGTTTTTTAAAAATTTTTAATAATTAAAATGACTTTTCCCCTACCAGAAGAAGATAGCGCTAACTCAACTATTTCTAAAAATTAAATGAAAAAATAAGCCCAAAAACCCACCTATCATAGCAAAGCCTAACTGTATATAGGCTTTGCCATACCAAGCCAGTTTCCTAAATTGATAGTCTGCACGGCTAGAGTTGATCTCAAACATATTCCGAATATCCCAACTATGAAATCCTTTAGGTCTTTCAGCAAAAAAATCTAAAATAGGTGTAAATCCTAAAACAAATACAATCCCAATTAAGGGGTACACGATACATCCCGGAAAAATAGGATTATTCTTTCGCTCCATAGAGTCAAATATGATAGTCACAGCAACTAATAAACTTTGTATTAGAGCGACTTTTTTGAACGTATCTAAATCAAAACCTAGATAAAACATTAACGTTAAGAAAAAGACTCCTGTCAAAAGAACAGAGCAGATTAATAATTTCCAATTCATTTCAGTCCTTAAATAATTTTTTAGAATCTTATATAGTTGTAGTAATGTCTATTAAAAAATATTAATTCAATTTATTTATATTAGCAAAAAACAACTAAACAGCACAGTATTTATTGAATCAAAAATAAACAAATAGCATTCAAATAAAAAATTTATTATTAATTAAATCTAAAATTAAATTCAATTACTCTATATAACTGTGAGCAAGTGATTTAATGAAATATAAATTTTATTAAAACCAACTATTTATAAAATCAACCACCTTTATAATTAAGCATTGAATAATTTATCTAAATCCTAAATTCTCGAAATATAATATTATTTAAAGTTAAAATATTTTCGATTTAAAAATACATCTTTAAATCGAGTGAACATTTGAATGCATGCTTTCTTTTCTCTTAAAACTAACAATTCCATACTTGTAGTTTCACTTGCTTCTTGGCAAGGTATGTACCAGTAAAACATTAGGAATTTGTTCCAATATGGCGAGTCCAGCACAAATCATTCGACATAAATTTCTCAATACATTTTTTTCGCGCCATTCTCTCTGGTTCTTATGTATTTTTACTGCACTGAGCATCACCTGGTTTCGCACCGTATACACCCCTCACAGTATCTATTATTTTATTTCTGATACTCTCCTTAACGGGTTATGGGTGCTTACAGGTGCACTAAGTTTATTAGGCCTTTACGATGTTTTGCAGAATAAACATTCAATTCTAAGAAATTACCCAATTATGGGGCATTTCCGCTTTTTGTTTGAAGATATACGCCCAGAAATTCGCCAATACTTTATTGAAGCGGATCAAGATGCCCTACCTTTTTCGCGTATGCAAAGAAGTCTAGTTTATCAGCGTGCTAAAAATGAAAATGCAGATAAACCATTTGGTTCGATCATTGACGTTTATCAAGAAAATTATCGCTTCATTGTCCACTCAATAAGCCCTTGCCCACCAGCAGATCCAAAGAGCTTTCGTATTCAGGTGGGTAATGCACAATGCCTTCAACCGTATAGTGCATCAATTATGAACATCTCTGCCATGAGCTTTGGTAGTTTAAGTGCCAATGCAATTCGCGCGTTAAATAAAGGTGCGCAGTTAGGCGGGTTCTATCATGATACTGGCGAAGGTAGTTTAAGCCCTTATCATCTGGAAAATGGCGGTGATATTGTTTGGCAAATTGCCAGCGGTTATTTTGGCTGTCGTACTTTAGATGGGAAATTTGACGAACAGAAATTTGCCAAGCAATCTCAATTACCACAGATCAAGATGATCGAGCTGAAACTTTCACAAGGCGCAAAACCAGGCCATGGTGGTATTTTACCTAAACATAAAATTACCGCAGAAATTGCTCAAATCCGTGGTGTTTCTCGCGATCATGACTGTATTTCTCCGGCAAAGCATTCTAGTTTTTCTACCCCAATTGAAATGATGCATTTCTTACAGAAATTGCGCACATTATCTAGTGGTAAACCAGTTGGTTTTAAACTATGTATTGGTCAACCTTGGCAATTCATGAGTATTGTTAAAGCAATGCTAGAAACAAAAATTGTTCCTGACTTTATTGTCGTTGATGGATCTGAAGGTGGTACAGGTGCAGCGCCAATTGAGTTTAGCGACAATATTGGTACTCCATTACGTGAAGGCTTACGTTTTGTTCATAACACCCTTGTGGGTGCAGGACTAAGAGATCAAGTTAAGATTGGTGCGAGTGGTAAAATCATTAGTGCCTTCGATATTGCCAGTACTTTTGCTCTAGGTGCAGATTGGGTTAATTCAGCACGTGGTTTCATGTTTGCTGTTGGATGTATTCAGGCACAAAGCTGTCACACTAACCAGTGTCCTGTAGGTGTTGCAACCCAAGATAAAGACCGTCAAAAAGCAATTGATGTACCAACTAAATCAGAACGAGTATTTAATTTTCATAAAAATACATTACATGCATTATCAGAAATGATTGCCGCGGCTGGGTTACGCCATCCTTCTGATATTAAAGCTCACCATTTGGCTCAGCGAGTAAATGACCGTGAAATTAAGAACTATGCTCAATTGCATTTTTTCTTAAAAGAAGGCGAACTTTTACAGTCTGAACTTAATAATGACGATGATAATTTTTATTATCGGATGTGGAATATGGCAAATGCCAATCACTTTTAATTTATATTAACTTGATATGTTGAGCATTACATTTATAGTGTGATGCTCTTCTATATTTGAAATTAATCTGTGATTTTTGCTTAAATTTCCTTCCCCTTTTAATTTGTCTTTAATAGATTTTTCACCTAATATAAAAGTATAAATAACGTACATAATTTAATTTTATTTAATAAAAATTTTTTAATGCTTGTAACAAGAAGGTATTTCATCATGTTGAAAAAAACATTCATTTCTTCTTTTGTCGCACTAGCAGTAGGTTTAAGTAGCTATGCTGTTGCTTGTACACGTGCCGTATATTTAGGCAATAACCAACATATTATTACTGCTCGCTCAATGGACTGGAAAGTTGATACGGGTACAAATTTGTGGATTATGCCAAGCGGGATTAGTCGTGACGGTAGTGCAGGCTCCAACTCAATAAAATGGACGTCTAAATATGGAAGTGTAATTGCCACAGGCTATGAAGTTTCCACAACAGATGGAATGAATGAAGCTGGCTTGGTTGCTAATATTTTATGGTTAGTGGAGTCTCAATATCCAGATGTGAAAAAAACGGATAAGCCTTTACTCAGTATTGCGGCATGGGCTCAATATGTACTCGATAATTTCGCAACTGTCGATGAAGCTATTAAAGCATTAGAAAAAGAACCTTACACGATTGTTACCGATAATGTCCCAGGCGAATCCAGACTCACTACCCTGCATTTATCTATTTCTGACAAAACAGGAGATAGCGCAATTATTGAATATATTGGTGGAAAGCAAGTGATTCACCATAGCCGCAGCTATCAGGTCATGACTAACTCACCTACTTTCGATAAACAACTTGCACTGGCCGAATATTGGAAACAAATTGGTGGAACGATCATGCTCCCTGGTACAAACCGTGCATCTGATCGTTTTGCACGCGCATCTTTTTACATTAATGCCATTCCTAAAAATGATAATAGTAAACAAGCTCAAGCCTCTGTATTTAGTGTCATTCGAAACGCATCCGTTCCCTATGGACTCAATACTCAAGAAGAACCGAATATCTCTTCAACTCGCTGGCGAACTGTGGCCGATCATAAACAGATGCTCTACTTTTTCGAGTCAGCACTATCACCAAATGTATTTTGGGTTGATTTGAAAAAGATTAATTTTAAAGACGGTAAAACACGTAGACTAGATTTAGGCCCTGATCAAAGCCATATATATGCAGGTGATGCCACTTCTTCTTTTAAAGTCGCTAAACCATTTGTATTTTTAAGCCCAACTACTCGTTAATTTATGTCAAAATTTATTGGCTTTAACATAAATAATATTAAACAGACTATCTTGGAATTTATATGATGAAGAAATCTCTACTCTTATTGGGTTCATGTCTACTTACAGCGGCTTGTAGCACTACACAGGTGAGTACAACAGCTCCTAAAGAGGTAAAGACAGCGGGTCAGCTAAACTGCTCACCAACGGAACTATGCCCAAGCTTGCTCGTTAAATGGAACGAGAATCAAAAAGATCAGCTTCGTGTAGATGTGCATTTAAGTAGTAGTTATAACTTTTATGATATTAACGAGTTAACATTTGATATTGATGGGAAACGATTTAACTATCAACCCGCTCAATCAACTGAAAAAACGAATGTGAGCCGATTAGTTCCTAAACATTCAACAACGTTCTTTGTTATTCCAAGCAAATTCTTGCAAGAGTTTAAAAATGCTCAAAATGTAAACGTTTTGATAAAAACGGATAAAGGAACAATCGAACGCAATATGTATAGTCCACAAAAGCAGTCTTCGGTTTATAAAAACTTTATGCAGCTTTATCAAAATTCGAAATAAAGTACAAAGATTAAGTCATGCATCTATCCATTTTTTGGATAGATGCATTATTTTTTAATAATAAAAATGTTTTGGCTTCGCATGTAAAAATGCTGGAATCAACCCTGTTAAAGCTGCTCGTATATCTGCACGCTCATTAATCAATTGATGAGATCCCTCTTCTAGCATTAATAACGTTTGCAGCCTAAATTTACGACGAATAAATTCAATGTTGTAACGCCAATCAACGGTCTGATCAAGAGCACCTTGTGCAAGCCAGACGGGAATACGACAAGCTGGTCGCTCTTCCATTTCTTGCATCCATTTAGACATTGCCAAAATCCAATCCATGCCCATCATTCGAGGCTGCAATGGATCTTTTAAACGAATAAATCGTAAAAATTCAGGATTATGATTATTACGTCTAAAGTGTCTTGGTACTTGGCGCTTAATACGGCGAATAATGCCCAATCCAACTGGGTTATGCCACCATGCTGTTTTTGCAGGGCGAATCAAAGGAGAAAGTAACAGGACTCTATCTACAATCGGATCTTGGCGTTTTTCAGCATATTCCAATAAGTGATGCATCCAGATTGCGCCACCCGTACTTTGACCAATTCCTACCCAAGGTTTTGGTAACTGATCTGCATGTTTTACATATTGATAAACAGCCATCAAAACTTGTTGATAGTGATCAAAATTTTGAATACTTGCTGGTGAGCCATTGCTTAAACCATGCCCGGGTAAGTCATAGGTAATGACACTAAAGCCTTGTTCAAGAATTTCACGAATAATGGGCTGATAAATACCACTATGCTCAAGATAGCCATGTAATAAGCAGACAGTACCTTGTATTTTTTCTACTTTAGGCTTGAAAACTTGCACATGTAATCGAAACAAAGGCATTTGAACATAGCCCTGCCAATGATCACAGTCAAGTAAATGCAAACCATACAATTTGCGGTAAGCCAGTAAATCTCGAGACGGTTCTTCTAATGTATTTAAATTAAGTGGACTTAAAACCTGTGGCGTAAGATCACGGTTAGGAACCGGCAAATCTAATTGTTTTAATACGGCAGGATTGAGAAATGGGATATCTGACATTAAGGTACCTCTCGACAATCACTTGAGCCAAACAACATGTCGCGAATTGTCGCAAGTAATTCATAATTTGCACGACGGCTATGATCGTAATTTTGCACACTTGGTTGCCAGCGTGTCAGTGGCGTTGGCATTGGAGCCACAACAGGAATTGTTTCTATACCATTTAAAGCAAATAATCGGCGAGTACGCGGCATATGGTATTCATCTGTAACCAACATGACCGTCGGTGCTCCACCCTTTTTCTGAAGCAATAGCGAACTAAATCTTGTATTTTCACAAGTATTCATACTACGTTTTTCTAGTAGCTTTGCATCAACGCCGCGCTCTTTTAACCAAGCTTGCATATAAGGTGCCTCAACACCGCTCAGTACAATAGGAAGCTGATTTTGTTTTTCAACTTCTAAGGTTTTTTCTAGTCTCAAGCGTGTATAACCATTAACTACAATATCTTTTCCATTTTTATCAAGAGTCAAACCACCCCCTAATACAACAATTGCATAAGGTTGTGATAACTTTTTAGCTGGAGCTGGTAAAGGATTTTTACGAACATACTCGATTTTCTGTTCAGGTTCGCTAACAGCTTTTTGATGTTCTGGCACTATAGGTTTTCTTGCTAAAAACTCGGTATATTGCTCTGTAAGGGCCTTATTTTCTGAAATATTAATAAAGAGTGCTTCATCAATAGGGCTACTTGCTTCATCAGCAGCATCAATTTCTGAGTTTTTCACGACTAAAGGAACCGTTACAGAAGCAGCTGCCTCTGAATCTTGTTCCTTTTCTTCTAAAAGAATAATTTGCTGCAAAGCCTTATAGTTTTCTTGAAGATAGGTCAGATCTGTTGTCTTTTTTTCACGTAAAGCTTTTTCAGTCAGCTTTAAATACGCTTGACGAGCAATCCATAGATTTGAACCTGGCTCTAAATTATCATGTTCACTTAATGCAGCCTGTCTCTGACTTTCAGCGGCAACTTGATTCACATCAACCGGTACAAAATAATTAAGCCCAGCTACAATAAGTTTTGAATAAAACGGCGAATATAAAAAAACCACGAAACAGCCTAATAGTACAAATAGCACGGTGACTACTTGTACTAAACGTACCATTAAGTGTACTTTTGGCATAAAACTATTCCGTATGATTTTCAATTAAACCTAAACTGTTATAAAGCACAGGCTCTGGTTCTAACATAATATGGAAACGCTGATCAACATCATGTTGTACAGCCTGATAAGTTTTCTTTACATCAGTGAGAGATGCATTGGCATAATTCACCAAAACTAATGCCTGTTTATGAAACATCCCTACCATATCGAGTTGCTTCCCTTTCCAACCCGCCTGATCAATTAACCATCCTGCTGCGATTTTAACGTTTCCACTGGCTTGAGGATAATGTGGAATTGTTGAGAATTGTGTGATTAAACGCTCAAACTCTTGAGGATTAACAACCGGATTTTTAAAGAAACTACCTACATTTGGATACTCTTTTGGATCGGGGAGTTTACTTTGACGAATATGGATCACTTGATTTTGTAAGTTCTCAGCAGTCTGATTGTCTCCCACTGCTTGCTTCAAATCACCATAGTTAAGTTTTAAATTTGGCTGTTTAAGTAATTTAAAAGTGACATGCGTGATGATGTAGCGGTTTGGATCATCTTTAAAAATACTATGACGATACGCGAAATGGCAGTCAGCAGCTAAAATTGTCTGAGTTTCTTTTAATTGACGGTCATACACTTGTACCGACTCAATAAATTCTCCCACCTCAACACCATAAGCACCAATGTTCTGTACAGGTGAAGCACCGACTAATCCAGGAATAAGTGCGAGATTTTGCAAGCCAAACCAATTTTGCTGAGTGCTATATAAAACGAAATCATGCCAGACTTGACCTGCACCTACTTTAACTCGAACGAAATCATGATCGTTTGATAAAACTTCAATTCCTTGAATATCAAGATGAATCACTAAGGCATTGATCTGCTGCGGCAATAACATGTTACTACCACCCGATAACACAAGTACATTTAAATAATGCCGCTTAGCAAAATCCAAAGCTTCTTCAATATCCTGAATATTACCAACTTTTGTGTAATGTGAAGCTGTTGCATCTAAACTTAATGTATTGAATGGCTTAAGCTGTACCTGATTCTGAATTTGCATTGTGTTGAAAAACCTATTCTTAAACATTCAATTGTTTTTTTAAAATATTAATCCACGCCAAACTACTAGACTCGCATTGGTCAAGTACGCGCTCGAAGCCATCAGCACCACCATAATAAGGATCAGGTAAGGCTTGTTGTAGATATTGAGGATCATGTTCACTCATTAAAGCTACTTTTGCACGAATTTGATGAGTACCAAACTGAGAAACCGCGCTTTGTAGCATGTCATGAATATCATCAAAGTTTTGGTGATCCATTGCCAAAATCAAATCAAACTCTAAAAAGTCTTGTGTTGAAAGCTGCCTTGCACGTAAAGACGATAAGTCATAACCTCTTTTTTTAGCGTGCAGCTGACTACGCTGATCAGGTGCTTTATTTGGATGATAATTACTCGTTCCAGCTGAATCGACAATGACATTAAGTTGATGTGCATCACAATAATGTCTAAAAACCACTTCAGCCGTGGGAGAACGGCAAATGTTTCCTAAACAGACGCATAACACCTTATATTGTGTTTCCATTAGAAACTACTTCCAAACATTTGAATTAAATAGAAATAAATATGGGCATGTAAAACCCTGACAAAACTATAAATTATTGTCAGAATCGAATTGACCATTGTGACGTGATGCATTTTGTCAAAACTCAGATGGCTTGAAAAGGAAAATAATGTTTATCAATAGATTAAAAGTTGATAAATCAGTCGATAAAGTAGCTGACCTTCTAATTTTGAATAAAATAATAAAGCCCTCCGAAGAGAGCTTTTAGACAAATGACAACACTCACATTATTATTAATGATATGAGCTTTACATCT
The DNA here is from genome assembly GCF_052824995.1 of Acinetobacter sp. 1124_18A. Classification (NCBI taxonomy): domain Bacteria; kingdom Pseudomonadati; phylum Pseudomonadota; class Gammaproteobacteria; order Moraxellales; family Moraxellaceae; genus Acinetobacter; species Acinetobacter sp. 1124_18A. The sequence goes on along the minus strand of NZ_VTDF01000001.1, from coordinate 740,005 downwards.
TAAAATAGGTTAGCAAATACTTAACTTGCAACTTATGATTTACTAATACAGCTTTAGTAAAAGGCCCAAAACAATCATTTAACGTTACTAATTAACTCAATCATTTCCTTCGTTGGCCTTAAGCTACCTAATTGCCACTGTTCAGGCGGATATTCATCAATTCGTATCCAGACATGCTCTTGAAAAGCTGGATTTCCCTTTCCTTCTATCTCTACAAATAAATCTGTTATTCGTTTAAAAAGCTCGGCTTTACTCTCTTTATCTAGTAAACCCTCTATAGTTTGTATATTTATAAATGGCATAATGCTACCTGAATTAAGTCTAGGTCTAAATTATAGACTCATGTTAATTGGAGCTTCCTAGAATGTCAAATATTATTCCAGATCATAGATTTTCAGTAGATGTGTGTGGAATTTTCAAAATTGCTGAGATATTGAACGATAGTTGGACGATCCTATTGTTGAGAGAAGCTTTTTACGGCGTAACGAAATTTAATGATTTTCTAGAAAATACAGGTATATCGAAGCAAATTTTATCTAATCGTCTAAAACACCTCATCCACTTAGAAATATTTGAATTATCAATTTATAAGGAAGTGGGTGTACGAGAGCGCAAAGAATACTTACTCACCCCAAAAGGTAAAAGCTTAAATATTGTTTTGCTTGCCATGCTTGAATCTGGTAGTAATTTTATTGAAGCAGATAAAGATGTCGTGAAAATTTTTAAGAAGAATTCAGATGATCAACTCAAATTAAAGCTTGTTGATTCATCTAATCAAATCATAGATCTTAATAATCTGGAACTGAAACTCATTCCTCGCAGAAATAAGGAATAATTTTTTATATTATTTTTCCTGTTCATTTCATCTTTTATTTAGATGTAAAAAAGCCCAAATATTATGGGCTTTTAAGCAACATGAAGAAAAGAATCATTTATTTTTAAAAAGTTTATCAGTCATAGTCCTATCAATCTTGCTACGATGTCCGTTCTCAAAGTATCGATCGACATGACATAGTTTCGTCTTGGTATCACAGAACACACCATTTGAGAGTGTAAATGCTGATGTATCAAAATCTCCTTGAGAGAATGCTCTGTTGGCTTTGTGAGTTCCTAAGTATTTGACTGTAAGTTTTTTAGATACACCCTTCTTGTCAGCACAAATATATTTATCACAAATTACACCTTTTTTAGGTGAATAGACGCTAGAGCTAGTTTTAGCGATTGCTACAGGACTCAGCATGAAGCAAGTGCATCCAATAACACTAAGTAAAGTTTTAGAAATTTTCACTTTTTGAACCGAATAAAATTATAAATTGTTAAGACATTATATGAATTAGCAGCCTTCAGGAAAATCTACTGAACAGTATAAATAACAAAAAGCCCACCTTCCGATGATTTTTTAAATTACTTGCATGATCTCTGTCTATCATCTGAGTCTGGCCACATGAAAGTAGAGCTTTTCTCATATAACACTCAACATAATCACCTCAGAAGTACTTTATTTTAAGGTGTCTTATGCTAAGTTATTTGAAGATTGAATCTTATAGAACCATTCGACAATAATTTTCAAAAATAAGGAAATAATGTATATGAGCCATTTTCAATTTCAAACCGTTCCAAATATCATCTCTGGCTTAGGCTCTATACAAGAATTACAAAATGTTTTGTCATCAAAAGCTTACCGTAGGTTATTGCTAGTCACAGATGCAGGTATGGTCAAAAATCAATTACACCTTTCTATTCTTCAAATTTTAGATACGCTCAATATTGAATATGTCATTTATGCAGATGTTCAGGCTGACCCACCCGAACAAGTTGTTTTAGATGCAGCCAATTATGCAAAACAACAAAATGTAGATGCCATTATTGGTTTTGGTGGTGGCAGTTCTTTAGATGTTGCAAAAGTAATTGCTTTACTCGCCCACCCCAACCAAACTCAAAGTTTGCAAGAGATGTATAGCGTAAACCAAGTCACCACTGCTCGCCTACCACTTATTTTGATTCCAACGACAGCTGGTACAGGTTCTGAAGTAACGCCTATTTCAATTGTGACGACTGGCGAGACAACAAAAATGGGGATTGTTTCTCCGGTACTATACGCCGATACAGCAATTCTTGACGCTACCTTTACTCAAAACCTTCCAGCACATATTACCGCTGCAACGGGTATTGATGCGATGGTACATGCTATTGAGGCATATACCTCTAAACACAAGAAGAATATTTACACCGATATTTTAGCTAAGAATGCTTTGAAGTTGTTAAATCATAACTTACCGAAAGTTCTTAAAGATGGTAATGATTTAGAAGCACGTCAAAACATGCTTTTTGGTTCAATGCTCGCGGGTCAAGCGTTTGCAAATTCACCTGTTGCTGCTGTGCATGCTTTAGCTTACCCACTGGGCGGTCATTTTCATTTGTCGCATGGACATACCAATGCTTTAGTGCTGGTTGAAGTATTAAAATTTAATGCGCCCAATGCAAAAAAATACTATGCAGAGCTTATGCAATGGCTCGATCCATACAGCAATGGCAGCACTGATGGCTTGTGTGATCTGTTTATTGACCACATGCAGAACCACTTAGACCGTAGCGGCTTGACCCTAAAACTTAGAGAATTGGGTATTGATGAGTCGAGCTTATCTAGACTTGCTCAAGATGCCATGTTGCAAACTCGCTTACTACAAAATAATCCACGAGACATGACAGAAGCTGCTGCTTTGGCAATTTATCAGGCGATTCATTAATGACTAAACCAGTTTTAAAAACCCGAGATCAATTTAAGTTCTTTTTAGACATTCAAACACGTTGGGCAGATAACGACATCTATGGGCATGTGAATAATGTGACTTACTATAGCTACTTCGATACAGCAGCCAATGCATTACTCATTCAAAAAACAGGTTTTGATATTCATCAATCACAATCAATTGGCTTAGTGGTCGATTCAGCTTGTAGTTTTTTTCAGGAATTATCTTTTCCCGAAATTATTCAGGTAGGTGTTGCGATTGGTAAAATCGGTAACACTTCACTGCGCTATGAACTGGCCATCTTTAAACAAGGCCAAGAGCAAGCTTCAGCTCAAGGACATTTTGTGCATGTCTTTGTTGACCGTGAAACCCGAAAAACGGTTCCAATTTCTGAGTCTACTCGTGACGTTTTAGAGAAATTTTTATTATAAAAAAATGAGGCAAAAAGAAAATGAGTTGTTCTTTTTGCCTCTTCATTATTTAGATCATCGCAGGATCACTAAAAGAGTCCTCACCCGTTTCAACCCGACCAGCAAAGCGTCGGTAATAAGACACATCACTTTGGCATGTGATCTCAAAATCGTACCAATGCCCTACATCAGCCAAAGCCCAATGTTGCTTAACAACTTGACCAGCTTTTACGGTAAGTTGTAATGGAGCATCCTGTCGATATGCACACGGTTTTACTGTCAATATCGCGTCCTTGGTTCCTTCATTCATGAGTTCTACATAGACATCACCGTTGGCAATGTCATAGCACACTCGAATTTCAGGTTTAACGCCACTATCAACAATACGTTGAGTATCGCCTTTAAAGTGACGATGGTAGCCATTTGGACCAAGTACCCATAAATCATAACGACCTAAATTATCTTTTAAAGCGCCCCATTCATCCTCTAGAGTCTTGTTTGGCTCGACAATATAACGCTTTGGAATAAGGTCTAGGTTCAGTTTGTCATATACATGAAAAACCGCTGCTTGCTGACCTGTATTAGAGAATATCAATTGCACTTTACCATCGGCTTTACAGCGCGCGCTGGTGTGCAGTTCGTAAGGTAGCGCACGCGACAGACGTATGCCACTTTGCTGAATCGGTAACTTAATATCCGTTGGTACAGGAACAGCTGGCAAAGCTTCTTGATTTTCTCTTAACTCATCTGCCTGCAAACGTGTCTGTTTACCGTTGAGCTGAGGTAAAACATCTGCATTTGGTGTTTTAAAGTTAAATGCACTGGTTAAATCACCACACACCGCACGGCGATATGGACTGATATTTGGCTCTTTTACACCGAAACGTTTTTCTAAAAACATGAGCACAGAAGTATGGTCAAACACTTGCGAGTTCACCCAGCCACCACGGCTCCATGGAGAAATCACATATAAGGGAACACGAGGACCTGGACCATAAACTCGTCCATCAGGTGTAGGCTGAGAATGGCTCCCCTCAGGCGCTGCGTGGTCAAAATACTCATCCTGCATATCGGCACTGCTTAATGTCGATTTGCCTGCGTACTGACCATTTTTGAGACGAGATGGCGCTGATGGTGACGGTACGTGGTCAAAGTAGCCATCATTTTCATCGAAATTGATAATGAGTGCTGTTTTACTCCAAACCTCTGGCACAGCAGTTAATGCATCAATAATTTCTTGAATAAACCATGCCCCTTGGACAGGACTAGAAGGATCTGGATGTTCGCAGTAAATGGATGGCGCATTAATCCAAGACACTTGAGGTAACTTACCTTCACGAATGTCGCGTTTAAAAGCGTCGAGATATTCTTCAGGTTTATTGCCTGGCAATGTATTTGCAATGCCTTTATAGAGTGGATTTTGGGCATTATCGGTCGCAGCATCATAGGCTTTATATGGTAGTTTTTGTCCCGTATCAGCATATGGTTTGTTTGGTTCACCACCGCTTGCAACCGGATAACCAGATGCAATGTTAGCCTTTCTAAATGAACGGAATGCACCAAGCATGTTATCACCCCATTCATCTGGCATATTTTGATAACAAATCCAGCTTACTCCTGCTTCTTCTAAACGCTCAGCATAAGTCTTCCACGTATAACCGCGATCTGCCGTAGCTGGATTACCATCAATCCAGTCCCACTCATTGTTTACAAATGAACGCTTGGTCGGTGTCGCCCCATTTGTACCCGTTAAATGAAAAGAGCGGTTCGCATCTGTTCCAGTGTGCATAGAGCAATGGTAGGCATCACAAATCGTAAAGGCGTTCGCAAGTGCAAACTGATATGGAATTTCTTTTTCTTTAAAGTAACCCATGGATATATCAGTTTTATGGGCTGGCCAATTTGCCATACGCCCATTGTCCCAAGCTAACTGGCTGTCATTCCACGTATGCGGTGTACCATCTGCACGCTGCGCATTATTGGCTGTACCATCTAAATGAAAAGGCGTTAAAACTTGCCCATTACTTCTAAGCTGCTCCCAAACACGGCGGCCACTTGGTAGAGGAATTGTAAAACGGTCAGCAAAACCTCGAACACCTTTTAACGTTCCAAAGTAATGATCAAAAGATCGGTTTTCCTGCATTAAAATAATAACGTGTTCGACATCCTGAATGGTGCCAGTTTTATTGTTTGCAGGAATTGCTAAAGCTTTTTGAATACTAGATGGGAATGCTGCCAATGCCGCAGCACCAAAGCCCATATTTATAGAATAATTTAAAAATTTACGACGTGTAATCATGATCAGGTTCTTTTTATTATTGAGGTTTATGGAGCACAGCGCATCACAGGCTTTTTACCTGTTTCTGGTGCATTCGAATTATCATTTGATGAGTCGTTACAACCACTCAGCAGGATCGCGCCGATTAATAAGAAATATGAATATTTAAAACAATTTATTCTAGCGCATTGCCTTTTCATGACGAGATATAGTCCATTTAAAATCTAAAATGGCTAACATAGAAAAGTACGATGACAGTGACATGACCTGAATATTTCAATCCAGTGAAAAATATGAAAATTCTATTATTTTCATATTCTGCACCAGATCAAAACTCAGATAAATTTAAGGCTTTAATTGAATGTTTTGAAGTTCAGCATCAAAAGTTTTTATGAGACTTTTGATGACTGGCTGTTGCTGTAACAGCTCGGCTGCTCGGTGAAAGGCTTTTTCTTTACGCGCACTTTGAATGGTATAGGGTGTAGTTGTATTTAACGCACCATATTCAACTGTAAATTGAGTATTAGGCCATTGTTCATTTAATGCATCAATAAGGCCTTGCTGTAATTGAGTCAGCATATTTTCATATTCTTGAGGAATATGGAAAATAGTATTACCGCCAATTTCACCAGTCATCACACCATGCTGAGCAAGTTCTTGAACGGCTGGAGAAAGCTGACTATTTCTAAACCAATACTCCCATTTTTCAAGTGTCCACTCACCTTCCAAAACTTGAGGAGACAGCTTCAAGATATCTTGAGGCATCAGCTGCCCGTTATCAGTTTCGCTAGCCTCTTTTACAACTGCAACTGTTTCAACCCTTACTTCGGCTTGCACAAATGCCTGTTGTTCAATAACAGGGTCAGAAGCAAGATCAGGCGTATCTTGGGCAAGTGAAAAATCAGCACTAGGCGTTTCAAATAAACCCATCGGCTCAGTAGTGAACGCTGGTTCAGGTTCAATATTTCTGGCCTGAGTTTCCATCTGAACTTGTACTAACTTTTGTTCTGGCACTGGAATGAAATCTTCATCCAGAACACTAACAGTCTCTTGAACAACTGCTGACTCAAGCCCAATCAGCTCATGATGATTTGGGTCAAATACCATTAAATCCTGATTAGACTGAGGTTCAGGTTCAGGTTCAGGTTCAGGTTCAGGTTCAGGTTCAGGTTCAGGTTCAGGTTCAGGTTCAGGTTCAGGTTCAGGTTCAGGTTCAGGTTCAGGTTCAGGTTCAGGTTCAGGTTCAGGTTCAACCATAGCGGGTTGGCTAATAACTTCAACTGGCTGAACAGTATTTACTGGAGTCATCTCCTGAGCTGTTTGCTGAGCCTGTTGACTCAAACCCACTACTGCTTGTCCATTTTGCTGAACAGGCTCTGACACCAAAATTTCATTAGGCGCTAGTGGACGGAATGCCAATAAGCGTAAAACGCACATTTCAAAACCTTGTTCTTGCGTCACGGCAAATTGCAAGTCTGAACGGCCTTTACATGCAATTTGATAATACAGTTGTAAATCTTGAGCAGAAATCAGCTTAGACAGTTGCATAATTTTGCGATTGATTTCTTCGCTATATTTCAGACTCAAATCAGGTAAATATTGTAAAATTGCCAATTCATGCATTGTCGAAACCAACTGATCAAGCACAAGTGAAACGTCTAGTGCTTGATGTCTAAATTGCAATAAAAGCTGACTAACTTTCTCACGTTGGTTCTGATGAATCGCTAAAATCAAATCATAAATAATCGTACGGTCAATCAACCCAAGCATTTCTTTAACATCTTGATGTTGGACTGCACCCTGACCATAAGCAATCGCTTGGTCAGTTAAAGATAATGCATCACGTAATGAACCTTGAGCAGATTCAGCAATTTGCCAAATTGCATCTTGGTCAGAAGCAATCTGTTCTTTTTCAAGAATAGCCCCAAGATGTTTTGTAATTTCATCGACGGCTAAAGGTCGCAAGGTAAATTGCAAACAACGTGAAATGACCGTAATTGGTAACTTTTGTGGATCGGTCGTTGCAAACAGAAACTTAACGTGTTCTGGCGGTTCTTCTAGTGTTTTTAATAACGCATTAAAAGAATGCGTCGATAGCATATGTACTTCGTCAATCAGGTAAACTTTAAAACGGCCTTGCGTTGGCGCATAAGGAACGTTGTCTAACAGTTCACGCGTATCTTCTACTTTTGTTCTTGAAGCAGCATCGATTTCGATCAGATCAATAAAACGACCTTCATTTACTGCCTTACAGGTTGCACAAACTTCACATGGCGTAGAAGTCACACCCGTTTCACAGTTTAAGCACTTGGCTAAAATACGTGCAATTGTAGTTTTACCTACACCACGCGTTCCTGTAAATAAATAAGCATGGTGTAGACGACCGCGTTCCAATGCACTACTTAATGCACGAGAAACATGGTTTTGCCCCACTAACTCATTGAAATTACGTGGACGGTATTTTCTAGCAAGTACTTGATACATGTATGCTCCTTTTTACAGGCATAAGCATACTTTGTTTTTAAAAGAGTGTGAACGCATAAAGCTCATATCCGTACAGATAAACTGCGAACTGCCCCATTTGTCTGCACTATCAGTTATTTTAAAGCTTCGGATAAAGAACATTTTGACCGAAGCTTTAAATACCCTAAAACGTTTTAATTTACTTTCTTCGGAAAACTAAACCAGACAAATACAGTTAAAAGGAAAAAACAAATAGCTGAAATGGTAAGCACCCAACTATGCGCATAGCTAAAAGCTTGCTGAGCAACTGCAACCAACTGTCCTCCTAAAGGATTTTCAAGATTAAAGGCTAATTGCATGGTTTCACCAATCGATATACTCGCTTTTTCAATTAAGTTCGACGGAAGCTCTGCTGGCAAAATAATTGAGCGGCTATAAAACCAAGACAACATTAACCCGAAAATAGCGACGCCTAAACCAGCGCCAAGCTCGTAGGCCATACCCTCAATCGCACCTGCTGCACTTGCCTTTTGAGGTGGAACGGATGACATAATGGCAGCAGTTGAAGCCAGTAAGGCAATCTCAATGCTAAAGCCTAAAAAGACCATACATGTCCACGCTGAGAAGTGATCGGTCGAAAAGTTAAGCTGGGCAAGCCCCCATAGACTAAATCCACTTATTAAAATACCAACAGTAGATACAAGTCTAAGTCCCCATTTATTTAAACAGATTCCGGCTAAAGGACCACCTAAACTAATCGCAATCATGAATGGAATAATAAACATAGCGGCCTGTAATGGAGAAAAACCATGTACAAACTGCAACTCTTGAGACAAGAGTAATTCAAAGCCAACCAAAGCAATCATGGAAACAACAGCCATGACAATGCTGGTAGAAATCACCGGATGTTTAAATAAATCCAGATCAATCATTGGCGTAGTCGTTCTTTTTTGACTTCGAATAAATTGAATCAAAGCACTTACTCCAGCTACAAACATCACAACTGTAAGTACCGAGAAGTTATACATAGCCGATTTGATTGAATAGATAAGGCTTAAAATGGCTACAACCAAAATTAAAGCTTGCCCCAAGTTAATTGGCTGATCAGTTTTCTCTTGTTGTTTAGGAATGATTATGACAATCATGACCAGAACAACCAAAATAATTGGGATATTGATAAGGAATACTGCTCCCCAATGGAAGTGTTCTAGTACAAAACCACCAACCAATGGACCGAAAGCTGCTCCGCCACCACCCACTGTAGACCAAAGACCAAGTGCAAAATTTCTCTGCTTTTCTTCGGTAAAGGCATTACGAATGCCTGATAAAGTAGCTGGAATAAGCATCGCTGCCCCTAGACCTAAAACAGCGCGGGAAGCAATTAAGGCGTAAGCTGTTGGAGAAAAAGCCGCAGCTAAGGAACCGACTCCAAAAATTGCAGTTCCAATAAATAATAATTTTTTAAAGCCAATACGATCACCGAGTGCACCCATCGGCAAAATCAAACCCGCCATAATCAGTGAATAAATATCAATGACCCATAAAAGCTGATTGGCAGTTAAATTCAATGCTGCACTTAAAGATGGTGTTGCAACATGCATCACCGTTGCATCAATCGTAACTGGTAAATAAATAAGGACGATAATTGTCAGGATTAACCATTTTTTTTGCATAACGCTCTTCAATATCCAAAACTTGGACATGTGTTCAAATCATGGTTATTATATACACAATTGGACACTTGTCCAACTTTTAGTTTTAATGTAATTTGTGTCGAATTCAGTCAGGTAAAAGAAACATGGCCTATCTTAATCGCGATCAACGCAGAGAAATGATTCTGCAAGCAGCCATGCAAGTTGCTTTGGCTGAAGGTTTTACAGCCATGACGGTACGCCGAATCGCAACAGAAGCACAAACATCAACCGGACAAGTTCATCATCATTTCTCCTCGGCATCTCATTTAAAAGCTGAAGCTTTTTTAAAGCTCATGGAACAGCTTGATGAAATTGAACAAACTCTAAAAACCACTAGCCAATTTCAAAGACTCTTCATTTTATTAGGTGCAGAAAACATAGACAGACTTCAGCCCTACCTACGCCTATGGAATGAAGCAGAACTCTTGATTGAACAAGATATTGAAATACAAAAGGCTTATAACCTTGCCATGCAAAGTTGGCATGAATCTATTGTCCAAGCGATTGAATGTGGCAAAAAAGATGAGGAGTTTAAAAATACATCTAATTCAACAGACATAGCTTGGCGACTCATCGCTTTTGTTTGTGGATTAGAAGGTATTTATCAACTTGGTTTACAAGGTTTAGCTGAAGAAGACTTTAAGCGCCATACAGAAGCAATTATTCGCTTAGAATTATTATAAATATAGAAGCTGGCATTAATTAGGATGCCAGCTTTGAAATACTAAAATTAGAACCAGCCTTTACGGCCTTTTAAAATTTGGTCAGTGCAACGTAAGGCTTCCTGAGTCAGCCCCCACAAACGGTAATCACCCGTGATTGAACCAATTTGAAAGTTATGAGTATAGGCAAAACTCAGATCACGCTCAGGATCGCACCACGCCCCTGAACCATTGTAACCAATATGTCCAAAGCCATTTTTAGCGCGTTTACCCATGGTAATAATGCGGTGATATCCTAAGCGCCAATTCATCGGAATTGGCATGACACGATCACGTGCATAACTTTGAATGGTACTGAGCTCTTTAAATATTTCTGGGCGAATAAGTTGCTGCCCATCCCATTCACCGTGATTTGCCAGCATCACGTAAATTTTAGCAAGACTATTTGCAGTAAACGTGCCGTTCGCCGCCGGAATGACTGCTTGCAATCCTTCATCACTAAAGAAACTAAAATGCTTCATTCCTTTTGGAATCATGGCATCCTGAAAATCTTGCGGGTCTTGCCCAGTCCACGTAATCATTTTTTCAGAGAGTGAACTCTTGTGTGCCTGAGGCTTTTTGGGTTTTTCAACTTGGGTAGACGCTGGTTTTTCTGGTTTCGGTTGAATAATTAAACGTGCTACACGGTCCAGCTCACTTGCAGGTGTACCAAAATAAGCGCCGTCTAACTGCAACGGTTCAAAGAGGTATTTTTGCATGAGCTGATCTAAAGATTGACCAGTTGCTTTTTCAAGTACACCACCGACAAGCCAGCCAAATGTTAAAGCTTGATAAGCATTGTCCTCTCCGGCAAGGAATCTAGGCTTAGTTGCTGCAATCACATTTAACATATGTGACCAGTCGAGCATTTCTCTTGCACTTTCGATAATATTTCGAACATCAAACATGCCGCTTTGATGACTCAGCACATGACGTAAAGTCATTTGCTCTTTACCATTTTGAGCAAACTCAGGCCAATAAGTCGCAATCGGTTTGTCGTATTCTAAAAAACCTTCACTTACTAAAATATGCGCTAAAGTTGCAAGTACACCTTTACCTGTAGAGTAGCAAACTGCCAAAGTGTCAGGTTGCCAAACTTCATTTTGTGATTTTAGACCGGTGTAGATATCTACAACTTTCTGGCCACTAAAATAAACCGTTAATGCAGCTCCACCTTGTCCTGTTCTAGCATCTTGAAGACGGCTAAATTGGTGGGCTAAATCAATAAAACGTTCATCTAAAATACCGTGATAGTTATGGGTATCGGCCAGTAAAATCTCTTTAATCACATGAAGTTCCTTGCATTTTTTGTTATTTTGCTCAAAAGCAGCCCAAACATCTGCTCAGGCTGCTGATATTTTTATAATGCTTTTACAGTTCCTGCAACATGCGGTTTTTGTGATTTCACATTACGAATCAAGAAATCAGTCTTTTTATCTGCATTTACAGTTAAAAACTCAACTTTTGAAGGTAGGAACATTGGTAGCTTAAACCAGACATCTGCTTCATAAGCATTTGGTAATTCGAGGTTCGCTAGTGCTTTAGCCTTGCTCCACATGCCATGTGCAATAGCTTGCTTAAAGCCAAATGCTTTTGCAGTAATGGCATGAATATGAATTAAGTTAAAATCACCAGACACTTTTGCATAACGGCGGCCTGTGTTTTCTAAAATATCCCACTGGGCCTTTGGAACATAAGCTGGCGCTTGTTCTTCTTTGGCTTTCTCACCCACTCTTTTCTCGACTTTTTGACGAGATAAATAAGTCGTTAAGCCTTCCATCACCACTTCATTGCCAACTTTAGCCGTAGTAATAAAGTCAAACTGAACACCTTTATCATGCGGTTTTAGTTCCCCAAATTTACATGACAAGGTTAGTTTTTCAGTTACACCAATTGGTCTGGTTTGTTTAATCTGATTACGGATGTGAACTAAACCTAAAATCGGGAATGGAAAGGCTTCTGCCGTCATCATGTGCATTTGCAAACTTTGAGAAAGCACAGCCAAATAAATTGCGGGTACAAAGCCATTATTTTGAAAGCCACATACTTCGTTATAAGCTTTGAGATGACTCTGATCAATTTCTAGTGTATCTACCACATATTCAACTTGCGGTAAGATTTTTGGACCTTTCGGCTTTTTAAAAATTAAACCTTGTACCACTTTTGGGTAAGCCAATGCCGCTTTTGGTAGCTGGCTAAAATGACGAGTATTCATACCTAACCTTTTATAATTTAAAGATTCTTGAATAAAAAAGGGATGCACAAGCACCCCCTTTTTAGCTAAAAGTGCTTAAGCGCCCAACAAGCTTTGACCACACACTCGTACAACGTTGCCATTTACGCCTGTAGAAGCAGTTGATGCAAACCATGCAATTGTTTCTGCCACATCAACAGGTAAACCACCTTGTTGCATTGAGTTCATACGGCGACCAGCTTCACGAATTGCAAATGGAATCGCAGCAGTCATTTGAGTTTCGATGAAGCCAGGTGCTACTGCGTTAATGGTAATACCATTTTTTAAGATAGGCGCAGTAAATTTAACTAGACCAATCACACCAGCTTTAGATGCAGCATAGTTTGTTTGACCAAGGTTACCAGCAATACCACTAATTGATGATACACAAACAATACGGCCATTTGCATTTAGACCATCGTTTTCTAACAAGTAGTCGTTTACACGTTCAGCAGCAGACAAGTTAATGTTAATTACTAAGTCCCAAAGCTCTGGCTTCATGTTTGCCAAAGTTTTGTCACGAGTAATACCCGCGTTATGAACAATAATATCTAAACCACCTTGTTTTGCAGCAGCAGTTTTAATTTTTTCGCCTGCATCGGCAGCAGTAATGTCAATTGCCAATGTAGAACCACCAATGTCAGCAGCTACACGGTCAAGGTCAGCTTGTTGTTGTGGTACATCTAAACAAATAACATGAGCGCCATCACGTGCCAACACATGTGCAATTGCCTCACCAATACCACGGCTCGCACCAGTTACTAATGCAGTTTTACCAGCAAGCGGTTTTGCCCAATCGACATCAACTACATCTGCTTTAGAAACACGAACAACTTGACCAGATACATACGCTGAACGTGGAGAAAGCAAGAAACGTAAAGTTGATTCAAGGTTTGCAGCAGCACCTTCATCAACATAAACAACTTGAGCAGTAATACCCTTTTTAAACTCTTTACCTACAGATTTGATAAATCCTTCAAGTGCACGCTGAGCAATCGCCTGTTTTACAGTTTTTGCAGTTTCAGGAGTTGTACCAATCACAATCACGCGACCAGAAGTCGCAACTTGACGTGCAATCGGGTTAAAGAATTTATAAAGTTCGTTTAACTGTTCTGAGTTTTGAATACCAGATGCATCAAATACTACTGCTTTGAATTTTGATTCTTTGTCGCCTGCATTGAATGGGCGTAAATTTAAACCAACTTTTGCAGCTTCTTGCTGTAATGCAACATTATTGCCTACATAGCTGTCAGCATGAATATTGCTAAGTACTTGTGCAATCGCACCAGACAATACACTTGACGGCGCTGCGCCAACCAATACTGCACCATTCACTACTGGCTGAGCACTTTCAAAACGCTCTAATGCAACTGGTGATGGTAAACCCAGATTTTTAACAACAAATTTACCAATAGGAGATTGTGTAAATGCTTGGTATTGATCAGTCATGATTATTATCTCTCAAAGAAATGAATTTTCTACGACAGGCTTCATTATGTTATGAGATGAATAGCAACAATATGAAATCAGTCGTTCATTAGAGTTACTCCAAATCATACTTGAGTTCATCTTTGGATGTCTTGACCTGAATGCTATCTACAATGTCATTCTAGTCAATACAGGTCTATTTGAATTGTGTTAATGTAGGTCATAAGAATATCGTTAATATGCTTGGAAAAGCCTTATGAGCAAGACAACTCAAGAAAATCCAGCAGTCGAGAATTCTGCTGAGGAAAAAGTGTCAAATACATCAAAGCCGGCTTCTAACACGGTTAAGCGTAACAGCACAACTCCTAAAGCAGCAACTAATACTCCAAAAACGACACGTACTCGTTCAACGACTGCACCTGCACGTAGCCCTCGTAATAAGAGCGCTGCTACAGCAACCCCATCTACATCTTCTAATAATGTAGTTGCAGCAACAAAAGCAACAAAAACCAAAACTTCTGTTCAACAGGATAAAACCATGAGCCAAAACACTGTTCGCCGCGTTGCAATTATTGGTGGCAACCGTATTCCATTTGCACGTTCAAATACTGCTTATTTTAAAGCGTCTAATTCTGACATGCTGACAGCAGCATTGAATGGTTTGGTTGAGCGCTTTAACTTACAAGGTAAGCGTATTGGTGAAGTCGTTGCGGGTGCTGTTTTAAAACATAGCCGTGACTTCAACATGACTCGTGAAGTTGTATTGAGCACAGATCTTGCTCCTGAAACTCCTGCTTATGACATTCAAATTGCTTGTGGTACAGGTTTACAAGCTGCTTTTGTTGTTGCAAACAAAATTGCGCTTGGTCAAATCGATGTAGGTATTGCAGGTGGTGTAGATACAACTTCTGACGCACCGATTGCTGTAGGTGATGGTTTACGTAAAGTTTTACTTGAGCTCAATGTTGCTAAGACTGGTAAAGACCGTCTTAAAGCATTAACAAAAATTGATTTTAAAAAGCTTCTTGATGCTCCAAGCAATGGTGAACCACGTACTGGCCTTTCAATGGGTGAGCACCAAGCAATTACTGCTTTAGAATGGGGTATTACTCGCGAAGCGCAAGACGAGTTAGCTGCAAGCAGCCATCAAAAACTTGCTGCTGCGTATGAACGTGGTTTCTTTGACGACTTAATCACTCCATTCTTAGGTCTTAACCGTGACAACAACTTACGTGCAGACAGCACAGTTGAAAAACTTGCTAAATTGAAGCCAGTTTTCGGTAAAGGCGAAACTGCAACAATGACAGCAGGTAACTCAACTCCGTTAACTGACGGTGCTTCTGTTGTATTGCTTGCTTCTGAAGAATGGGCAAAAGAAAACGGTCATGAAGTTTTAGCTTACCTTTCTTTCTCTGAAACAGCAGCTGTTGATTTCATTGGTAAAAACGGCCCTAAAGAAGGTTTGTTAATGGCTCCTGCTTATGCAGTACCTCGTATGCTTAAGCGTGCAAACCTTAAACTTCAAGATTTTGATTTCTACGAAATCCATGAAGCATTTGCATCTCAAGTGTTGTCTACATTGAAAGCTTGGGAAGATGAAAAATTCTGTAAAGAGCGCGTTGGTTTAGATGCACCTTTAGGTTCAATTGACCGCTCTAAACTAAACGTAAATGGTTCATCTTTAGGTGCAGGCCATCCATTTGCTGCCACTGGTGGTCGTATCTTGGCAACTGCTGCTAAATTGATTAATCAAAAAGGTTCAGGCCGCGCATTAATCTCGATCTGTACAGCAGGTGGTGAAGGCGTTGTAGCAATCGTAGAGAAATAATTTTACGATTCACCTTTAAAAAAAGCACCCTGATGGGTGCTTTTTTAGTTTAACAACTTAATTTTAATGAAGTGATGCTGCTTTAGCATCTGGGAAAAACTTATCTTCGATATGGTCATAACACCACTGGAAAATAAAGGTATAAACCAAAATACATAAAGTTAAACCAATATCTAAAATAAGTGCATCAATGACACTCATCTGAAGCATATATGCAATCATCGGTACTGTTGCAATCAACAAGCCACCTTCAAAGCCAATCGCATGTAAAATCCGCACAGGGATCGTTCTTTCCCAATTATATTTATGCTCTACTTTTTCAAAATAGTGGTTAAAAATCATATTCCAGAAAACTGAAACGACAGCCATAAACACACCGAGTGTACCGGTTACGTCCATTGGCATATCAAAAATAAAACTTAATGCAATCGCAATGATGACCAATAAAATTCCTTCATAACTGATTGCATGAATGAGCCTTCTCTTGGAAATCAACATTTTTAAATACTCAATAATAACTTGGATAATGTGCATTTTATTTTTATAATATTGATTAATCCAATCAGGTTCTTTCAGTT
Organism: Acinetobacter sp. 1124_18A; assembly: GCF_052824995.1. NCBI lineage: Bacteria > Pseudomonadati > Pseudomonadota > Gammaproteobacteria > Moraxellales > Moraxellaceae > Acinetobacter > Acinetobacter sp. 1124_18A. The sequence continues at coordinate 723,642 of NZ_VTDF01000001.1, read as the reverse complement.
TTTTTGACAGATGAATATTAATCAAGAACAACTACTCATGTTTCAGGCCGTGATTGAAACCGGCTCTTTTTCAGCAGCAGCACGTAAACTTGGAAAAGTTCCTTCGGCTGTAAGCATGTCTATTGCCAACTTAGAAATTGATCTGAACCTGACTTTATTTGACCGTAAAGGTCGTGAACCCGTCCCTACTGACGAAGCACGGGTGTTATACGAAAAGACATCTCAGCTTTTAATTGAGATGAACCAGTGGAAACAACATGCTCACGCGTTAAGTACAGGATTAGAAGCCAATTTAACTCTTGTGATTGTCTCTGAACTTTTACATACCAATTGGACCGACTATATTTGTCTTTTAGAAAGTCGTTTTCCAGACTTACAAATTAATATTGTGTCTGCTCCTCAAGAAGATGCACTTCAAATGTTATTAGACGGGTCTGCCCAATTAGCACTCATGTTTGAACGCGAACACCTAGATAACAGAGAACAATTTGTAGAACTTAAACGTGAGGCTTTAATTCCGGTTATTTCAAATAGCCATCCCCTCGCAAGCCAAAATCAGGTTTCTTATGAACAAATCCTTACTACACGACAAATTGTAGTTGCAAGCCGAGATGAAACTTTAAAACCTGAATTGCTATTTTCGAAACATTATTGGCGTACAGACAACCACCACTCTGCTTGTTTAATGATTTTACGCAATCTAGGTTGGGGTGTTCTTCCTCAAGAAATGTTTAAAGAAAACCCCGAACTAAAAAACAAGCTTAAAGTGTTGGATTTATTAGATTTCACTCCAAGATTTGAATATTACGTCGACTTAGTCTGGAGTCGTGAAAGTGAACTCGGCGCGGCTGCTAGATTTCTGATTGAATATATCCGTAAGCAACGAATGCAACAGGCACCTTAAAATTATTTCAATTGAGATGCAGAACCTAAACGTTTTTCTTTGAAATATAACAATTGATATATCGACAGCATGAATAGACTTTGTGCTATAAAGAAAATATAAGATTTATTACTGAAGATGTTGAATATCAATGACTCATACAGCACTAGACCAATTAAAAACATTAACGACCGTTGTTGCCGACAGTAGCGACCTTGATGCAATTCGTAAGTTCCGTCCATTAGACGCGACGACAAACCCTTCGTTGATTACAGCAGCAGCAGAACAACCAGAAAGTAAAGAGCTGATTGAAGATGCTTATTATCAAGCCAAAGAAGAAGGCTATAGCAACGATGAGTTAATCGAAAGAACCATTGATATTTTGACTGTAAAATTTGGCGTAGAAATTTTAAAACTCATTGAAGGCCGTGTTTCTACAGAGGTTGATGCTGCACTTTCATACAACACTGAAGCCACCATTCAAAAAGCACATGAATTATGTGAACTTTACAAAGGTTATGGTATTGATCAGTCACGTATTCTGATTAAAATCGCGTCAACTTGGGAAGGTATTCAAGCTGCTAAAGTACTCGAAGCTGAAGGGATTGCTTGTAACCTCACTCTCCTTTTCGGTTTACATCAAGCTCAAGCTTGTGCAGATGCTAAAGTAACTTTAATTTCACCATTTGTAGGCCGTATTTTAGACTGGTACAAAAAGGCTGAAGGCGTAGACTCTTATCCAATCGAAAAAGACCCGGGTGTGGTTTCAGTTAAAAAAATCTACACTTACTACAAACAGCAAGATATCCCAACTCAAGTGATGGGTGCGAGCTTCCGTAGCATTGATCAAGTGCTTGGACTTGCAGGATGTGATTTGCTAACGATCTCTCCTGGTCTACTTACCCAGCTTGAGCAAGATACGCGTACAGTTGATGCAGCTCTTGATGCTACTCAATCAAAGCAAGCAGAGACTATTGTTAGACCAGCTCAGAATGAACAAAGTTTTAAAGACGAACTTAATCATGACTTAATGGCATTCCAACTTTTACAAGGTGGTGTTGATGGCTTTATTAAAGCTCGTGACCAATTAAGTTTTTTATTACGTCAATCTTTCGGAATTGATGCGGAAATTAAACCTTAAAAAACTGCACTTTTCATACAAAATCACCGATTTTTGTTATCATGGCAAAAATCGGTTTTTTATTGGGTTTCTCGTGTTCGGCATAACAGATCTAACAACATATATTATTGGTACATTCCTAATTGTGTTATTGCCAGGGCCCAACTCTCTATATGTGATGTCAATTGCTTCACGTTACGGGATTAAAACCGGATATATGGGCGCATTAGGTATTTTTACTGGCGATCTCATTTTAATGCTGTGTACCGTACTAGGAGCTGCCTCTCTACTTAAAGCATTTCCATGGGTATTTGTTATTCTTAAATTAACAGGTGCACTTTACCTATCTTATTTAGGCTTTAAACTCTTACAAGGCAGTATTCAACGCTGGAAACAACGTAATCAACCACAACCAGAAATGGCTGATTTACCCGCTTTAGATAAAGTTCATCCTTATAAAACAGCACTCAGTATTAGTTTACTCAATCCTAAAGCAATTTTATTTTTCCTATCTTTCTTTGTTCAATTTGTTGAACCCGACTATGCCTACCCCGCTCTAAGCTTTTTAATTTTAGCGGTTATTTTGCAGGTGATTAGTTTTAGCTATTTAACGGCATTAATCTTCTCTGGAATTAAACTTTCAGCATTTTTTAAAGAAAACCATAAAATTGCAGCCAGTAGTATCTTTTTAGTCGGACTTCTATTCTTCGGATTCGGTCTAAAACTAGCAACCTCAACAATCTAATCATCTTTACCCTATCAGTTTTGGCACTATAAAGTTAAAACATGATGAGCCGCTAAAATGCCAATATGCCATCAGTTTTAACTTCATTGAGCACAAAAAAAGTTCTGACTTGTCTTACTCCAGGCAAAGCAATAATTTTTTCACTATGGAATCGGTTAAACGCAGCTAAATCTTTAACACGAATTTTTAGAAAATAATCGACTTCTCCCGCCACCAGATAGCACTCTAAAACATTTTCCAAATCACCTGATGCTTGTTCAAATGCCTGAAAGCTGTCTGGGGTTGAACGGTCTAAAACCACTCCAACGAGTACTACCGTATCACGCTGTACCATGGCCGGATTGATCCGAGCGCGTACATCTAAAATTGCCCCAATCTTAAAAAGACGCTGTGTGTGATTCCAACAAGATGAAGTACTTATGCCTACGAGCTTAGCCAATTCAGCATTACTTAAACGCCCATTTTCTTGTAATGCACGCATAATTTTCAATTCGAGTGGTGATAGATTTTCAGCTTGCCCTTCCATAAAACAATATTCCAAATTTAGTGTTATTTATGGAAGGAATAATAGCATTATTCGATATTTTAAAAATATTATTTCCATTTTTTGTTAAAAATAGAAAGCACCTTCTTTAAAAAAATTGTTAGATTTAGCGAGCTGAAAGCAAAGGCAGAAACATATTAATTTTTCAGGGATTTAGAACATTTAGCTATGCAAAAGATTCTTCAAGATTTTTCTATTCCAGCCGTATTCGCGGGTTTCATTACCTTTCTTATTGGTATTAGTGTTTCGGCTATTTTAGTGATTCAGGCTGCCCAAGCTTTAGGTGCTTCACCTGAACAAATCACCTCATGGTTTTGGGCTTTAGGTTTGGGTCTTGGTTTATCAGGACTTATTCTTTCGTGGAAATTTAAATACCCTGTAGCAACTGCATGGTCAACCGCTGGTCTCGCTTTAATTATTGCAACTGGCGGTGGATATAGCATAAATGAAGCAATTGGTGCTTTTTTAGTTGTTGGTTTACTGACTGCGATTTTAGGTTTTTCAGGAATTTTCCAAAAAGCGCTTTCATATATTCCGCAAAGCTTGACCAGTGCGATGCTTGCAGGCGTTTTACTTAAATTTGGTATTTCACTTTTCGCAAGTTTGCAAAATGATTGGGCATTCGTTTTATCTTTACTCGTCATTTATATTATTACAAAAAGATTATGGCCGCGTTATAGCATCGTGTTCACAGCACTTGCTGGCGTTTTGCTCTGCCCTGTGTTTTTAGACTTTCATATGCCTACGCTTCACTGGTCTTTGGCTAAACCTGTTTGGATTAGTCCTGTCTTTAGCTGGTCGGCTCTTTTGGGCTTAGCCTTACCTCTTTTTGTGATTAGTATGGCTTCGCAATATTTACCCGGTATTGCCATGATTAAAAGTTATGGCTATAAACCACATGTTAACCAACTGATTGGCTGGACTGGTTTAACCCAAGTTTTGCTTGCACCTTTTGGTTGCTATAGCGTTAATATTGCTGCGATTAGTGCAGCTGTATGCCTTGACTATCAAGTTCATCCTGACCCAAGTAAACGCTATATTGCTGGCATAAGCTCTGGTTTTTTCTATGCGTTGATGGGACTATTTGCAGCAACACTGACAAGCTTACTCATGTCTTTTCCTCATATTTTTATTGTAGCTTTAGCTGGCATCGCATTACTTGGTACTATTAGCCATAACATTGCGCTTGCCTTTGGCCCTGTTGAAGACCGTGAAGCTGCATTATTTACCTTCTTATGCAGTGCTTCGGGCATTCAATTTTTTGGTATTGGCTCAGCCTTTTGGGGACTTATTGTCGGTCTTATTGTATTTGTAGTACTTAAATTTAAAGTCAAAAAAAGTTAATAAAAAAGCGTTCATAGCGCCTTTTTCAATGCTATGGACGCTTTTTAGCCTCATTTCTTATAGTTCTCGTACTACTACTGATTTTGCCATTTTGTCATGCCAGCCTTGTTTTTTAGCATCAAATGCAACCCAAAAAAGACCAATACCAAACACTAAAATTGACGGAATATAGCCAACATATCGAATAATACTCTGCGTAACTGTTAGCTTATTACCTGTTTTTTCATCTAAAACTTTTAATCGCATCAATCGTTTACCCGGCGTTCCTGCAAAATACAGCCAACATAAAACCGAATACAATAAAGGAAATGCATAGTTCACAATCAAATCGAACCAATAATTTTGTGGCTTAGTACTTAAACCTGTGGCAAAGACTAAGTCGTAATCCCCTTGATAAAAAATCCATGCTGCAGGAATAACAGCCAAAAAAAGAATAAGAGTATCGATGATCATTGCACCAAATCTTAACCAGAACCCTGCATACTCATACTTATAAGTCATGCTCACCTCGCTTTGTTATTGTTTAATAGCTAAAAACGCTTTTACAATTTTACTTTCATCCTAAATGAAACTTTTTTATTTTTAAATACTTAAATGAATTTAAAATATTCTACTTTTATATTTTATTGTAATAATTCCGATCAAAAAAACGTTATTACATCAATATTCATCATAAAAAACTAATTTAATATTTTTAGAACTGAAATTTTTCTTTTCAGCTCTATTGAAACAGTTTTACAGGAAATTAAAATACAAACTCATATTATATTTATTTCCAAAATAAAATATCTAATTTAAACTCTTTTTTTAATAATAATGCTGCAAATAATAGAGCTAATCCAATAACAATTAAAAAAACACTTAAACTGACTAATCCATAAACAATAGCTACACTGCCTAATATAGCTAAAACATAAAATATAATTACACTGAATGTCGGCATTTCAATTTATTCCACTACTTAAAATAAAAGCAACTTATTCTATCGAGTTTATAAACGATTGCTGTTTTCAAATGTTGACTACACCATTAATTTGTATCATCATACAATAATCATGTTATTAAATTTATTTAGTGTTACTTTACTTTAATAACACGTGATGTAGTTCACATAATCTTCATTTAATTTCAAAGTAATGTTTTTCAGTGACAAGTTTAATTTTTAGATTTTTATATAAGCGTTCTTTTGAGTCTTCAAGTGAAGGGACAACTTTTTCTGCAAATTTATCTTCGGTCATGAGTCTGGCATAGGTTTTATAGCCAATAACTAACTTTTCGGGTTCTTTGCCTGTTTGACGAAACTCTTCAATAAGTTTATTGACTTTCTTTGCTGTTAAATCAGCCATCTTCCTCGCTCTCCCCTTAATTTATTATTTTGTTATACGGTTTCTATATGACAGAAATATGAACGGTAATTTTTTGTAATTTTCATGTAAATATTATCGATTATTTAGCAATACCACCTAAATGCCATCTCAATCAATATAAAAATAAACACAAACATATGATTTAAAATAAATTTATTTAATTTTTCTTCCCTATAACCGAATAGATGTTTACCGTGAATGAAATATGTTAATCTTTAATTAATAAATGCTTCATACATATAACAACTGTAAATAAGAGGAATAACATTATGAATTACCAACATATTATTGTACCAGTCGATGGTTCGGAAATTTCTTTAGCGGCAGCAAGACAAGCAGCTCATATTGCAAAAGCTTTTGGGAGCAAATTGACCGCTATTAGCTTAGTTGCGGTAGATCCTTTTAGCGGTGTAGATTTTTATTACATCTCACCTGTTGTAAAAGATTATTTTGTTGAAGCACGAGCAAATGCAGAAAAAACACTCGCAACTGTAAAAGCTTTATGTGCCGAAGAAGGTGTTGATGCCGAAACTCAAATCATCCAAGGTGAAATTTCTTCAGATGGTATTTTAAAAGCTGTAGAAGGCTTAGGTTCCGATTTGATTGTGATTGGTTCTCATGGTCGCAAAGGCTTCCAAAAACTTATTTTGGGTAGTTTTGCTCAAGATGTTTTAAACAGTACTAAAATTCAGGTATTGGTTGTAAAAGAATAAACTTTTTAGATGCAAAAAACCCAATCCAACGATTGGGTTTTTAATAAAATAGATTGCATAAATTTTACACTAATCAAAAACCCAGCTAGAATAGTTTTTTATTCTTCCAATTTCGTGAGTCACGCCAATGAAGTAAGTCTTTTTTCTCATCAATTTTTCTTTTTTTGATGTGCAAAATAGACTATTTTTTGTGATTTAACGTCTCTGCTTAAAACTACTTTTCCTATTTTGTACATCCTGTATTTATGAGGTTTTTTATGACTCAGCAGGCATGTGTAATAGCACAACTCTCTTTAGAATTTTCATCTAAAGTCATGTTTCAACAACTAAATTTTAGCCTTGAATCGCATCAAGTATCTGCTTTAATTGGCCGTAATGGTCAAGGTAAGTCTTTGCTTATGCAAATGTTAAATCAGACGCTTAAATCAGATTTAATTCTGACATCTGGGCAAATATCTTGGCATGTAAAGCATGCATATTTACCTCAGTTACATCGTTTAGCAGCACAGACCATTTCCGAAGCATTAGATATCTTAGATGTTTATCACGCTTTTAAAAGAGTTGAACAAGGTGTTGCCAACTTCGATGATTATGATTTGTTAGAAGGTAAATGGGACCTCCCCACCTTATGGAATAATTTATTGGAGTCTGCGGGTTTACCAACAGATCTAGACTTTCCAGTGAAAAACCTAAGCGAAGGTCAAAAAACTAAATTGGCATTGAGCTGCTTATTTTTAAAATCAGATCATTATCTACTACTTGATGAACCTAGTAATCATCTAGATCAAGAATCTAGAAAATGGTTAATTGATCATTTGAGGAAATACCCAGCAGGTGCTCTTATCATTAGTCATGATCGTAGTTTATTGAATGAAGTAGACCATATTTATCATTTGAATGAACATGGTTTACATCACACAACAGGAAACTATGAAAAATTTTATGACCAATATCAGACTCATGTTGCAGCTTTAGAGCAATCTGTTCAACAAGGCCAACGCGACGTTAAACACATGAAGCAAAAGCAGCATGAAGTATTAATGAAAGCTCAAAAACGTGAACGTGCTGGAAATAAATTACGCGATTCAAATTCTCAAGCCAAAATTCTGCTTGATTTTAAAAAGGAACAAGCAGGCCAAAGTATTGCTGCCATACAGTCTCAGCACCAACGACAGATTTCGAACAGTCAAAATGATTTAACAGACAAAAAAATGCGTCTTGAAACCGTCAAGCCACAACAGTTTGTCTTCCCTACTTTTCATAAGAAATCTGGAGAAATTCTTCGCATTAAAAAACTCAAACTGAAATATGGAACGCAAAAAACCATAGATTTAGCAGTACAAGCAGCCGAAAAAATTCACATAACCGGTCAAAATGGTATTGGCAAATCGACTCTACTTAAAGCCATTCATGCTCAAAACGAACAGCCATGTGACAGCATTCACTTATTTGTAGAGTGCTTTTATCTGGACCAGAACTTTAGCTTTTTATGTGATGAAATGACGGTGATTGAAAATCTAACCCACATGAATAATGAACTTTCAGAACTAGAATGGCGAAATCTATTAGGTCAACTTCGAATTCGTGGTGATAAAGGGACACAACTTTTGTCTCAGCTCAGTGGCGGTGAAAAACTCAAAGTAGCCTTATTGGCGCTTAGCCAGATACATCCTACTCCTGAACTCTTGTTATTAGATGAACCAGAAAATCATTTAGATATTGAATCTAGAGAACTATTAGCTACCGCTATTCAAAGCTATGAAGGCGCTGTATTGCTCATTTCACATGATCAAACTTTTGTTGAAAGTTGTGCTATTCATGAGTCCTTTGCTTTAGCCGATTAATCATTATTGATGTCTTTTTCTTCAAATTTACTAGTTCTCTTTTGAGAGCTAGTAAATTCTATCCATCATTATTTTTTTACTTTATTTAATATTTCGATGTCTAAATTATATTTCACAGTTTTATTTTTACGAGCACTATTACGCATTTGATAAACCTGAACAATATAATCACCATCAACTAGTAAAGTAAGTTCTCCTTTAGATCCTACAGTTGAACCAATTAATAATGCATTATCTTTACCTGGCTTTTTACCTGGTGCAAAAATGTTAACATAGGCTAAATTACCAAGACTATTAATATTAAATTTTAATATTTGTCTATTCTTTGCATAAACTCTATATCTCACATCATCATAACCCTGAAATTTTCCAGTTAATGTAGTATGAGTGGAACCTTGTAAAAAATTAACTTTTTGCTCAACATTTTTAGCTAAAACTGTGAATGATGCAGTTGAAATTAGTGTAGATAATAATAAAGTTTTAATGATTTTTTTCAATTTCCTATCCTCAAAATTTATTTAAGATTATTATATTAAAATAAATTTTATAAAATTTTACTTTATGTATGATTTTAATAAGTAATAGTTGCTTTTTATAACCAGCAACAAATAAAGTATCTCAAAGATTTAAATATTATCTAACTTTGAGATACCCTTTTTAAAAAATATTAGAATCGATAACCTACCCCTAAATAGGTAATCAGTGGGTCAATATCAACTTTTGTTGTGGCATGTATTAAGCGAGTTCCCGTATTTTGATTGACAACATCAATTTGTGCATTATTGCTTAACTTTGCATAAGACACAGAAGCTACCGTATACCACGAATCATTAAAATCATAGGTAAAACCAGCAGTAAAAATAGGCGCTATCGCATCATCTGCATCAACATTAACGACCATTTTTCCGCTTGATTCTTTTCGGTCTAAAGCTGCTCCAGCTTTGCCATCCAACACGTTTTGGATCATATGGCCTGCGGACACTAAATCAGAACGAATTCCATCGTTGAGTTTAATATCATTAAAATGGGCATACATTAAACCTGCCCCAATATAGGGTCTAAACTTATTTACCCCACTTTTACCAAACTGATATTGTGCTTCTATGGTTGGGGTCCATGCTCGAATAGATGCAGCTTTAGATTTATTTCCTAAGTTGGTAATCGGAATCGCCTGACCTAAAGTAAAGCCGTCCGGAAAAAGGTATTTCACTAAGTCATGAGGAGACATTGCGACTCCACTTAATGGTGCTAAGATTTCACCTTTTCCTTTAACATCAACTTTAGGTGGAATTCCGGCAATGAATTGTAAAGACACATTGTCATTCAGATAATAGTTAAATGTTAAACCTAATGTGTCTACATCATCGACTTCTAGTCCCGCATCTTGCTGTTGCCAGTTTTCCAATCCCTCAATTCGCGCTGTACCAGCAACTTCAGCTAGAATATTCCCCTTACCATCTGTAAGTTGATCTTGGATTTCGGGTTGGGCTAGAAACTCTGTAAGGGTTTCTTTTAAATTCCAAACCTCTCCCCCCATATCAGTCATAGTAGCATTGGGATCAATAGAGTTTAAAAAGCTTGTTGTTGAAATAGTACCGACTTTAGCTTCTGTTCCATTTTTAACAGCGGTATTAATATTAAAAGGATTAGCTTTACCCTGTGGCATTACATGTAGCCAACCAGCAGAGACAGAGAATCTTTTAAATTCCTGCGCATAACTCATGCTTGTGATTACAGATAATGAACTTAATATTGCTATTTTTATTACTATTTTTTTCATTTTTATTCCATCCTAGAAATATATTGCTGATTTTGCAATATAGATATGGAATATAGCTAAGTTGCCTTTTTTATCAATCAGTATAATTTTTAAACAAAATTAATTTAGATAAATCTATCAATTTATCTCATTAATTACATGAAATAGTTATCTAATTTTTCTGACGAACGGCAAAAATAAAACCAATAATAATTTAACGATTGGTAAAATAACTAAATAAGATTAGGCTTATATGGGCTAGTTGTCGTTATTGAGTTCGCTGAATGACAGTTGATATGAGATTTTTGACACATATTTCGAGATTGTTACAATCTCTATCAATTAATTTTACGCAATAAAAATCCGACTTAATGTCGGATGTTTGTCTTTTCCTATCAATAGCACATATGCTTTGTTGTTGAGAAATGAATAGACTTAATTACTTTTCACGAATAGCAACACCTTCAACTATTTTAGAAACAATAGTTGATATAATTGAATCTTCAGTATTCTTTTTATGAATAATAATAATTTCACGATAAAGATCTGGTTGTTTCAGATCAATAATATTAATATTTTTTTCTTTCAATTTACTCATTCCAATATCTGGAATTAAAGCTACACCTAATTTTTTTTCTACCATTCTAATAATTGCTTCAATTTCATCAACTTCAATAATGTCATTTGTTTTAATTTGATTCCTATTTAAGTAGTTTGCAACAACTTTCCCACCAAATGAGGAGTAGTCATAACGTATAAATGGATTATTTTTCAAAATTTCAACAGGGTGTTTTTCGTGAATATCAATTGGGGTAATAAGAAGAATAGGCTCTTTTTTTAAGGTGTAATAACAATATTCATCGGAAATTTCAAAATTAGGTTTAATGATAATTGCTAGATCTATCTCATTTTTCCCAAGCTGATGGAACAAATTGAATGAGACTCCAGGCATAAGCTTAATTTTTGCTTTAGGAAAATATTTGAATAGTTCTTCAAGTATTTCTGGCAAAATATTTGATTGGATCGAAGCAATTGCCCCTATTCTAATTTCACCCGTAAAATCTGCCATACATTCGGGTTGTTTCATCTTATCAACGAGTTCAAAAAGTTGTTCAGCTAATGCAAGTACGCGTAAACCCTCACTATTAAATTGAACAGTTTTTCCATTTCTTTCAAAGAGCTTAATCCCTAAATAAGATTCTAAAGATTTGATTTGTGCGCTGACAGCTGCTTGAGTAAGCCCCACATTGTTACCTGTAGCACTAAATGAACCATATTTTTTGATTGCTATAAGGGTCTTGAGCTCATGAAACATACTATCTGCATTCCATTAAATGATAAAACCAATCCTTGCAGAAATTATACACTTCTTAAATTTATATAGATAAGTATCTCTTAGTGCGATACTTATCTTTGGTTTTAATTTTCAGTTACAGTATGAAAAGACTCTAACCTCTTAGTTTTCCACTTTGCTACAACTAGTGGCGCAATAGCATTTCCAAGAACATTTAATGTTGTAGTACCACTTTCAATAATTCTAAAAATACCAGCAATTAACGCAACACCTTCTAGCGGTAAGCCAGCTGTAGCTAAAGTTGCAGATAAAATTAGAATTGCAAAACCTGGAACTCCTGCTGCCCCTTTAGATGTTAAGACCATAGTCACAACTAATAATGCTTGTTGAGAGATAGTCAGATCTATTCCATATAATTGAGCAACAAAAATAGTAGCCACACCTAGGAAAATTGATGCTCCATCTAAATTAAATGCATACCCCATAGGCACTACAAAACTTACGATACGTCGTGGAACGCCATATTTCTCAAGTTTCAGCATCAATTGAGGCATGACTGCAGCAGATGCACCAGTTGAGAAAGCTAAAATAAGCTCGTCTTTAAAATATTTAATAAGGTGAAATAAGTTTTCTCTTATATACAAACACACAGCACCTAGAACAAAAATAGCAAATAAAGCTAAAGCTAGATAAACGACTCCAATTAATTTCAGTAATGGCAATAAAGAACTGAAGCCAAAAGTCGCAACTGTCGCGCCGATCATCCCAAACACACCAATCGGTGCATAAGCCATGACTAAACTTACAAGCTTAAACAATGCATCAGATATTCCCTGTAAAACTCTTATTACAGGTTGGCTTTTTTCTTCAGGAATTTTGTTTAATGCTAAACCAAAAAGAATCGCAAAAAATAGAATTGATAGTAGTTTGCCTTCATATAGGGCTACCACAATGTTTTCCGGCACGATATTTTTTATAATCTGTAGAGCGCCTTTGTTCGTATCTGTATGTAGTACTACAGTTGAGTGTGCCATCCCAGATATATCTGTTCCAACCCCAGGTTGAAAAAAATTGGCTAATAATAAACCCCAAACAATCGCAAGGCTTGTTATTGTAAAGAAATAAAGGAGAGAACCCGCACCCATTTTTCCAAAAGACTTATTATCACCTCCTCCTGCGATGCCTAAGATCATGCAACACAATACAATAGGTACAACGACCATTTTCATCATATTAATAAAAATATCGCCTAACGGTTTTAATATTTCAGTGCTTACCCAAACTTGATGAGTTGGATTTACATTAAAATACCATCCGACTAAAATACCTAAAAGAAGACCAATTAATATTTGCCATACCAAAGAAATACTTTTCATAAATCATCCTTGTTTCTTCATGTCCTCAAAAAAGGGATACAAATAATATTCATATCCCTCATTACTTTATTTCGCAAAAAGCTGAGTCATATCTTTAAATGCTTTAAATTCAAGGGCATTACCACACGGATCAAATAAAAACATAGTTCCTTGTTCGCCAACTTTACCTTTGAAACGTACATAGGGTTCAATCACAAACTTTGTACCTAAAGACTTTAATCTTTCAGCTAAAGTTTCCCAATCTTCCCAACTTAGAATGATTCCGAAATGCGGAGCAGGCACATCATGACCATCCACAGAATTAGAAACTACTTTTTCTTGATAATCCATTTTAGGATGTTCATGAATAACTAACTGATGTCCAAAGAAATTAAAATCAACCCAGTGATCACTAGATCTTCCTTCTTCTAAGCCAAAGACTTCACCATAAAAATTTCTTGCAGCGGGCAAATCATAAACAGGGATAGCTAAATGGAATGGTGCTAAACTCATAGGAACCTCTATTAAATTGACTTTTGACTTAAATAAAAATTTAAAATAGAAAGGTTTTTCGAGTTAAAATCTAAAATTTAGATTCTTTCTTTACTCGTATAATCCTTTATACCTAATAGGAATTTAAGATAATAAGAATCTGTTTGACCTTATTTGCTTATATCCTTTAAACAAATTCATGCTATATAAAAAAAAGTATGCATAGAAACAAAAATATTTTTTTAAATTAACAAATTATTCCTATATACAACTCAAACCATTGAAATAAAACAAATTTAATTAAATAAAAATGATTATCAAAATCATGTATGCATATAATATTTTTTTATCTATCTAATAAAAAAATATTGTTTATTATACTTTTATATAAAAACTATAATTTAACATTTAATACACTACTATGACTCTATATACTTGGCTCTTATTTATATCTACTATTTCTGCACTAGCAGCAATACCAGGCCCCAATATGGTATTCGTTTTGAATACAAGACTAAGCCAAAATTTAAAAGAAACGATAATATCGGTTACAGGGTGTTTATTAGGAGTATTAATATCAATTACAGCATGTTGTATTACACTCTTATTTTTAAGCAACTTACAAACCATCTTTATTAAATTAATTAATTTATTTGGAATTATCTACTTATTTATAATTGGTATAAAACACTTAAAATATAAATCAAAACAATTAAACCATGACAAGGCATTCGAATTTAAAACACGTGGAAATTTATTTATTAATGGTTTTTTTATAGCTATTAGCAATCCTAAAACATTACTTTTTATTATTTCATTTTTCCCTCAATTTATTAACCCTAATTCATCTATCCTCTCTCAATATTCAATACTGATTTTTACTTTTGTTGTTTGCGAATTTTCTTGGATGCTAATCTACATTTGGGGTGGTGAAAAGATTAAAGTATTAATAAAAAAACCAAAATTTTTTTATTTATTTAACAAAATAATTGGTACTTTCTTTATTTTATTTTCAATATCACTAATATCTCTATCGTTAACATGATTAAAATATTTACTGTATTGGTTCTTTGAAAATGCCAATACAGTAAAATTAAAGCTAGACTAAGGTCCTTTATTCACTTTAAGTCCTTGGCCTATAACATAAAATTGTCCACCAGCAATATAATGTAGAGTTTTCAGTTCTATCGGTACGTCATCAAATTGCCAGTGACCATCTTTAAAGACACGGTCATCAGCCCAAGCACTAACCACCTCTCCAATGAAAAGATCATGAGCTTCTTGATTGTGTGGCTCTGGAATTAGTTTACAGAGTAGCCAAGCTACACAACCTTCGACTAAAGGAGTTTGAGAACCATCTTGGTAAAATAGCTTTACACCAAATTCATTCAATTTATTTGGGTGATCTTTTAGGCTTTCACTTCCTACATCTACAACCATTTGAGCCTGTCGTGCAACAGGAACTTGTAATGCAAACCATCCACTTTGTTCAACTAAAGAACGTGTAAATGCCATTTTATCTAAAACCACAGTGACTTTTGCTGGAGAAAACTCCAACGCACAAGCCCATGAAGCAGCCATCACATTTTCAGTACTTTGATGTTTTGCAGAGACCAACACAGTTGGTCCATGATTCAATAAACGATAGGCTTTTTCTAAAGGTACAGATTGAATGGCCATATTATGCTCAATATTTAAATATCAACTGTTTTCCACTCAGAATCATCTTTAAGTGGAGGTAAATAGGATAAACGGCTCATATTTTGTTGCCACAGATTATTAGGAATACGATAACGATCAGCTTTATGAGGATCTATTGCTAAAACAATTTCGCTCTCGCGCCCATTCGCAATTAATGTTGCAAGATCGGGATTCATCATCACTGCTTTTCCAACCGCAATAAATTCAGCCCATTTAGTTTCGTATGCATCTAAAATCTGATCTGCACTAAATAAACTTCCGATACCAATTAATGGAAGCTTGCCTGCAATTCTCTCATGTAAAAGTTGCATACGAGTTAAGTTTGTATCTGCACCCCTACGTGCTTTTTTATAAAAGTCCCAAAGAGAAACATGTAAATACTGAATCGGTTTATCTACTAATGCATCAATTAGGGCAAATGTATCTGCCATTGTTAAGCCTTGCTCTCCAGGTTCTTCTGGTGAAAACCGATAACCAATTATGAAATCATTTAACCCATGTTTCATTTTGACAGCATGTATAGCATCTACAATCGACAATGAAAAACGCATACGTTTTTCAATACTGCCACCCCACTCATCCGTGCGATGGTTTGATTGTGCTGAGTTAAATTGCTGAATTAAAAAACCATTAGCACCATGAATCTCAACACCATCGAAACCCGCTTGAATAGCTAAATCAGCAGCATTTGCAAATGCTTGGATTAAATTATTGATTTCAGAATGTGTGAGTTCACGTGATCCAGATTGAAGATCTTCAGATGGTGCAACCATTTCTGCACCATTCAACAATTCATTCATGATGAGCTTACCTCCATGATGAATTTGTAAAATTGCTTTTGCACCTTGAGATTTAATCAAATTAGCAACTGCTTTCAAGCTAGGTAAGTCTTTATCACTAATAGCCTCAGGCTGACCTACAAATGCTTTACCCTCAGGTGAAACTAAAGTCGCGGCACTAATGAATAAGCCAAAGTTTTCTGCACGTCCTTGAATAAAAGCACGCTCTTCTTGGCTCAAACTACCGTCATCATTAGAAGCAAAATGTGTCATTGGAGCAACGACTAATCTATTTTTAATCGTTACCCCATTATTTAAAGTATAGGGTTGGAATAAGGGAGAGTATTTAGGATTCATCATATTCATCTTCAATTTAAAAAATCTTTGAACTTAAGCTTTGCTTTAAAAAAAGCACTAAACAGAAACGTAAAACTTTACGAGGAGACTTGATTGAGCGCATCTGTAATTGGAATGTCACCATCAGCCATCGTAATTACCTGACCGATCGTATTGGGAGCACTTAAAATACTTGCAAGTGTTTCTACGACATTATCAATACTGTTACTAAGAGGCTCTGAGACATTAATCTTGATTCGGCCACTACCTAAACTTTCTTGCAATGCACCTGGTTGTAGAATAGTAAAATCTAAATTACTTTGATGAACTAACCAATGATCTGCGAAAAATTTTGCAATGTTATAATCAGTGATATTCTGTAAGAATGACTCACCCCATCGTTCAGGTTGTAATGCAAAAACTGAGCTCAACAGTATAAATCGACGAATCCCCACAGCTTGCGCAGCCTGCATGACTTTCACTGCACCAAAAGCATCAACTTGAAGAAGATTTTTTCCTCTAGAACCTGCAGTGAAATAAATAACATCTATATTTATAGACTCGAAACCTTGAATGATCTTTTGCAAATCAGCCAGCAAATCTAATTCAAAAAAGTGGATATTAGGATTCGTAAAACTCAAAGAGTCCTTGCGGGCTCCTGCAAAAACTGAATGCCCCATTTTTGCCAATGTATTGACCAAATGAGAACCCACTCTGCCATTTGCACCAACAACAAGAATATTCATAAATACACCTTCGTAATAATTACGATTTAATGAAGTGATTAATATCCAACCCTGAGTGAAAAGCATCGCGTCTCCACCTCACATCTTGTAAGAATAGGAAAAGCGAAAGATAGATTTTGCTTGAGAATTGAGCGTACTAATTCAAGATTTAATGGTTTGGATACGTGTAGAAAATCTTGTTAACTACAGTCCACTTACCTTCGACCTTCAACAGATGAAAGAAGTCGGTGAAAGAGATACCTGACATGTCATTGGCATCAATGCGAGCGCTGGCCGCCGTACCAACGATCTCGATGCGGGCTATAGCGGCCTGTGCGTCAGGAGATGGGTGGAAATCCTTGTCGATACCTTCGAACAGAATTGGAATCGCGCCGCCAGCCAGCTTACCATCGGCGCCGACGCTGTACATCGTCGCATGTTGGTTGAACGCGGGCTTCATGGTGCTGCTCTTGGCCTGCTTGCAGCCCTCAATATACTTATTCAGCACCTCGGTGATGGCTTGGTATTCTTGCACATACGTAGGTTTGCTCACGGTTTTACTACTGTTAACTTGTTGGCCGCGTGGTAGATCTTCTGCTTGAGCAGTCGCACCCAAGCCAAGCATGATTGTCGCGAAAAATAAAGTTTTGATAAAAGTTATTTTCATTTAGTTGCTCTTAATAATAGTTAGAATTCCTGATTGATGCGTAGCTGCAAAAAACACAGCAAACATTGCGAGAAACTTCGCTGCTGTAGCTAGGCAACCAGATGAACGACGTGTTTTCAGTCATGAAATCCCACAGCTCTGCCATGAGCTGTAGGTTCCCTGCCTTTGGGATTACTTAGCCAGATTGACCTTGAGCTCTTGTGACGCCTGCGCCATCGCACTGCGGGATGCTGGCAGATGGCTGAATACATTCAACAGTCCAAAATCGTGAATCATGCCGTTGTAACGTACCGTATTCACTTGCACGCCCGCCTCGTCGAGCTTACGGCCATAAGCTTCAGCTTCATCGCGCAGGATATCGAATTCAGCGGTCAGGATCAGCGTCGGCGGCAAGCCCTTGAGTTGCTCAGTCGTAGCCTGCAGCGGTGAAGCGTAGATCTGCTTGCGGGCCTTGGCATCGGTCGTGTAATTGTCCCAGAACCACACCATCAAGTCCTTCGTCAGGAAGTAGCCGTTGGCAAACTGCTTATACGACGGCGTGTCGAAATTTGCATCCGTCACCGGACTCAGCAATACTTGCGAACGCAGTGCAGGTGTGCCCTTCTCATTCGCCATCAAGGCAACCACAGCAGCTATGTTGCCGCCCGCACTGTTGCCAGCTACGGCAAGGCGCTTGCCATCGATGTTGATCTCTTTGCCATGTTCGGCCACCCATTTGGTCGCGGCATAGGATTGCTCAATGGCGACACCGAATCCCGCCTCAGGTGACAGGGAGTAATTGACGAAGATCGCCACCGCGCCCGAACCAACTACAAGGTCACGCACCAACCGTTCGTGGGTTGGAAAATCGCCTAGTACCCAGCCACCACCATGGAAATACATGAACGCAGGTAAGGTCTTCTGTTTACTGCCTACTGGGCGCACAATGGTTAGCTTCAAGTCGCTGCCATTGACGTGGATCGTCTTCTCGCTGACGTCAGCCGCAGGCAAGGCTACTTTGGGGCCAGCTTGAGCGCCCACCAACACTGCACGGGCCTCGGCCGGCGTCATGGTCTCGAGCGGCTTGCCGCCTTCAAGGGATTGCAAGAATTTTGCCGTGTTGTGTTCGACGCCGGGCAGACTGGTTGCAAAAGCATTACCACCCGATAGGGTCGCGACTGAAAGGGCCAGAGCAGAGGTGAAAGTTTTCATGATATTTCCTTTGTAGTGAGTGCACGCGTCAAGGCTGCTACTGGGATGTTTTTGTCCGAAGTGCAGTAGCCGAAGTAGGAAGGCAGCATTTTTCAGGCAAGTAAGCTGGTCGTTCGGCTGCAAAGAAAGGCGCAAGACATTAGGGGAAGCCTAATCAGCCACGCGTGTTCAAGGTGCTACGTGGGTGTGATAGATCTTGCTGACCACAGTCCACTTGCCATCGACTTTCAGCAGATTGAAAAAATCTGTAAAGCAAAAACCCGAGACGTCATTGGTGTCGATGCGCGCGCTAGCAGCCGTGCCTACGATGTCGACTCTGACAATCACTCCTTGAGCTTCAGCAGAGGGATGGAATGCGCTGTCGATGCCATCGAACAAGTTTTGAATCGGGCCGCCGGTCAGCTTGCCGTCGCCATCAACACCGAAGATCGTGGCTTGCTCATTGAAAGCAGGTTTCATGATGCTGCTCTTAGCCTGTTTGCAACCTTCGTTGTACTTGTTCAGTACCTCAACGATGGCTTGATAATCTTGTACGTACGTAGGTTTGTTCATGCTTTACTCCTGATTATTAATTCGAGTCGTTGTAAAAAGCTGGCCGCTTTGTCCAGCATAGATTAGTTGTCCAGTGGCTTACCCAGCTAATGTAGGCCAATCGGTGTAACCCTTTTCGCCGTTGCCGTAATAGGTTTCACGTGGCGCAATAGCGAGTTCAGCTCCCTCTTTCAAACGACGTACTAAATCTGGATTTGCAATAAATGGACGACCAAAAGCCACAGCGTCGACCTGGCCTTCAGTGCGACGGGTAATGGCCAGTTCTAGGTCGTAATTGTTATTGCCTATGTATGGTCCTTTGAAAAGCGCGCGTAAGACATCAAGATCTACGTTCTCAGGGACGACGCGTGAAGTGGCTGTCGCTCCCTCGACAAAATGCATGTATGCGAGTTGAAAACGATTCAGTTGCTCAATCAAGTAGCCATATGTCTGCATGACTTGACTATCTAATGGCGTATTACCTGCATCTGGTGTCACTGGAGAAAGGCGAATGCCTACGCGATCATGGCCCCAGACTTCGACCACAGCTGCAGTTACTTCCAACGTGAGTCGGCAGCGATTTTCAATGGAACCGCCATATTCGTCGCTGCGATGATTGGTCGAATCGCGGAGGAACTGATCAAGCAAGTAGCTATTGGCAGAATGTACTTCAACACCGTCAAAGCCAGCACGTTTTGCACATATGGCGGCGTGTCGATATTGTTCGATGATGCCAGGAATTTCGGATGTCTCGAGTGCTCGTGGCATAGAGACATCCATCATTCCATTTTCAGTATAGGTTTGGCCTTCTGCTCGAATCGCCGAAGGCGCTACCGGTGCTGCGCCATCCGGCTGCAGATCTACATGCGAGAAGCGGCCCACGTGCCACAATTGGCAAACAATAAGGCCACCAACTGCATGTACTGCATCTGTGACTAATTTCCAGCCTGCTACTTGCTCTTCAGTCCAGATACCCGGCGTCAATGCATATCCCCGCGCCTGAGCGGAAATATTAGTCGCTTCACTAATAATCAGACCAGCACTGGCACGTTGTGCATAGTAGCGAGCATGCAATTCATTTGGTACACCATCTAGTCCCATACGACTACGAGTTAATGGGGCCATGACGATTCGGTTAGCAAGGGATAACGCACCTATTTTGAGTGGTGAAAAAAGATCCGTCGATGAGCGATTAAGCTTCATTGTGACTCCTATTGATAACTGATTTGCGTGATGTAATTAATTGATGTAAGCATTATGAAGATAGGAGATAATGACGTAAATAATCATAAGTGAAGATACAGTATGAACAAAAAAGTCATAATGCAGAGTCCAACTCGTGCTGAGGGTGTAGAAGATTTACTCTCTTCACCACCAGTGCATCTTCCGGGTCTTTTAACCTTCGAGGCTGCAGCCAGACATTTGAACTTCGCTCGCGCTGCTGCAGAAATCGGCGTCACGCCAACTGCGGTATCACGCACTATCAAAAGTGTGGAAACGCAACTGAATGTTCGGCTATTCAACCGCACTACACGCAGTGTAAGTTTGACCGAGGCTGGTACGTCCTTGAACGCAGCATTAGCACCAGCGCTTGCTCTGATTAGAGACTCCTTGTCACAAGTCTTGCTGGCGACCGATCAGCCATCTGGTACAGTTCGCCTCAATTCTTCGTATGTCGCATACCGTATCTTTATTGAACCGCATTTGGCTTCTTTCTTTGAAAAATTCCCGCTGATTAATATCGAGGTCTCACTGGATAATCAACTGAGTGATATCGTCAACGCTGGTTTCGATATTGGCATACGCATGGGTAAGAGGGTGCAAAACGACATGGTCGCTGTGCAGTTGGGAACAAGACAAAAAAGAATTGTAGTGGCTGCCCCTGATTACTTCCGCAAGCGAAGTGAGCCCAAGACTCTTGAGGACCTGTTAAAACACAACTGCATTCGACAGCGCTATTCCGTAGGTGGCAGATTCTTTGAATGGAAATTCGAAGATCAAGGTCAAATGGTACAAATCGATGTTCAAGGGCGCTTTATTTTTGACGAAATGAGATCTACTCTTGATGCAGCAATACAAGGCCAAGGTATCGGTTTCGTCTTCGAAGATTTTGCGAAGCAAGAGTTAGCAAGCGGCATACTGCAGCAGATACTGAAGCAACACAGTGGATTAGATGACGCTTTTCATCTCTACTATCCGCATCGCAAACACATGCCAGGAAAACTACGTGCGTTTGTTGATTTCATACGTGATGCTAATAAAGCTGAAACGTCTTGATTTAATAGCCCTAAGCATATATCGAAAGGCATTTAATACAACGCAATAATAAAAAGTTATCGTCTTTCAAAAGAAAACTCCTAAAAATAGGAGTTTTCTTTTTTGTTTGATTTGAACAATATTGATATAAATAATCTAGTTTTATTTAATACGCTCAATCTTAAAAACTTCAATGTCGGTAGGCTTAACTCGATGTGTATCTATCTCTCCTACTACACGCACTTTATCGCCAGCTTTCAGTTGTAAAGGCTTCCACAAGTCATCATCAACATCAATTACAATCGAACCCGTAGCATCTTTAAACTCAAAATGATCACCAGCAGTATGCTTTACGATCGTACCCGTTAAAGTTACTCCAGATTCATCAGCCAAAGTTTTTGCTTTAGAGACTGTGACTACATTTTTTGTCGCTTCTTTTATTAATGTAGCATCGGGTTTAGCCAATACCGCATTACTACCCAATAAAGCCAATCCAGTGAGTGCTACTAAGAATATTTTTTTCATTACGATGACCTACTTTTAATGTTCTTAGTTATATAAACAAATTCTTTTAAAGTTATAGATTTAGCTTTTGTGGTTTTTTGTATCATATAAGAGAGTTTCTTTAATCATGTCATCTAGAAACACCAAAGAATTTACGGCAAAAATTTAGAAAAACTCCATAGGGTCTTCCAGAAATGCTAACAATTAAAAGAATTGAACTGACAGCCGTAACTACCTGTACTAAAGTTGCTCCATTAAAAGCAAGTATCAAAATATAAAGTGGAATCTGGAATGTTAAATTAGTGAATGTATCTAGCAAAAAGCTTTGTACAGCTGTTTTATGTCTTCCCCATATTTTTTTCAAAATCCAATCGCGATAAAACCCATATGGTCGACCAATCAGTAAAGAAACAGGTATTGCGGTAGCACGTATTTTAAATGTTTGCTCAAGTGTAAGACCCGTAATTACTAGCTCAACAAAAGTACCTATGGCTAACGAAAATAGAACCATTGCAAATGTATCTGCAAAGAATTTCCTTAAGTTCTCTTTTCCAACAGCCATTTTATAGCCTTTAGTTTTGTCATAAATTTACTTAAGAAAGTGTGTTTCTTAAGTAAATTAAACTCAGCATTAAAATATCACTTAATTGTTAAGCAATAAGTTGTCCTAAATTCAATAAAAGATTTATGGCTTCTGTCTCATCCTCTGTTTGCCCAACAATCATTCTGTCATATGAAATTCCACCAATCTCAATATAAATTTTTGGATGAGGAAGCTGAGGGATATAAACTTTGAGCGGTTGATAAAGAGCAAGAAGATAACCAAATGAATCATAAGGATAATGATCATTTTTTAATGTCTTCTTTATCACCATGTAAGTGTTCAAAATATCTAGAATAAAACCATATTCATTTTCAGAATGAAATTTAGCGTCCATACTTACCTCCTTGATTAATTAATATTTTTTATAATCAAATTTAAAGGTTAAATTTCTGATCTGGTGGCACTTGAATCAATTTTCTTTAAATATAGAGTTATATTTAAAATGATTCAGGTTGCATTTAAATATATTTAAAACCTAGCGTATTAGTCAACATATTTTGAACAGCTCCATTAAAAATAAATATTGTGAGTTACAAATCACATTTTAGGATAAAAATAAAAAGATATAAAAAAACCCATCTTACGATGGGCTTCAAAATTCATCTGGATTATGAATCTTTGTCCATTGAATGAGGAGTAGTCGTTTTATCTTGCTGCTTTGTATCGTTTTCACCTTGGCAAGCGCTCACACTTAAAGAAATAATGGCAGCTAAACCTAAGGTAGCCATAATTTTTGTCATATTTCACCTCATGAATTATTCAGATAGTGAGTTAATAAATACTTTTTATTAGTTTTACGATCAGCATAAGTTTCTAGGCTTTTTTGTAGATTTAACGCAAAAATGTAAAGCTCTTTGGTTTAACCTTTAAATATCAATTTAAGATTTGATCATTAAACATTCACAGAGTGTCTGAGCGTTTTAATCAGTAATTCATATAGGTGGTCTACAGCCTTCGATTCTAAAGATGACCTACTCCGATAAACCGCAGCCTCCATCGGCTCTAATGGCCCAAGTCCATGATCTGCACCTAAAATGGTTAAATGCTCAGGTGCACTGCACTGCGTGAACACAGCGATTGCTAAACCGCTTTCAACTGCTGCAATTTGACCTGCCAAACTTGAACTATTGTATACCACACGGTAACGGCGCCCTTGTAATGCTAAAGAATGAATAGCACTCTTTTTAGCTTGACTGGTACTTTCGTAAACTGCAATTGGAAGTGGGTCTTCTCGCCAGAGTTCAAATTGTGGAGAGCCTACCCATACCATCGGTTCATGAAATAACAGTGTTCCTTGACGAGCGTTATCTCTTGAAATTAATGCCAAGTCTATATCACCGCTTTCTACTTGCGGAATTAACGAAGTCGACTGTTCACAGATCAATTCAATTTCAACCCCTCCGTACCGTGGTGCAAAACGTTTGAGTACGGGTGTTAAATATTTAGCGGCATAGTCATCAGGTACACCAAGGCGTATACGGCCGGTTAATTCATCTCCATGAAATGCCATTTGCGCTTCAGTATGTAAGTCGAGAATTCGGCGTGCATAACCTAAGAGTAGCTGTCCTTGCGACGTTAATTCAATTTGTCGATGTGTTCGTATTAAAAGTTGGCAATGTAGCGCTTCTTCTAGTTTTTTCAGTTGCATACTCACCGCAGACTGTGAGCGGTATAACTCAGGTGCTGCATTCGACAATGAACCTGTATCTACGACTGTGACAAAACACTTTAACCAATCAATCTGTAAGTTTTTTATATTCATTACGATTTATCTATTCGATTTTCAAATAGTATATAAAAGAATTATGCGCTTTTCTTTACCTATTCTCTCTCCCATACTGAAATTAGAAAAAGTTAAAACAAGTCATTTTTCTGAAAGAAATTATCCGTGAATTGATTAATGTCCGAATAACACGTTAATAGCGACACTTACTCATAATTTCATTATTTCGTATTTCTTAGGTATTACGCACTAGGAGGAGGTTTTATGCGCCTAAATAAACAGATGCTTGCATCACAAAGTGCAACATCCGCTTTTGTTTTGCTCTGGGGTAGTGCCGCAATTTTTACACGATGGGGACTAGATAATGCCTCACCCATAGCATTATTAATTCTACGCTTTTCTATTGCTTTAATTGTTCTGGCGCTACTGGCTATTTTTAGAAAAAGACTCTTACCTAAACATGGAACTCGAAAACAAGTTCTGCTTACTGGGTTACTCATGATTGCAGGTTATTCAATTTGCTATTTTAAAGCTATGGCTCATGGGGTAACACCGGGTTTAATGGCTACAATTATGGGAATACAACCCATTTTAACGCTTTGCCTTCTAGAAAAGAGTTTACAAAAAGAAAGACTATTCGGTTTATGCATTGCTTTAGCTGGGCTTATTCTTTTAGTCTGGAAAAGCCTGACGATGTCGTTTATAGCTCCAATCGGGATACTCTTTGCTTTGACGGCCCTCATCTGTATAACCTTTGGGGCCATCATGCAAAAGAACATTCAACAAGCCCCAACAGATGTATTACCGCTACAATATGTAGTTAGTCTTGTGGTCTGCCTGTTTATGGTTCCCTTTGAACATTTTGAAATAACGTGGAATTCACAACTGATTATTTCAGTCTTATTTCTAGGAATTTTAATTTCTGTAGTTGCTCAGCTTTTACTTTATCGGCTTTTAAGTCAGGGCAATATTGTAAATGTGACAAGCTTGTTCTATTTAGTCCCTGTTGTTACTGCGCTCTTAGATTTTCTAATTTTAAAAAATACGTTACCTCTGGCGGGCTTAATTGGAATGATTGCGATTTTACTAGGCTTAATGCTTGTATTTAAAAAGAAGTAACTCATAAAAAATATATAAACCCTCGAATGAGGGTCTTATTTTGAGTAAAATTTAATCTAAATTTTTCCAGTCTGTCCCAATTTGAGCTAATGCTGGAAGTTCATCACTATTAAAAACATTAGAATTTTGGTCAATAGCAAATCGATAGATGGGCATAGAATCAGCTTCAGTTTTCTTAAAAAATCTGAAATTTTCAGTAGGGTGATAATTGCCAGTTTCTGTAGATTTCACTGTTGTTCCTGACGGTATATGAATATAACTTTCACACGCCACTTCAACGTTATTTCCGCTAAGATCTTGGTAGGAAAATTTCATGTTTTAATCCTTTCTAAATTTTTATGATTGTGAAAAACTTAACATGCTATCTGGCTAGATTATTGAAACTTTTTTAACTAATTGTTTAAGTGTGTATATTTGGTTAAAACTTAAAAAGTTATTCAAGATAAAATTCTATTTCAAAGGCTTCTGCTGTAACTCACAATCCTAGCGCTTTAAAAGCACGCTCATCCAGTTCTTTAAGCTCTTCAAGCGTATATAACCGCCCTTCCGGATCAAAGAACTTATCAAAATCGAATTGCCCTTCTTTATATAATTGATATCTTTTAGGCCCTAACCATTCTTTTTGAAAGAAATCATCTGTCAGTTTAAAAAACTCTTTAAAAGAAGTATTTGCATCTAGCTGACCAGTTAATTGTTCACGCTCATCTTTAGGAATATCCTTAAATTTTCTTTCATCCATAATGAAGGCTCGACTGCCAACGAGCTGACCATCCTCAAGAGTTGGAACTAGGATGCTGCGGCAATGCGGATGCAAAGGCGGAACTTTTTTTGTTGGATCATTAATCTGCCATACCGTTCCATCAAGTGAAGCGCATGTTTTCGATGTCCTTCCATCAAGAACACTTACAAATCTGACATATTCAAATTTTAATAGCTTATAACTATTTAAATATGCCTGATTGGATATATGACTTCGAATTGTACGTACAGTTCGCTCAATATCTGTTTTAGTACTATTGAGTAGCCCATCTTCATATTTAAGGCGTTTGGTTCCATGAATTCGCTGAACAATCTGCAAGGTTGTGGCGCCATTGTTAAGACCATCCCGAATTGCATATTCAACTCTTTGACGAGCTACCTCAGCAATTTTAGAGAGTAACTCATCAACCAATGCCCCTCCCGCTAAAGGAACGCGTTTAGCAGCTTTATAGAGTTGCTCGCCTTTTAACTCTTTATATTGGCCACCAAAAATTTTTGACATATATCTAGCTTCATAGAAAGCTAATGCCACAGCAGATATTGTAAAAGTGTCAGTGAGAGCTTCATTAATCAAATTAAACCACTGAGAAATTAGCGCACGTATCTCTCTTAAATTGGCTGTTAAATAAATTCCACCAGCCAATGCTGCTTTTTCCTTTTCATTTAGCTCATCTAATAAGTTGGTTAACTTAGCAAGCATGGTAACCATTTCAGAATTAAATAAATTAAGAAGTTCGTTGACCGATCTTGATGATGCTCGATATAGATAGGCCTGATGTTGAGTCAGAATATCAAAAAGTGTTTTTTGATGAAGATTAGCCATAAAAATTTACCTCTACAGAAGTGCTTTTTTATTGTTTTGCTATTTATATTTTCAGTATCTCTAGAACAAGTTATGACGAACAAGCACACCTACGTAAAGTTATTTAGCTAAATGCTCATCCTTGTAATGCATATTTTATATCCAATCTAAAAAGGATCTTTCATGCTGAGTAAAACAGCATTACTTGGAATACTTTTAAGTATTTTCTTTTGTTGTTTCAGCCATTCTTTATAAAATTTTTTATCAGATTGTTCCGAAAAATTGTCTTTGTGCTCGCTACAGGAAGTGTCGACCATATTTCCAGATCGTGCACACGGCCAATTGTTCAATTGGGGTGTCAAAACAGCATTACTCACCCATGAAAGTTCTTCTAATCTAATCAAATTCATCTCTACTTCCTTGCTTTCCTATAGCGCCCTTATTCTTCAATAGATTCGTATGAAACTTTCTTTTGAATAATTTATAGACGGCTATT
Organism: Acinetobacter sp. 1124_18A; assembly: GCF_052824995.1. NCBI lineage: Bacteria > Pseudomonadati > Pseudomonadota > Gammaproteobacteria > Moraxellales > Moraxellaceae > Acinetobacter > Acinetobacter sp. 1124_18A. The sequence goes on along the minus strand of NZ_VTDF01000001.1, from coordinate 695,989 downwards.
GTTTTACTTTATAAGCCAATCCAATTGGAGCTACTCACAAATAACACGCCCTCAAAAATGCAAAGTGCAAATTTTGTGTATTGATTTATCAAAGATGTAAGTTGCTATAGGAGCACATAAATTGAGTTTAAATAGAATGAGGAAGATATTTAGAATGTTTTCTTCTTTGTTGCTTCAATTTCAGATATACTGAAGTTAGTATGAGATGAGCCTTATATAGTTCATTGCTAGATCAATGAACGACTAAGCCCTTCGCTTTCGAGCAAGGGCTTTTTTAATGCCTATAATTTGAGAAAAATTATGCTCATATGAACTGTTCGGTCGACCATTGGTTTGCCTTTATAGCGCAGGTCTGTTAGATTGGTCTTGTTCGCCAACTCCTATTGTTGATGAATACTGAAGCCTGATTCGTAGCATCAGGCTTTTTTACGCCTAAAATTTGTATAAATGATCTTGTTAAAATGATCACATACGATCTCGGTGTGACCTAAAAACAAAGTAAATCAAACTATAAAATAAACCAGCCTTATCTTACTTTTAGCCAAGTGCCCACTTCTTTTAATACATCAACTAAACTGTTTAATTTTTTGCCATCTTCGGTTAGTGAGTACTCAACTTTAACAGGAACCTCCGCAAAAATTTCTCTGTTAATAAAACCTTCTTCTTCAAGAAAACGTAATTCTAACGTTAACATTCTTTGAGAAATATTAGGTATTGCGCGTCTGAGCTCATTAAAGCGCATGGGTCTTTCGATGAGAAATGAAATAATTAACATTCTCCAGCGACCACCCAATACGGTCATTGCCTCTTCTACAGAACAGCCAGAAATATTATCTTTCATTGTTTAATAAGGTATAAAAAATATACCTATATAACAAAATAGTGCCTAATTTACAATCTATACTTAGTAGTAAATAATAGTTTTTCATCACGAAAAGACTGGCCTATATTATGGAATATAAAGAAGTTGCTAAAAAAACGATTAATCATTTGTACTCAGCACATGCATCTATTCGTACCTCAGGCATCGACCCTCAAATCATTGCTTTAGCTGAGTTATATGTGTCACAAATCAACGGCTGTGCCTACTGCTGCGCTTTTCATGCTCAGGAATTAAGGGACATGGGACTAAGCCAAGAAGTGATTGATAAAATTCCGGGCTATAAACATTCGAATGCCTTTTCAAAGAAGCAACATCTTGCTCTTGAACTTGCAGAGGCTGTCACTTTTCTATCTGGAAAAATTGAAACTGTAAAAGCTCATTTAGCCGAATATTTTAGTGAAAGAGAGATTGTAGAGTTAACGACTAGCATTTCGCTTATGGGAGCATTAAACCGGCTCAGAATCACTTTAGGAGATAAAAGTTAATTCATTGAATTTCTATATGAAAAAGCCCTGACCATTCGGGGCTTTTAATAAATTTTTGATAAAGTTTAATAAAAAATGAAAGCACTATTTTCATGATAGAAATAATTTCTTTTCGATTGCACGACGATTCACAAGCCCTTGCAAACGCTTACCGCCAGCATTGACCCAAACATCAAACTGGTTGGCAGCCTCTTTATAATCACCTAAGTTTAAATTTTTGAGTAAGGTCGAATTTTTAAAAGCACCTGCTCCAATGTTATAACTTAAAGAAACTAATGCATCGAATTGGCTTTGTTTTAAAGGCACGTTTACAGCACTATTTACTGCACGCTCAAATATCTTTAAATCATGCTGCATATAAGCCTTAGCTTGTTCAAGCGTACATCGGTCTCCTTCACTTACACGCTGACCATTAGGATATCGGGTCGTGCCATATCCAATAGTCCATACCCCAGTACCATCATCATAAGCACTAAGTTTTAATCCTTCAAAATTACAGATTAGATTTACACCGTCTAAACTAAGAGACATCTCATCAACAGCGACACCTATTAATTCATCGCCATGATCAGTTGCTGTAGCAATATGATCGTTTGCTGCATCTTGCTGAGACTTGGAAGTAAAAAATTTGCGGAGATAATCCAATATTTTTTGCATTTAATGCCCTGTTATTTACTTTTTCTCTGTAACCCAAAGCGTAATATACCCTTTCACTACAGGCTGTCCATCAGCTCTATAAGCGTTAACTTTTATCTGCATATCTCCAACTTTCCACTCGTCATCAATTGTTGCTACTAATTTAATATCAGAATCTGCTTTAGCTACATAATTTACGCTCATGATTTACGCTCATGCCTTTAGGTAACCATCTTAAATGTTGAGGTACTGCTGCTTCAGCTAACACACCCATCACAAATTCTAGCCCATTACATATGGCAATAACGTGTACAGTCCCGATATGATTTTCAATTGATTTATTTTTTTTGATTGAGGCTTCGCACAGGTTTAAATCTAATTTCTGGATAATTGGATTTACAGTCTGAAAATATGGAGCCACTCGGCTAACAATTTTTGATAACAGCGTTAATCCGCCTGGTACATTTTTCAAAGTCTTAAAAGCGAGCAGAACATCATTGACTGGTGGAACTGCTTTATTTTTGATTTTGTTGGTAAATGTAGAAATATAATTACTCATAGTTTTACTTCAATTCGGGAATTAATCATTCATTAAATATATATGTACCCACCTCTACACTCATTGCTTAGTTCTCAATTTTTTGAGTCATTAATGATAATGATTAAATAACCTTGAACGTACCGTACTCCTCAGATAAAAATTCAAAAATATTAAAAATGCCCAATATTGAATTGGGCTTTAATTTATTCTTCAATTTCGATGGGATCGCCATCTTCAGGGCGAATGTGTCGCTCACCATCATCGGCTGGATCTACACTCGAGCCATCTTTGGTAATACTGTTATACAGCTCATCCTCTTTTTTATCATCGATAAATTCTTCATCAGCAAAATCAAGAGGCTCTTCATCATCGTCAAAATTTAAGGGTTTTTCTTCATCTATCATGAGATTTATCCTCTACTTAACTTGTGTCATTCCATGCTTAAATAATTAACGGCTACATTCAACACCAAACAATCATCATTTGTGTAACTGACACTTTCGGATACGTTTTAGTTTTTGTTATTTTCAAAATGGTTCAAAATACTACTAATTTTTAAAAGTAAGTAACCAAACAGTAGCCCATTAAATATAATGAAAAGGCCGACTGTAACCATTTCTTTAGACCAGACTTGAATAATGTCTAAATTATCATTTCTTGTTTCAACTTGCCCATATGACAAAATAAAGGCTACTCCTAAAACAACTCCAAATAGAATCACACCCCACGCGACAAATGAGGTTGCCTTACTTTCACTATGGGATTTGTTTGCTTCACTCATACTTTTTCTTGTCACATTTTAGGACTCATATCAGTTTTTTATATTAATTTAATGCCTATTTAAAGTCTTGTTTATGTTATGTTTTGATAGCAATGTAACTAATTTTTATATTTTGTTTACCTATCCATCAACTGTCTTATTTTCAATTTAAAATAATATGTTGGTTTTACTTTTGAAAGAAATCTATATACCTATTAAACGAACTATATTCGCTGTTTCATAAGGTAAGAGAGCAAATTTATATACATTAACAGTTTTAAATTTGCTCCCCATGCTGAAGAAAAACTTACTTATTTAGCCTGAAATTTCATATTGAATTTTCTTGCTTGCTTTCTTACTTCAGGATTTGAAGGCAAAGCAAATGGACTTGCACGCCAGATCGCTTTTTCAATACTTGTTTTAAATTTTTGTTCTTCTTTATCTAAGAAGATGATTTGCTCAATTTCCCCAGTGTCAGTTAAAAATACTTTAACGCTTGCACTCATACCTGTAGAAGACTTTGGAATATCCCATATTTTATAAATTTTCTTTTGATACTGCTTTTTATATTTTTCAGCCTCTGAAGTAATCTTATTATCAGTCACTTGAACAGGAGGAACTTGTTTTTGGCTAGTCGCACACCCAACTAATAAAAATAAAGAAGCAATAATAGTGAAATTTTTCATTTAAAGTACCTTTTTTCAATAACTAAAATTTAACAGTTTAAATTTTAAAAAACCACCCGAAGACGGTATTAATCATTGATTATCCCTAGCCAGCAAAGGTAGTAAGCCATCCTTATCTACCTTTGTTTAAATTAATGCTTTATTCTTCTTTAAAAAGGGACTTCGTAACGAAAATTCATATTTGAATTCTCTGGCATATTATGAATATCTTGATCGGTAAAAATTCCGTGTTCAGGTGTTTTAAAACTATTAAATGCTTTATTGACTGGAACAGTTGGAGCGTTATTTAAATAATTTTCTTGAGAATTATATGGAGATGAAGCACAGCCAATCAGCCCAAAACCCAATAAAGATATAAGTAGAAATGTCTTCATAAATTTTGACTACCGTTATAAAAGCCACACAACTTAACAAATTAAACAGCTATTGTCACACCGCAACTATTTAGTAATACTTAATAATAAACTTATAAGACCCGTATTAATAAAATGAGTAACTCTATTTAAATCACATAAAACCCATATATCTGGACCATATAACTTTTAAAAACTGGATGTATTAGATAAAGCCTACAGCACTTAATCTATCCTCGATTTATAACGAATGATCTGTTAATTAACGCTTAGATTTTGAGGACTAACATGCGCCTACATTTTATTGTTCATGAAGATTTTGAAGCACCCGGTGCATATGAAATATGGGCTCAAAATAATGACTTCAAAATTACATATTCAAGAGTATATTTAAATGAAGCTTTGCCATCTTCTGCTGAAGATATAGATTTCCTTATTGTGATGGGTGGTCCACAAGATCCAGATACGACACTAGAGATGTGCCCTCACTTTAATTCATTGGCTGAACAATCAATCATTGAAAAATTGATTGAAGCAAATAAAGTAGTTATCGGGGTATGTTTAGGATCTCAATTGATAGGTCAAGCTTTAGGGGCCAACTTTGAACATAGTCCAGAAAGAGAAATTGGCAAATTTCCAATTATGCTTACAGAATATGGCATAACAAACTCTAAGTTTTCACACTTAGGAAAAATGACCGAAGTTGGACATTGGCATAATGATATGCCGGGTTTAACTTCCAACGCAAAAATCATCGCTTTTAGTGCAGGTTGTCCAAGACAAATTATTGAATATTCAAAATTAGTGTATGGATTGCAATGTCACATGGAATTAACTACAGAAGTTGTTGAATTGCTGATTCAACATTCAGAAGCCGAGTTAAATCAGGCTCACCATTATAAATTCGTGAATAGTCGTGAAGAATTACGAAATCACGACTACCAAGAAATGAATCAAAACCTCTTTATTTTTCTGGATAAATTGAAAGAAGAATACTCAAAACAACATTAAAAAAAATGAGTGTAAAAAGCCTTCTCAACTAGGCTGTTACACTCACCTATGAATCTTATTATTTACTAGATGTTCAAATCCATTCAAAATTTAACCTACAAAAAATCAACTTTAATGTTACAATACAGTGATTTACTCAATTTCAATTGGACTTCAAAAGAAATGAATAGATTGTTATTAGTTTTTTTATCTTTAAATATTAGTCTTTTTTCTCCCGTAGCTTTTTCTGAAACAACCACATTTCAAATGAAGCAAGAATATAATCACCCTAACTTTAATCAGCATAAAAGCATGCTTGCAGTAAACGCGAGTTCTCAAGACCATAAATTTAATGGGCAGCCAAAAGACTTTTCTAATTCGCCCACTCATCCTCATAATGTAGATTTTTTTGAAATTGCAAAACAATATCAAGAAAAAGAAACTACACCGACCTACTCTACTGAAGAAACAGTAAATATGAGTGATCATGACCGTAGTCTTTACTACATTCGAAATCATGATAATGTTGGCATTCAAAGAGAAATGAATGGTCAGCAGTTTAGATCGCTAAAACAACAGCGAGATAAAGGCGTGATTTCAAATGATGTATATAAAGAAAAAGTCTACAAAATCTTAAGCCAACCTTCTTATAGATAAATTAGAAGCCCTCACCAGAGGGCTTTTCTTTAAGCATTAAAGTCTTCGCCAATCTAAGCAAGCATCGACATAAAATATTCTAATAACTTATCTCTTTCATCGATCTTATTTGCACTTAAAAGCTGAACCATTGCTCCATCAATCACAAATAAAAACATGTAGGCATCTTCAAGTGTAGCGGTAACTTTTACAGTTAAAATCAGCTTATAAATTTCTTTAATGAACCAACTTCGATAGTCACTGACGACCTTGTAGGCTGCGGGATAAAGCTTTTCAATTTCAAAAATAGCTTTAAACTGCAAATGATAAAACCCTTCTAAGTCAGCGTGTAAAAAGAAGATTTTCTTTAACTTATCGAACACCATAAGTTCACGGTACGAATGGATAATCGAAAACACTTCGTCTTTTAATGCATCTTTTTGAATAGTCAGACACATCTCAATAAGTTTTTCTTTAGATGAAAAGCAGTTATAAAAAGTGGCTTTGGGTATTTTGGCATCGCTAACAATTCGGTCAACACCGACATTATTAAAGCCATATTGATTAAATAAATTTCTTGCCGCGTGCAGCACTCGAAGTGCTCTAAATGATGCTTCTAAAGTTGGCATAGACATACCGTTTAAAATAATTTTTTGTTGTATATAAATGAGATAAAAATGCCGTCACTCTTAAATCGAGTGCTAAAAACAGGCACACTAAGGCAGCACAAATCCTGCCTTACATATCTTAGGCTTTATTGTTGATATGATTTTCTAGTCGTAATGATCTAAAGGTTAAAACCTATAGTCGATTAAATCGCTTTAGATACCAGTGAGGTATAGACGTAAAGACTTTGGCAAGAACTGCCAATGAGAGAGATGAATTAGTACGCATAGCGGACTCCTAGATGAAATAGAAGTTCTACCAGATCACTGCTAAATGATTATGGTGGCAGAACGAAGAAGGGTTAGCAGACCAGTCATCTAGGAACCGGCACGCCCGAAGGCGTCCCTCCTCCGTCCTACCGCTACGAAGGAAGACGAACGAGTTCGACACCAAAAAATTACTTTTTTGATGTGCTAGATGAAAACGGTCTGCTAAAACCGACTGGCAATGTGGCCAGCAGGCAAAGAATAATCGGAGAGGTTTTGAGTGTCAATGTTCAAAAAGAAAGAATCAAAACTTTGGATATAAAAAAACTCTTTAAATAACAAGAGCTTTTTGAGTTATATTGCGTCTAAATCTAAATTTACTGATTAGCGATAGCGTTTGTTGCCATCCGAAGTAGTGCAATATTTGTCTTCACGCGGCCCCACACAATTTTTGTTTCCACTACAAGGGCATTCAGAAGAACTACTAATAGATGAACCACTACTAGAACCCCTATAGCTACTTCCTGCATGTGATGATTTACTCTTTGAAAAGTAACTATGACTACTAAAAGATTTTCCTCCCCCACGGCCTCCTCGTGCCTCAGCCTGAGTTAAAAAGATAATTTGTAATAAAACTAATATTGATAAAAAAATAATTTTCATTTCATCCCCGTAAAAATAGTAAACGGCGATTATAATTCAAACTACTATTTAATAATTCAATTTATTAAACAATATTATTATTTATATAATGATTATAATTCGAACCAACAAACTATTAAAAGTTTTATTAGTCTATTAAATATACAGGGTAAAAATTGTAATATAATGCTAACACTAATAAAAACTATAAATTTTTAAAAATTATAATTAGTAACTATATATATTAAAAATTAATATTTATTGAGTATATCTAACGAATACACGAACAATCTTTTAAAAATACAGCCTCAATATTTTGATAAATTATGCATATACAGATCTGTCTGTATAAACATATAACCTACTTAAATATATTAGACTTTAGTCTAATGTTTTTGTGCCTAAATAAAAATAAGATGTCGGCTGGGTAACGAGTGAATAAATAATTAACCCAAAATACCTTTAATAAATCAGGAACATAACAATGACTTCGCCTTTAATGAATAATTACCTAAACTTTGCTTCTGGAATTGCCCATCAGCAATATTTACCAGCCGAAGAAGGTATCCTTAGGGCATATAACGATGGATGCACCCACTGGTATGTGGATGGAAGTTTACATGGGGAAATGGTTCCAGACTGGTCTGTTGAACGAATCGAAAATCTAAACTGCTTAATCAAAAAATATAATGTACAACCTATTTTCCATGGTAACTTCAAAGCACCATTAGGTAGCGATGTTGATTATTTACGAGAAGCAGCGGTTGTATATGTTAAAAAAGAAATTGATATTGCCGCAAAAATTGGGGCACCTTTAGTTATTCATGGTGGTGGTATTGTAGAACCAAAGAAAATTGTATTGGCTAAACAAAAAGCTCTCGATAACTATATTTTATCTGTTAAAGAATTAGCTGAATATGCTGCTGAAAAATCAGTTGATATTTATTTAGAAAATTTATCGAATTATAAAAACTACCGTCCTTTCCATTATGTGTTTACCCACATGGAAGAATATGATTATGTTTTTAATAAAATTGACAACAAAAATGTCTATTTCTTCTTAGATGCAGGACATGCAAATGTGGGCGAAGGTGACCCAATTGCTGTGGTAGATAAATACCATGACAAAATTAAAGGTATTTCTTTTAGTAATAACAATGGTGAACAAGATCAACACTTTAGTATTGGTCGCGGCACTGTAAATTATTCTGACTTTATCGAAACAATTAACCGCCATAATTGGAAAGGTCTTGTTGCCTTTGAGGTAAGAGATAAAACTACTTTAGATTCAGTTAAAGAATTGGCAAGCGCATAAAACTAAAAGCCTTCTGAGGAACATCAGAAGGCTTTTTTAATTTAAATAATTCATTTTTAAAAGGATATATGAAGTGAGTGGTTTACTAGTTTTCATAACAATTGCCTTTCTTACGCTATCTAGTCCAGGCCCTGGCGTTTTATTTACAGTTACAAACTCAATCAATTACGGCGTCCGTACCGCCCTATTTGGAATTATTGGGTTAATTATTGGCATGTTTGTCATTGCAGTCATTTCGGCAAGTGGAGTGGGTTTAATCATTACCAGTAATCCTACTATTTTTACCGTATTGAAATTTGTTGGTGCATTTTATTTAATGTATCTAGGTTATAAAAACTTTGTAAAAACATCACCTTCTCAAGATTTATTAGACACTGAAACAAGTGAAAAAGCGGTAAGTAAATCTAAATTATTCTATCAAGGATTATTTGCGTCACTTCTCAACCCAAAAACGATTGTTTTCTTTATTGCCTTATTTCCACAATTTATTGATATAAAAGAAAAAATAATAAACCAATTTTTAATTCTTTCTTTAACTTTTTGCCTGATTGGTTTCTTAATTCATTTGGTATACGCTAATTTTTCTTCAATTTTTAAAGAAAAAATGCTGTCTGGAAATAACTTTGCCAGATTAAATAAAATCAGTGGTTGTATTTTTTTTATTCTCGCTGTTTTGCTGATTACTCAATAAATGAAAAAACAGTTGTAAACGCTTTTAAGCTAAAAGCGTTTATCCCTTAAAATATTTCCGTACTCATCAGACTTCTGTTCTACAAATTTAAGCTTGAAGAGATTGCTGATTTAATTTGGATTGAATCAGCAATTTATATGCCCTGCTTTATGAAACCTATTGTTTTAACTTAATTTTATTTAGTGTCATACATAAAGCCTTTTTGTCAGCCTCTTTAATTTGAGTATGCTGTACAGACCACATGTAGCTACAGCTATGTGGTGCTTTGTTATTATTTTTCTTGAGTTCATAGGCAATATTTTTTAAAAGCTCAGTATTTAGCGTACTAATTTTTAAACGTACTTCTGCTAAATCTTGCGGTTTCCAATTAGTTTCTGGACTCGACAACCAATCTGCGCGATATCGGTACTGAATTGCCTTCGCAACATTCATTTGAGTCACAATAAAGGGCTTAACTGTTTCACGATTTAGGCCAAAAGAATCGGCTTCAGAAAGTGATTGATCAAGAACTTTCTTTTCTTGAGTTAAATCTTCAATCGGTAAATGCTGTTCTGCTTTATAACCCGCGACATCTTTCATATAAGATAAACGCTCGTTAATTAAACGAGCAGTTTGATCATATTGATATGCTTGCACTAATGAAGAAACACACGTGAAAGCTGCCAACGTACAAACCACTTTAACAGCTTGCTGAGCACTCTTAATTTTTGCCATGTAAATACCTATCGAAATTATTGTTCTGTCGTCATTCCAGATCAGTACTGTATTTTAACAACATGCGAAAGTAAAATTTCAAGATAGGCTGAGTTCTTGACTCCATGCCGAATCAGACTGCTGATAGATGTGTTGGCACACTTGCTTAACAGATGAAATAAAGTGTTGGTTCTGTCCATCCCATTTTTCAACCATGCAATAGCTAATATGGATGCCTTTAGGATGAAACTCTCTTGCTAATGACTGCGCTAAAGCACGAATACCCGCAAACATGCTTTGGCTTAACACATCGTAATGGGTCGAGTTGTTAAATGGTGCGCCAAGAAAAATAACAGTGCCCCGCTGCTGCTTTAACATCGGCTTAATCACAGCTTGCGCTACACTTACTGCACTTAAACCTGTGGTCTGCCAATTGTGTTCAATCTCTTCTAAAGATAAAGCCTCAATATTCGGCGAAGATGAAAAGTTCGGCTGAAACACACAGAGTTCAATTGTGTGTCTTTGACTGGAAATATAACGCACTAAGCTTTTTAAATGATCTGCATTTACTAAGTTCAAATGAACTGCTGTCACGCCATCGTTGATTGAGTGAACTTGGATTTTTTGCACAGCTGAATCATGTACAACTTGATAAAGGTGTAATGGAAATTGTGCGTTTTTATCTAGAACTACAAAATCACGCTCGATTAAGTGTAAATCATGACCAGCAACGACCACACAGCCCTGCTTTTTTTGAAATCTCTGACATATTTTTTTTAGCATTTTAGTCTCTCTCAAAATTTTTCTTGGTAAGAGCGTAAATCGAGTTCATGTGTCCAAAGCTTCGATGTTTGTTGGTAAAGCATCCAATAGTTTTCTGCAATTGCATCAATATTGAGACCACCTGTACCACGCGTAAGACGGGCTAACCGCCCCAGACCAAATAATGCTTTATTTACTTTATCGCCATCGACCATTCCATCAATAATCACATGAGCAATATGTATGCCTTGTGCTTTATAGATTTGAGCTAGATTGAGTGCATAAGCCCGTAAAGCAGATTTACCCATGGTAAAAGCTGCGAAAAAAGGTTTTCCGCGCAAAGAAGCACTCGCACCTGTAAAAATAAGCGTACCGTAGTTTTGATCTTTAAAGATTTTTAGACAGCTTTGAGAAACTAAATAAGCCGATAAAAAAGTGGATTGCCACATTTGAGTAAAAAACGACAGCGGACTTCGTAAAAAGATTGAGGGAATATTTCCGCCCACATTATGAATGACAGCAGTAATACGCTCATTTTGACTGGTGATTGTGTCAAACAAAGCTTGTACTTGCTTTAGATCTTCTGCATCTAGGCGAAATGCGACAGCGTCCCCACCTTTCGAATGAATTTCGGCAGCCACTGCTTCAATTTTCTGGAAGGTGCGCCCAGCGACATAAACTTTTAAACCTTCTTTTGCAAAACGATGGCACACGGCTACACCAATACCTTGTAATGCACCAACGCCAATGACAACTACACAATCTAATTTTTTATCTGGTGTTGCTAATGTCATGGTCGTTTCACCCTGTTTGTTTTTTATACCATAAAGCAATAAACGGACGATCCAAAATTTCTTTACTAAATTTTTTGCTTGTGCGAACCACTTCACCAAGTTGAGCGACCACAGCAATGTCGGCAATTGTCTGAGAGTCTCCAACCAACCATTCACTTTGCGATAAAACTTGTTCGATACGGTCGAGGTGCCTTCTAAACTCTGCTTCAACATTTTCAGCTTTCATTCGGCCTAAACCTTGAAAGAAAAGCTGTGTTTTTAACTCGGCTAAAATAAATCCTTTTACCATTGGTCTTTCATACGCTGGCCGCCCAATACTGCTAATGCGAATTGCCTCGTCTAACGCATCTGGGTCATTTACGCGGAAATAGACTTCATAAAAATAGAGAGCTTCATCTGCCCAGTCTTCCCACAGCTCTGCAAGTGCTTTTTGATTTGGATCTTCTGGATAAAGCCGTGGTGTATCTGGATAAGTTTCTTCTAGATAGCGAGCAATGCGGGTACTGTCTTGTATTCGCTGTCCATTATGGTCAATTACAGGTACTTTACCCACTTTACTGAGCAAAGGAACTTTAGCCCCCAAAATGCCGTTATAGTTAACTGTGTCAAATGAGATTCCTTTGAATTTCAAAATTCTTGAAACTTTCTGACAAAATGGGGAAATTTCCCATTGATGCAAAATAATATCCGACATTGATTTACCTTTATTTTAATTGCCTGTTTTGCTTTCTAGTTCTTTTTTGGAACTAATCAATAAATATACAGTATGTCTTTTTAAGTCAAACTGTTTTTGATGACGGATAAGTTTCAAAAAACTAAAATTATTTGATTTATATCGTTTTATGCTCAGCCAATTTTAATGAGTATAATTAAAATTACGCGGAACCATTTTTACTAAAATAGAACCGCGTATATTTGATAAATTAATAAGTCACTGTAACAACAACACTATCAGAATAATTACCTGGTGTACTTGCAATGGAAGTACTTTGCGGAATTTTTCCATACACTGGAGTAGTTTGAGCGCTACCTGTACCAGTTTTTGAGACTCCTCCTGCCCCTCCAACATTGGTTACGCCTCCTGTAGCATCCCACACCGTACTATAGTTAGAATCTTTATATAACTGATAGGGAATAAATTCATTATTGCCATTGGTCATACGCCTAAATCCACCAGCAATACGGTTGTTTCCATCGCCTAAATAAATGCTATATGGTGTTCCAAAATTACAGGTCGAATTTACAGCTCCTTGCGCTGTGTAATCATGCTTAGTCGTACTAATATCATTAATATTGCCGAAATCTACAGTTGAGGTTGAGTTTAATTGGCACATACTTGGTACCACAAAGTTTGCTGTTAAAGTTACATTTCCAGAGTCCCAGCTGAGTAAATCGCCTAAACATAACACCGCTAGAAGATCCATATCCCAAAATAGTTGAACCGTAGCTGTATAGGTTCCTTTAGGGTATGCAATGAGCGACCCCGTTCGGGCTGGTACTTTCACATTTACTGAGTAATTAAGAATATTATTTGAAGCGAGTGTTACCACTGGACCATACCAAACATTCGAAGTTTGGTTGGTGGTAGAAGAACCTGCACCACCTAAAGTTGCCGTGACTGTATAAGGTAATGAAACACTGTTAATTGCATTTGTGGTTCCCGTAAATACAGTCTTCATACACATAAACGGAGAGATCTGAGGTATTAGTCCTCCATTCGTGCAAGTAATTGTGCCTGAAAGGTTTACAGTTGCATCACTATTAATATTTGCTGCCGTGTAGGTAAACGTATGATTTGTGGTTCCAGCTACCGTACAAGCAGCATGTGCTGGACTAAAAAATGCATAAACAAGATAAAATAAGCAAATGCCTATAAAGTATTTTAAAGACAAGGAAAATTTCTTATAGCTCTCTATTTGAGCCTTATTCATAATATTTAATGACATACATAAGGTCCCAATTTTTTAGTTGAGTACTGATTACTGTTATATGTGAAGTCAACTTGGCATGAACCATGATCCAGAAGATCGACTTCAAGCTTGTTTTGTTTTAATAGGTTTGGAATAAATACTTCACCATCGTAGCCAACCACACCATCTTGCTGCCCATTAATGCGAACCGTATAACCCGGTAATAAAGGTGAGTTGTTTTGGTCAACAAGTTTAACTAATCCTGAAACGACCTGATGAGCACCAAAGTCAATAAGACCACCTTGGCGATAACCTACAACTGTTTTTTGATCTGTAGATTTCACGCTCCAATTCAAAGGAAGATAAGATGGATCTAAATAAATATGGTTTTCCTTGTATGGCATTAGACTAGGAATGAGGAATCTTCCAGACTTATCAGTTACACCTAAATTGATTCCGCCATTTATAATCTGACTTTGTGGCCCAGCATTGGTCACAACTGCGTAGCCGTCTCCAATTTCATTGGCCGCAAAGACTCGTCCTGCTGCCGCAACCAATGATCCTGTCGCTGAAAGTGCAACTTGGTCGTTATCCCCAATTCGGTTGTATCGACCCGTCAGGTAAGCTGCGCGAGCACGGTAAGAAGCATAGACCGATGCATTGTTTTGATTCACATCCTGATCGTGTTCAACATAGCCGCCCCATCCAAATGAACCGATTTGTGGTTCTGATAGGCCGAATATTTCTTGTCGGTAACTCAGCCTGCCGCCATCACTAGATACGCTCGTAATCGCATTGACGCGGGTAGATGGTGTATAGCGCAGCGCAAAGTAAATGCCATAGTCCTTATGGTTTTCATAATCTTTATACGCTGATGCATAAAAGCCCCAGTTCTTGTTCAAACTTCCGCTTAAATTGGCAGACACCAATTTATAAGAGTTATCACTAAATTTGATCTGGTTATAGCCCAGATAGGCACTATACCCTTCGTAGAAGTTATAGCTCATCCCTGCCCTAAAAATCTCATCTGCCAATGCACTGTAGCTCAGGTAGTTCTGCGGCTCAGAAGTTATCTGGTTATCTTTTAAATATCGAATTTGAGACACGCGGGCAAGGTCAAAGTAGTTATCAAATACTTTGCGGTAACTGGTATTAAACGAAATATTCTTGCTAATACGTCCCTCTAAACCAACCAAGGCAGAATAACCGCTTTCATCTTTATACTGGCTCGCTGCGATATCAGCATTAATCACCCCAAAACCAAACAGATTCTTGGCAAAACCACCGCCCAGATTTGATAAGCCATCTGTTGAAGCTTCTGCACCACCACTTAAGGTCAGTGAGTTACTGTATCCATATCGAATCGCACTCGAAGCAAAGGTGGCATCATCATAATCATTTGAATACAGCCCATAGTTATAGCGTGGAACCCCGACATCTACTGAGAATTCATTAATGCCTTTTGCTAAAATTTTAGATGAAAAATAGTAAGCCTGTTTGGTCACACTCTGCTGACCTGTTGCATCGGTGGTTACAAGGGTAACTTCATTGCCTGAAATAAACGGGAGCTGCTTAATGTCAAACGGGCCTGATGGCACGAGTCCTGAATAAATCTTTTGCTGGTTAACGTATAAATCTAATGTTGAAGGCAATGCAGCCGAGCCTGAAAATTGCGGCAGTGCAGAGGTAACTATATCACCTCGCTGGGTGTAAGCACTCGACCACTGGAAACCTGCCAGACGTACACTATTCCCCCAGTCAGAACTATTGGAAATAAAATCCCCTAAGGTATATATCCGAACTTTTTCAGGGTCTACGTACTGCCACTTACTCTCTAAGCGCACCCATTTTTCATGGCTATAACTAGTTTCATTACTTCCGTTATATAAAACACCTGAAGAAAAGTTACCGATTGCGCTGTTAAAGATCCCTTCTGCCGAACCTGAGAAAACATTTTCGTCATTGGTTATGGTGTTATACAAGCTGTAGTTCAGAATAGTCGCATTTAAGGGCTTCATTTTCAGTAAATGAGGACTCGTAAGCTGTTGACCATTTAAGTCAACTGAATAGTCGCTCAACATGTTCGAAGGAACATGTAAGTTTAGAGCCTGCTCATTCTCTAAATATTTAAACTGAATTCCTTTTAACTCGTTAATACATACCCATTGGTTATCAGGAATCTGCTCATCCATTTTTACCCTTAAAGTTTTTAAGGCACTAGAGCGAATATATAATTTTCCATCTTTAGATTGCCTCACAGCAACCAAGTCTTCAGCAGCATTGGAATTAATAGAAACAACTAAAAAAAGCTGAGTAAAATTAAGATATTGCTCATTTCCAGTTGTATTCACTTTTGTATATTTATTATTGCTATCTAAAGATTTAGGAACGCTGGGAATTGGAGTATTCGTATGATCTACGAATTGCTCAGCAAAAGAATATGCTGGAAAATATGCCACACATAAGACACCTATAATGTATTTCATATAAGCCTCTTAAAGTGTGGTTTTCTTACCATTAACTGTCAGAGATACACTGTATTTATGATTTGGCTGATATGTAAAATTATTAATTGAGTAGCTTCGTGTCTGCTCCGCAAGAATATAACCATTCACGGTATTTACTTTAATCGGATAACTTTTATTTGCTGTTGTATCAACAAGCATTAAATTATTTAGAAGCGCATGCCGATTTCCAATATTACTAATATTTAAGGAAGGCGCCTCCTGATTTGTATCAATTTTCCAATTCAATTGAGTGATCGCGTCTTTATTCACTACAAATACGGGTAATGATGAGCGAAGTAATACATTTACGCCTTGAGCAACTTTACGGCTATCAATTGGTTTTGGGAGTTCATCAATAATAATACGGTAGGTTTTTTCACCAGAAATAGGTGTTGGATTAATTCTAACTACACGTAAGTTATAAGAATCATTAGACTGTAATTTTAAAAATGGTGGGCTAATTGCGATCTCATCTGTAGGTGTTAATTGATCCTGTCCATTTTTTTGAGTCCATTCAAATACGCGAATCTGCACATCAGTGCTTTCATTTGATTGATTAAATAAGCTAATTGAAGCAGCAGTTTGATTACTTAATATTTCCACATTTACAGGCGAAAGACGGATTGTAGCGGCGTTAATAGGGCTAGAAAAAGTTAAGAATAATCCCGTAATAATAAAGATATTTTTTTTCATGATTTACTCAAATATAACTTTTTTAATGTGTTAGCCCTTTCAAAAGGGCTAACAATATTTCTAATTTATAAAAATTAATAAGTTACTGTTACTGTCACTGTATCAAGATAGCTACCCGCACTTGGTAAAGCCGTTCCAGCTGGGATACGACCATATACATTAAGTGTTTGAACACTACCACTTCCCGTTCCACTATAAGCAGTTGTTGCAATACCAATTGCTGTGCCACGGCCCGTATCTGAGTAGAGGTTATAAGGAATATATTCGTTACTTGTTGCTCCCCCAATCATACGACGTTGAGTCGTTTGAGCATTTTGACCAGCATCAAAAGCTAAGGTCCATGGCACAGTGTTGTTACATAGGACTTTGATTGAAGTACCACCTGTTGTTGTGGTGTCTGCATCGACATTACTAGTAAGAGAACTTAGCGTACCAAAGTCTAAAACGGCATTTGCTGTCGTGCCTATAGCGGAAGTGTTTAATACACAACTATTCGTTACTGTTACCTTAACAGTTAATGTACCTGTTGCTGTAGCTGCATTTGCTGTATTGAGAGAAAGTAATCCTACAGCAATGAGTGATAAATGAAAAAAAGTCTTTTTCATAGTCAAAACCTTTTAAATTAAATTATTAAAACTAATAGATATAAAAAATTTGCCACTTATTCTTACAATCATTTTTTATTTGACCGCTCCTTTTAAAGTTATTTTTTTACCCTATTTTTAAACATAATACATAAAAACAATTAAAATGCATGATTTTATTATTATTTTAATTTCTAATTAATAAAATATAATTACCTAAATCAACCCTACAGATACAAATATTAACATACAAAAAACCAACCTTTTGATTTAACTTATATAAATAAAATATTCATAAATTTTATTAAGTAAAATTTAAATAAATATGTCAAAAATTTAGCTAATTTTATGAAATTAAAGGTCAATTACAGAGGAACTTTCTTATTTCTTATATTATCAATCTGTCTAATTTCAAATTTTAAACTCTTATTTAAAGATATATTTTGAATAAATTATTAAAAATTATAATTTAAATAAATATGGAATGATCAGCAGTAGAGCTACATAGCTCTCTATAAGGAGAATTTAATTTCTTTTGAGCGTTGAATACCTATTAGATATATAAAAATAAAGGCCTCTTAAGAGACCTTTATTTAGTAAATTTAAATAATTAAACGCTCAACATACTATTTAAAGTTTCAGAAACGTTTTTCGATTTCACTTTAGGCTGTAATGCTTGTAAAGCCTGTTGCACTTGAGTGCGCTGAGGTTCTGCAAGTGTGTACCAACGTGACAATACCTGTAACAGTCGTGAACCTAAAATTGGGTTCTTTTCATCAAGATATTGTGCAAGATTAATAAAGTGAGCTACACCAAAGCCCCAAGTGTTTTCAGGGTTATTTGATACCCCTCCACTCACCGCACGGATACGGTTTGGAGTTGTTAAATCGTAGTCAGGATGTTGAGTCAGATACTCGATTGTTTCTGCTGTCGCATTTGGGTTTGCTGCCTGAATCATAAACCACTGATCTAAAGACAAGGCTTCATCTTTAAAGCGGTCATAAAAGTCAGCAAGTGCATCTTGAGCTTGAGGCGCATTTTGCCAAACCAATACACGTAACGCCCCTAAGCGTTCAGACATATTACCTGTGTTTTGATATTGCACATGTGCAAGTTCAAATGCAGTTTGATCACCCTGACGGGCCATCATCATGAGCATGATGTTCTTTAATGCACGCACACCCATTGCCAAAGAAAATTCTTTTTGCAGGTCTGGGTCAAGTGTAAGGTAAGTATCTTTCCAGAATGAACCCAACTCTTGTGCTAAACGATTCAGCAAGGCTTCACGTTTTACATGAATATCGGCTGGTGCATAGTTCTGATCGATACGACTACCTAAATAACCTTCACTTGGTACATCAAACAAACGCGATGCTAAAAGCGGGTCACGACCAACTAACTCAGGTAAAGTGCTTTGAATGGCTTGAATGTAAGCATCAGCAGAATGGTCTTCTAGCAAAATACGTTCAAGCAAGGTTTGGGTTGCTTGCCATTGGTTAAAGCCATTCGTTTCGTGCTGAATTAAGAATGCCAACTCTGCATCGGTATAATCAAATGCAAGATTTACAGGAGCTGAGAAATTACGAAGTAGCGACACCACTGGTTGCTCAGTCACGCCAGTAAATTCAATGCTTGCCTCAGCTTGGTCAAACAAGTACACGCCATCTTTAACGTCGTCTACAAATAGGCTGTCACTGTGCAATGTATATTGCTCACCCGTTTTAGCATTAAAGAGTGCCAAAGCCACAGGAATCGGAACAGCTTTTAAATTTGGGTATTTAGGATGTGCTTTCAGGCTTTGTTTAAAGCTTAAACGGTAAGTTTTTGATGCTGCATCATATTCACCTTTTGCTTCAAGCTTTGGAGTACCTGGTTGGTTATACCAAGTTAAGAATGCAGATAAATCTACACCAGAACCCGCTGTTAAAGCAGCAACCCAATCTTCTACAGTTACAGCCTGCCCATCATGACGGCGGAAATATTCGTCGGTTCCTTGACGGTATTTTTCTTTGCCCAGTAAGGTCGACATCATGCGGTTAATTTCCGCACCTTTTTCATAAACAGTTGCCGTATAGAAGTTATTAATTTCTACAAAGTGGTCTGGACGTGGCGGATGCGACAATGGACCTGCATCTTCAGGGAACTGATGTGATTTAAGCACAGCGACATCATCAATACGTTGAACCGCAGCAGACTGTAAATCTTCTGAGAAAGATTGATCACGGAATACCGTTAAACCTTCTTTTAAGCAAAGTTGGAACCAGTCACGGCAAGTAATACGGTTACCTGTCCAGTTATGGAAATATTCATGGGCAATCACAGACTGTACACGCATAATCGCTGCATCAGTGGTGTATTCTTCATCAGCAAGCACACATGACGTATTAAAGATATTTAAACCTTTATTTTCCATTGCACCCATGTTGAACTGGCTGACTGCAACAATCATATAGTTGTCGAGGTCATAAGCACGGCCATAATGTTCTTCATCCCAACGCATTGAATGCTTTAATGCTTCCATCGCGATATAGCATTTTGGAATGTCTTTCTCGATTGCATAGATTTCTAAAGCAACATCACGCCCTTCCGAAGTCGTATAACGATCTTTAAGAACAGCTAAATCCCCAATGACACAAGCAAACAAATAGCTCGGTTTTTTAGTCGGGTCTTGCCAGATTGCAAAGTGGCGGTTTTCACCAACCTCACCTGTTTCAAGCAAATTACCATTGGCAAGTAATACTGGATATTTTTTGTCTGCTTCTACGCGTGTAGTAAATACAGAAAGTACATCTGGACGGTCTGGATAGAATGTGATTTTACGGAAACCTTCAGGTTCGTTCTGCGTTACAAACAAGTCATCTGCTTTATATAAGCCTTCAAGCTGAGTATTGGTTTCAGGATGAATAATGACTTGCGTTTGTAAAATGACTTCATCTGGTGCATTAGTGATCACCAGTTGTTCACTATCGAGTGAATATTGTGCAGGAGTGAGAATTTGTCCATTTAACTGAACAGACTGTAATTCTAGGTCACGGCCTAATAGCACCAGATCTCCAGCAGTTTGACGCTTCATCACTAATGTCGAATCAACAATTGTTTTGTCATCATATACTTGGATATCAAGATTAATTGATTCAACCAAAAACGCAGGTTTTTGATAATCTTTTAAATAAACTGTCTGATCTGCCTGAACTGGAGGCTGCGCCGCAATATTCATCTTTATTCCTTATATACTCGTCTAAACGGTAGTATGAGTCGTCATGAAATATCATACGCCAAGTCATACACACTGTATTTGATTACCTTTATGAAATTAATGGGACTTCATTTATACATTTCAAATTAGAATCTTGTTTTATTAGCACAGATTAGACCAAATTTACGATAATCGTTGTTTATATAAGCAATCTATACAATAAAAATAAAACACCTTTAGCTTTTAACATTTTTTAGAGTCAGCTTACATTTTGGGCATGGTTCTTGCCTAATTAAATATACCAATATGGGTATCTAAATTAGAACAAGAGGTGTCAGCATGGAATTTAAAGCACATTTTCATCGACTAGAGAACATTAAAGCTATTCATGATCTATCAGCAGCAGGACTCGATCACCATGTGATTGCCGTGTTCTTATCTGCGGAAGGTATTTCTATTACCACTCAGGAGGTTACTTCTATTGTTAATACTTACGATGCGTTAGGGAAATTGAAATTACCAAGTAAAAAAGTACAGGCTCTTATTAAAGCCAAAAAGCTTGGCCAAAATGATGAGAGCTTGCCGTGCCCTGTTTAATTCAACTTTTTAGCCCACTAAGAAAACCTAAAATCGAAACATAGATTTTAGGTTTTTCTATTTTAGCAACAAACGAAAGTGGCAATCTCCGCCATCTATAGCGCGGCTGTGTATAATAGCCCCATCATTTTTATTTTATGTTCGGAGCAAAATGGCCTTACAAATTCTACAGAAACAGCTAGATGAAAGTAGCCATTGTCCTCTCTGCCAAGCTTCCATGTACTGGGTAGATGCCGAGCAATTTGAACAAGACATTCAATTTCATGAATGCAGTCATTGTCAGCACCGTCTATTTAAAGATCAAAGAATGACTTGCCACTGTGATACATGCACAAAACAACGGAAAAAGCTTCTACAACAAACACGCCTACAAGAACAACGCCAATTTAAGTCAAAAGAACAACCACAACGCAGTCTGGAACAGCTCAGCTTCTTACATAAACTTTTCTTGCTTAGTCTTCTAGACGACTATGCCCGTGAAGAAATCGCTCATGATGAATATATTCATTGGGACAAAATTAAATACCATCACATCACGCCTAACTGGATGTTTCAGAGCTATTTAATTAAACAGTTGCATAAAGATGGCATTTTGAATGCAAATGACCAAACTGAAGATCCACAGTGTTTTTATTTAAATATTCGTTTAGATGGTTACAGCGATCCAAGTTTATTTAGCGTGGCTCAACAGTTACGTAATTGGTTTTATGAAAATTTAAGCTTTGGTATTCCTTTTCGTAGTGCAGATGAAGTGAAAGACGTACTTTTTCAGGTGCTCTATCAAGAAATTATCCAGTTCATGCAGTTCTACTGCCGAACTTGGGGTATCCAAATTGCCGGAAATTCAAATTTTCAAAGCTTTTGCTATCGTTTAATGGATTCACTCGCAATTGGGCAGATTTATTATCTGGTACAAACTGCACTCGAATATCTGTATAAGCAAAAAGTTTTACAGCCTCGCAATGATAAGTTTATTAATACCAATCTATTAAAGAAAACGTTAGAACAATATCGCGAAAGAGCCGTGACCGAAAAGTGGGAAACCTCTATGCTCCCCCGTCCTCACAATATTCCTTACAGTAAAATGAGTTATATTTTGCTTAATCGTTTCTTGGGTTACGACGAACAGATATTTGTGCAACCTGTATGGAAAGCATGGCGAAAAATTGAACCACGTTTAAACTTTTATTCTGTCAAACGTTGTATGTATTGTGGTTCAAATGATTTAACCGTTGACTATGATGCAGCAGATTATGTTTCTTTGATTTGCCAAAAATGTAAGCATCAAGACCACTATTTTACCCACTAAATTTATAATCACTTTGGCTTACTAGGGATAATAATATGACATCGACATCTAGTTTGATTGAACAGGTCATTGAAGCTTGGCACAACATGCAAGCCAAAACGCCTCTTGTACAATGTATTACCAATAGCGTTGCTGCAAACTATACGGCCAATGTATTACTCGCGTCTGGTGCTTCGCCTGCGATGATTGATAATCCTTATGAAGCAGAAAGCTTTACCAAAATATCATCGGCCTTGAGCATTAATTTAGGTACGCCCACCACTGAGCAAATGCAAGCCATGCAGATCTCAGCTAAAATAGCTCAGCTAAATGATATTCCATGGGTACTTGATCCGGTAGGTTATGGGCCAATTTTAGCTTGGCGTAGTCAAATGACAGACGAGCTTTTACAATTTAAGCCAAGCATTATTCGTGGTAATGCTTCAGAAATCAGTACGCTTGCAGGTAATCAGGTTCAATCTAAAGGTGTAGATAGCACCCTAAGTAGTGATGATGTCTATCGACAGGCTTACGCGCTATTAGTACATACAGACTGTATCGCAATTTCAGGTGAGTCAGATTACATTCTGTCTAAAGAATTAGATGTCGTTATCCAAATTAACGGCGGCAGCCCCTTACAACCTAAAATTACAGCAACAGGATGTGCTTTGGGTGCGTTAATCGCTGCATATAGTGCGGTAACGACGCCAACTATTGCAGCGCTTTCAGCTCATATACATTTTGCAATTGCGGGTAAACTTGCTGCTAATCAAGCACAAACTATGGGAAGTTTTAGTAACATCTTTATGGATTATATCCATATGTTAGATGCCAACCTGATTGAGCAATATGCAAATATAAAGCTATTAGGTTTAAAGGCATAACCGTAAGTTATGCCTTTATCACACTACTCTTATTTTAAAAGTAAGTAGATATCTGTAATAAGGTCACACTCTTTCACATCATGCACAAAATTATGATAGTGAAAGAAAACTGGATATTCCCCTGCTTCTTCGGATTGCTCAGGCAACCAGTTTCTAAAGATGTAATAAACACTATCTTTAATCTGGTCGTGGCTACCCAAATGTCTTACGGTCGCATAACGACCCGCAGGAATTTCCCCTGTTTGTATACCATAACTATTTTCGGGTACAGCCTTTTCAATTGAACCAGCTATATCAAATCGAAAATCATCAGACGGAGTCTGGTCAGGGTCAGCAAATGGAATCCCATAAGTTCTAGACTTAGTCACAGGCGATAAACCTGTTTCTTTGCGCCAAGCGATAAAACGTGCAGCTGTTTCAAAGACTTTATCTGGACTGCCTAAATGAGACAGATAGGCAATCTTTTCAGCAGGACGCTCAACAATATTTACATTCATTTTTAGCTCACTTTTTGGAAGTGTAAAAACAAACTTCTGGTGCCAAGATTCCCAGTCCGGTTTATCTCTAAAAGCCCGAGGAGTTTGATCAAATGAACGCTTAAATGCACGAGTAAATGCCTCTGGACTATCAAACCCTGCTTGCAATGCTATCTCAATAATTTTGAGATCTGGTTCAAAAGCCAATTGAAAAGAAGCCCGCTTTAAACGAGAAAGTTGAATAAACTTCATCACATTTAAGCCAATATGAATGGCAAAAATACGATGAAAATGAAACTTAGATAAGGCCGCAATCTGGCTCAATCGGTCAACATCTAAATCTTCATCTAAATGTCTTTGAATATAATCGCAAACCAGTTGCAGCTTTTGGATATATACAGCCATACATTTATGTCTGTTCATTCGATAGCACTACTTTTACATAGTGCTGATCTCTATTCTTGATCGAAATTGCGCTTTTTAGTGTTATACAACTTGTTTGAAATAATCTTCTCTTGGCATATCGACAAGCTCAACGCACAATTGAATTTCTTCATTAAACTCTTGTTGTAGATAATTTTTATTGCTGAGTGCCGTTAATAACTGATCACCCATTAGCTGTTTTTGTTCGTCAGTTCTTCCAGACAAAATATAAACTTTTACATGAATATAAGCTTGATCAGCCCCTAAGCCAATGAGGAAAACCTCGTCTTTACGCGCACGGCTTTTAATGTCTTCTGGACTAAATAGCTCTGTCTCAATCAGTATGGTATTAATTTCTTCAAGTAATTGTTTTGCGTTTAATCCAGTTAAGTTTTCTGAATAATCAACTACAACGTGCGGCATAGCCACCTCAATTTATGTAATAAGTAATTAAGCTAATTAAACTTTACTCAATAAATAATAAAGCTAATCGGACCTGATCATATCCCATTCGAGGACTAGTTGCCTCAACGATTGGTCTTAATTTAATCGAACCATCATCAGAAAAATGATCTGGGTTTTGGCGCTTTTTCAGTTTCTTATAAATTTTTCGGATTTCTTCGACTACTTCCTCACCCGGATGGGCAACTGAAATATCTAGTTTTTGTTCTTTATGAAGTCGCGCTAAATGATTAATGATGGTTGCTGGTGTCAGACCACGCTCATGCGCGATGTCTTCAATTTCATAACCTTCTTCAAACAACGCACGTGTCTCATCTAGCGTTGCCGTAGCGTAATTTTGCTTTCCACCTTTTGCGATTTTTTTCTCATTACGAGAAATCTCAGTTTCATTTAAGGTGCCGCCACAGTGACGAATAAAGGCTTTATGCTGTGCGGTTAAATCTACATCAGCAAAATTAACTTCAGCTTCTTTAGAAAGCTCTTGGAAACGACGATCGGCTTTTACAGCTAAACTATCTAACTCTAAAGCTTGCTCGTTAATCCCTAATAACTTTAATCCAGTTAAAGATTTCAAACGTGAAAGCGCAACATAACCCTGACCTTTTTCAAAGGTGTTCATGAGGTTAATTTCAGCAGCTTCTAAGGTCATCCCTTGGCTTTTATGAATGGTAATCGCCCATGCCAAACGAAGTGGAATTTGCTGGAAACTGGCAATCACTTTACCTGCATCATTTTCAACTGACCAAGTTTCAGGCGCAACCAGCAATGTCGTGCCATCGGTCAATTTCACCTTTGGTAGCAAACCATTTTCATCATCTTCTTCAAAACCAATGACTTCACCTAAACTCCCGTTGATATATCCCATATCAAAGTTGTTTTTTACAAACATGACTTTTGCATGTTTCTTTAAGGTGAGTTCTTCTGGTGCACGTACCGAAGATTTTAAAGTTTCTACCAGTTTTTCATTACCATCTAAAACCGCATTGAATTGATGCCCTTCATTATCAATTTCATTTAAGTGCTGATAATTGATATTGTCGACATCCATATTGTGCGTATAGAGGCGAGTAAAGGTCTCACCAATATCATGGGAGCGTGATTGACGTAATGCGTGTAAATGATCTGATTGAATATTCTGCGCACGAATGGCATTTAAAATCTGATTTAGAATTTCATCATCTTGGCGGTGTTGTTCTGTTAAATAACATACGCGAAATTTAGCTTCGACCCATGCATCAGACATAAAACAGAACTTGTCACGGTTGGCTTCACTATTACGCCCAACTGGTGGCAACTGAAAGAAATCTCCGGCAACAATGACTTGGATACCTCCAAATGCCTCATCGCTTTCTTTAAAATATTTTAAAACCTGATTCACCAGATTAAGCTGCTTCGCATGTAACATCGAAATTTCATCGATGACGAGAACTTGCGCATTTTCAAGGTGTTCCTTGAGATATTTACGCTCTTTCATACGTTTTAGGTCATCTTCAGTTAACTGATCTTTAATCCCGATGCCTGCCCAAGTATGAATCGTCATGCCATTCATATGCGTTGCAGCAATACCTGTAGATGCCGTAATAGCCACAGGCACTTTACGTGCTTTTAAGTATTGGATGTACTGATTGAGTGTATAGGTTTTCCCTGCACCAGCCGAACCGGTTAAAAAGACATTTTCACCTGCTTTAAGCAGTTTAAGCGCAGTTTCCTGTTTCATAATCTCATAAGTACATCTTCAACAGCCCATAGCTTAACGACTTTCCCGAAAAAATTAAATGAATGAGCTAGAATTTCTGTAAAATCAATATAAATCAATAATTAACATTAAAATAATATTTGGTAGGTTTTTGGTAGGTAGGAAAATAATCTTCACATCACAATACTAAGGCCATGGTGAGGCTCACCTGTAATAACAAACAATGGATTTATGGAAGAAGGAATCACTCCATGGCTTTTAAAAATATTGCAGATCAAACAAACGGTTTTTATATTCCCTGTGTATCACTCTTTGGACCAGGATGTGCCAAAGAAATAGGTACAAAGGCACAAAACCTCGGCGCAAAAAAAGCATTAATTGTGACCGATGAAGGCTTATTTAAATTTGGTGTCGCAGATCTTATCGCAAACTATTTAACCGAAGCAGGCGTTGCGAGCCATATTTTCCCTGGTGCTGAACCAAACCCAACCGATATCAATGTCCATAATGGCGTAAATGCCTATAACGAAAATGGCTGTGACTTTATCGTCTCGCTAGGTGGTGGTTCATCTCATGACTGTGCGAAAGGGATTGGCCTAGTTACTGCTGGTGGTGGTCATATTCGTGATTACGAAGGTATCGATAAAAGTAAAGTACCGATGACGCCATTGATTGCAGTGAATACAACGGCTGGTACTGCTTCTGAAATGACCCGTTTCTGTATTATTACCAATACAGACACTCACGTAAAAATGGCAATTGTTGACTGGCGTTGTACCCCACTCATTGCAATTGATGACCCGAAACTCATGATTGCAAAACCAGCTGGTTTAACAGCGGCAACGGGTATGGATGCGTTAACCCATGCTGTTGAAGCATACGTTTCTACGGCAGCCAACCCAATTACCGATGCTTGTGCAGAAAAAGCTATCACCATGATTAGTCAATGGTTACAACCTGCTGTAGCAAACGGTGAAAATATCGAAGCACGTGATGCAATGAGCTATGCACAGTACTTGGCTGGTATGGCGTTTAACAATGCATCTTTAGGTTATGTACATGCGATGGCGCATCAATTGGGCGGTTTCTATAACCTACCTCACGGCGTATGTAACGCAATCTTGTTACCACACGTGTGCGAATTTAACTTAATTGCCTGTCCAGATCGTTACGCAAAAATCGCAGATTTAATGGGTGTAAAAACTCATGGACTGACGGTGATGGAAGCTGCATATGCTGCAATTGATGCCATTCGTAAATTGTCGACATCGATTGGTATTCCATCTGGATTAACAGAGCTAGGCGTAAAAACTGAAGACCTTGCAGTTATGGCCGATAATGCTCAAAAAGATGCGTGTATGCTGACCAATCCACGTAAAGCAAATCATGCACAAGTTGTGGAGATTTTTAAAGCAGCACTTTAATCTTGATGTAATGGCACATCCCTCTAGTAAGTCAAACCCCTCCGACCGTTGACTTACTTTTTGGGGAATACTTAGCTCCAGCGGTATTCCCTTTTTTTAAACCTCTATTCCAATCCAACCTCTAAACCTGATTGACAATTCGCCCATTTCATTGAAGGATACTCAGCATGTCTTAATTACAATAGCTCGATAAAAATGAATACATTCTCAGCTACTCAAAATTATGTTCCAGATATTTTAGGTACTGGCTACGAACAGCTCACACTAAACTTTCCTGATGATTATGAAGGTAAAGTTGTAGCTACCTTAGTGCGTAAAAAGGCCGCTCAATCGACTCAAAAAGCCGTGCTGTATATTCATGGTTTTTTAGATTATTTCTTTCAAACTGAAATGGCTGAACAATTCAACGCGCATGGTTATGACTTCTATGCCTTGGATTTAAGAAAATATGGTCGTTCCAAGCTACCCCATCAAATCTTCTATAATGTGCTTGATTTAAGTGAATACGATGCCGAAATTACTCAAGCATTAGATATCATTGCTAAAGAACAGCACACTCAAGTATTGCTTGCAGGCCACTCGACTGGCGGTTTGACAGCAACGCTTTATGCTGCCCATCACCCGAACCACCCTCTGATTAAAGCACTTTGGGCAAACAGCCCGTTTTACGACTTTAATTTAAGCTTGGTCGAAAAGAAATTTGGTATTCCAGTACTCAGTCGAGTAGGAAAATATCTACCTAAAGTTAAATTCCCAAGCCAACTGAACAAATGGTACACCGCGAGCCTTCACAAACAGCTCAAGGGCGAATGGGACTTTAATCTGGACTGGAAACCTACCTCTGCCCCTACGGTTCAACTCAGCTTTCTACATGCGATTCATACAGCACAAAAAGAAATACATCGCGGAGTTAAACTGAATGTTCCCGCACTGATTATGCATTCTCATCAGACTAAAAACCCTAAAAAATGGGGAGCCGATGCGACTCAAAGCGATGTAATTTTAGACGTTAAAGACATTGAAAAATTTGGCAAAAAAATCAAAGGTGATGTCTCTGTTGTCTCTATTCACAATGGCTTGCATGATTTAGTCCTTTCAGCCCAGCCAGTACGAGAACAAGTCTATCAACAATTGTTCCAGTGGCTGGATCAAAAAATCACTTAACTGAGCTTAGGTGAGTCAAGGTATTTCATCAGTAATTGATGCGCGGGATGTTCGCTCGGTACTAACTCCATAAGACGTTCTACCGCATCAATTGCTTCAGGGAAATGAGCTAAATGCTTAAGTAATAAATCTGTTTCTTGCGTTTTAAAAATTGCATCGCTCAAGCGCGATTCAAGACAGTCACGCCATGCGCATAAAAACGGACTTTCCGTTTTTGCCAGAAACACACCTGTGTAAAGCTGCAAAGCAGAAGCCGCATATCCCGCATCCAGTGCCTGTTCAGCTTGTAAAAAATCCGCTTCAACATGTACAAGCAAACGATATGGCCGAGACCCAAGTAAACCACCCAAAATATCTCGAAGTTGAGACATTTCAGCTTTAAGCGTACCCATACTCACTTTACGTTCGCCATAGAGCGCCTGATAGAGATGCTCTAAAGTTAAACCATGTGGACATAACGCCAATATGGTTAAAATTTCAATTTGACGCGGTGTTAATAATAAACTTTTGCCATTAAATTTAACTTGTGGTGTTGAAAAAGCACGAATATGTAATTGCTGACGCTGCTGCTCTAGCAAGGCAGATTGAATAATTGATGCACAACGTTCGGCAGCCAATATTCCTAAACTATTATGGTTCTTCCAAGTAGTCGATAAATCAACGACACCTAGAGTTTGTTTTGAGTATGGATCGATAATCGGCGCGGCATAGCACACCCAATCATGAATCGATTCCATATAGTGTTCATTAGAAAAAACACAACTTGATTGCTGAGTTTTTAAAGACAAAGCCAATGCATTGGTACCAACAAATTCTTCACGCCATTGCCCACCCTGCACAAAGTGAACACGCTCAGCTGCACTTTGCATTTGAGCACTTGTTGCCGTCCAAATGATCGTACTACCAATGTCACCAACGGCAATCACCATTGAGGATTGCTCTGCAATATGACGTAAATCGCCAGCACACTGACTTAAAGCCATATCTAAAGCATTTTGTGAAGCAGATTTCTTCTCGACTAATGGAGCCGCAAAACGCTCTTTAGGAATTGCAGCAGAGGCTGACCGTTCCCATGAACTTGCAATACTTTGACCCAGTTTGGCAGCATTTTGAGGAGAGAGACTATTTTGCGTACGCAGTTGATCAATCAACGTCCGTTGCTGCAATAAATCCTTTTTTGTGAACATTTGTAAATTCCTTATATATCCACATTTCTATTCCAACCTTTCTCCAACCTTCTTCTTTATATCCTAATTATACAAAGTACGAAAGTACCTACTGACAGGGTTCTTGTTAGTCTTTAGTCCTAAAAAGCAAAGGAATATTTATATGCGCTATATCGATCCAAATCAACCAGGCTCAAAAGTTCAATTTAAATCACAATATGAAAATTTTATTGGCGGTGAATGGGTTGCACCTGTAAAGGGTGCATATTTTGATAATGTATCTCCTGTTGATGGAAAAGCTTTCACCCGTATTCCACGCTCTAGTGCCGAAGATATTGAACTCGCTCTAGATGCAGCACATAAAGCGAAAGCAACATGGAATAAAGCCTCACCAACGGTACGCTCTAATATACTTTTAAAAATTGCTGATCGTTTAGAAGCAAATCTTGAAATGCTTGCTGTTGCAGAAACTTGGGATAACGGTAAAGCGGTTCGTGAAACTTTAGCAGCAGACCTTCCACTTGCGATTGACCATTTCCGTTATTTCGCAGGTTGTATTCGTGCTCAAGAAGGCGGGATCTCTGAAATTGATGAAGATACCATTGCCTACCATTTCCATGAGCCATTAGGTGTAGTTGGCCAAATCATTCCATGGAATTTCCCAATTTTAATGGCAGCATGGAAACTTGCTCCTGCTCTAGCGGCTGGTAACTGCGTTGTGATTAAACCAGCAGAGCAAACACCAGTAGGTATTTTACTGGTTGCTGAATTCATCCAAGATATCTTACCGCCGGGTGTACTTAATATCGTCAATGGTTTCGGTTCAGAAGTCGGTCGTCCATTAGCGACAAACCCACGTATTGCCAAAATTGCTTTCACAGGTTCAACACAAACTGGACAAATGGTGATGCAATATGCGACCGAAAATATTATTCCAGTGACATTAGAACTTGGTGGTAAGTCACCAAACCTTTTCTTTGAAGACATCATGGATAAAGAAGATGATTTCTTAGAAAAAACACTTGAAGGTTTTGCCATGTTTGCCTTAAACCAAGGTGAAGTATGTACTTGCCCTTCTCGTGCTTTAGTACAAGAAAGTATTGCTGATCAGTTCTTGGAGTTGGCTGTAGAGCGTGTAAAACGTATTAAAACTGGTCATCCTCTCGATACCGAAACCATGATTGGTGCTCAAGCATCTCTACAACAACAAGAGAAAATCTTACGTTGTATTAATACGGGCCGCGAAGAAGGTGCAGAACTCTTACTTGGTGGTAGTGGCCGTAAAGAAGTAGGCGATGGTTTCTATGTTGATCCGACTATTTTTAAAGGTCACAATGGCATGCAAGTTTTCCAAGAAGAAATTTTTGGACCTGTACTTGCTGTGACAACGTTCAAAGACTTTGACGATGCAATTAAAATTGCCAATGACACCATGTATGGTTTAGGT
This sequence comes from Acinetobacter sp. 1124_18A, assembly GCF_052824995.1. Taxonomy (NCBI): domain Bacteria; kingdom Pseudomonadati; phylum Pseudomonadota; class Gammaproteobacteria; order Moraxellales; family Moraxellaceae; genus Acinetobacter; species Acinetobacter sp. 1124_18A. The sequence goes on along the minus strand of NZ_VTDF01000001.1, from coordinate 664,333 downwards.
GCAGGTGTATGGTCACGTTCAGCTCACATTTCTTATCGTGCTGGTCGTGCCATTGAGGCGGGCCGTGTCTGGACAAACTGCTACAACATCTACCCTGCACATGCTGCATTTGGTGGCTACAAAAAGTCTGGTATTGGCCGTGAAAACCACAAGATGATGTTAGATCATTATCAACAAACTAAAAACTTGTTGGTTAGTTATTCAACTAAACCAATGGGCTTCTTCTAAGTTTCGCACCAAGTTGATACCAGACTATCAACACTAGAAAGAAGTAAGATCATTAATTATGTAAGAAGCCAGTAATTTAGATTACTGGCTTCTTTATTTAGTACTGTTAGTTCTCAAGTTTTTATCATTTGGAATAAAAAAGCGTCATCTACTCTCTAAAGTGCTTCATTTAGGCATTGCTTTTGCATTGATTCATACAAACCCACTCGCAGGAGTATTGTATGAATCAACCAGAAACAGCTTCCGTTATTGCTTCAAGCGCAGAAGTTTCATCAGCAGAATATTTTGCTCAGCGTCAACTTAAACAAGGTACGGTTGGTTGGTTACTCCTGATTGGTTTAGGCGTGGCTTATGTGATATCTGGTGATTTTGCCGGTTGGAACTTTGGTATTGCTCAAGGTGGCTGGGGCGGTATGTTTATTGCCACTGCGCTTGCTGCGCTTATGTACCTGTGCCTGTGTCTTTCTATGTCAGAAATGTCCACCATGATGCCTACGGCGGGTGGTGGTTATAGCTTTGCACGTGCTGCCTTTGGTCCTTTTGGTGGCTATTTAACAGGAACAGCTATTTTAATTGAATACGCGATTGCCCCTGCTGCTATTGCTGTATTTATTGGCGGTTATTGCGAATCTTTATTTGGCATTAATGGCTGGATGATTTACCTCGCCTGCTATGCGATTTTTATGAGCATACATTTGAAAGGTGCTGGCGAAGCCTTAAAAATTATGTTTGCAATTACGCTTATCGCAGCAGTTGCTCTTGTTGTGTTTATTGCAGCAATGATTCCGCATTTTAATGCACAAAACCTGTTAGATATTCCTGTTGGTACAGGTGTGGGCGCAAGTCGTTTTCTACCTCATGGCTATTTAGGCATCTGGGCAGCAGTTCCATTTGCAATCTGGTTTTTCCTTGCAGTTGAAGGTGTTCCTTTAGCAGCCGAAGAAGCGAAAGATCCTGCAAAATCATTACCACGTGGTTTGATTGGTTCAATGCTCATCTTAACGGCGTTTGCCATGCTCATTTTATTCTTAGGTGCAGGCGCAGCGGGTGCAAGTACTTTACAAAATTCTGGTGCTCCCCTCGTCGATGCTCTGGTTAAAGTTTATGGCACCAATACTTGGCTTGCGACTTTTGTAAATTTTGTTGGTTTAGCTGGTTTAATCGCGAGTTTCTTTTCAATTATCTATGCCTATTCACGTCAAATCTTTGCATTGTCACGTGCTGGCTACTTACCCACTTCACTTTCGTTAACTAACAAAAATAAAGCGCCTTATCTCGCGATTATTATTCCGGGCATTATCGGTTTCTTACTTTCACTTACTAAAGAAGGCGATTCACTGATTTTAATTGCCGTTTTTGGTGCAACCATTTCTTATGTGTTGATTCTTTTATCCCACATCAAATTACGCCTATCTAAACCCGACATGCCCCGTCCCTATAAAACTCCCGGAGGAATTGTTACTTCAAGCATTGCATTGATTTTAGCAGTCGCTGCGGTAGTTGCAGGTTTTGTGGTTAACCCTAAAGTCTGGTTTATTGCTGCTGCTATTTATGCTGCATTTATTGCTTACTTTTTATTCTACAGTCGCTATCATTTAGTCAAGGGAACACCAGAAGAAGAGTTTGCAAATATTAAAGCTGCTGAACAAGAGCTATAAATAAAAGGATGCAACCATGAGTTATCGCAATATTGTCGCCAATCAGCAATATCACTTTGCTGACCTAAAAACTTTAATGGCAAAAGCAACACCATTGCGTTCAGGCGATGAGTTAGCAGGCGTAGCTGCCAGAGACGCAACCGAACATGTTGCGGCACAAATGACACTGGCCGATGTACCTCTTAAAACCTTTTTAAATGAAGTTGTTGTCGATTACGAAACAGATGAAATTACCCGTCTAATTATTGATGAACATAATCTGGCAGCCTTTGCCCCTATTTCACACTTCACAGTAGGCGATTTTCGGAATTGGTTACTTGGAGAAGAAGCAACTGCACAAAGCTTAAAAGCATTAGCATCAGGTTTAACTCCAGAAATGGTAGCTGCTGTCAGCAAAATTATGCGCAATCAAGATTTGATTTATGCCGCCAGCAAATGTGAAGTAGTGACCCAATTTCGCAACACCATTGGTCTAAAAGGCCATCTTTCTACCCGTCTGCAACCGAATCACCCGACCGATGATGTGCTCGGTATTTCCGCCAGTATTTTAGATGGTCTGATGTATGGCAATGGTGATGCCGTGATCGGCATTAACCCTGCGACAGATAATTTACATAATTTGTCAGAGTTACTGAAATTGCTTGATCATGTAATTCAGGAGTATCAAATTCCAACGCAGTCCTGTGTCCTCACGCACATTAGCTCAGGTATTCAACTCGCTGAAAAAAATGTGCCGATTGATTTAATGTTTCAATCAATCGCTGGCACTCAAGTGGCTAATGAAGGTTTTGGAATTTCACTTGATTTACTCCAAGAAGGTTATGAAGCCACGCTCGCACTTAAACGCGGGACCATTGGGCAAAATGTTATGTACTTTGAAACTGGTCAAGGTAGTGCATTATCAAGCAATGCACATCACGGCGTTGACCAGCAAACATTGGAAACTCGTGCCTATGCCGTAGCCCGTAAATATAACCCGCTGTTAGTGAATACAGTCGTCGGTTTTATTGGCCCCGAATATCTCTTTAACGGCAAACAAATTATACGCGCAGGTCTAGAAGACCACTTTTGTGGCAAATTACTTGGTGTGCCAATGGGCTGCGATATTTGTTACACCAACCATGCTGATGCTGACCAAAATGATATGGATGTTCTCCTTACTCTATTTGGCGCCGCGGGCATTAATTTTATTATGGGAATTCCGGGTTCAGATGATGTCATGCTCAATTATCAAACGACCTCGTTCCATGATGCTCTCTATTTAAGACAACTCCTAGGTTTAAAACCCGCTCCTGAGTTTTCCGCTTGGCTTGAACAACAGGGCATTTTTAAGCAACAAAACTCTCAAATTTGTTGGGCAGATCACATGCCCGACCAATTCTCTCGTCTGCTCATGAATTAGGGAGAACACTATGAAACTCAGTCGTGATATTCAATATCCCTCCTCTACCCATCAAGATCAGTGGGAAAAACTCAAACAGTTTACCGATGCCCGTATTGCTTTGGGCCGTGCGGGTTGCAGCATCCCAACACGAGCCTTACTCGAGTTTCAGCTATCTCATGCACAAGCAAAAGATGCTGTTTATCAAGATATGGACGTTTCCTATTTATCTGAGCAATTACAGCAACAGCAGCTTCCAAGCATTCATGTACAAAGTAATGCCGCTAATAAAGAAATTTACCTTAAACGCCCAGATTTAGGACGTCAGCTTTCAAGCCAATCAAAAAATGCCTTAATTAAGAAATATGCGGAAAATCCACAACAGTACGATGTTTGTATTGTGGTAGGTGACGGACTCTCTGCTAGAGCAATTGAAGCGAACGCTGTGGCATTTATTGCAGCGCTGAGTGAACAAGTCCAGCAAGAAAACTGGAGTCTTGCACCAATTGCACTTGCGACAGGTAGCCGAGTTGCTCTTGGCGATGAAGTTGCAGAAATTTTCAAAGCACCTATGCTTGTGATGCTTATTGGAGAACGTCCGGGATTAAGCTCTCCGGACAGTATGGGCATTTACTACACGTGGAATGCATATTCAGGCTGCCTCGATGCGAAACGCAATTGTATTTCCAATGTTCGCCCAGCAGGCTTAAGTATTCCAGTTGCGGTACAACGTTTAATCGCATTAATGAAAAAATCAAAACAACTCGGATTTTCAGGCGTTAATTTAAAAGATGAACATCAACTTTCAAACATAGGCCTTGAGGAAACTCAAAAGCTATTATTTTAAACAGTAGAATATGTTTAGGGATTTAGTCATAAATAGATAATCCTTTGCATAACAACATCATTTTAACGAAAAATATCAATTTTCGGGTATTGGCGATTTATACAGATATTCTCTTCTTTATATTTATCGCTATACTCCACGTATTGATCTTCTATGAATCATTTGTATGAGCACAACAAACGCCTTCCCAAAAACTATTTATGCCATTCAGCATCTTGCTTTCGAAGACTTAGGTTCATTAGAAGATGTCTTTTATCAACTCGGATTTCGTGTCCGTTATTTTGAGGCGGGAGTTGATGATTTAACCCCTGCTTTTTCACATGAAGGTTTAACCATTATTTTAGGTGGTCCAATCGGGGTTTATGAAACTGATGATTATCCATTCTTAAAAGATGAAATTGCTTTACTCAAACAACGTTTAGTAGCTAACAAACCTACACTTGGTATTTGCCTAGGCGCACAGCTTATTGCTCATGCACTTGGCGCAAAAGTATATGCCGGACATCAAAAAGAAATTGGCTGGGGTCCACTGAGTTTAAGCCTACGCGCTAATCAGGTTTTATCTGGTTTACTTAATAATGTGCATGTTCTACATTGGCATGGTGACACTTTCGACCTTCCTGAAAATGCAGTGCTTTTAGCAAGTTCTGATATTTATACTAATCAGGCATTTGAAGTCGGGAATAATATTCTTGCCTTGCAGTTCCACATTGAAACCACTGAAGAGCATTTTGAAAAGTGGTTAATTGGTCATACGTGTGAACTTCGCCATGCAAATATTTCAATTCCAAAGCTTCGCGAAGATAATTTGCAATACGCTCAAGCGCTCGAACATGCTGCATTTGAAATTATTCAAAAATTTCTCAAACGTATTGGATATAGTGGTTAAATTATAAAAATACAATTTAACAATTGATTAATTAAATTATATACATAAAGCCAAATGCTCACTTTTCACCCAAAGATGGATTATTAATCTATCTTTGGGAACCTTTATAATTAATTTCCGTGTATTATTAATTTATTCATTTTGTAACATAAAATAAACGCTGATTTACTATGGAAATCCTGAAATTTATTAAAAGCTTTAACACGGTGAATACTTATTTATCGCTAGCATTTATTCTTCTTATAATCATTGTTCTTTATTTTTATGTGGTTAATCCAGCTTAGCTTATTTGCCAAAACGTAATAAAGAATAATATATGTAAGAAAATAGATATAAAAAAGCCCAACTGAGTTGGGCTTTTTTATATCTGCTATTTACTCAAAACCTGTTACTCGTCGTGTTACTTTTTCTCAGGCTTAAAGCTATCTTTCAAATCAAGAATACGATTAAACACTGGTTTTTCAGGTGAATGATCGTGCTGATCTGCAACGAAATAACCCTCACGTTCAAACTGGAAACGATCTTCAGGACTCACTTGTGCCAAAGCGGGTTCAATTACAGCTTCTAATACTTTCATCGAATCTGGATTTAGGTTTGCCAAGAAATCATCACCTGTTTCAGGGTCTGCTTCTGTGAACAAACGATCGTAAATACGTACTTCAGCAGGAATACCTTTGGTTGCAGATACCCAGTGAATCACGCCTTTCACTTTACGACCTTCAGGATTTTTACCTAAAGTTTCAGGGTCAATTGAACATTTCAGCTCAACCACTTCACCATTTTCATCCTTAATGACTTCATCACATTTAATCACGTAAGCATGACGTAAACGTACTTCGCCGTCAGGAATTAAACGTTTAAAGCCTTTCGGTGGTACTTCCTCAAAGTCTTTACGGTCAATATAGATTTCCTTAGTTAAAGGAATCACACGGTCACCCATATCAACGTTAGGATGACGAGCATGAGTAAGATCCATATCTTCTGGCAAATTGGTCAAAGTCACTTTAAGTGGGCTTAAAACAGCCATACCACGCGCAGCTGCATTTTCCAAAGATTGGCGAATACAGAACTCAAGCATTGCAACATCTACAATACCATCAGTTTTTGACACACCTACACGTTTACAGAAATCACGTAAACCTTCCGGAGTAAAACCACGACGGCGCATACCTACTACTGTTGGCATACGCGGGTCATCCCAACCATTTACATGACCACCTTCCACCAACTTACGTAATTTACGTTTTGATGTAATGGTGTAGTCCACGTTTAAACGCGAAGATTCATACTGATGTGGAACTGCTTTAGATTTTACCTTTTCTACAATCCAGTCATAAAACGGACGGTGATCTTGGAACTCTAATGTACAAAGCGAATGAGTAATCCCCTCAATAGCATCAGACAATGGATGAGCATAGTCATACATTGGATAGATTTTCCATTTATCACCTGTTTGGTGATGCTCTGAATGCAATACGCGATATAAAATTGGGTCACGCATGTGTACGTTTGGGCTTGCCATATCAATTTTGGCACGTAAAACAGCTTCACCCTCTTTAAATTCACCACTGCGCATTTTTTCAAAGCGAGCAAGGTTCTCTTCAACAGATGCATCACGGTATGGTGAATTTTTACCCGGTTCAACAAAACTACCGCGGTTTAACTTAATTTCTTCTGGAGACTGTAAATCAACATAAGCATCGCCTTGCTCAATTAATTGAACAGCCCATGCATATAATTGATCAAAATAACTTGATGCATAGCGTGGCTCACCATTCCAGTTAAAACCAAGCCATTTCACATCATTCGCAATACCGTCAACGTACTCTTGTTCTTCAGCATCAGGGTTTGTATCGTCAAAACGTAAATTACATAAACCATCAAACTCTTCAGCCACACCAAAGTTTAGGCAAATCGCTTTTACATGACCAATATGTAAATAACCATTTGGTTCTGGTGGAAAACGCGTTACGATCTGCTTTGCACGTCCAGCAGCCAAGTCTTCAGTAATGACTTGGCGAACAAAATCTAAGCCAGCCTGTTGTTCTTGCTGCGCAGAATCGACAGAGGCATGAGTATTCGGTGTCGGGTTATTTGGCAGGCTCGAGACAACATCATTAGGCTTCATAGTGTATCAATCACTTCTTTGTAGATAAAATTTCGAAAAATTTAAACGCTATCTTCATTTTTAACAAAGATTTTAACGTTTTTTACTTGCCTTGTAGTTTACAGTTTGCTTATGCTTCTCTCAACCAAAAACCCATGGTCATAAGCCCATGTTTAGGAGATTAATGTAATGAGTTTTCCTCAAGTCGAATTAAACACCAATAAAGGTCGTATTGTTCTTGAACTGAATGCTGAAAAAGCACCTAAAACAGTAGCAAACTTTTTAGAATATGTACGTGACGGTTTTTATGACGGCGTTATTTTCCACCGCGTCATTGATGGTTTCATGATCCAAGGTGGCGGTATGGATGAAAACTTCAAAGAAAAAGCGACACGTGATTCAATTGAAAATGAAGCTGATAACGGTTTAAGCAACGACGAGGGTACGGTTGCAATGGCACGTACTCAAGCTCCTCATTCAGCGTCTGCTCAATTCTTTATCAACGTGAAAAATAACTCTTTCTTGAACCATACCTCTAAAACTGCTCAAGGTTGGGGTTATGCTGTATTTGGTAAAGTTGTTGAAGGTTTAGACATTGTTGAAGCGATCAAAGGTGTTCGCACTGGCAACCGCGGTTATCACGCTGACGTTCCATTAGAAAACGTTGTAATCGAATCTGCTAAAATTATTTCTGAATAATTTTAGGATAAAGCTGTGACTTATCTGTTTATCTCAGATTTACATTTGTCACCTGAACACCCTCGACTCGTTCGAGGGTTTTTAGACTTATTGGTGCATTACCAAGATAAAAATACTCAGCTCTACATTTTAGGCGATTGGTTTAATGCCTGGATTGGAGATGACTATTCAGCACCATGGCTCGATGAAATTGTCGCGGCCTTAAAGACTTTTACTCAAAAGGGTAATCGAGTTTACTTTCAAGTAGGCAATCGGGATTTTGCTCTTAATCAAGTTTTCCTCAATAAATTTAATGGCGTTTTACTCCCTGACATTTATTCCCTCAATATTGCAGGACATCAATATCGTCTAGAACACGGCGATGCATTATGTACAGATGACGTTTCTTATCAAAGATTTAAAAAGATTATTCGAAATCCTCTATTAGTCGCTCTTTTACGCCGAACTCCACTTAGTTTTCGCACTAAGCTGGTTAATGGCTTCCGCAAGAGAAGCTCCGCGGATAAACAGCAAAAAAGCTATGAAATCATGGATGTAAATGAGCAAGCAGTTCTGTCCGCTTTAGCAAATGTAGATGCACTGATTCATGGCCATACTCATCGCCCTTCAATTCATCAAGTGCAAGATAAACAACGAATTGTTCTTGGCGATTGGCGTGAGGATCAGGCTTATATTTTAGAAATTGATCCGTCTTCAAATATGCAACAGCTCGAATTGGTTGTCTGGAATTATTAGCTAGAAATTAGTCACTTTTTATTTCAACTTTCAATTCTTTAATTTTTTTATTTAAATCAAAATCCCAAATCACACATACACCAGTAATAAATACAAATCTCCAATTTATATGTCCATACTTTTGATACTCAATGTATAAAATTAAAAGACACAGTACAAATGCAAAAATTATAAAGGCTTTAACAATTCTAATTTCTCGCAGCTTACTCTTTGCATCTGTTGGCATTAAATCAATCATTTTCAATAGATTACTAAACTTTTATATAAACATTATATTTCTTTATCAAATTACATAGGAAATGTTTTTGAATAAAATAGCGTATGATGGCAAAGATTAAATTCTCTCAATTGCCATAAGATTGATATGGAGCACACCTATGGACCTATTGAATTCTGTTAAAAGTCGCTATACAACAAAAGCGTATGATTCTGAAAAGAAAATCCCCCAAGAAAAAATTAATAAATTATTAGAAATTTTACGTTTTACGCCTTCTTCAGTAAATATTCAGCCTTGGCATTTCGTAGTTGCAGATAATCTGGCAGCTAAAGAACGAATTGCAAAAGCCTTAACAGGTAAATATGCTTACAATGGTCCCAAAGTACTTGAGTCATCACACACACTTGTATTTTGCACAAAAACAGATATTTCATCTGAATACTTAAATCAATTACTTGAACAAGATGATTTAAGTGGCCGTTTTAAAGATGAAAAAGCTAAATTAGGCCAAAAAGATACTCGCCATGGCTATGTTGAGTTCTATCGAAATGAGCAGAAAAATTTATTTGGATGGATGGAAAATCAAACATTCATTGCTCTGGGGCAACTACTTTTTGCTGCGGGTTTAGAAGGAATTGATGCAACCCCAATGGGCGGCTTTGATGAAGACATTTTAAATAATGAGTTAGGTTTAACTGAAAAAGGCCTACGTAGTTCAGTCATTGTTTCTCTAGGTTATCGCAGTGAAAACGATTTTAATGCCAAACTACCAAAATCACGCCTACCAGATGAAGTTATTTTTACCTATTTATAAAATTAGAATAGTTCAAGAGATTCAAGTCTCTTGAACTATAAAGCCATTGCCCTAGCTAAACAAATCACGCCACTTATCCCAAATAAAATACCTAAAGTGGTAGGCCATTTTAATTTTTCTTTATATAAAATAACGCCACTTGCAATGCCTAATAGCACCACAAGAATATTCATACTTGCAAAAACAATTGCAGGTGAATCCTTTAAAAGAATATGAGCCTTCACATATAAAGCAATATTTGAAAAATTAAGTACACCTAATATCAACCCAGCTATAGCACTTTTAAACTGCCATTTTTGGGTTTTCTGCACCAATAGATATGAAATTGATAATATAAAAGCTGTAATAAAAATAAGATTCAAAGTGAGTGTAAATTGAAGACCTAAACTACTCGTATATTTTAAGAGAATATCTACTGCGGCATATCCACACCAAACACTTAATAGAGCAAAAATTGCTTTTCGAGATTGATGATTCGAAGAATTACTCATTTGTCCAAAAAGGACAAGTAAAACAGCAAAAATTCCTAAACCTATTCCCCATAGCTTTAATGCATTAAATTGTTCATGAAAAAAGAAATAAGCTGCGAGCAAAGAAAGTACGACGGAAAGACGCTGTGCAACTTCGGTCTTAACAATTCCTGCATATTCTAGTGACTTAGCTAAACACAGAAAAATACTGGGCAAAATCAGTCCTAATGCAATAATTAACCACCAAGGGGTCTTTGATATTGAAATGTGTTGAATATCAGGCTGAAACCACCAAAAGCAAAGAAGACTCGCGCTCGCATAGTTCCATGCAATCATCTGTAACGGCTGATACCCTTTTTTCTTTAAGTTTTTTAATAGGATAGACACCAAGACACTACTTAGAGCAGCAGCCAATATTAATATCATCGATTAAAACTCTATTTATTTAAATATATGAGTCACCATGGTCAGATTATGACCTTTGATGAATTTAATATTTTGAATTAACTTTTAAATAAACATAAAAAAACCAGTCATTATCTGACTGGTTTCTTTTTTAGATATCAATTAACGATTATTTTCGTCTTCTTGACCATCTTCAAATTTAGTGTCGTTGTCAAAACCACCTTGATGACCACCGAAGCCGCCTTGACCACCGAAACCACCGCCTTGACCACCGAAGCCACCTTGACCGCCGAAGCCGCCACCTTGACCACCGCCGAAGCCGCCTTGACCACCGAAGCCGCCTTGAGCGCCACCGAAGCCACCTTGAGCACCACCAAAGCCACCGCCTTGACCGCCACCGAAGCCACCAGTAGGTTGACCACCAAAACCGCCTTGTGTGCCACCTTGTGCTGGGAAGCCTGTACCTTGCGCGCCTGCTGGGCGTGGGTTACGAGCTGGAACAACAGTTGAAATCGCGTGTTTGTAAACCATTTGACTTACTGTATTTTTTAATAAAACAACATATTGGTCAAATGATTCAATATGACCCTGTAATTTAATACCGTTCACAAGGAAAATAGAAACAGGGATACGTTCTTTACGGAGAGAATTTAAGAACGGATCTTGTAAAGTTTGACCTTTAGACATTTTTAACTCCAAAAAAAAATTTTTAAATCAGCGCAAAAAAACTATCTTTATTTTTCAACTAAAAATTATAAAAAGACAGTGTGCAAATTTTGCTTTATCCATAAGAGTTTCGCAAGTCTTCTTTCGCCTGCTTTATCGTCAAGTAAGTTTTAAAATCGTGTATTTCTTGCAAAGAACGTAACCACGTATATTGACGTTTGGCAAGTTGTCGTGTTGCAAATAAAGCTTTATCCTCCATTTCACGTTTACTTTTGAGACTTATATCACTTTTTAATAGAAATTCTAGTGCTTGTCGATAACCCACTGAACGCATTGAGGGTAAATTTTCATCTAAATCGTATTTTTCAATTAGAGCTTCAACTTCACTCAAAAAACCGATATCCCACATTTTGCTTAATCTTTGCTCAATGCGTTGATGTAATTCTACCCGATCTGGAAGTAAAGCATAATTATGAAATATGTATCGATATGGTACGTTTTTTGGTTGTTCTGCCTGCAATTTAGTAATTGGCTCACCCGTAAGCTTATAAACTTCTAGTGCTCGAATAATCCTTTGCTTATCAGTCACATTAAATTTTATAGCCGCGGCAGGATCTACAGAAACTAATTCGTCATAAACAGCCTGCCACCCTTCATTTAAACCTTTTTCTTCAATTGACGCTCGAACTTGGGGATCTGCACTCGGCAAATTACTCGATAGACCTTCTAATAATGCCTTAAAGTACAACATTGTGCCTCCTACTAAAATAGGAGTTTTCCCACGTGAATGCATGTCATCAATCAACTTAGACGCATCTTCAACAAATTGAGCAGCTGAATAAACTTCAAGAGGAGTAATCAGATCAATTAAATGATGAGGATATAGTGCTTGTTCTTCACGAGTTGGCTTAGCAGTACCAATATCCATATCTTTATAAACGAGAGCAGAATCAACAGAAATCAGCTCAAAATTTCCACGTTCGTATAATTCACATGCCAAAGCGGTTTTACCGCTTGCAGTTGGTCCCATTAAATTGATGACGGGCAATTGATTTGACATGTAAAACTACTCTCCTCGAGCAAATAATTTATCTAATTGAGATAATGGGAATGCACGCCAAGTTGGCCGCCCATGGTTACATTGGCTCGCAAATTCAGTTTGTTCCATTTGACGAAGTAAAGCATTCATTTCAGAAAGACTGAGTTGTCGATGTGCACGCACTGCCCCATGACACGCCATTCCAGCTAATAGCTCATCTCTTTTTTGAAGTAATCCTTGTGCTTCATCATTTGGGTCTAAATCATTTAAAAGCTCTGGAATAAGATTTTCAAAGTCAGCTTTTTGTAATATGGCTGGCACTCCCCGAACAATAATCTGCTCATCCCCATATAAATCAATTTCTAGTCCTAAGCGCTCAAGTTGAGGTTTCAACTCTTCTACACGCACTGCCTGCATACGGCTAATAGAAATGACTTTAGGGATAAGCAACTGCTGAGACGTCCAAAATTCTGGCTTATCCCAAGCATTTTTCATTTGCTGTAATAAAATACGCTCATGTGCTGCATGCATATCAACAATAATCAGCCCTTCAGTATTTTGCGCTAAAACATAAATTCCATGAAGTTGAGCAATTGCGATACCTAACGGAAATTCATCGACTTTAGTTACTGGCTCAATATCTTCATTTACTGAAAAATTAGCAGGTTGATCACGCAGTGGCGCTAAGTATGTCTTTAACGCATTATTTAATTGAGCAGAACCATTATATCTTGGTGTTTGATCTGCATAGTGAATAGCTTGCGGACGACTAGCATTAAAATCAGTTAATAGCTCTGTCGGTGCATTCTGAATTCGCGCTTCATTGTCTGGATTTAAAGCTTCATTTGCCCGATGCAGCGTAAATTGTTCCTGATATTTAGGTTGAGGCTGCACAGAGTAGTCTGAGGTTTCATCCACTTTCATCGCTTGAGCTAAATCAGCGCTCGCTGTCTGAAATTGCGACAAAGTTTCTTTCGCATAATGTCTTACAAACTCATGTACTTCTCTCTGATTTAAAAAGCGAATTTCATGTTTTGTAGGATGAACATTCACATCGATATTTTCAGGGTCAACTTCTAAGAAAAGTAAATATGATGAATGCTGATGACCATGTAAAATACCGTCATATGCCATGCGTAATGCATGAGAAATCGTTTTATCTTTAACAATACGACCATTTACGTAGACATATTGCATATCAGCCTGTGCACGTGCATCTGAAGGATGGCCAAGCCACCCCGATAAACGCATACTAATACTTTCGGCATCCATCCAATATGCATTTTGTACAAATTGCGAACCTAATAATTGCTGTACTCGCTGAAAACGTAGTTCTCCGCTATCAGCTATAGGTAAATTAATTCTAATATTATCATTATGCTCAAGCACAAAACGTATATCAAAATGTGTTAAAGCCAGACGACGAACAATCTCTTCAATATGACCAAATTCAGTCGTTGGTTTCTTTAAAAATTTACGGCGTGCTGGTACATTAAAAAATAAGTCCTGAACACGTATGTGAGTCCCCTTTTGAGCAGCAACAGCTTGTACTTCTTGATGATCAAAGGCTGTGCCATTGACTTCAACCTGATGGCCAATACCACTTTCATCTTGGCTACTGGTCAATGTCAATCTTGAAACTGCGGCAATCGAAGCAAGTGCCTCCCCGCGAAATCCCAAACTTACAATAGCGTGTAAATCTTCTGCAGTTTTAATTTTACTTGTGGCATGACGCATAACAGCTAGTGCTAAATCTTCAGAATGAATACCATGCCCATTATCAATAATTTCTATGAGGGTCGAACCACCTTGAGCGATCCGTACAATGAGTTCAGTTGCACCCGCATCGATGGAGTTTTCTAATAATTCTTTAACAACAGATGAAGGACGTTCAATCACCTCACCAGCAGCAATCTGGTTGGCTAACGCTGCGTCTAAAGTATGAATACGACGTTGTGTTAGCTTTTCATCAGTCATGAAGCTGTTCCTGCAAAGTCTGATACAAAGGTTCTGTGGGTAGAGTTAAAGTTACAAAACGACTCAGTTCATCCTCTGACTTTTGAATATCGATGATGATATCTGCCTGAGGAATTTCATCACCACCTTTTGATGGCCATTCAAATAAAAATAATGCATCTGTGACATCTAGATAATCACGGATTCCCATTAATTCAAGTTCATAAGGATCATTCAAACGATATAAGTCAAAATGAAAAATTTCTTTCTCATTGATTTTATACGGCTCAACTAGTGTATAGGTTGGACTTTTAACAGAGCCTTTGTGACCCAAAGCCTGTAAGAAATAGCGCGTAAGTGTGGTTTTACCCGCACCTAAGTCTCCAATTAAATAAATCACACCTGACTGAACATGTTGCGCCAACGCTTGAGCTAGACGCCCAGTATCTTCTTCATGATTTAAGACCAATTTCAATGAATACGACATAGCACACATAACATGATTCAAAATAATCGATATGATAACATTGCCCTGCCTTAAAAGCCTACTCAAGCCCTAGAGGTTGGCTTTTTTTATATCAATTCTCTTACATATTTATACTTTTTTATGTCTAGTCCGAACGATTTTTTGCCACCTATGGTTGATGGTGTAAGCGCAAGCCAAGTTTATATTCCTGCACAAACAAATACTCAAACTATTTATGAGTATCTATGCCAACATTTTCAACATATTAAAGTACAAGAGTGGCAGCAACGTTTTCAAGATGGGCTTATTTATGGGGCAAATGGACAAAAATTAACATTAGATAGTCCCTATCAAAGCAATACGCATATTTTTTATTATCGATTTCTTGCCTACGAACCACATGTTCCTTTCGAGCATCGAATTTTATTTGAAAATGATGACTTACTGGTGGTCGATAAACCTCATTTTTTAACAATTAGCCCAACTGGACAATATGTGCAAGAAACATTATTAGTTCGACTTAAAAAACAGACAGGCAATGAATTTTTAACACCGATACATCGATTAGACCGTGAAACTGCTGGGGTTGTTCTATTTTGCAAACGGGTTGAATCGCGAGGTGTTTACCAACAATTATTTGCAGAGCGTCAAGTCAATAAGACATACCACGCTATCGCTCCTTATAAAAAAGAATTAAAACTTCCTCAAACATTACATTTGCATTTAGATAAAGGGTCTCCTTTTTACACCATGCAAGTTTTGGCAAATGCTAAAGCAAACACTCAGACCTATATTGAGCTTATTGAACACAACCAGATTTGGGCTAAATATTGTTTAACACCGACAACAGGTAAGCAGCACCAGCTTCGTGTACATCTTAATTATCTAGATATTCCGATTAAAAATGATCCATTTTACCCGACTGTTCAACATAAGGCAGATGATGATTTTTCAGAGCCATTACAACTTTTAGCTAAGCACATTTCATTTGTCGATCCACTCACGAAAGGGGAAATGTTTTTCAATTCTCAGTTTGAATTGACGTTGTAATGTAAGCGTAATGACAAAAAGATTGTTTTTTATGCCGAAAAACATTGAAATTACATTGCGATGGTTTAAAATAAATTCCTAAAAATTAAAAATCATTTGGTTTTGTTATTCATGCGAAAAACAGAAGTTTATCAGGTTCGACTGGACTCCCAAGAGAAAAAGCAGGCTTTTGCTGTTTTTAAACAATTGGGAATTACCCCTGCCCAAGCGGTACGACTTTTTTTTAAACAGGTCGTATTAACTAAGTCTATTCCGTTTGCCATCGAAAATCAGAGTATTAATATGGAACAATTATTAAAACTCAGAAAAGCAAAAGCATCTTCATTAAATCAAAACCCATCGACTTTAGCAGAAGATGATGACCATGAAGATTTATTTGAAGAACTAAACGCACTTCTTGGTGAGAGCGACAAAACTTAACACTGTTGCATTTATAAACAAGTTTTAACGTCAAGAAGCTCTTTTTTTCGTTATGCTCTCTTTGTAAAAATATAATGATAAGTTACAAGGAGTACCAAATGATCGTTAGACGAGCGACTTTTGAAGATTTAGACCAACTCGCCGTTTTATTTGATGAATACCGCCAGTTTTATGGGGCTTCTTCTAATTTTAATGAATCACTTTACTTTCTCAAACAGCGTTTTGAGAATAGAGAAAGTGTGTTCTTCATTCATATTAAAGACGATAAAATCACGGGTTTTATTTTACTCTATTTAGGTTTTTCTTCAGTTGCTTGCTCAACCTACTATATCTTAGATGATGTATATGTTACGCCCGTTTTCCGTCGTCAGGGTTCGGCTAAACAGCTAATCGATACAGCAATCTTATTTGCAAAACAAGAGAATGCTTTGCGGATTAGTTTGGAAACTCAAGGCAACAACCATGAATCTCATCGCTTATATGAAAAAATGGGATTCATTCGAGATAGTGAGTTCCAAACTTTCCATTGCTTTCTTAAGTAAGATTTTGAGCGAGATGTTTTTGCTCTTCAGATAAATAAATCCATTCTCCCTCAGCAATTTCGGGTAAAACCAATTGCCCTACTTGATGGCGATGCAAGGCTTCTACTTTATTTCCTACAGCTGCAATCATTCGTTTAACTTGATGATAGACACCTTGATGAATCGTCATGGTTAATTGATGAGTTTCTAATATCTTTACATCCGTTGCAGCAAAGACACCTTTTTCTTGATGCAAGCTCACACCTTGACTCAACATTTCAATTTGCTCAGGCGTGACAGGATCGATGGTCGTAACATGATAAACCTTTGGGACATGTTTACGGGGATGAGTTAAAGCTTGAAGATATTTACCGTCATCAGTAAGTAAAAGTAAGCCCGTTGTATCTTGATCTAAACGGCCAATAGCTTGCACACCACGTTGAATCAAAATTTCAGGTAAGAGACTAAAAACACTTTGATGATGGTGAGGCTGATGAGAACATTCAAAACCTTTTGGCTTTTTTAAAGCAATATAAACTTTTTCTCGATATTGATAGGTCTGTCCAATAAGAGAAAACTCTAAATTTTCAGGAGAAAATTGCTTCTTTAAATCATCTGCAATCTCTCCATCAATACTTACAGATCCGTTTTTTATTAACTGCTGACAATATTTACGTGAACCAAACCCTTGTGATTGTAAAATTTTTTCCAGCAGCATGAAGTTTTCTCATTAGAACTAAGCTGTTATTTTAACGTAGTTTCCACTTTTTTCTAAACACTACGAGCAGCTCTTTGCATTTACTTCATTCAACTCACACTCTATTCTTCTACTACCCGATAAATATTTTCGTTCTGTTCACTTTCAAATAGTAATTCGGTAGTAGGCAAAATTATTTCATTATCAACAATAATATGTTCAATACGTTGGCTCAGCTTTAACGATTCATTTTCATGTTCCACTAAATTTTTCTTTAGTTGCGCTTTTGCATCATGAATCTGATCAAACTGATCTTTGATTTTGATATCTATAATATCCATACAATTATCCTGTACTCATGAGTAATAACTATTTTTATATCACAACTTTAAAAAACTAAAACTTTTAACTTGTTAATTTATATAACATTGTTTCCATGCGTAACCAGAAATTAAAACTCTTTATCATTGAGCGATATACAGTGAATTTTTATTAAAAATAAGATCTGAAATCGGCTGTATCTTTCTAAGCTTTCACATTGCGGCTCTTAAATATTATACAATTCCATTTATTTACTTTCTCTGCACTCCCCATGCTTGCCCAATTTGATGTTAATTTAGTTGTTTTACTCGTCCTGCTTGTCTGCGGTTTATTAAGTCAAAATGCAGCTGTAACCATTGCAGCGGGTGTACTTATTGTCGTTAAAATCACTCCTTTAAGTGAGTTCTTTCCTTACATTCAAGCTCACGGCCTTAATTTAGGAATTCTTATTTTAACGATTGGCGTACTCACCCCAATTGCCAGTGGAAAGCTCAGTGGAGAAACTATTTTAAAGTCATTTGTTAGTTTTAAGTCGCTTTTAGCTATCGCAATTGGCCTATTAGTCGCTTGGTTAGGTGGTCGCGGCGTCAAACTAATGTCGAGCCAACCTGATGTGGTTGCAGGCTTACTCATTGGTACGGTTGCTGGGGTTGCCTTACTTCGTGGTGTACCAGTCGGTCCTCTTATTGCAGCAGGCTTACTCTCTTTGTTTATTGGTAAATAAAGAAGTTGATAAAAAAAGGTGCAATTAAGCACCTTTTTAACACTTAGGCTAAATTATTTGCTTTAGCCAGAATAATAGGCATTTCGTTTTAAAGAGAATTTTTCTAATTGCTTTAAAAATCCTTCAAAATAACTTTTCTCTTTTTCTTCAGTTCGATAGCCCGCATATAAAGTTCGTCTTAAGCCTGTAGGTGAAACACAATCTAAACGGCGGCTTGTGACCCAACCCTTTTGTTCATATTCATTTACTACCCAATCAGGTAAAGCAGCAATACCTCGTCCACTTGCAACAAGTTGAATAAGCATTTGAGTTAAATCTGTTGTTCGTATTTGTTTAGGCTGAATATTCGCAGGAATGAACAGTTTCGACATAATATCTAAACGGTGCTTATCAACCGGATAAGTAATTAAAACTTCTTCGGCTAACTTTTGAACTGTAATACTTTCAGCCCGAACTAAAGGATGCGTATTTGACAAAACTAAGCGTGATTCATATTCAAAAATCGGAAAATACTCAATTCCTTTTAACGCAATTGGGTCAGCTGTAATCAGTAAATCAAATTCTGCATTTTGTAAAAGTTCATGCGGATTGGCCTCAAAACCTGAAGCAAAGTCTAAATCTACATCTGGATATTGATGGCGATACTGATTTAATAAAGGCATTAACCAGTCAAAACAACTGTGGCATTCCGATGAAAAAATAATTCTGCCAGTCTGTCCATGAACAATACGTGTGATATCACTATGAGTAATCTGAATTTGTGGCAAAACATCATCTGCTAACTTAAGTAAGCGCTGCCCGACATTAGAAAAACTAACAGGTCTACTACGACGATTAACAACCTCTACCCCATACCAATGGTCTAATTCTTTTAACTGATGAGAAATAGCCGAAGGTGTTAAGCAAAGATCATTTGCTGCCGAAACCAATGAACCGTGTTCACGTAAGGCGACTAAGGTTTTAAGGTGACGAATTTCTAACATAGGTCCACGCTTGAAAAGTAGATTAATCTATAGATGTTTTAATCTCATATTTATTTTTTCAAAAAAATCGAGAAACTTTAGATAAATTCTTGCTAATGAATAGTATTCATCTTATCACAAAATTAGTTAGCCAACTTCAACATGAATTTTATTTTATTATTCTTTTATGTGATGAATTTTTATAATTTTAAAATTGAAATAGCCCACTAGATATTGAACATGTTTTGCCCCGTTAATTAAAATTAGACCCGAAACGGATCTAATTTTTATGTAAGGCTAAAAGTTACTGTGTAACCACATTTAAGCTAACAATTGTATAGCTTTGATTTTTAGGTTTTAACTTCAAATTTAGTGGTGTAGTTACTTCTACTAAATACTCACCAGCTTTTGTAAATTTGAGCTCAACTTGCCCATTATTATCTGCCTTAAATGGTTGTACTTGTTTATCAGTTGCACCTTTTTCTCTCAAATTAACTTCAGCATAAGCTAAAAGTTTCCCTTTTTCAGTTATAGCTAACTTAACAGGCTGAGCAGCTTTAATCTGGTTTGGGTGCACAGAAAAACTAACTTTAATCGGTGTATTGGGAAGTTGAATATCTGAAACTTTCCCTTTAGAAAGATAACTCTGCAATATCCACTCACGTGTTACTTGTTCTGTTTTGATTGTTTTTGTTTTAAGATCAGCCAGAATCAAATATTCGCGTTCGGCTTTCGGTGGAGCTTTATCAGCTGGCATATCAAAAAATAGATGCCATGCTTTTTGGTCATATACATATTTTAAAGGATAACTTGCCTGAGTTTGAACAATGTATGTGCCCTCTTCAGGTAGATCTACATCAAAAACAGTTACAGACTTATGTACAGCTTCTGAGTTGACGGTTTTAAGCTCATTTTTAGGTGTAATTACAGTAAGCTTAGCATCCTTTAAAGCATATTCACTATTTAATGCTTCTTCAGCATAACCAGCAATTACCGGTACTTGAGTCTGTTCAGTTTTATAAGCTACAGGCGCTACATAAGGTTCGTGAGCAAAGCTATAACTAGATGCTAATGCAAGAGAAAGCACTAAAAATTTATTCATTATTACAAAATCCTGTTGTACACCAAGGTAAAAGTTTTCAGACAAAATATAAGCAAATACAGTATGCATAAATAAAAATCATTATTATTATCATTTAATATTCAAGTTTAAAATTCTCTGATCTTTTATTCAAAAAGAAAGTGGTTGAGTTCTTAACCAAATGGTTTGGATCGTCCTTATCTGGTTGTTTTTGTACTTAGCCTCGGCGGTCTTAATTTCAGTTTTTTATTATTCTGCACTCTTTTCCCTTATACTTCTCTTTTTTGAGTCTCTTCTTAACCTATTATGGCGTCCCCGCAATCTCCTCTATCTGCACATCAACATTATTCACTCTTTTTAGCAATTTTCTCACTGGCTGTAGGTGGTTTTTGTATTGGAACCACCGAATTCGTCGCAATGGGACTGATTCAGGAAATTGCAAATAATTTAAATATTACAGTACCAGAAGCTGGCCACTTTATTAGTGCCTACGCTTTAGGTGTAGTTATTGGCGCTCCTATCATCGCTATTCTTGGAGCCAAAGTTCCTAGAAAAACTTTATTGCTCGGCTTAATGCTTTTTTATGGTATTGCAAATGCCTGTACCGCCTTAGCTCATACCCCCGAAACTGTTTTAATCTCACGTTTTATTGCTGGTTTACCACACGGAGCTTATTTTGGAGTCGGCGCATTAGTTGCAGCTGAACTAGCGGGTCCATCGCGAAGAGCATCTGCTGTTGCCCAAATGATGATGGGGCTTACTGTTGCGACTGTAATAGGTGTACCTCTGGCAACTTGGTTAGGTCAAAATTTTGGCTGGAGAGCTGGTTTTGAGTTTTCAGCAACCATTGCTTTTGTCACTTTAATTGCTGTTGGCTTCTTTGTACCTAATATTCCAGTCCAAGCTACTGCCAGTATAAAAACAGAGTTAGCCGGTCTTAAAAATATCAATATGTGGCTAACACTAGCGGTAGGCGCCATCGGTTTTGGAGGCATGTTTTCTGTTTATAGCTATGTTTCACCAATTTTGACTGAATATACAAAAGTTGATATCCAAATTGTCCCTATCGCTTTAGCTATCTGGGGTACTGGTATGGTTATTGGTGGCTTAGCCGCAGGATGGCTTGCAGATAAAAACCTAAACAAAACGATTGTAGGTGTATTAATTAGTTCAGCTATCGCCTTTGTTGTTGCCAGTTTTTTTATGAGCAATATCTATACTGCTATTGCCTCATTATTTTTGATTGGTCTCACCGTAATGGGGTTAGGCGGAGCTTTGCAAACCCGCCTAATGGATGTTGCAGGCGATGCTCAAACATTAGCAGCATCACTCAACCATTCTGCCTTTAATATGGCCAATGCATTAGGTGCATTTTTAGGTGGATGGGTACTCAGCCACCAAATGGGTTGGATCGCGCCAATCTGGGTAGGTTTTGTTTTGAGTCTCGGTGGTCTTATCATTTTACTTATTGCGTTTGCTGTAGAAAAAGCCAGTAAGTAAATTTAATCAAATAAGATGCTAACTTATTATTTCTAATCAGTTAGCTTTCCGCCACAGTGAGGGCAATAACATTTTCTCTCTCTAACAGACTCTTCCTGCTCTAATACTTTTTCTCGCATAATTTGAACAATCAGGTTATGCGCCTGCTCTTTTGGCAGGCCTACTTTTTGACGGATTCGTTCTATTTCAACTTCATCATGTAAAATATCAATACCACGTACTTGAAGTAATTCACGAAACTCTTGCTCTAACCTTTGATTACGCTGGTTAAGTTCATTTGCAAGCCCCGATGCCAAAATACCTGCCGGTAATGCCGCAATGCCAACTCCCAAAATGGTAATCAGTGCGCCTAGTAACTTTCCCAAACTGGTGACTGGGGTCACATCGCCATAACCTACTGTAGTTAAAGTAACCACTGCCCACCACATAGATTTAGGTATTGAACTAAAAGCTTCTGGTTGAGCTTTATTTTCAACCACATAAATGCCTGAAGCAGTCATAATAATCATAATAATTAAAATAAAGATAACTGCCTGAAAAGACCCTTTCTCACGTTTAATCACGCATAACAATATCTGTAGGGAGATAAAATACCGTGTCAATTTTAATAAGCGAAGTAACCTTAGGATCCTGAGCATACGAAGATCAATTCGTACAAAGAAATTGAGATAAGCAGGTAAAATTGCCATCAAATCAATAATTGCTTCCCCGCTTTTCATCCAGTTCAAACGGATTTTCCATGCAGGTTGTGTCGTATCTCGATCTGCAACACTCCACAATCTTAATAAATATTCAATACTAAAAACTGCAATTGAAATAACTTCAAAATAGTCGAACCAAGCATGATAACTTATGTACAAATCATTTACTGTTTCTAATAAAACAGCTGCGACGTTACCAACAATTAAAACCACTAAAAAATAATTAATACATCTACTTATCGTAGTTTCATAGTCATGATTATGAAGATTATTATAGAAGAACTTACGCAATTCCTTCCAAGCTGAATTTTGCATATTGATCTGACCACTTGATATTGAAGATATAGTAAGCTCTCGCCCTCTATTCACCAATATAGTCTTTAATAAATTTTCCTTCACTCACTTCAATATTTAAAATTTTTCACTTTTTCCACTTCAACTCACTGCTAGACATCGAAATTCATTTTCTTGCCACCACAACACATCATAAATGCCTGGGTGTGATCTTAAGATAATATTTATATAATTTTGCAGCACCATAATATGATGGGTAATATCAAGTTTTCTAAATAAAAATTTTCTTAAAATAGGTGTATTAGGAGAAATAAAAACTGCAAATCCATTGCTATATTCTTTATAGACACTGATTCCAAGATACATGGTTATTTCGGGCAAAGGAATCTCAATTTGCCATCCCCAGTTTTCACTATATAGCTCGACATTTAAATGATATCTATTTTTCAATATACTAAAAATATATTGTGCAATATCTTCAGTTTTTTGAACTAAAAAACCTCCTTCATTGGAATGCATCTTTTGCTCAGATGATTGATAATCATCAAATTTAAATTCAACTACCGTCTTTAACATTCTCAAATTCCCTATATAAAATACTTATATTTTTTTTAATTATTTTTAAGTTCGTTTAATTATTTTAAAACAAAACACCAGTTAACTTCTAGTACTATATTTAATTTTATATATATTAAATTTAAGAATGATATATTTATTGTTTTTAAATAAACTCATGACACAATTCACACTTTTAATAAAAATAATAATTCAAAGAGCTTACTTTTTACCCAAAATTATATATAAGTTATTTTATTTAATAATTTTTTGTATCATTTATATCTTTATCTAGATATATAATTTATTTCTTAATCTTTAAAATTTTCTAAAAATTAACATTAGAATCTTTCAATTTGAGTAAATATTTTTATGACTTTTTCTAGAATTAACAATAATCAGTACTATTTATTAGGCTGATACCTTTCTAGGAAATTTATAATTTTGGCATCTATTTCACCATCATAATTTCAAAAAAACTTAATAATTATAGTTTAAATTAAGAAATACTTAACCCTAAAAGATTTGTCATTTTCATTGAAATAAAATCTAGTGCTTATCGGTTGTTATTTTTTGAATTTTCGAATTATTTAATTGATAATAGAACTTTAATACTTATTTCTTTAGCGATTTATTCGTAAAGAACTTTAATTTTTTAATCATATGAAAACAAGGGGAAATTACATGGGATTTAAAGCCCTCCCTACACTTATTTCTTTATTTATTACATTGTTAATCTGGTTCGTAATTCCTGTTCCAAATGGTGTTGACCCTGATGCATGGCATTTATTAGCCATGTTTGTCGGTGTAATTGCCGCAATCATTGGTAAAGCTATGCCAATTGGTGCCATTGCCATTATTGCAATAACTTTAGTTGCTATTACTGGCGTGACTAACACCAGCCCAAGCGGTGCAATTCAAGATGCCCTTAGTAGTTTTGCTAACCCATTAATCTGGTTGATTGGTATATCCATCATGATCTCCAAAGGTTTGCAAAAAACTGGATTAGGCGCACGGTTAGGCTATTTATTTATCGCAGTTTGGGGCAAAAAAACCATCGGTATCGGCTATAGCATGGTGCTTTCCGAACTCATTCTCGCCCCTGTAACACCCAGCAACACAGCACGTGGTGGTGGAATCATTCATCCGATTGTACTAGCAATTTCTACTAGTTACGATTCTGATCCAGCCAAAGGCACCGAAGGTCGGATGGGAAAATACCTATCGTTGGTTAACTACCAAGCCAACCCGATTACCTCTGCAATGTTCATTACGGCAACCGCCCCTAACCCATTAGTAGTTGATTTAGTGGCAAAGGCGACCAATAGTGAAATTTCATTAAGTTGGAGTACTTGGGCACTGGCAATGTTAGTGCCGGGTTTAATTGCATTAATCATTATGCCTTTAATTATGTATTGGATGTATCCACCTGAAATTAAAGAAACGCCTAATGCAGCTCAGTTTGCTAAAACTAAATTAAAAGAAATGGGTCCAGTCAGTAAAAATGAAATCATCATGCTTGGTGTATTCGGTATTTTATTGATGCTATGGGCAGGTATTCCTGCCATGATTTTTGGCTCCGCTTGGGCTGTTGACCCAACGACGACTGCTTTTATTGGTTTAGGATTATTGCTACTTTCAGGTGTACTCACTTGGGATGATATTCTGACGCAAAAGAACGCGTGGGATACGATTACTTGGTTCGCAGCATTAGTCATGATGGCAACTTATTTAAATAAGCTTGGCTTAATCACGTGGTTCTCTGGTGTTTTAGAAACCAGTATCGGTCATTTAGGTCTAAGCTGGATGCCTGCTTGTTTATTGTTAATGCTTGCTTATTTGTATGCACATTATATGTTTGCTAGCACCACGGCGCATATTACCGCAATGTTTGCTGCTTTTTATACGGCAGGACTTGCACTCGGTGCACCGCCAATGTTGTTTGCTTTAATGATGGCAGCAGCTTCAAGTATTATGATGACATTAACCCATTATGCGACTGGCACGTCCCCTGTAGTGTTCGGTTCGGGTTACACCACACTTGGTGAATGGTGGAAAGCTGGCTTTGTCATGAGCGTGGTCAATATCATCATCTTTGTGGTGATTGGCGGACTGTGGTGGAAAGTGTTGGGGTATTGGTAGAATTATTTTAGTTTTAAAAAGCCCCTTATGATGGGGCTTTTTCATGTAGACATTAAAAATACTAAATTGTCTATTTACCAAATAAAATTATATCAAGTTTATTAATCAGGCTTGATATCATAAACCCAATTTCGTGCTTGCTGGTCTGTTGTAGTTTCGCAGACGTAGTAATCTTGATCCCACGAGTCTGGATGAAAGATTTCCTTTTTGTGATAGGTTACTTGCTTGTTATTTTCGACACAGATAAAACTATCACCTTGATCTTTAACAGCAGAACCGTTAAGAAATCCACCAATACATAAGAAGCGGGATTGTTTCGCCATTTAGTTAAATCAACTTTTTAAATCACTCATTTTCAATGATTAAATGATGGATTGATTGAATTGTAAAGCCAAAATTACTGGACCATATTAATTAAAATTATTAGATAGGCATAGCACAGAACTTACTACAATTTTTTTGATTTAAAATTTAGATTAATTAGAAATTATTTCAAAAAAAATAAGGGCTGATTAATCAGCCCTTATTTTTAGCTTTTTGCTCAAACAAATCATTGATTTGCTCTTGCGCTAGGGAAAAGCCTTTCGGCTTTTCTTCATCCTAGCTCATTAAGTCAATTGAGCAGTTTGGATTTTCTTAGTATCAACTTGATCAGCTTCTTTAGTATATTCGCTCATCTTGTCGAAGTTTAAGTATTTGTAGATGTCAGCAGAAGCGCTGTCAATTTGCGACGCGTACTGTTGATATTCTTCTGGGCTTGGTAATTTACCTAGAACCGCAGCTACAGATGCAAGCTCAGCAGATGCTAAGTAAACGTTTGCACCTTGACCTAAACGGTTCGGGAAGTTACGAGTAGAAGTCGATACACATGTTGTGTTCGGTGCTACACGTGCTTGGTTACCCATACAAAGTGAACAACCTGGCATCTCTGTACGTGCACCAGCACGGCCATAGATGTTGTATAAGCCTTCTTCCATTAATTGGTGCTCGTCCATACGAGTTGGTGGAGCCAACCATAAACGAGTAGACAATGAACCACCAGGTACTTTGTCAAGTAACTGACCAGCTGCACGGAAGTGACCAATGTTAGTCATACAAGAACCGATGAATACTTCATCAATTTTGTCGCCTTGAACGTCAGAAAGAAGTTTCGCGTCGTCTGGATCGTTCGGGCAGCAAAGAATTGGTTCTTTGATGTCAGCAAGATCGATTTCGTAAACTTTTAAGTATTCAGCATCAGCATCAGCTTTTAACAGGCTTGGGTTGTCTAACCACTTCTGCATGTTTTCAGCACGGCGCGCCATAGTACGAGCATCGCCATAACCTTCTGCGATCATCCACTTCAACATGGTGATGTTAGAACGTAAGTATTCAGCAACTTTCTCTTCAGAAAGTGTGATTGAACAGCCAGCAGCAGAACGTTCAGCAGATGCATCAGAAAGTTCAAATGCTTGCTCAACAGTCAAGTCATTTTCCATTTCTGATAAATCGATCTCAAGGATACGACCAGAGAAGATGTTTTTCTTACCTTTCTTCTCTACAGTTAAGTCACCCGCTTGAATTGCATAGTAAGGAATTGCATGTACAAGGTCACGTAAAGTGATACCAGGTTGCATTTTACCTTTGAACTTAACAAGTACAGACTCTGGCATATCAAGTGGCATAACACCAGTTGCAGCCGCGAACGCAACAAGACCAGAACCCGCTGGGAATGAAATACCGATTGGGAAACGAGTATGTGAGTCACCACCAGTACCTACTGTATCTGGAAGTAACATACGGTTTAACCAAGAGTGGATAATACCGTCACCTGGACGTAAAGATACACCACCACGGTTCATAATGAAGTCAGGTAATGTATGGTGAGTTGTTACGTCAACTGGTTTTGGATACGCAGCAGTGTGACAGAAAGACTGCATTACCAAGTCAGCAGAGAAGCCCAAGCAAGCTAAGTCTTTTAACTCGTCACGAGTCATTGGACCAGTTGTATCTTGAGAACCAACTGTAGTCATTTTAGGTTCACAGTAAGTACCCGGACGGATACCTTGACCTTCAGCTAAACCACATGCACGACCAACCATTTTCTGAGCTTGCGTGAAGCCTTTACCAGTGTCAGCAGGCTGTACAGGTGTACGGAACAATGTAGAAGGTGCAAGACCTAATTCTTCACGTGCTTTAGTTGTCAAACCACGACCGATGATCAAGTTAATACGACCACCAGCACGTACTTCGTCTAAAAGTACAGGCGTTTTAAGCTCAGCTTCTGAAATTTGTACGCCATCTTTAAAAGCAGTAACTTTTGCAGCAGCATGGTCAATTTTCAATACAACTTCATCGCCCATGTTCATGTTGGCAACATCGATTTCTACAGGTAAAGCACCCGCATCTTCCATTGTATTGAAGAAAATTGGCGCGATCTTAGTACCTAAACACACACCACCATCTTTTTTGTTTGGAATGTGTGGAAGTTCGTCACCGAAGAACCAAAGTACAGAGTTAGTTGCAGATTTACGAGAAGAACCTGTACCAACAACATCACCGACATAAGCAACTTGGTTGCCTTTCGCGATGAGTTCTTTGATTTGGTTTAATGGACCAACTTCACCTGGTTTTTCAGGATTGATACCATCACGCTCGTTTTTCAACATTGCATTTGCGTGTAATGGGATATCTGGACGGCTCCAAGCATCTTGCGCAGGAGACAAGTCATCAGTATTTGTTTCACCAGTTACTTTGAACACAGTGATTTTGATTTCTTCTGGAACATCAGGACGGCTTGTGAACCATTCTGCATCTGCCCAAGATTGTAAAACAGCTTTAGCGTTGGCATTACCCGCTTTTGCTTTATCTGCTACGTCATGGAATGCATCAAATACAAGAAGGGTTTTCTTTAACGCTTCAGCAGCTAGGCTTGCAAGTTCAGCATTATCAAGAAGCTCAACAAGTGGTGCTACGTTATAACCACCAAGCATCGTGCCAAGTAAGTAAACTGCACGCTCTTTAGAAACGAGTGGTGAAGTTGCTTCGCCTTTTGCAATTGCTGCCAAGAACGCTGCCTTTACGTAAGCTGCTTGGTCAACACCTGCAGGAACACGGTTTTCAAGCAAATCTACCAAGAACGCTTCTTCGCCTGCTGGTGGATTTTTTAATAGTTCAACAAGCTGAGCTGTTTGAGCATCATCAAGTGGCTTCGGTGGGACTCCGAGTGCGGCACGTTCTTCAACGTGTTGGCGGTAAGCTTCTAGCACGGTGTTCATTCCTCTTTTTTTGAAAAATTACTTGCAAATTCCAGCTTTCTTAAAAAGCTTCACAAGTAATATGGACTATAAAAGTTTACTAGAGTTCAAGGTAAAAGTTAATGAAAACGGGGTGTTTCTCCGTGATGCCCATTATTTTGTATCTAAATACCACTGTATAAATAATGAGCAAATTGGCCAAATCTGGGCTATTTTTAAGCAAAAATAGCCCAGATGAGTGGAAATTCAATAACCGTACTTAATTAGAACGATTTATATTTTGGCATTTTGTCATGAGGTGTTGCCAAACATTCGTCCATCGCTTGCTTTCTAACTTTTTCTTGGAGTGCTTGAGAATCTTTAGTTAGTTCTTCTTTTGGAATTGCATAAACTTTTTCAATAATATTAAGAATGAACTTTTTGGTAATGTCATCTTCAATTTTATTAGCATGCTCAACGGCCTGAGCTTTTTCGATTGCTTGCTGACGATCAAAAACAATGCTTCTAGCCGCATTTCCTACACTAGTACAAAAGCCATGCCACTGCTCTTCTGGTGTTAATGGTTTCTTTTCTGAACAACCAACAAAGAACAAACTCACTGCAATCAATAAAATCTTTTTCATCATTTCACTACACTAATTATTGCTGCTCATATCATACGGAAAATCATCTTTTTTGCAAAAACAGCTATAAAAAAACCGAGATAGTTTCCCTCTCAGTCTTTTTATATCAAGCATTAGAAATGCTAGTTTCCTCATTTGGGTTAATTAAAAAATTTGATATCAGTCGGTGTTGATATTTTGGCTGCATTGCCAGCGGGTTTTAAGGTGCCTTTGTTGGCATCGAAGCGGAACAAGCTAATGTTATTACTATAAACATTGGTTACATAGAGATATTTACCCGATGCGTCGAATGAGAAAGCACGTGGTTCAATTCCATTGGCTTTATAAACTACTGGCTTACCTAGCAATCCATTCTGTTGAATTTTAAATACCAAAAGTTTGTTGTCTGCACCACGATTGGCAGCAATCACATATTTGCCATTTGGACTGAGGATAATTCCACTCGCGCTTTTAAATTCAGGTGTTTTGTCTTCGTGAATTAGTTTTAGCTCAGCCATTTTTTTCAAATGACCATCTTGCACATTAAATGTCACAATTTCACTTCGCATTTCTGCGGTAACGTACGCATATTTGCCATTTGGGGAAAAGACCATATGACGCGGGCCAGAACCATGTCTAAAAGTCACATCTCGGCTGCTGTCCGCTTCAAGTGGTTGAGGTTTATTTGGGTTATAACGAAAAGTATAGACTTTGTCATTTCCAAGATCGCTCGCATATAGATACTTACCATCTGGACTAAATGTGGTCGAATGCGCATGACCACTGTCCTGACGACCTTTGACGTGACCAGAACCCTCACTAAAAACAATATTTTGTACTTTTTCACCTAAATGGCCATTTGGCAAAATTGGGAAAACAGCCACACCACCACGACCTTTATCAAATGCCGAATAGTTCGAAACAAATAGGAATTTGCCATCTAAACTGATTGATGCGTGTGTTGGATGTCCACCATGACTATCCACTGTGTTCAACACGTCCACCTTTCCATTTTGAATTGATAATGCAGTCACCGCCCCTTCATTTTCTTCATTAGTGGTATAGGCAAAGCGGCCATCTTTCGATTTTACAATCCAAGAAGGACTTTTCATTTTCAAGACCTTAACAGGAGTTAAGGTTCCATCACTATTTACTTTAAACTGGTACAAACCTTCACTGGCTTGTTTTGGTTTTTGCGCAAGTGGTGCATTAGGGATCGATGTCCATGTTCCTACTAAAGCAATTTGTTGTTGTGCAGCATTTACGGTAGAGCCCCATCCAAATGACAAAAGCGTCATCGACAATGTTGCTGTGAATTTTTGAATTAGCCCACGATATTTAGTATTTGTATCGTTTTCCTTGTCATATTTAATTTCAACAGAAGTATCTATTTTCACTGGTATATCCTTGGAAAAAACCACCTTATTTGCACTTATCAACAAGGTATTATCAATTTAGTTTCATTTAATCATTCTGAAAACTAATTTATAAAATAGTAATTTTCAAGTGAGTTTTCTTTAATTAAAAGCCTGTTCAAGCTTTGGTTCCCCTTAAGAGAATCGATGTTTTATATAATAAATATTCAACTTTTTTAAATTCTATAGAAGTGCTTAAAATAAAAGCCCACTAAGAAGTGAGCTTTTATTTCGTTATTACTTGAGACTAATCAAATCATTATAGGTACAAAGATACTTTCTAATGTTTAATTTCCATCTACTAGAAACGCCAATTGTAGAATAAATCGATTGCTCTTTCTAAAGACTGACTTGCTTCTAGATATAAACGTCGATTCATTTGATAACGTAAAGTCAGCTTGTTCACTGGAGTGAATACGCCAACACCATAACGAATAAATAGATCAGGTGTAATATAACCCGTTAAGCTCACCTGCGTATCTTCACCCGTACCTTGTGCATCTAGAGCTAAGCCACTCAAACCAAAAGTACGCCCAATCTGATTCGTTAAAGCACGTGTACCACCCAAGCCCATACTAATCCCTGCGGCAGCAATGGTGTTATTTACATCGGATTTAAATCCTTCTGCATTACTTAAACCACTTGAACCTTCATTAATACGACCCGTAACGAGCGCGTTCAATGCTTCTTGCTCAGATAGTCCGGCATCATTGTAAACCTGAATGTTTGGCGATGTTGCAGTACCTGTAACACGTACCCCAACCATACTGCCCTGAACATTTTTGTTTGCATCGATATCTAAAGTTGGATTAGCCAATGGACCATTAAAACGCGCAATTGCTCGATTCAAATCTAGACTTTGTCCATAGGCTTCGATTTTCACTTTTTGACTGACACCAATTGCTCCGTTAGCTCGCATTGCAGTCTCGTAGCCACGTTGACTTAAATTTAAACGACCAACTAATGGAATATTACTGTTAAAGCCTTGGAATATCACTTGGTTGCCAATGTTAACAGCAATATCAGCTCGAATATCCCAAGGTTTAGCAGCTCGTAAAATTGCAAGCGGATCTTGGCCTTGTCGAACTATGCGGACATCTGATGAGGTGTTAATGACTGGAGCAGTTGTTTCTGGCATTGAAATACGTGCACGAGGAACATCTACCGATCCTTTTAAGCTTAAACGCTTATCGAAAGGATACATATCAAGTGTAAGGTTTGGATTGGCAATTGCAGTAATTAATGGAGCCTGACGCACAAGTAAATTATCACCTTTGAGGTTTAATTGAAGACGTGGCGAATCTTTCCATTCAAAACTACCTTTTAAAAGCCCTACGCCTTGACCACTGTTAAACGCCCCATCAATTGTTGCCATGTCCTGACGAATTGATGAGTAAACCTGAACATTCGTTAAATTAACAGGTAGCGAAATCATACTGATTGCGCCATTTTTCAAACGCATTTCACCAGTAAATTGTGGCTGAGTTAATGTACCGTTGACTTTACCAGCCAAGGCTAAGGTCCCACTCAATTTACGCACATCTTGAATAAATGGTTTTAAGACTTTTAATTGAACATCATTAAAAGCGACTTCCCCATGCATTGGCATTGATGGCTGGAATGGATTGATAATGACGTTCGCATAACCAGTACCAATATCTGGTGTTTTCACATCAACACGGAACAATAAGCCCTCAGATACACTTTTTGCAATAACACCCAGCTCATCATAAGCCAGAGTGGTTGGAGGGTCTTGTGGATCTTCAGCAGCTAAACCAATTTCACCTTTACGCGTAATTAAACGTGCATCAAGTTTTGGATGTCCGCCATTTACCCACGCTGCCTTGGCATAACCATTTAGTTGCCCCGTCATCGCCAAGCCTTCTGGCATAAATGCCGCGAAGTCACTTAAATCCATGTTTTGAGTTACAAAAGAAATATTACCGCGAGCCTTACTTACTCGTACTGGCTGATCAAAACAGAGCTGGCTATTCGCACTTTGCCAACAATGTTGACCTACATATAGCTCAGATCTTGCAGAAGAATAAATCACTGGAGCATTTTGATTTTGTGCAAGACGAATACGTCTTGAATCAAAACTTCCTTTTTGGATTTGACCTAACCAATCATTGTTCTGGTTAAACCCTCCTGCTAACTGAACATAGAACTTGGAAACACTATTATTGCCGAGTATTTTCAATAAATGCGCTTTTCTTGTTCCTGTCAAATTCACTTCAGCGGACTGAATTTGTCTATTTCCACTACGCAAATTATCTAATTTTGCCGTTAATTGAGTTGGTGTTGTTTCCGATGTTGGAAGTTCACCCTGAATACTCAATCTCTTCACGCTCACTAAAGTATTAAAAGCAAAATCATCTACGGCGATATTTGCAGTTGCTTTTAAACGTGGCTGTGATTGTACATTCAGATTACCGTAAGCTCGACCGCGTAATCCTGGGTATAACTCGTAAAGTGCTGGTGCATTGAGCTTGATTTTTAGATTTTGAGCATTACCTGTCGCTTGTAACTGATTCTGCCCATAGACTAAAAATAAATTATTTGCTTCAAACTGCTGAGGTAAAAAGCCCTTTTGATTAGAGTCCATCAATAAAGATAGATTACCCTTACCTCGAACAGGTTTATTATTTATAAAGCCAGCAAGGTTCAATTGCTGAATATTAATTCGTTTCAAATGGTCTGACCAAACCCCTTGGGTTTTCAGATTACCTGAAATTTCACCTTTTACCGCTGAGGTAAAATATTGAGGTTTAAAACGTACCAACGAACTATTAATATCCCATGCAATGCGATCTTTGAGATTTACAGAACCTGTTGCATAGATTTTCCCAGCGACACCGTCATGCTGTAACTGGTTAATTCGAATAAAATCTGGTGTACCCGCTATAGAAAATTTCAATAAACCATTTGCCTGTTTTAAGGCTTTTAAAGATCCATCATAATTAACAGCAAAACCTTTAAAGCCACCACCAGCTTTTACATCATGGAATAATAATGCTGCGGTACTTTTCCCACCCAAACTTACAGTTTCTTGTCCCGCTTGAGCCAGTCGACCAGTTAAATCAATTTTCTCAAATTGAATGATTTGCTGGTTCGGTTTAGCAAAACCATTCGCTTTAATCGAACCATTTAAAAGATTAACAGGAGCTGCCGCATGAATACTTTGTGGATTAAAATCTTTTGCATTTAACAAGGCATTCCAAACCAACTGACGTTTTTCAGTCGGAAGAAATACTTTAGCCTGACCAGTTAAGCTACCTTTTTCAGCAGCAAAACTAAAATTGGGAACATTTAAAACATTATCTTTAACATTCAAATTAGCTAGATATTGTCCTGCCGGTAATAAAGTTTTTTCATGCTGATATACTTTTGTAGCAACTTTAATATCTTGCTGACCATCACGCAACGTTAAATCAACCTGACCATTGTCACTGCTTAACCACCCAATATAAGGCATCGCACGGTCTATTTTCGTCCAAGCTACATTCATGAGCATTGGTTGAGGTTTATTATTTTTTTCAGGAGCCTGATTAAACTTAAGCTTCCAAGCCTCGTAACGGTCGAAATCAACATTAGCAAAAACTTCAGTACCTTTTTCCAAAGAACCAGTTGAAGCAACAGCAGCATCTAAACTTGGCGGTAAAAAGTCTTGTACAACCTGAGGAATGGCTTTGTCTTTCAGATTAATATGGTCTAAACGGCCTTTAATATCCCAAGTAACATGATCTTTCCAACTGACTAAACCTTTCAGGTTAACAGCGCCTTTCATGACTTGGCCATTAAAATCAGTGATATTCAACTGATGAACCAAGTCAGTATTCATTAAAGCGTTGTATTGACCTTCAGGTAAATTCTCACCTTTTAAATCTGTATCAACTGCCAAATTAAGTTGTTTAATATCGCCTTGAAACTTGACCACACCATTTTTTGCAAATAATTTTTGTTCAACCAATAAAGGTAAGTGATAATTTTTTAGTAGTAACTCACCTTGCATTGGAACTTCATCACGAACAGGATGCAACACCACCCAACCCGTTAACAAATCGGGAGTTGTTGTGGCAACGCCGGCTTTTAAAGTATCTAAACTTCCGCGTGCTACGACTTTAATATTTTGAATATTTAAACTTTTTAAAGATGGGATTCTTAAATCTGCTGTAGCATCTAATGGATATTTACCACTAAAATCCATTTTTCCTGTGGCATTGTGGACTGAAAGATAGCCCATATCCATACTGGATTTTTCAAATTCTAGTTTAGTCTCTGACCAAAGTGCATCTTGCAAATGGACGTCATGAAAATTTACATCTGAGGTCGCTAGCTTAATTTCTAAATGATCAACATCAGCTTCATCAACACGTAGAACAAATGGCAACTTAATAGGCTTAAATTCGAATGCTTTACCAGACGGCGGGGTTTTATTAATAATACGTAAATTACGCACATCCGCATGGCTCAAATGCACTTCTTTTTCTAATAATAAAGAGCGCCATCCTAAACCTACGTCAGCTCTGTCTAATGAAACTTCAACGTCTGTTAATTGCACCAAAACATTCTTAAGAATAATTCCGCGCAGTAAATTTCCGCCTTCGTATTCATATTTAATTATTTTCTGAGCTTCTAAAACCCGATCTAATAAAAAACGACTTCCCCGATCTGTTGACATCATGATGACTAACGAAGACGCTAATAATAAAAATATGATCAATATCGTCAGCAGGAAACTACGCAAAATGCGCCGCTTCTTAGGTGAGCGAGGTGCCGAAGTTGGCTGCTGTTCTACATCCGCCATAAAATAAACCTAATAAAATTTTATTTTTAAAGTTGTGGGCCTATAAAGAAATGTAAACGAATCGGATGGTTTTCATCTGAAATACCCGATGCGACATCTAAACGGATTGGTCCGATTGGAGACTTCCAGCGAATTCCAACCCCAACGCTATAAGCTGCTGGATTATTAAAGTCTTTATCATAGGCATTACCAAAATCTGAGAAAACAGCGGCTCGCCAACCATCCTTAAACTGATAGTTATATTCTAAAGAACCTACAGCCAAAGCTTGTCCCCCAATTTTATATCCATCTACTTCTGGAGAAAGACTCTTATAGTCAAAACCACGAATTGTCTGGTCACCACCAGTAAAGAATCGAAGATTGTACGGAACTTTGTCAAAATCATCGGTAAAAATGTAGCTCAGGTCAGATCTTCCAACGAATTGATGATCATCATTTTCACCAAGAGAATAAATAAATCTCCAACCTGCACTTGCAATGGCCATATTGGCATCGGACAGTAAACTCTCACTACCTAATTCTAGTTTATAGGTTTGTTTAAAAGCTTTCGTTGGGTTTAACCGTGTATTACTCGAGGTTTTAGATGTTTCATAACTAAATAATAATGCTTCTTGCTGTGATGCCGCAGTTTTAAAAGCATCTGGCAACTCAGAAATATCAACATTACCCTGTTGGGTCAAACGGTCTAAACGATAGCGGACACCAAAAGTATGTTGCCAGTTTCCTAACGGGCGTTTAATTATTCGCTCACCACCAACAACAGCAGATTCAGTAAGCAAACTTACATCTGGACCAATATCATCACGAGTTTCACGCTCATATCCGCCCACAATGTTAAAATAGTCATTTAACGGGTGTTTGTAGGGAATACTATATCGGCCATCAATAGATTGACGAATTTGCGATAGTTCCACGTTGGCATCAAAAGAATGACCATATTTGTTAACAATAGAACGGCGATACTGACTACGTAAACGTACACCTGTATCTGTCCCGTAACCTAAACCCGTTTCTAAACTATTTAGCTTATCTGCATTTAAAGTCACAATGACTGGAATTCTTTTCGTTTCACGTGCTTGAGCCTGTAAACGATCTTGTTCAGTTTCTTGTTCAGCCTGCTGAACTGATGCACTTTGCAACATTGCTGTTTGAGGTTCTGCCTCTTTTGTCTTTTGTGTTCCTGCAAACTGTTTTTCGTCTACTACGTTTTGAGTAACTTCTTTATTAGATGTGGCTAATTGACGTGCTTGAGCAAGTTGGCGTTGTTCAGGTGAAAGTAAATTAGACTCATCAACATCAATATTTTGCTCATCGACTAAAGCTTGCAAATCTGGCGGTAGCTCAAGTGGTTTTTCAATTGGATCAGGTTTGATGCTATCAACCAAGGTATAATTAAAATAACGCGAGTTGGTTAGGTTATTTGCTAAAGTATTTACTCGCCAAAATGCATAGTCATCACCCTCTTTCCAAGGGGCCATACTTTCTAAAATATTTTGGTTCAAAGGCAAGGGTTTCGATGGATCACTCATGCGAAACTCAACCTTATCTAATTTATAACGCTCACCTGTTTCATAGCGTAAATTGATATCAGCCTTATTTTCTGGCTGACTCACTTTCACATCGTGCAGTCGCCAATAAGCATCAAAATAACCGTTATCAGTGGCTGCGTTGACTATTCGAGTTTTCGTGGTTTCATATAAACCATGGTTAAAGATATCACCTACATCCTGATCAGGAACTAAGCGAATAACCTGAAACTGGGGTTGTTTTTCACCAGCACCAGTAAATTCGATATTTTGTTCATTAATCCGTACTGGTTCATTTGGGGTAACCTTAACGCGAACTCGGCTCGAACTTAATTTTTCAAATTTAAACTCAGCATTATAATAACCAACTGCTTGAGCAGCCTGATTACTTAGCGTTCTGAGTTGAGGTAACGCTGCATTAAAATCTTCGAATGATTCTTGGGTAAATGTTGATAACTTACCTTTAATATTTTTAGCCAGCACATCTGAAGCACCTTCCACATCTGCACTAATACGCGGTACTTGCTCCATCGGAATTACACGTGGTGGGCGCACTTTATTTAAAATACGTTTAAAGAAACCTGCCTGCTCAGGCGGAGCTTCGGCCTCTGGCGTTAATTCAGGTAAGGTTTTCCCAGTTTCATTAGCTTCGACTACAATCTGGCTATCAGATTTGATCTCTTGCATAAGCTGGTCAATATTCACAGGTGCTTGATTAATCTGATTGAGTTCAGACTGAGTTGCATCACTGACTGTAACTTCAGGTAGCTTCTGAGTGCCATTTTGGAAGTTTTGCGCTTCACTTTTAGCTTCTTCAGCGACTTTATAAATTTCATTTGCCATGCTTTGATCAACAGGCATGTCGGGTAAATCATCAAGATTATCAAGCGTAATTGGCTTAAATTCGTCAATTTGATTTGGAAATTGTTCTTGTTGTTGCAATATAGCCAAGCTATCTTGTTGTTGCTGCGCTTGAGTCACAAGGGTAGCAATATCTGTTATTGGAGCAGTAGTTTGCTGACTCACTGGAACTAATTGTTCAGTTGACGCATCAGATACCGTCTGATTTAAAGTTGAAGAGTTACTTTCAACAGAAGTTTGAGCAAAACTTGGCGTTACACAAACTGTAAACAACAAGCTGCTACAAATAAGTTTAGGAATCCCCTGCATTTTTAAAATTAAATGCATAGAATGAGAGAGAGTTGACTGTTTAAACTTAATTTTAGAAGGCATAGAAAACTCTAGACTTATTTTTTAATAAAACGCACCAAGGTGAGTGTAAAACTCACTCAAAACCATTGATTTTTCATTTAATCAAGCGTTAAAAATATCATACATGGTTTTAGATGCAAATTAACACTCGGTCACATTTTTTTATAAAACACAATGAAGTTTGCACATGATGAAACAAGATGAGCACCTGATGACATCACGTCGGTTCGTACCGATGTTTTTTACCCAGTTTTTTGGCGCATTAAATGATAACGTTTTTAAGCAAGCTTTATTATTAGTGATTACTTATGGTTTGATTCAGCAGCAATCTGCCCCAGTAAGTACCCTCAATAATTTAGCAGCTCTCTTGTTTATTTTGCCCTATTTCTTTTTTTCGGCAACTGCCGGACAAATTGCAGATAAATATGAGCGCTCACAACTCGTCCGTGGCATAAAAATTTTAGAAATTATTATTATGCTCATCGGTACTGCTGGTTTCCTGTTGGGGCACTTATGGTTGCTTCTTTTTGCCTTATTTTTGATGGGGACACATTCAACATTCTTTGGTCCCATCAAGTACGCAATTTTGCCTGAAATTTTAAAACCGCAAGAATTAATGTCGGGTAATGCTCTGTTTCAGTCGGGCACGTCAATGGCAATTTTATTCGGGATGATTTTAGGTGGTGCTGTAATTGCATCATCACATGGGAACTTGTTGTGGATTAGTCTTACTGTTGTAATTATTGCTTGCATTGGCTATGTATGCAGTCGCTTCATTTTGCCACAGAAAGTTGCTGCTCCCGATTTAAAGATTGACTGGAATTTCATTCGTACAAGTTTTCAAACCATTAAATATGCCAAAAGCTTACCTTTAGTGTTCACCATTTTGTTAGGTAACTCATGGTACTGGTTTTATGGTGCTACTTATTTAACGCAAATTCCACAGCTTACTCAGCAAAACCTCCATGCATCAGAAAATGTGGTTAGCCTTTTGCTTACTTTTTTCTCAGTCGGTATTGGTGTCGGGTCTCTTCTTTGCCGTAAAATTGGTGGCTCAGAAATTAATATTAAAATGGTACCAATTGGTGCGATTGGCCTTACCGTTTTTGCGCTTTACCTTGCCGCGAGTTTAGCTTTTGTACCCGAAAGAACTGGTGCATTACTTACCTTAAAAGATATTTTTACCCAAGGTTGGGTTTACTATCACGTCATGATTGCTGTGACTTTACTTGGGATTAGCGGCGGTTTTTATATTGTTCCTTTATATGCCATGATGCAGGCTTATTCACCACGTTCACATCGTGCTCGTGTTGTAGCAGCAAATAACATTTTAAATGCCGTTTTCATGGTTTCATCTGCAATTTTTTCAATCTTAATCTTAAGTGTTTTGAAAATTGATATTAAAATACTATTTATTATTACAGCTGTACTTAGTGCAATCTTTAGTATTTGGCTTCTAGCACGTCTAAAACCAATGCTTGCCACAGCACATCTTTCTTTGGAGGACTAATTTATGCGCCACTATACTGGAATTGATCAGCTTATTAACTCTTTTGATCAAGCATTACGTAGTCTTGTTCCAGGTGCAACCGCAGCACAGCGCCAAAATCCAGCCGAATCAGTTGAAGCAAAACTAGGAGTAGAAGATGCTCGCCATGTCGCAGGTTTAATGCGTGTTAACCATAGTGGTGAAGTATGCGCACAAGCCCTTTATCATGGACAAGCATTAACGGCGAAATTGCCAAATGTACGCAAAGAAATGCAACAAGCAGCAATTGAAGAACAAGATCATTTAGCTTGGTGCGAAGTTCGTTTAAAAGAGCTAAATAGTCATACCAGTTTATTAAACCCAATTTGGTATGGACTTTCGTATGGCATGGGCGCACTTGCGGGTATTGCTGGTGATAAATATAGCTTAGGTTTTGTTGCAGAAACCGAACGTCAGGTCAGCCTTCATTTACAAGACCATCTAAATCAGTTACCCGCTCAAGATGATCGTTCTCGTAAAATTTTAGAGCAAATGAATGAAGATGAATTACATCATCGCCATACAGCGCTTGAAGCAGGTGGTGTTGAATTACCATATGCTGTAAAAATTACGATGACTGCTATTTCAAAGCTAATGACCAAAACCAGCTACTATCTTTAAAAAAACAAAGGATTGATCTCATTCGGATCAATCCTTTTTCAAATATTATTTTAAGCCATGATCATATTTGAAACGTTCAATATCTCGAATTGAGTTCCAATAGTTTCGATTAATACGGTCACGATCATTTTGTAATTCTCTTAAAAGCTTACGATAACGTTCACGCTCTTCTGGCTTTAATTTTTCGTTATAAGCACTGTCAGAATATTGCTTAAACTTTTCGTCATAACGATCATATTCATTTTTTGCATTATAGTAGTCGGAAGCTGCCTGATAATAAGGTCTTAAACGATTACGCTGCTCAACTGGGCACACATTGATATTGCCACTACCCTCTAAAGCGCTATAAAAAATATTTGTTGGCTGGCAATAATACCCTAGCCCTTCTTTATACCCACGTTCATATAACTTTTGATCTGGAACAATATTAGCTTTTCCACATGCTTTGTAATATTGATCTAAACGTGGCGACGAACCTTTTGAACCATCTTTCTCACCCACTAATGACCAATTCGCAGTCTTACATTCTTCTACGCTCATTGCAGCACAACCAGAAAGGCTGATTGCTAGAATGGCTAAACTGATATTTTTCATATTAAGAGAACTCAAAAAATAAATTTAAAAAAAACGCAAAAATAAAATTCCAGTAAATACCCTAAAAGGTCCTGCTCTATTCAAGACTTCAAAAATAAGTGATTCACTGGATAAGTCTTAAGTTTAAATCAGTTTGACTATCTCACCAAATTGAAAGGTCATAATTCTTAATATTGTTTAATTAAAAAAATTAAGTTCGCAGAAATTTGCTCACACTTAAACTGCCTTTATACACTAATTTTACTTAAAACAATTATCTTAAAAAATAAAAACAAGATTTTGATTTTTAAAACAAAAAATTAAAATTACTTGTAACTTATTCTTTAATCATTTTACTCTTTTTTTACGCGATTAAATTCACACGCTACTGTAAGATTTTAGCTAAATAACCACCAAGGTTTTTTATAATGAGTACGCATATTTACCCAAGTTTAAACTTACAAAATCCTCACTTTAAGGCATTTAAAATATCAGATGATTTTATTCCTTCAACACAAACTCAAACTTTCAATTCCGAGCTTTTTTTAAAAGAGGTGGGTGAATATTTAACTTTATATCCTCATACCCAACACATTGATATTTGTCTGCACGACTTAAACGGACATATTCGTGGCAAACGGATTGATGTTAAAAGTTTAAAGAATCTTTCTAATGGATGCTATTTTCCACTTTCTGTTTACGCCATGAGCCTTGATGGAAAAGTGATTGAAGAGACAGGTTTAGGAAAATATATTGGTGAACCAGACAGATTTTGCCTGCCCATTTTAGGCAGCTTGCAACCCTGTGCATTATCCCCAGAATTGAATGCTCAGCTTTACCTATCAATGCAAGAAGAAGATGGTTCAGATTGTCATTACGAACCACGCAATATATTAAAAAAATTACTAAATCAGTTACAGGCTACCAATTATTTTCCTGTCATGGCTGCCGAACTAGAGTTTTATCTTTTCTCACCTCAGCATCAGTCTGAAACCTGCATAGAAAACCAATGTTTCGACATAGATGTACCGAATAACTATCAGCAAGTCCTAGATGAAGTTGAAAAAGCTGCTCTACTACAGTCTATTGAAATTACCGCTATTGTTGCAGAATCATCTCCTGGACAATATGAATTAAACCTCCAACATAGCCATGATATTTTAAAGCTCTGCGATCAAATTAATGCTTTAAAAAGAATTGTAAAACAAGTCGCAAGAAAGCATGACTTAACTGCTTGTTTCATGGCGAAACCAAACTTGGCAAAAGCCGGTAGCGGCATGCATTTTCATATGAGTCTACTCAATCAATACCATGAAAATGTATTTAGCTCAGAAGTAGAAAAAGATGAACTTTCCGTCAAATTATTAAATGCGATTAGCGGACTTATTGAGTTAATGCCTGCCTCCATGGCGATTTTAGCTCCTAATATTAATTCTTATAGACGTTTTAAAATTGGTCATCATGTGCCATTAGAAGCAAATTGGGATACCAATAACCGTAATGTCGCAATCCGAATTCCATGCTCAGATGTAAAAAATCAACGTTTAGAATATCGTGTTGCTGGAGCTGACTGTAACCCCTATCTGGTTACAGCGACTATTTTAGCTGGCGTGTCTTATGGTTTATCTCATAAGTTACCACTGCCAAAACCTGCACATCTTTTAAAGTTTCAAGATGAGCATATTTTATTAGCCAACAATCAACAGGAAGCCTTAAAAATATTTAAAGGAAGTCTTATTTTAAAAGGATATTTAGGAGCTGACTTTGTCGAGCATTGGTACACAGTTAAACAGGCTGAATATCAAAATATTTATAGTCAGATGACTGAAGCAGAACAACATTGGGATATATAAATAAAAAAAGCAAAAAAACTATAAACCACTTTGCAAACCCTTAGGGAGAAATACCCTAAGGTTTTTTTATATCTAATGATTTTTCTGTTGAGCTAAAAAACGTAATCCAACACCAGGTTCAGTAGCAATATAGCGTGGTTGAATCGCGTTATCCCCCAACTTACTACGTAACTTCCCCACCAAAATACGTAAATAGTGAGTATCTTCCTGATGGGTTGGCCCCCAAAGTTCTTTTAAAAGTTGTGGCTGTGTTAAAAGCTGTCCTTGATAGCGCATTAATAACGTCAGAAGCTGAAATTCTTTTCGAGTTAAAGTAATTGGCTGTTGCTCAACCCACACCAAACGTTGCGTAACATCAACTTTGAGATAACCATCGTCGTACACATGTGCTTCTTGCTGAATCGGTTGGTTTCTTAGAATGACACGTATGCGCGCCAAAAGCTCTTGCACACTAAAAGGCTTGGTCATGTAATCATTTGCTCCAGCATCTAGCAGAGCAACTTTTTCGTATTCATCGGCACGTACAGATAACACAATAACAGGCACATTCGACCAGCTACGTAATTCTTGGAGTACTTCTTTCCCATCTAAATCGGGTAAGCCTAGGTCAAGAATAACCAAATCCGCACCTTGTGTCGCCAAAGTTTCTAGACCTTTGTAACCTGTCTCACAGAGCGTGGTTTTGTATTTTTGTGTTCTTAAGGCGATGTCTAAAAATTTACGGATTTGCGGCTCATCATCAATAATCACAATACGTGTTTCTACAGGCGATGTTTCTGAACTTATCATGACTTTACAACTTATTCTTTTACTGGATGAATGGGTAATCTGATTTGAATTAAAGTACCTTTATTTTGGCGTCCTGAAAATGCTTCTATTGTACCCATATGCGCACCAATAATTGCTTTTACGATCGTAAGCCCTAAACCTGTACCAAATTTTCCACGGTCTCCGCGCTCCATGGTGTAAAACATATCAAAAATGCGGTTTCTTTCATCTTCAGGAATTCCCGCTCCTCTATCTTCAATTTCTATTTTTACTTCATCTTCTGATGAAAGATGAGCACGAATCATGACAGGTTCATCTGGAGGTGAAAAGTTTGCTGCATTTTCTAAAACATTAAAAATGGCTTGCTCTACCAGTGCTGGATGTACATATAAACTAATCGTTTGTTCAGGTAATTCAACCGACACTTGAGTATCTGGTTTATAGCGCTTTAAACGGCGGGTTGCAGAACCGATTAATTCGTCCACACCAATCCAGTCTCTTTTTAAAGATAGGCCTTCATGCCCCAAACGTGTCATATCAAGTAGATTTTGAATATAACGATCTAAGCGCTCGCCTTCTAAATGAATGGTTTCGAGTAAATCTTGCTGGTCTTGCTCTGACATACCAGCTTTA
The DNA here is from genome assembly GCF_052824995.1 of Acinetobacter sp. 1124_18A. Classification (NCBI taxonomy): domain Bacteria; kingdom Pseudomonadati; phylum Pseudomonadota; class Gammaproteobacteria; order Moraxellales; family Moraxellaceae; genus Acinetobacter; species Acinetobacter sp. 1124_18A. The sequence goes on along the minus strand of NZ_VTDF01000001.1, from coordinate 620,014 downwards.
AAATGGGCAAGTGTGTCTGCTGCACCAATAATAGAAGCAAGTGGTGAGCGTAAATCGTGCGATACCGAAGATAATAACGCCGAACGTAATCGCTCTGTTTCACTGGTGACTTTTGCTTGTTCAAGTTCATTGACCAATTGGGTGCGAAGAGCTGCTTGTGCAATATACTCAATTACACTTTCCGTCAGTTTCTTTTGCTCAAAATTTAGAGAAACCACATCATCCTTAAAATAAATTCCCACTATACCTAGGCTATTTTTTTGCTCTAAAAGAGGTAAAAACCACCAGTTTGACTGGCTGAGTGTATCGGTAAAACGTCCACATGGTTGTTGATGTTTTAAGCACCAATCTGCCGCCACTTTTTCTTTATCATTTAGCTCTATGTCAGATGAAATGACTCTATCTTGAATAGAAATCCACACCTTCGTTTGAAGTTGGGTTTCTAAAGTCATACGACCTGTTTGCATAACTTCCTCAAGGTTTACTGCACTAGAAAGTTTACGCGCTAAGTCTTGCATTACCGTAGTGTAGGCATTTGCTGCTTTTAAGGATAAAACCTGCTGACGTAATTGAGAGGCCAAACGCCCAGCGATTAAAGCTGCCGCAAAAAAAGCCACAACAGTAACCACACCTTGATGTGCTGAAATTTGTAAGGTAAAACGTGGAGCAATAAAGAAAAAATTATAGGCCAAGAAACAAATAAGAGCGGCTACTACCGCAGCGAGCATTCGAGTTCTGGTTGCTACAATTAAAACTGAAATAATGAAAATGACGGAAAAGTCTTCAATACCTAAGAGAACTTCGGCAAAGTGAGCGATAAAAATACTGGCACATGTAACAGCTAGAACAAAAATACTTTCTTTTAATGATAAAAATGATGGCTTTTCAATTTGAGTTGTTTTTTTTGTACCCTGTTCTGGATGCAAAATGGTTAAAGCAATCGAGTTTTCTTGATTTAATAATTGCTGAGCTAAATTTTTCTTAAATAACTTTAGCCACCACGGCGAAATACTTGTACCAATGACCAGATTGGAAATACCTCGATCCACTGCGGCATCCATTAGAACAGATGCAACTCGATGCCCATATAAAACCTCTGTCCGACCACCGAGTTGTCGAGCCAGCTCAAATGCCAGATCAATCTCGATATATTCTTTTTTATATGAATTTGCTGAACTCTGTCCAAAGTCCAAACTTTTAGCAACATTCACTACAGTCCATGTTGCCCCATTACGCTCTGCTAATCGACAACCTGCTCGTACTAAATACTCAGAAGAACCTTGTCCGTCTATCGCGATCATTAATTCATTTTGCAACGATATAGATTTTAAACCTTTAGAGGCATAACTCTCTTTTAAATCTGAATCGACATGCTCAGCAACGCATTGCATTGCGAGTTCACGTAATGCTGTTAAATTTGAAATGCTAAAAAAGCCTTGTAATGCCAAATTTGCTTGCTCTGGCACATAGACTTTTCCTTGGTGGAGCCTTTCAATCAGTTCACTGACAGGTAAATCAATTAAACGAATGTCTCGAATACGATCAAACACCCGATCTGGCACAGTTTCATTTACTCTAATGCCAGTAATCTGGTAGACCACATCATTTAGGCTTTCTAAATGCTGAATATTTATAGTCGTAAATACATCAATCCCAGCATCGAGCAACTCATTGACATCTTGCCATCGTCGTTCATGACGACTGTTTGGAACGTTACGATGAGCCAACTCATCAACCAACACAATTTCTGGATGCCTTAGCAAAATAGCATCTAGATCCATTTCTTCTAAAGTATGCCCTTGATATTGCATTTCCTTTCTAGCAATTTCAGGTAAGCCTTCCAAAATTTTTAGAGTCTCTATTCGTCCATGAGTTTCAACAATACCAACAACAACATCTGTTCCCTGTTGAAATAACTCTTTGGCGCGGGCGAGCATGGCATAGGTTTTTCCAACACCCGGCGCCGCTCCTAAAAAGACCGTTAGTCGACCGGCTTGATATCTGTTGACATGATTTAATAAGGCCTCAGCCTGATTTTCGCGATTGCTTTGCACTTGATATCATCCGGTAAACTAACAATTTTATTTTAAGTTAATGTGTAGATTGTAATTGATCTAAAGCAATATTGAGTTCTAATACATTAACACGGGCTTGCCCCAATACACCAAACTGCATCGGTTCAATATGCTTTTGCAACAGCTCTTCCACAACCATCGGGTCTAAATGACGAGCTTGAGCCACTCGAGCAACCTGTAACTGAGCAGATTCAGGACTAATATGCGGATCAATACCACTCCCCGATTTAGTCACCAAATCGCTTGGAATAGGTGTGTTACCCGTATGATCTTGTTTTTTCACTTCAAGAATCTGAGCATCGATTTGCTTTTTTAGCTCAGGATTAGTAAGCGCTAAGTTTGTACCTGCCATAGCCATCGGATCATAAGCAACTGCTGAAGGACGTGGATGAAAATAAGCCTCTCCAACAAATGGCTGAGCGACTAATTTTGACCCTAGAACTTTGTGGTCTATTTCAATCAAACTACCATTCGCTTGATTATTGAATAACACCTGTCCTGCGCCCGTAGCGATAGCACTATAAACAGCACCACACCCCACCAGAGTAAAAATTAATAATCCCAAAGATGCTCTTAAGGTCTGACCCAAATTTGCTTCTGAATTTTGTGCATAAGTTTTCATTTCAAACTCCAGATTACAAACCAAATAATTGAACAATCACTACATCAATCGCTTTAATGGCAATGAATGGTAGAACCACACCACCCATACCATAAATCAACATATTTCGACGTAGTAACTGAGTTGCGGTTGAAGGTTTAAATTTCACGCCTCTGAGTGCGATTGGAATTAATAGCGGAATAATAATCGCGTTAAAAATTAATGCAGATAAAATCGCGCTGTTTGGACTTGCTAAGTGCATCACATTCAATACTTGCATTTGTGGAATTGCAGAAGCGAACAATGCAGGCAAGATGGCAAAGTATTTAGAGACGTCGTTTGCTAACGAAAATGTTGTTAAAGCACCACGCGTAATCAGCTGCTGTTTCCCAATCTCAACCACTGCAAGAAGTTTGGTTGGATCTGAGTCTAAATCAACCATGTTGCCGGCTTCTTTTGCAGCTTGTGTACCCGAGTTCATGGCTAAACCGATATCGGCTTGCGCTAATGCTGGCGCATCGTTGGTTCCATCACCGACCATCGCAACTAAACGGCCTTGTTGTTGTTCGGTGCGAATACAAGCCAATTTGTCTTCTGGTTTTGCTTCGGCAATATAGTCATCTACACCAGCTTCAGCAGCAATCGCGGCAGCAGTTAATGGGTTATCACCTGTAACCATGACGGTTTTAATGCCCATTTCTCTTAAACGAGCAAAACGTTCTTTAATACCATGTTTAATCACATCTGAGAGTTCAATCACGCCCAATACATGATGTTGATTTGCGACAACCAATGGTGTTGCACCTTTTTTAGCAACTTGTTCAACACGTGCTTTCAATTCTAAATCTTGAGAATAATCTTCATCTACAAACTTCAAGATTGCATCTAAAGCACCTTTACGAATTTGATCACCATTCGGTAAATTCACACCGGAAATTCGAGTTGATGCACTAAAAGAGATAAATTCGGCTTGCTCAGGTTCTTGCTGTTTTAGCCCTTGTTCCTTTGCTAACTTAACAATCGATTTCCCTTCTGGTGTTGGGTCGGCAAGTGAACTTACCCAAGCAGCTGCTCTTAATTCAGACTCGGTTACCGAAGTTAAAGGATAAAAAGAAGTCGCTTGGCGGTCACCATAAGTAATGGTTCCTGTTTTATCGAGTAAAAGCACATCAATGTCACCCGCAACTTCTACCGCTTTACCTGATTTCGCCAAAACATTGGCTTTGAGTGCACGGTTCATACCCGCAATCCCAATCGCAGGTAATAAGCCACCAATGGTTGTAGGAATCAAGCAGACCAATAACGCCACGAGCACAACTGGATCAAGTTCAATATGCAAATACTTGGCAATAAATGGCAAGCTAATCACGACAATTAAAAACGTGATTGTCATCACCATTAACAAGAAGCCAAGCGCAATCTCATTCGGAGTTTTTTGGCGATTTGAACCTTCAACCAAAGCAATCATACGGTCTAAGAAACTTTGACCAGATTCAGCAGTCACTTGTACAACAATACGATCTGTAAGTACTTTAGTTCCACCAATAACACCTGAACGGTCTGTTCCAGCTTCACGTAGCACAGGTGCTGACTCACCTGTAACAGCTGATTCATTAATGGTCGCAAAGCCTTCTACAATCTCACCGTCGGCTGGAACAAGCTCACCTGCATGTACGTCAATAAAATCATTTAAATGAAGTTCGGTGGCTGCGATTTGAGTGGTTTGACGGTCTGTCAAAGAGTTGAGTCTTCGAGCTGTTAAATTTTCTCTTGCTGCACGTAATGAAGATGCCTGTCCACGACCTCTAGCCTCTGCAACTGCTTCAGCATAGTTAGCAAATAAAATGGTAATAAACAGAATTGCTGTAACCGCGAAACCAAATAACAGCGTGGTGTAACCTAAGACTGTACTCATTGCAGTAACTACTGTTCCAAGCCATACAATTGCCATCACAGGGTTTTTAATTGCATGCTGCGGTAGCAGTTTCACAAATGCATTTTTCCAAACTTCAAAATTTGGCACTGCCATGGTTTGTTTATGGCTATTTACATGAGTTTGTGTATTCATTTTCACTCGCCTCCTTAGCCTTTAACCAACAAAAGTTGATCGGCAATTGGCCCAAGGACAAGAACTGGCATAAATTGTAATAAGGTAAGCAACACAACAATCGTAATCAGCGTTAAAGCAAAGGTTGGAGTTTCAACTTGAAGACTACCTGCTGTTTCGGGTGCTTTTCTTTTTGCTGCTAAACGTGTTGCAATCATTAATGGCAAAATTAATGTCGGAAAACGTCCTAACAGTAGAGCGATACTACAAGTGACATTCCACCATACAGTGTTGTCTCCAAGCCCTTCAAAACCTGAACCATTGTTGGCAAATGCAGAAACATATTCGTAGAACACTTGGCTAATACCATGTGGTCCCGGATTACTAATTCCAGATATGCCTGGAACGCTGAGACTTAATGCGGTAAATGCAAGAATGACTAAAGGTTGAATCAAAATAATAATCGCGAGCAACTTAATTTCTGCTGCTTCAATCTTGCGTCCAAATAATTCAGGGGTACGACCTGTCATTAAACCTGCAATAAATACTGCAAGTAATAGATAAATCATAAACTGTTGCAGACCACAGCCCACACCGCCCCAAATCGCATTAATCAACATGTTGATGAGTTCAACCAGCCCAGTAAGCGGCGCAGAAGAATCATGCATCATATTGACCGAACCGTTATTTACCTGTGTAGTAAGCGCAGCCCAAACTGCTGATGCGGCTGGTCCAAATCGTTGTTCTTTACCTTCCATTACGGCAAGTTGAGATGCTGTCGATGACATACTCTCAGACCAAACGGCGGCTGCACCTGAAATAATCGACATGAAAAGCATGCTGCCAAACACAAAGTAAGCAAACTTTTTACGCTGAGTAAAATGCCCAACCATAAAAATCACGGTAAGTGGAATGAGTAATATCACAATCATTTCTAGTAAATTAGAAAGTGGTGTTGGATTTTCTAAAGGCACACTACTATTTGGACCGTACCAACCACCACCGTTACTCCCCAATTGCTTAATCGCTACCATTGGCGCAACTGGCCCTAAAGGAATTTTTTGAGTTTGAACTGTATTGGCTTTATCAATCAGCTGTACTTCCGGCCCGCCTTGGAAAGTTGCTGGCACGCCTTGGCTGTTGAGCAATAACGACCAGACAAAACAGAGCGGAAGCAAGAATCGAACTGTAGGGCGAATTACATCTGCCCAATAGTTACCAATTAAAATTTGATCTGGTTGCTCGGCAACATCGGCTGCAATATGGCTTGGGCGCTGATAAAAGAAAGCTCTTAAGGTCGCGACCACCAGAGCCAGCCCCATCATTGGAGTAATGACTTGCAAACCCACAATACCTGTCATTTGCGACAAATAAGATAACTGAGCTTGACCAGAATAATGCTGTTGATTGGTATTAGTTAAAAATGAAATAACCGTGTGTAATGCTAAATCCCAACTCATATTTGGTGCATGATTTGGATTTAATGGTAGCCATGCTTGTGTCATAAAAATAGCAAAAACGGCCACAGCTAGAAATACACAGCTCACAACAAATGCTAGAGAATATTGTTTCCAGTTCATTTGTTGTTGTGGAGATATACCTAACAAGCGATAAACAGGATTTTCAATCCAGCGAAATAATCCATCGCCCACCATCGGCTGATTTGTCATCACTTTGGATAGATATTTACCGAGGCACCATGCTAGAAAAATAGCAATAAATAAAACAAGTATAAGTTCTAACATGGCTATTCTCCTTTATGTTCCTTGGCTTGATTTGCCAAACTGGAAATAAGGAGAGATGAAGAAATATTATTTGTTTTAAGTCCGGATAAAACAATGCCAGACTGATGCAAGATGCGCATTTGAGAATTTATAAGCATCTTTATTGTCCTGAAATAACACTAATTTAGTGAATTTCAGTATGGGTAAAATGCTCGTAAATTCTCTATTGAGGAAATTAAAGTCCTCGTAAAATTTGCGTAAAATCTACATTAAAAGGCATTAAATTTTAAAATTGACGACTGGATAATGCGTTTTATCAGTCTTCAAATTTTCACAATGCCAAAGCTCATATAAAGGGATTTTTACATCGAGTGCTAAAGGTAATTTTTTAGAATTAAATTGCATATGGTCGAGATCACTTCCACATGCAATCAAATCTACATCTAAAGAAATATGATGCGATGGACGAACACGCCCAGAATCTGATTCGAGTTGCTTTAGAAAAGATTCAATTTGATCACACGATAAAGTGCTTTTTAAGAGACATGCTGAATTCCAATAATCATCTCCAATACCATCTCGGCATGGAATTTGATAAACAGATGAAAACTGCACTTTCCCCAAAGTTGCTAATTGCGTATACGCAAAAGTAAAGTGCTGATCTGCGTCTAAATTACTCGCTAGGGCGAGCGCAAAAATTGTTTCTGGTGCGTTCAAGACGAATTCCTACAGCATTAGCTTCTGCAATGATGGCGGGCTTACGGATGGTTATGGTAATTTTTTCAATTGTTGGAAAGGTTTCAAACAAACATTTCAAAACAAGATGTGCTGCATGTTCAATTAATTCAGGTTTGGCTTCCTGAATCGTTTGAGCCGACAACTCACAAATCTGGGCATAGTTGAGTGTGTCCTCAAGCTTGTCAGACTGTGCAGCTCGACTCAAATCATTATGGATGGTTAAATCCAACATTAAAGGTTGAATAATTTGTCTTTCCCAGTTGAAACAGCCAATGACTGTTTCGACCTTCAAACCTTCAATGATAATGGCATCCATAAATTTAAACTGACCTTAGTGCTTTAACAATGAAGCAGGTTCCATATTTTGAACCATTTTCAAACGCTGGTCTGCATAAATATCAGTATATGGTGCGAGTACGCGCATAAAACGATCGAAATAAAGCATTTGCTTAAATAACAAGGCAAAATCACGTGGGAATTTAATACCGTGGCGCTCACCAACACCCACCATATCCATCATAATGTCGTTTAAATCGGCAGGATTGGTAGACAGAATTTGCTGTGGATCTGCCATTAATACACCATTAAATAAGCGCTCCAAATCTTGAGCCAATACATCCACATCAACTTTGTTATGCGTCATGCCCATTTTCAGCATGTTTTCGGCCATCGCTTTATAATCAGTTTTTTGCAATGCATCCATAAAGGCCATACACGCTGTCCAGACTTCTGGCTTTAACTGCCCCACAATACCAAAATCAATAAAACCAATTCGGCCATCTTCGAGCAGCATTAGATTTCCAGCATGTAAGTCTGCATGGAAACTCTTACACAGCATTAAACTACCAAACCATGTATTCATGGCAGTAATCAGTACTTGTGATGGGTCTTTGGCGTATTGTTTTACAACACTAAAATCTGTCAAAGACACACCATATAGGCGTTGCATGGTTAAAACACGGCGTGTAGAAAACTGATGGTAAACTTTCGGTGCAGTCGCTGCTTTGTTTTGTGAAATATTTAAATATTCAACAAAATCATCTAAGTTTTGTGCTTCTTCAATGAAATCAACTTCGCGAACCATACGGCTTTTAATTTCATCAACAATTTCAGAAAGTGCAGCAAATTTAATTTTAGGTACGACACGTTCAAGCAATTTAGCAGCCCAATGCACCACGCTTAAATCTGTATATAAAATGGTTTCGACACCAGGCTTTTGTACTTTAATAACAACATCTTCGCCTGTGGTCAGTTTAGCTGCATGAACCTGAGCAATTGATGCAGAAGCTAATGGTTTTTCATCAATATAGCTAAAAATCTGATTTAAATCGCGCCCTTCAAACTCTGATGCAAGCACGCCTTGAACATAGCTAAATGGCAGTGTTGGTGTCTGGTCTAAACAACCTTGAAATTCTTCTACATATTCACGAGGGAAAAGCGATGGTGTACTCGCAATAAACTGACCAAGCTTAATATAAGTTGAACCAAGCGACTCAAAAGTCTCTCGCATGAGTTTGGCATTACTTGGTTTTTCAGTTGCGTATTTAATTCCAGCTTTGGCCGCAACCACTGCTGTTTCACCAATGCGGGCGACGGAACGTAGCCCATCAAACAAAATATTTTTTTTCATATTTCTTCAAAACCAAATCATTCAGGTTGAGTGTAGCAAATTTTATTTCATTTACTGTTTAGCTTGCCTGACAAAGTGGGCAATTTACATCTTTATCAAAACTAACAATACGTTGTGTCATGTTTAATCCATCCCACAGTAATAGTTTCTGTTTTAAAGGTATACGATTTAACCCTAAATACAGCAAAGTGTGATGTGCTTGTAATGACGCTATCATTACAGGAGTAGTTGCAAGTACCCCCGATTCTGCACAGCGTAATCCTTCATTGCTATGTTGTTCTTTTGGAAAAAGACATTCATAGCAGGCTGAATCTCCTTCAACCATAAACATTTGTGCCTGAAAACCAATTGCTGATGCACTAATTAGTGCGACCTGATGTTTCTTACAAGCCGCGTTTACAAGATAACGAGTCGTAAAATTATCACATCCATCTAAAACCACATCTTGGTGTTCAACCAGTCTATCAATGTTATGTTCGTCTAAACGTTCGTTATAGTATTCAACACAGATATATGGGTTAATTTTCTGTAAACGTTTAGCCAAAACTTCTGCTTTATAACGTCCGATATCTTCATGACCAAATGCAATTTGACGCTGTAAATTACTTATCTCGATCGTATCTGCATCAATCAGTGTAATTTTCCCAACCCCTGCTCGCGCAAGTAGCTCTGCACTGCTACAACCTATGCCACCAGCACCTACAATCAGCACATTAGCAAGTTTAAGTCTTTCCTGAGCTTCAATATCCCATCCATCAAGTAAAATCTGACGGCTATAGAGATGCATTTCTTCATCACTTAACTCTACAAAATCGATATCTTGAAGCTCGGTCACGCGTTAATCCTTTCACTTAGAAGCGAAATGATTTTATGACTAAGTTCGTCATTATGAAAGCTATAAAATAGAAACAACTTTTTTATTCTAATAAAGCTTATTTAGCAACATTGCATCTATCAAGCTTTCTGCAACAATAGAAATATCTATTTTCTTTATTACTTAGGCTAAATATGACGCAATCATATATTGCACCTGTAGAGTTAGAAAAAGCTTATCGTTTATTAAATCATGGTCCAACTGTGCTTGTTTCTGCTCAGCATGGAGATGACCGCAATGTCATGGCTGCCGCTTGGGCATGTGCCTTAGAGTTCAAACCAGCCAAAGTGTCCGTGGTTCTCGACAAAAGCACTAAAACCCGACAGCTCGTTGAACAAAGTGGCTATTTCACACTACAAGTTCCCTGCTATGCACAGCTCGATCTGACTCATCAACTTGGGACAATTAGCAAATTAGATGACCCAGAAAAACTTGAGCATTGTGGAGCTGAGTTATTCTATCAAGAAGGTCTTACTAGCCCACTTGTGTCAGGTTGTATTGCATGGCTTGTGTGTAAGCTTATTCCAGAACCGCATAATCAGTCAGCTCATGATTTATTCATTGGTTCTGTTGTGGGTGCATGGGCAGATAGCCGTGTTTTTAAAGATGGGCACTGGCATTTTCAAGATGCACCGAAAGAACTTCGAAGCTTGCATTATATTGCTGGTGGAACGTTTTATTTAATTGGTGAAGAAGTCAAAGCTCAGCTTTAATCATCAAAAAGCGACTTTCATTTAAATTTTTGAAGTGTATTGAATCGAATTCAAACTAGAAAAATTCTGCTCAATGGCAAAAGACCGCATAACAATTGCGGTCTTTTGCAGTCAATGACTATTTTTTAAAATCTCACACTTAAACTTGGATAACTTAAAGAGTAATTACTAGATGTACTTATTATTTTGCTGCCATACGAATTGCACCATCCAAACGAATGACTTCACCATTTAAGTAAGAGTTTTCAGCAATATGCCCAACTAAACGTGCAAATTCTTCTGGTTTTCCTAAACGAGATGGATAAGGTACCATTTGCCCTAAAGCATCCTGTACATTTTGTGGCATTCCGGTAAGCATTGGAGTTTCCATAATTCCCGGTGCAATGGTCATAATTCGAATGCCATGGCGCGCAAGCTCACGAGCAATTGGCAATGTCATGGCCACAATAGCGCCTTTAGATGCTGAATAAGCTGCCTGACCAATTTGACCGTCAAATGCAGCAACCGAAGCAGTGTTTACAATTACACCTCGATCTTCTTCGCCTGCTTCAACCGTATTTTTACTCATTGCATCTGCTGCAAAACGCAGCATATTAAATGTACCTGTGACATTAATATTTAAAGTTTTTGCAAATATCCCCAAGTCATGAACACCCTCACGACCAACTACTTTTGCAGAAGGGCCAATACCCGCACAGTTGACTAAACCATGCAAGCTGCCATGTTTTACTAACACATCTTTAAAGAACTGTTCAGCAGCAACTTCATCGGTTACATCAAGTTTTACGAAGTCAGCTTTTGACCCTAATTGTTTTACTTGCTGCTCGCCTGCTTCTACATTCATATCTACCAATGTGACTGAAGCACCATGTTGTATTAAATACTCAGCTGTAGCAGCCCCTAAACCAGAGCCACCACCTGTAATCACGAAATGCTTTCCTTGAATTTTCATTATGTAATGTCCTATAGAAATGTTCTTTAACTTTAGTTGTGAGAGTAAAAGTTGTTGTTTTCCGATACAATTTCAAAAAGCCTCAAAATGCTTGCAGCTTTTGATCAATCCAAATTTTAAATATGAAATATTTCACTTGAAATATATGAAGAAAATATGAGTCTTTGACATGGTTGTCCAATCTTCTTTAAGTAAAGGCACAATTTCGATTGCACTAGTACATGAAGCACTGAGTGCGGCTTATGCCAAAGGCCTAAATACACAAATAATTCTAAATAAAGCAGGCATTCCCGCTGAATTGCTGATGTCTCCAAAGGCTCGTGTGCCTGTTGCGACATATGCCCAATTATGGATAGAGCTTGCCAATGCCATGAACGATGAGTTTTTTGGTATGGATAGTCATCCCATGCGTCGTGGCAGCTATAAATTATTGACTAAACTTGTCAGTACGGCCGAAACTTTAGAAAAAGCACTTCACGATATTTTGAAGTTTTTTAACTTTGTGCTTGATGACATACGCGGAGAATTAATACGAGATCAAGAAAAAGCTTATTTGGTGATTCATGATCGGGAACAACCTAAACGCATGTTTACCTATGCAACCTTTTTAATATTAGTACACGGACTTATGTGCTGGTTAGTAGACCAAAGAATTGGCTTAAATAGTATTACGGTACGTTGTTCTAAACCGAATGATATTCAGGACTATTTAGTACGTTTTTGTGAAGAAATTCAATTTAATGCCGAGATAAATCGAGTTGAATTCGATGCTCAATATTTAGATATTAAAATTAAAAAAGATAAAAAAGCGCTTTATGATTTTTTAGAACAAACTCCACAAAATCTTTTAGTTCGCTTTAAAAATGAAAATGCCTTGAGCGTTCTTATTCGTCGCCATCTATTGAAACTCCACCCTGCACAATGGCCCGAACTTAAAAATGTTGCACAACAGCTCAACATTTCAGAAGCCACCGTTCAACGTCGGTTGAAACATGAAGGAGTCAGTTATCAACAAATTAAAAATGAAATCCGCTGTGATATTGCGGTTCAACGTTTAAGTAAAACCAACGATTCAATTCATGAGATTAGTGAAGACTTAAGCTTCCAAGATCCAAGCGCCTTTCACCGCGCCTTTAAAAAATGGACTGGCGTCAGCCCAGGCGCCTACCGAGATAATTTCACTGCACACAATCAATAACGTATATATCGAACATAAGCTTAAAATTCTAATAATTAAGCTTATGATATTTCTGTCTTTTAAATTCAATATTCCAGATAAGTGCACTACTTAAAACTTAATAATTACTATAAAAACAGTTATTTATAATTTTATCTAAACTTTATCTTTCAATCTGATTTATAAATCAAAATAACTAAGTTTGTAAGCCATCAAACGCATGAAAGGATAATCTCTTATTTCATTTCGGTTCTATTTTTATTATGTCTTTAAAATCAAAATTTTCTTTATCAAAGACTTTGCTAGCATCAACATTGGGGTTTGTATTTGCTTCATCTGCTTTTGCAGCAGTTCCGACTACACTTAAACTTGATTATGCTTACTACGCACCAACTAGCTTAGTCGTTAAAGATCAAAAACTTCTCGAGAAAGCACTCCCAAATACTCAAATTAAATGGGTTTTCAGTCAAGGTAGCAACCGCTCATTAGAATATCTCAACAGTAATAGCATCGATTTTGCTTCTACCGCTGGATTAGCAGCTGTATTAAGTCGAGCAAATGGCAGTCCAATTAAAACTGTTTATGTACAAAGCCAACCAGAATGGACCGCTCTTGTTGTTGCAAAAGACTCGCCAATTAAAAGTCTAAAAGACTTAAAAGGTAAGAAAATTGCAGCCACCAAAGGTACAGATCCTTTCTTATTTACACTACAAGCGCTAGACACAGTAGGCTTAAGTAAACGCGATGTACAGCTGGTTCATTTACAACACCCAGATGGAAAAACCGCCTTAGAACGTGGCCAAGTAGATGCTTGGGCTGGGCTTGATCCATTAATGGCTTCCGCTCAAATTCAGTCTGGTGCCAAATTGCTTTATCGTAATGTTGGATTTAATAGCTATAGCGTACTGAGTGTTAAAGAGGATTTTGAAAAGCAAAGCCCTGAAGCGGTAGAAGCCGTTATTAAAGCCTACGAACAAGCTCGAAAGTGGGCAAAAGCCAATCCAGATAAAGTGGCAGCACTTTTAGCTCAAGAATCAAAACTTCCTTTACCTGTAGCTAAGCTACAACTGAGCCGAACTAACCTTGATCAAAGCATTCCATCGGCAACTCAAGCACAAGCGCTAAAACGTTCTGGGAAAATTTTGACAGAAGAAGACTTGGTTAGAAAAGGCACCAACATCAATCAAGTGGTTGATCAGTTGTTAGACCCTCGGTTTGCTCAAAAAGTCGTGAAATAGTATATGAGTGATTCATTTAACAAAGCTGAGCTAAATCATTTCTTAGCTCAGCAAGCTTTAAAATCGCAGAAAAAGCATTTAAACAATAGATTTACACGTTGGTTTAAAGCGCTACTCATTCCACTCATCTTTTTAGCAGCTTGTGAATTTTTAGTCAGAAATGGCTATATCGATGCTTATCTGCTCCCCGCACCTTCTAGTTTATGGCAATCTTTTTTAGATTTAGCTCATAGCGACCTTTTTGCCCATATTTATATTAGTACATGGCGGGTTTTAGTAGGTTTTATTATAGGGAGTGGTTTAGGATTAATTTTTGCGATTTGGGTTGGATTAAGTAAAGAAGCAGAAGCTTATTTAGAACCGACCTTTTCAGCAATTAAATCAATTCCAAGTCTTGCGTGGATCCCACTGCTATTACTTTGGTTAGGCATTGATGAGGGTTCAAAAATTACATTGATTGCAATTGGAGCATTTTTTCCAACCTATACCAATACAGTTGCAGCAATTCATAATGTAGATAGAAAGCTTATTGAAGTTGGAAAAGTTTATCGGCTTAATGCTTTTCAGCGGATTATATCTATTATTTTACCGGCAGCATCTCCGGGCATTTTAACGGGTTTACGCAACAGCTTAAGCTTATCTTGGATGTTTATGATTGCAGCTGAACTGATTGCAGCCACTCAAGGGATTGGCTATTTACTCAGTGATGGCCGAGAAACGTCTCGACCAGATATTGTTATCATTGCAATTATTTTATTAGCCCTATTGGGTAAAGTAACCGATACCTTAATGAAACTTATAGAAAACTGGTTATTACGTTGGCGTGATACGCTACAAAAGTAATTTTAAATCCAGCACGCCAAAGTGACTCGATCATTTTGGCCATAGTCTTGAATGGTTTTAATCTGGCTAAAACCATGCTCAGCAAATATATTTCGAACAGCTTGTCCCTGATCATAACCATGCTCTAGTGCAATCCAGCCTTGTGGTTTTAACCAGTTTTTCCCTTGAGCAATAATAGTTTCAATATCAGCCAGTCCTTGATGATCTGCAACCAATGCACGGCGTGGCTCTGTCGCTAAAGCTTGCATGTGTTCATCTTCAGGGTCGATATACGGCGGATTAGAAACAATTAAATCAAATTTTTGTGGCTTTAGTGCTTCAAACCACGCGCCGCAAGCGAATTTTACACGTTGCAAATGATGAGCTAGTGCATTTTCTTTTGCCACTTCTAAAGTAGGCGCATCAATATCAGTTGCTGTGACGAACCAAGCTGGACGTTCACTCGCTAAGGCAAGCGCAATAGCTCCAGTACCTGTTCCCAAATCAACAATATTTGAAATATTTGGCAAATTTAGATTTAAGACAGTTTCAACTAAAACTTCAGTATCAGGTCGTGGCACTAAAGTATCAGATGTCACTTTTAAATCGAGCGTCCAAAATGGCTGTGAACCCGTTACATAAGCTAAAGGTTCACCCTTTTGAATACGTTCAAGACCAGCTACATAGTCTTGTTCTTGTTGAGCTGTTAACTCTTGCTCAAGTCTAAACTTTAATTCAAGCGAATTGATTTTTAGAAAATGCTCAAGTAACCAAGCATTTTCCTGTCGTTCATAACTGTCAGGCTCACCACGAATTGCAAGCGCTTGAGCAATATTCATTAGCCGCCATTTTCCTGTGCAAGCATTGCAAGCTGATCTGCCTGATATTCGCGATGTAAGCTATCAAGCAATTCATTTAAATCACCTTCCATAATCGCATCTAACTTATATAAAGTTAGGTTAATACGGTGGTCAGTCATACGACCTTGCGGGTAGTTATACGTACGAATACGTTCAGAACGGTCACCAGAACCCACTAAATCACGGCGCATTTCAGAAGTTGCTGCATCAGCTGCTGCACGTTTTGCATTTTCTAAACGCGATACCAAAAGAGCCATCGCTTTGGCTTTGTTTTTATGCTGTGAACGTTCTTCTTGGCACTCAACTACTGTACCAGTTGGAATGTGGGTAATACGCACTGCCGAATCTGTTTTGTTAATGTGCTGACCACCTGCACCAGATGCACGGTAAGTATCAATACGTAAATCTGCTGGGTTAATCTCAACGTTGGTATCAACATCAATTTCAGGCAAGATTGCAACTGTACAAGCCGATGTATGCACACGACCTTGTGACTCAGTTGCAGGTACACGTTGCACACGATGCGCACCACTTTCAAACTTCAAGCGGCCATACACACCATCGCCATCTACACGGCAAATGACTTCCTTAAAGCCGCCATGCTCACCTTCATTTTCAGAAAGTACTTCTATACGCCAATTTTGTGTCTCGGCATATTTACTGTACATGCGGAATAAGTCGCCAGAGAAAATTGCAGCCTCATCACCACCCGTTCCGGCGCGAATTTCTAAATAAGCTGCATTAGAATCATTTGGATCTTTTGGAATCATCAAAATATTGAGCTGGCTTTCTAACTCTCCAAGCAACGCTTTATTCGCTTGAATTTCTTCTTCTGCCATATCTTTAAAGTCAGGGTCAGACTTCATCAACTCAGCAGTTTCAATATCTTCTTCTGCTTGACGGTATTTGCCCCAAACTTCGGTAATTTCAGATAAATCACTATGTTCACGAGACAATTTACGGAAACGTTTGTTATCGGAGATGACTTCCACATCTGCAAGCAACGCGGTAAGTTCTTCATGTCGATCACAGAGTTGATCAAGTCGTAAACGGAGTGACGCTTTCATAAGAGGAAATATCTCAAAAGTCCAAAAAGCTTATCGAACGCTATGTAAATATAGAAGATAAGCAAAATCGTAAAAATAGCGCATAGTTTACAGATTATGCCGCTCAAATGACATATATAATCAGCCAATTCATCAACTTTCACAGTAAGTGACAACTTATAAATATAATGATTTCAGATGAGATTTATTTACTCGCCTCTAATTTAGCTTTTTTATAGAAATTAATACGTCACCTTTTTACCCAATAAGGCAATAGAGGCTTTATTCATAAAACCTCTTTACCATGTCTATTTATTTTAATTTTTCTAATAATGTTTTACCCACCAGAACAGCCGAGGCTGGATTTTGTCCCGTAATAAGTTCACGATCCACCACGACATTTGGAGTCCAAGCATTCGTATTACTTTGATATTTACCACCAATTGACTGTAATGCCGTTTGTGGATAGAACTTCATTTCACCACCTTTTAACAAAGCCTTCGCTTGTTCTTCTTCTTGGTTACTAATCACAGTCATCCGATAGTTCTTATAAATCCACTCTCCAGTTTTTACGGTTTTGCCTTGCTCAAGTTGCTGAACGACTTCAGAAGCATTCGGTAAAGTAGACATCAATGCAATAGGGCCATGGCAAACCAGAGCTGTAGGTTTTCTAGCTCGATGAAAAGCCGTCAAAACTTTCCCAAGTTGTTTATCTTTTAATAGATCTTGCATAGGTGCATGTCCACCTGGAATATAAATAGCATCGAACTGATCTATGCCAATTTGCTCAATACGAGACAGGCTTAAAACTGGAGAATCTTGAGGCGACGTTAACTTTAGATCATGCAATAAGCCTGCGTACTGCTTTAATGCCTTTTCGTCTTGATTAAAGTACATCGCACTATTTGATGACTCATCTAACGTCGGGGCTTTCCCTTTTGGTGTAGCGAAAGTTACTGTGTGCCCCGCATCTAAAAGCATTTTTGTAGGCTGCATTAACTCATTTAAATAAAAGCCTGTTTTAAAAATATGACCATTTTTTAGCTCTAACTGCCCTTCATCAGACAATACAACTAATACATAAGCAGCATTTGCACTTAATGCTGCTGAAGCGGTCACTACTGCAAGCATTATTTTATTTAGAGATTTCATCATTCAACCTTCTTTCCAGCCTTGTGCTGGATTTATAACTAGGATGGATATATTCTATTTTTGCCAGCAAGGTAGAAAAACAACCACATTTACAAATCTTTTTTGCGTTTGAGGACAAAATGTCTCGTCAATTTGACCATCTTGCCGATGTTGAAGTGTTTTTAATTGTGGCTGAAAAGCTTTCTATTAGTGCAGCTGCAATCTATTTGTCCACAACGCCTTCAGTCATTAGTAGAACAATTACACGGCTAGAGAAAAAGTTGGGTATCCAGTTTTTTAGAAGGACCACTCGTCATTTAAGCTTGACTGAAGCTGGCCAACTTTATTACGAAAAAATGCAGCATGCTTTTCAGTTAATTGACCATGCAGAACGTGTGGTTCAAGGTGAACAACTGCAAATTTCTGGAAAAATCAAATTAAGCGTTCCTACAACTTATGGACACTATCGCTTACCACCTTTATTAGAAAAATTCCTTTTGCAATATCCAGACATTCAAATTGAGATCAGCATATCTAACCGAAATGTTGATTTAATTGCTGAAGGTTTTGATTTAGCTATTCGTCAAGGACATCTCCCTAATAGCTCTCTTGTAGCCAGACCGCTGGAACTTGCCCCTCTTCAACTTGTTGCTTCACCTAATTATTTAAAACGTATGGGTATTCCTCAAACCTTGGAAGAATTAAATCATCACCAATGTATTGCCTTTGAATTACCTAGCAGTGGTAAGGTCATTCCATGGTTCTTTAAAGATGTAGATCAAGAAATTCAGTGGACACCAACAAATCGGATTCTAGTAAAAGAAGATATTTTAGGCGTAGTTTCTCTTGCTGAAAGTGGATTAGGGATATGTCAGAGTTACAGCTTTATTGTTAATGAAAAAATTCGACAAGGAAAATTACAACCTTTACTTGAGGCTTATGTAGGTCACACACGTCCCTTCTCTTTACTGTATGCACAACATAAATATATGTCTTCTGCTACAAGAGCTTTAATCAATTTTCTCTGTTCAGATGGCGAATAATGAACTCATTAAAGCTAAATGAGACTCATATTTATCTATATGAGTATTAAACATTCTATTTTAATAGAAAACATACAAACCTGACACTAAACTACAATAATGAATTGATGGTTCTCCATATTTTAAGAAACGTGTTTTGTTACATTTGCCGTAACAAAAGATATAGGGTCCTGCTGCTAAGGACACGGAGTAAAAAATGAAATTAAATGCTTGGTTATGTAGCGCTGTTTTAGCAACTTCTATGGTTACTGTAGCTCATGCTGACAATACAACACATGTAGCAGCCGCTTCTGCTTTAGGTAGTGTCGCTGGTACGGCAATTGGTAAAAGCATGGGTGGTACATCTGGCGCAACAATTGGTGCTGCTTTAGGTGGTGCTGGTGGTGCAGCAGTTGCAAGTGACCGTCGTCACCGTACAGAATCTGCAATTGGCGGTGGTTTAGGTGGTGGTGCTGGTTATACCGTTGGTAGAAGCATGGGCGGTACAAATGGTGGTTACGTTGGCGCTGCGTTAGGTGCTGCGGGTGGTTCTGCACTAGGTAATAAGATTTCTAAAGACCGTGATGCTGACAGATCTTCTAAGCACTGGAAGAAAAAACACCGTCGTCATCACTAATCAAATTTGATGAAACGTCACTAAGCACCTTCGGGTGCTTTTTTATTAGGATCAACAAATATTCACCATCTCTCTTTTGCTCAGGATTTATCCACAAATTAATAGAAACAATACAAACAGACACAAAACTAGCGTATCGCCTTTGGGGTTCTCCATAATTATCACGAAATTTTTGATTACATTTATCTCAAGATAAAAATACTGTCCTTCTCAGTAAAAAGGACATGGAGCTACAAGATGAAAATGAATATTTGGTTAGCTAGTGCATTAATTGCAACATCGTCTATGGTGACAGTTGCACATGCAGATAATGGTACCCGTGTTGCTGCAACCTCTGCGTTAGGTAGTGTGGTTGGTACAGCAATTGGTAAAAGCATGGGTGGCACAACAGGCGCTACAATTGGTGCGGCTTTAGGTGGTGCTGGTGGTGCAGCCGCAGCGAGTGACCGTCGCAATCGTACAGAAGCTGCGATTGGTGGTGCTTTAGGTGGTGGAGCTGGTTATACAGTCGGTAAAAACATGGGCGGTACCAACGGTGGTTACATTGGTGCAGCGGTAGGTGCTGCGGGTGGTTCAGCGCTAGGTCGTAAAGTTTCTGAAGATCGTAACTACAATGATCGCTATGATCGTGGTAGTCGTTATGATCGCTATGATCGTAGATATGACGATGGTGACCGTCGTTACTATAGTAAAGGTGGCCATCGCCGTCATGACAATGGTTTACATCGCGGCTGGTACAAAAACCGCTAATTCATATATGAATCAAAAGAGCACCTTCGGGTGCTTTTTTATTGAGAGATAAAACCTAATATCGAAAAAAAACGATATACATTAATCCCTATATATCGTAGTATTTCGATATACCCTTATTCGAGAATATCGCATGCGATCACTTCAAGATACCAAGTTTTCAATTTTGGAACTTGCTCCTATTCGTAATGATAAAACCATCGAATTTTCGTTACGTCACGCATTAGAATTAGCACAACATGCAGAAAAACTAGGTTATGAACGTTTCTGGCTTGCGGAACATCACAATATGGATGGAATCGCGAGCTCTGCTACGGCTGTCTTACTCGGTTTTATTGCAGCACATACACAGCATATTCGCTTAGGTTCAGGTGGAATTATGCTTCCTAACCATGCTCCTTTAGTTGTCGCAGAACAATTTGGAACACTTGCTACTTTATATCCAAATCGTATTGAACTGGGTTTAGGCCGTGCTCCTGGTACAGATCAACTCACCATGCGAGCTTTACGTCGTGGGCATCAAGAAACAGAAGATCAATTTCCAAAAGATGTTGTTGAAATCCTAAAATATTTTGATGTACCGCAAGCAGGACAAAAGATTATTGCAACTCCAGGGCAAAATACCCATGTTCCTGTTTGGTTACTTGGATCTAGCCTTTTTAGTGCGCAATTGGCTGCAAAACTTGGTCTACCCTACTCATTTGCATCGCATTTTGCGCCACGTATGCTAGGCCAAGCCATCCAACTCTATCGTGAGAACTTTGAGCCTTCTGCTTATTTAGATAAACCTTACGTTTCTATGGGTGTACCGGTTGTAGTCGCAAATACTGATGAAGAAGCACAATTTTTAGCAACAAGTGCATACCAACGCGTATTAGGCTTAATTCGTGGCGAAAGCTTAAAACTTAAACCACCAGTTGAATCAATGCAGGGACTATGGAATACAGCAGAACAGCTTTCTGTTGAGAACTTCTATGCAATGGCACAAATAGGCTCAGTTGAGACTGTCCGCACTGGTTTACAAAAGCTTTTAGCGGCATACGATGTTGATGAGTTTATTTTTACATGTGATATATACGACACAACGAAGCGTCTAGACAGTTTTACGCAACTCATGAATGTAAAAACAGAACATTAAAACTCTGCTTCACTTCCCCATACTTGAATTGATTTCGAGTATGGGATGACCATCTATCTGAAAAGACTTTACCCCAACTTCCTGCTTGGTTATTTATATTAAAACGATAAAAACATCATGATTGAAAAACCAAAAGGACTTTTGGAAAATGAGTATTAATATTAAAAATAACGCTTCAAAATCAGTAATTTTTCAAAATACAGCTCAAGATTTTGAAGACTTTGCTGGTCAAGTTATTCCGTCAACCTCAATTAAAGAGTTTGATTTTTCACATTCATCTGTCGCTATTATTGGTACAAATCAAGATACCGTGACCCATCTTGAAAAAATCTGCCAACAAGCAAAATTTGTGACCGTATTTCAAATTACACCTCACTTTATTTTGCCCAATAGTCAAATGGTCACACACAAGTTAATTACGCATCCACTCATTATTAAAAACCGGAGATTATTTAACAATCGTGTAAAAAGTCTTCTGGCATTACGTTTTCTTGAAACTCAAGTAAATGAAACATGGCTTAAGCGCCTTTTAACCCCCAATATGGCAACGACTAAGAAAGTATTTTTTAAATCTGATAGTTATTATGCTGCACTCCAAAAATCTAACTGTAAATTACAAACTTGGCCTATTGTTAAGGTAACCAATACATCAATTCAAAGCATGGATGGTGTAGAGCAACCCGTCGACATCATTATCAGAATAACTACATAAAAATAAAAAGCATGGCTTTAGGCCATGCTTTTTATCATTTACTCATATTTTTGCAAATTGCCATGATCATCGTAATGCAAAATAATGCGTTGTTTCTTTTGCAATTCACTCAAGATCTCGGGACTAACCGAAAATTGGGCAGCTAGCAGTTCAACAGAACTATTCGGTGCTTTAGTCCGACGGTCTTCACCACTGAACCTAATCCAGTTATAACTCGCCCACAAAATTAAAATGAGCGCGCTAATTCCAATGAGTAATGCTAAATGAAGTAAGGTCTTAACTTCTGATAAATGATCGACCCAAACATAATCATAAATTAGATGCCCTTCAAAAACCCATAAAAACAGTGAAACCAATGGGAAAAGCAACCACATCAAACAAATCCACCCAATAGTTTGCAATGTATAGTTTGCTGTTTTATTTTTCACATATTCAGGTTGATCAATATATTCGGGGATATCTAAAGTCTCTATATCCTTATTTTCCTCAGGTTTCATGGGTTATCTCCACGGAAGCCGCGGTCTGGGCTCACCCAACGGGCACGTTTTTTAGTGTTAAATAAAGTCTTTGGTACAGCCACAACACTAGTAAATAAAGTAAGCAGCCAGAAAAATAACGGGTACCAAATGACCCAAAAATAGTTTCTAAAGAAGCGTCCACGGTCATAGCGCTGATCAATCCACAAACTAACCAAGAACTGTATCAGACATGTTCCACCTAATATCACGCCGTACCACTGTGGCATCAGTGTTTTGATCTGCCATTGCAGAGGTAAGTCAACAAACAATCCCACAAAAAACAGTGTGAAGATCATAATCATGACATAAGACCAGATAATACTAACAAGAGCTTCAAGCATCACTGGCCACATACGACGTACGCGTAATTTGAACATTTGTGGAATATATTCTAAAAGAACCTCTACCCCACCTTGTGCCCAGCGAAGGCGTTGTTTCCATAGGCCTTTAAATGTCTCGGGCATATAAATATAGCAAAGCGCTTGTGGAATATACTGAATATCCCAATGGTCCAGCTGTAGCTTCCATGAAATATCAATATCTTCAGTAATTTTATCGTCTGACCAAAACCCGACTCGAACGAGCGCTGTTTTACGGAATGCTGCAATCACACCAGACACTGTAAAAATACGACCATATGTACGCTGTGCACGTTTAATTAAACCAATAATCGAAGAAAATTCGCCAACCTGTAATTTTCCTAAAATACTTGATCGGTTTAAAATTCGTGGATTACCCGTTACCGCACCAATTCGCGGGAAGTTAATAAATGGTTGCATTAACCAAAGTACAGCATGCGGATGTAACAATGCATCCCCATCAATACAAACAAGATATTCGTATTTACTGACCAGTACTCCGGATCTTAAAGCTACAGCCTTACCCTGATTTTCTGCTAAGTGTACAACCCGAAGTCGCGAATCTTGCGCTGACAATTCATCAAGGATTTCAGCTGTTTTGTCACTACTTCCATCATTGACAGCAATCACTTCAAAATTAGGATATTTCGTTTGCAGTGCATACCGAATCGTTTGTCGCACTTGAGCTTCTTCGTTAAAACACGGAATAATGATACTGCACCCTTCGCTGGTCGGCTCAGGAAGCGCTTGTTCGCGGTATTCTCTCTTAAAGAAGAACCAAAGTCCTCCTACCATCCATGTCCAAGCCATGAGTAAAGGATATAAAAAGGCAAAAGCAAATAGAATATCGAGTAATACTCTCATTACTTTTTCCCCTCTACTAATCCAGCAAAAGGCTGATACATGACAGGGCTAGCGTTCAAACTAACCGGATTATATAAATATTGATGTACATCTTTTGATTTTTCAAAACTATAGCCATCAATCCCGAACTTCTGAATCCCTGTTCGCTGAATCGAAAAGAGCCCTTGTTGTACTTCTTCCCAATTGGTCTTTGAAGCATTTTCTGGCAACACTAAAGTCAGCATAATTCTTTGCTTATCTTTTTCATTAAGCGTATTTAATAGTGCTAACACCTGATTAAATTGCTTTTTCTTACCAATCATATCCAACTTTAAATTGACCAAATCATGTTGCGATAAAAGTGTTTTTAAAAGTGCTGGTAGATTTTCTACATGGTCTAGATCAGGAGTAAGCAATAAAATAAACTGCCCTTGGTTACTCATATTTAAATAAGGCTTTACAGCTTTTTTGGTAAATTGGCTAAGTTGAGCAAGATGTTTTGATTGTTCAATACAGCTATTCTCTTGAGCGGTTACTGTTTGCATTTCGCAATTTAAAGATGTGCCCGCATTAAGCTGAATACCACTTAAATTACTATTTAAGCGTGCAATATCTTTTGCCAAATCTACTGCTAAAAATGGCTTATCTTTTTGAGGATAAGCAGGTAACTCTAATATTACCGCTTGGCCCGCACGAGTTTGAGCCTGCCATAAACTACGGTTTAAAATATCTTGTTGAACAGGCATTTTATCTGTAGGGAAATAAGCGACATCATATTGCCCATCTCCATCTTTATCTTCCAAAGGTTTTAAGATCAAGGCATTATTTTTTAAGCTATACAGTTTTGATAACAACTGTCCTAATTTTTCATCTGTTTGCGTGTTTTGTGGCGCTGCTAACTGCTTTAAATCCATACTCACAAAGTGACGAGGCTGTTTAAATAAATCTGACTCTTCAAAGTTCAAAATATTTAACATACCTTCAGTGAGCTGTTCAGCTGTAGGGTTATTTATAACCAAGCTTCGTTTAAAAGTTGAATCACTCACCCGATTCATACCATCACGACCCAAACTGAAAGAAAACTCAAAACCTGCCTGCTGCGCTAGTTTTTCCAATTGCTCATTCACGGCGCCATAAGGCCAGATAATTGCTTTTGGATTAACACCGACTTCTTTTTTCAAAACTGCGTAAGATTTTTTCAAATCTTGCAAAATACGTTGTTGATATTCTGCATCCGTTTCATAACGTGATTGCGATTTTAAATATGCATACGAAGTCGCAGCAGGTTGCTCATTGCCTTGAGGATTGGTCAATATGCCATGATGTAAATCGTCACTATGGCTTGCAAACTCAGCTAAACCAGATGCTTGCATTTCACGAACTTGAGCCCAGTTCACCAAGTTACCTTGACCATAGGCTTCATAACCTGCCTGCGTATTGCCATTTATCCAACTGGTCGGAAGAGCAAAAACTGCCGGAATCTGATATTGCTTAAGTAATGGAAATACTCGGCTATAACTACTCAAAGCCCCATCATCAAAAGTAAGTAGAATAGAATTATGAGGCAATTCTTTACCTTGCTTACGAGCTTCCTCAATGTCTTTTAAACGAATCGGCTTCCAGTCAGATTGACTCAGCCAATCTAAAAACTGCGCCAGATTATTGGTCTGAATCGCATAAACATCTCGGTCACCTTCCTTTAACACATCATCTCGCACATCATGAAAAGTTAAAGAAACCGTATGATTTTTTGGTAGTTCAGTTTCAATGCGGGCATGAGAAAATTGTACGGGTAATAATGTTGAAGCAAATACACAGCTCAACATTTTTGACATCATATTATTCATTAAAAACGCCCTTCAAATCCGAAAATACCGTAGGTATGCTGCTCATCATGACCATCGTATGGGTGATATTGCCAACCAATTCCATAATTAAGTTGCCAAGTCCGCGAGAGCTGCCATTGATGCTGATATTGCAGAGAGTATGTTGGTCTAGCCGAGTAATCTGCTTGTTTATAAAGTCCCACTCCAGCTTCAAAATGCTGCTTAAATGAACGCTCATATTCTCGCCAAGTTACCCAGTCATGACTTAAATTTAACTCAGCACTGTAATGGTTACTGGGACTAAAGTAGGCAGTCTGATCTTGGCTATTGCTGCCATAAAATCCACGAACGGTTCCATAGGTAATATGGTGCGGCGCATCAAATAATCGTTCGCGCCAAAAAGTCGAAAATTCTTGTTGTTTATTACCATCACTAATATCAGTTAGGCCATAACTCGCCCCAATCTGACGTGACTCATCTTTTTGCCATGTCAAAGCAGCACGGTAAGCTTGTCCATCCTCACCAGCATCAATTGCTTGTAATGGAATATTAGCTTGGCTGTCATATTGCAATTGATACTGCCAATGGTCATTTAACCATTGCGACCAATCGAGCCGAACACCTGCTTGTCCACCATCTGTACTTTGAGACAAAATTGCCGACAATGCCTTACGGTTTGCTTGCCACTCAGCCCCGACACCATAGCGTTGGTCATGTACATCACCAAAACGGTATTCTCCGTAACGATCTTGATGCCAAGCGAATAAACGATAATTATCTTTGATCCATGGACTATTAACACGGGTTTCCATTTCGCGGTCTTTTAAACCATTCTGACCACTCACAGAATCGCTACTACTATCTGCCTTACTTTGCCCCCAAGTTGTTGAGTGAGAAATTGTCGGTCTATTGCGGTCATCTAACTCTTTTCGACTTTTAATTACTCCACCATCTTCAGGGTAATATTCCAAAAGACTTTCAGTATTTTTACGCCATTCTGGAATATCTCCTAAAGCCTGAGCATTTTGCATCTGGTTAATTCGAGTATCTTTGGCAACTGGAGTTAAACCATTTAAACGAGAAATAGTTTGCTTGGACTGTAGAGGTTTATCTCTCCAACGCTCAACACGAGCCAGATTATTAATTAGACCTTCATTGGCAGGTGCAAGATCTACTTGTTTTTGAAAATGCTTTTCTGCTTGATCAAGATGATTCGCATAAGCGAAATGCATGCCCTGTAAAGTAATATAGTCATCACGGTCGGGATGACTTGTTTTATCCACCCCTTTTGCCTGACTATATTTATACATCGGAACAAGTCGATCAACCTCACTCAAAAATTGTTCAGCTTGTTTATATTTTTCTTGTTCAATATATGAATAGTACAGTCCAGTATATACCGTCATATCTGAATAGTTTTTTTCAGTGAGCAAGGTTTTAAAAGCAAGTTCAGCTTGCTGTGGCTGTCTTTCAGCTAAATAACTATCGGCTATTGCATGACGAACATAGGCTGGCAGTTTTTCTAAATGCACATTTAATTTAGTAAATTGATCTAATACTGTACGGCTGCGCCCACGGAAGTCCAAAGCGTACAAATAATCATAATGGAATCTTAAATAATTAGGGTCTGATGGTTGAATCAAAGGCTGCATTTGCTCACCTTGCTTCAACACAGTATCAAGCTCAGCAAAGCCTTCACTATCCGACATGCCTTCCCGATTCAAATATTTATAACGAGCAATGGCATTATTTACACGTTGAGAAAACTCACTGACTTGTAGCCAGTGTTGTAACGATTCTGTTTGTGCATTTTTATCGCTAGCAAGCAACAATTGCTGAGCCTTGTTATAAGCCCCCACAGCCGCTAAGTCATAACTATATTCTTGTAAAACTGCAAAAGACTTGGGCTGCTGCTTATATGCTTGCTCAATTGCAGATAAAGCATCTACAGGCGAATTGATGAGTCGATATGCATAGGCTATTTGCACAAGTTGATCAGTCTTCAGATTTTTACTATTAATTTTTGCTAACTGTGCTTTAGCATTTACAGCATCTTTAGCTTCAGCATATAAAACTGCTAACAAAATCTGCCCATCAGGCGTTTTTTGAATATTAAATTTATTCGACCAATCAATCGCATTTTTAAAGTGTTTAAAATCACGAAAATTACGTATTAAAGGTAGCTGTCCATATTCTGGAAAACTAACCAAATTAATATTCACTAGATGCTGAGAAAAAGTTAAAAGATCTTTTTTTTCATTTGACATTACAACTAAATAATCAGCTAGCAATTTTTGATCATGCGGATAGGTTTTTAGCAATTGATCCAGTTGCAATATTGCTTGGTGAGTTTGTCCAGTTTTGTAAGTGTGAATAGCCTGCTCTCGCAACTCATCCACTTGAGCAGCATATAAATTGAGAGGCAAGATGTATACCAATGAAAAAACACATTTTTTTAGCATTTTGATAATCGGATAGTCCCATATCGAGGTGGGAAAGTATAATTAAAATCAAAAACCAATCACACAACACAAAAATAGTGTGATCTATTTATCATTTTTAAATATTTAATGTATTTTTACATGTTTTTTAAAAATATTTAGCAAAATTAAATAATTAGAATTTTTAAACTCACTCAAATATATACATTTCTTTTCAATACTCTTATTTTATTTCACAATTGGATTATAAAAACCTTACAGGTCGATAACCAATAAAAACGTTTTAATAACTTTTTGTTTTATATTTAAAACTTTTATTTTTCTCATGTTTTATATTTAAAACCATTCAATTTAATCAAAAATAAATATATATAAATTGAATGGTTAAAATAAACAATTGATTAAATTAACCAATACGACGTTTTAATCCTGTCATTTGTAAAACACGTGTTGAAATTTCTTCAATCGACATTTCAGTCACGTTTAAATATTTAATCCCTTCTGAAATATAGATTCCTTCAATTGCTCTAAGTTCCATTTGGCATTGACTAAAACTTGCATAACGACTATTCGCCTTACGTTCACTACGAATCGCAACTAATCGCTCAGCATCAATCATTAAACCAAATAATTTATTACGATGTGGTCTTAGTACTGCTGGCAAACGGTTATCATCCAAATCTTCTTCTGTTAATGGATAGTTTGCAACACGAATACCAAATTGAAGAGATAAGTAAATAGAGGTCGGTGTTTTACCCGAGCGAGAAACACCAATTAGAATTAAATCCGCTTTATCATAATGACGAGTACGTGCTCCATCATCATTATCAAGCGCAAAATGAACAGCATCAATACGAGCTTTATAAGATTCCGAATCGGTTACAGCATGGGTCTGTCCAACTAATGTTGTAGGCGGTGTACCTAATTCTTGTTCGAGTTTACTGATTAAGCCTTCAAACACGTCTAGATTAACTGCTTTAGCAGTATTAATAATTTCTCGAGCGTTTGGATCAACTAAAGTATCAAAGACTAAAGGTAGACAACCATCCTTGGTTTGACATCTATTAATTTCAATCACAACATCCATTGCCGCCTCTTCAGTTGTAATATACGGCATGATATGAATATCAAAATCAACATTGGGAAATTGTGCTAATAACGAATGTCCAAGAGTCTCGGCAGTAATTGCAGTTCCATCAGAAATAAAAAAAACGCTCCGTCTAAACTGTTTACTTTCTGACATTAAAATTCTCCTTAAACATTTGTCTTAGTGCTATATAATCTTTATAGTAAACTGATCTTACATGACTGTCGCTTAGTATAATTCTCAACTAAGCACTTTATTTTTATAATTTCATGCCAAGATAGACATTAATACTGCAAAAGTGGAGTGAAAACTTTGGAAGCGCGCGTAATCGGTCTAGAAAAATTAGGGAAACACGATGTCGAACTCGTAGGTGGGAAAAACTCATCTTTGGGTGAAATGATCAGTCATTTAGCAAATGCTGGTGTATCGGTACCAGGCGGTTTTGCAACTACTGCTGATGCCTATCGTGAGTTCTTAGATCAAAGCGGTCTTAACGCTCGAATTCAAGCAGAACTTGCTCAACTCAATGTTGATGACGTAAATGCTCTTGCAGAAACAGGTGCTAAAATTCGTCAATGGATTGTAGAGACTCCACTCACTGCAAGCCTAGAACAAGAAATTCGCGCCGCTTTTACAACACTTTCTAACGGCAACCCAGAAATCGCGGTTGCCGTTCGTTCATCTGCAACTGCTGAAGATTTACCAGATGCTTCATTCGCAGGTCAGCAAGAAACTTTCTTGAATATTCGCGGTATTGATAACGTTCTTATTGCGATTAAAGAAGTATTTGCTTCTTTATATAATGACCGTGCAATTTCTTACCGTGTACATCAAGGTTTTGATCATGACGTCGTTGCACTTTCTGCAGGCGTTCAGCGTATGGTTCGCTCTGAAACTGGCGCTGCGGGTGTAATGTTTACACTTGATACCGAGTCTGGTTTCCGCGAAGTTGTGTTTATTACCGCATCTTATGGTTTAGGTGAAATGGTTGTACAGGGTGCAGTTAACCCAGATGAATTTTACTTATCTAAACCACTATTAAATGCAGGTAGACATTCAGTTTTACGCCGCAACCTTGGCTCAAAACACCAGAAAATGATTTATGGTGAAGAAGGTTCTGCTGGTAAATCTGTTGTTGTTGTTGATGTTGAGAAACAAGAGCGCCAACAATTTGCTTTAAATGATCATGAGTTACAAGAGCTAGCTAAACAAGCGCTTATTATTGAGCAGCACTACGGTGCGCCAATGGATATCGAATGGGCGAAAGATGGCGATGATGGTCAAATTTACATTGTTCAAGCTCGTCCTGAAACGGTAAAAAGCCGCCAAAATGTAGGCACAATGGAACGCTATCTTCTTAAACAAAGAGGTACTGTTCTTTGTGAAGGTCGTTCAATTGGTCAACGTATTGGTTCTGGTAAAGTCCGTATCATTAGCTCAATTAAAGAGATGGACAAGGTTCAAGAAGGCGACGTTCTTGTATCAGATATGACCGACCCTGATTGGGAACCGGTAATGAAACGTGCCGCAGCAATTATTACTAACCGTGGTGGTCGTACATGTCACGCGGCAATTATTGCACGTGAACTTGGTGTACCCGCTATTGTAGGCTGTGGTAACGCAACAGAAGTATTGACTGATGGTCAAGAAGTAACAGTTTCTTGTGCTGAAGGTGATACTGGCTTCATTTACGAAGGTGCTTTAGATTTCGAAGTTCAACGTAACTCAATTGAATCTATGCCTAAACTTTCGTTCAAAATTATGATGAACGTAGGTAACCCTGACCGTGCATTTGACTTTGCCCAAATTCCAAATGAAGGTATCGGTCTTGCTCGTCTTGAGTTCATTATTAACCGTATGATCGGCGTGCACCCTAAGGCCCTGCTAAACATTGATAGCCTACCTCGTGAAACTCGTGCTGCGGTTCTAACTCGTACCGCGGGTTATGCTTCACCTGTAGATTTCTATGTTGAAAAATTGGTTGAAGGTATTGCGACTCTTGCTGCTGCATTCGGTGATAAGCCAGTTATCGTTCGTATGTCTGACTTCAAATCAAATGAATATGCAAACTTGATTGGCGGTAAGTTGTACGAGCCTGAAGAAGAAAACCCAATGCTCGGTTTCCGTGGTGCAAGCCGTTATGTATCCGACAATTTCCGTGACTGCTTCGAATTAGAATGCCGTGCACTTAAGAAAGCTCGTGATGAAATGGGTTTAACCAATATTCAAATCATGATTCCTTTTGTACGTACCGTATCTGAAGCAAAACGTGTTATTGAGCTACTAGCACAAAATGGTTTAAGACGTGGTGAGAACGGCTTGAAAGTAATCATGATGTGTGAATTACCAACTAACGCTCTGTTAGCTGAACAATTCCTAGAGCATTTTGATGGCTTCTCTATTGGTTCAAATGATTTAACTCAGTTAACGCTCGGTCTTGACCGTGACTCTGGCATTGTTTCACACCTTTTTGATGAACGTGATGCAGCAGTGAAAGCCCTTCTTTCAATGGCAATCCATGCCTGCCGCAAAGCGGGTAAATATGTAGGTATCTGTGGTCAAGGTCCTTCAGACCATCCAGATCTTGCAAAATGGTTAATGGAACAAGGTATTGAGTCTGTCTCTCTTAACCCAGACTCAGTTTTAGATACATGGTTCTTCCTTGCTGAAGAAAAAATCAAGCAAATCTAATATGTTATAAAAAAAGGCCCATCCGTGGGTCTTTTTTCATCTTTAGAACAGAGAATTTTTATTTATGCAAATTTACTTGGCACGTAATAATCAACAAGCTGGGCCTTACACCTTAGAGCAAGTAAATCAAATGTTGGCTAGCCAACAAATTTTGTTAACTGATTTAGCTTGGCATGAAGGCATAACAGAATGGAAAGCTTTAGGAGAATTAACCCAAGGTAAACTTGTATATCAACCTATCGGTTATTCTGCACCTGTCATAAACACAAACAGCTCAGTTAATGAAACTATTCGTCAAATTCGTGTAGAGCCTAAAACTCACGAACTTGCCTCTATTCCATCTCGAGCTTTGGCAAAAATTATTGATTTATTGCTTTGGTTACCAATAGCTGCAATCCCTTCTTTTTTCTTTAATGAATCGCAATATCAGCAATTATTTGAATTGCAAAAACAAATGCAATCAGCGGAAGTTGCTTCAACTAAAGCAGCAGAGCTACAACATCAACTTTTTACTTTAATTCCTATCGAAGCTTGGCATTCTATGCTTGCTTACGTCGTAATCATGCTTGCCATTCAAGCCTTTCTTTTAACAAAATATGGGCAAAGTATAGGTAAGAAAATTGTTGGAATTAAAATTGTAGATGCCGAGAGCAATGGTAAAGTTAATTTAACTCGCGTCTTCTTATTAAGAAGCATTGTTTTCATCATACTCAATTTGTTGTTTATGCCTATTAGTACAATTATTGACTATGCTTTTGCATTAGGACAAAAGCGACAAGCGCTACACGACAAAATTGCAAGAACAAAAGTGATCAAACGATAGTGAATTACTCATTCATTTAAGGTCTAAAAAAAAAGGAGGCACCTCGCCTCCTTTTTTCTATAGAGAGTTGATATTTAAATAAAAGCTCCATACAGATTCGATACCCTACAAAAAAAATCGGGTTTTAAAACAATTATTTCAGGCGACTTTATGTATAGCTTAGTTTGTTGATATGAGGCATAATGCCCTACAACGTAGCGGTGTCATATAATTGAGAAGTCTAAATTTAAGGATTAGCGTTCTCAATCATGCGACACTTTAATCGCTATCCCATATTTAATTAGGGAATGGGACTCTTCACCGAGGTTGTAAAATGAGACAAACGATTTTAGCTGTATTGTCTTTATCAACGCTTGCCGCACTTTTGACTGGGTGTGGTGGTGATATGGTACTTCTAAACTCTAAAGGTCCAGTTGGTCAAGGTCAAAGCGACCTCATGATGACTGCGATCTATTTAATGTTACTTGTGGTGATTCCTTCAATCATCATGGCATTATGGTTTGGTTGGAAATATCGCGCGTCAAATAAAGATGCAGACTATAAACCTACATGGGCACACTCAACTACAATTGAAGTTGTAGTATGGGGTATCCCTGTCATTATTATTGGTATTTTAGCTTGGTTAACTTGGTGGGGTTCCCACAAGTATGACCCATACCGTCCTTTAGAATCAGATAAAGCTCCTTTAACTATTCAAGTTGTTGCTGAACAGTTCAAGTGGATCTTCATTTATCCTGAACAAAACATTGCTACTGTTAACGAAGTACGTTTCCCTGAAAAAACTCCGTTAAGCTTCAAAATCACCTCTAACTTCACAATGAACTCATTCTTCATTCCACAGTTAGGCGGCCAGATTTATGCAATGGCAGGTATGCAGACTCACCTTCATTTGTTAGCAAATGAAACTGGCGTATATCGTGGTTTCTCTTCTAACTACTCAGGTTACGGTTTCTCTCAAATGCGTTTCAAGGCGCATAGTGTTACAGAGCAACAGTTCAACGAATGGGTAGCAGCTGTAAAAGCAGGTAATGGTTCTACTATTAATCCAGAAGCAGTTCAAAAAACTACGCTTGACCAAGCTGAATTAGCAACCTTACGTGATGGTAACCGTTCTAAGCACCAGATCGAGCATTTAGCAAATCGTGCTAAAGCTGATGGTGATCAAGAAGCGTTTGCTAAAGCTGAAGCTATGAAACCGTTCCCGACTAAGCCACACCCTGTGACTTATTACTCTTCAGTTGAACCAAAATTGTTTGAAACAATTATCAACCATTATATGAGTAACTATCATGGTGTTGACCACTCTGCTGCGCATGCAACAGCTGAACACGCTGCTCAAGGGGAATAAGACATGGATATGATTTTTGGTAAACTGGGTTGGGACTCTATCCCGACAGAGCCAATCGTGCTTGTCACCATGGTCCTTATGGCACTTGGTGGAATTGTTGTGCTTGGCGGCATCACCTATTTCAAAAAATGGGGATATTTGTGGAATGAGTGGTTTATTACGGTAGACCATAAAAAAATTGGTATCATGTACATTCTTGTATCTGTGGTCATGCTTTTGCGTGGTTTCGCCGATGCAATTATGATGCGTCTACAACTTTTCCTCGCTAAAGGCGGCGGCGAAGGTTATCTACATCCAGACCATTACGACCAGATCTTCACCGCACACGGTGTAATTATGATCTTCTTCGTAGCAATGGGTCTCGTTGTAGGTATGATGAACATCTCTGTACCTTTACAGATTGGTGCTCGTGACGTTGCTTTCCCATTATTAAACTCTTTAAGCTTCTGGTTATTCGCCGGTGCTGCTGGTTTGATGATGCTTTCACTTGTATTAGGTGAATTTGCTGCGACTGGTTGGATGGCTTACCCTCCTCTGTCTGGCATTCAATATTCTCCTGGTGTAGGTGTTGACTACTATATCTGGGCACTTCAGGTTTCTGGTCTAGGTACGCTTTTATCTGGTGTTAACTTCTTCGTTACCATCATTAAAATGCGTGCACCTGGCATGAAATTGATGGATATGCCTATTTTCACGTGGACTTCACTTTGTACGGCTGTATTAATCATTGCATCGTTCCCTGTATTAACAGGTACACTTGCAATGTTAACTCTAGACCGTTACTTCGGTTTCCATTTCTTCACAAATGAGCTTGGCGGTAGCCCAATGCTTTATGTGAACCTGATCTGGACATGGGGTCACCCTGAAGTATATATCTTAGTATTACCAGCATTTGGTCTATACTCAGAAATCGTTGCAACCTTCTCTCGTAAAGCGTTGTTCGGTTATAAGTCTATGGTGTATGCAACTATCGCAATTACAGTTCTTGCGTTCGTTGTATGGCTTCACCACTTCTTTACCATGGGTGCTGGTGCGAACGTTAACGCGTTCTTCGGTATCATGACCATGGTTATTGCGATTCCTACTGGTGTGAAAATCTTCTCTTGGTTATTCACCATGTATAAAGGTCGCATCACCTTTACTACTCCAATGTTATGGACGCTTGGCTTCCTTATAACATTTGGTATCGGTGGTTTAACTGGTGTACTTATGGCTGTTCCACCTGCGGACTTCCTTGTACACAACTCATTATTCTTGATCGCTCACTTCCATAACGTAATTATCGGTGGTGTGGTGTTTGGTATGTTTGCCGGCATCATTTACTACTGGCCAAAAATGTTTGGTTGGAAGCTCAATGAAGCATGGGGTAAAGCTGCGTTCTGGTTCTGGTTCTTCGGTTTCTATTTTGCATTCATGCCACTTTATATCCTTGGTTTCATGGGTATGACTCGTCGTTTGAATACATATGACAACCCTGAATGGGATCCTTACCTTGCAATTGCATTATTTGGTGCTGTTCTCGTTGCGATTGGTATTGCATGTTTCTTAATGCAAATCATTGTTGGTTTCTTACAACGCAAAGACAACATGGACCTTACAGGCGATCCATGGGATGCACGTACGCTTGAATGGGCAACCTCTTCCCCTGCTCCGTTCTATAACTTTGCGCATGAACCAGATGCAAGCGGTATTGACCGTTTCTGGACTGACAAAGAAAATGGTGTAGCATACGCACGTAACACTAAATATGAAGACATCCACATGCCGACTGATCGTGCTGCTGGTTTTGTCATTGCAATGTTCATTACAATTCTTGGCTTTGCACTCATCTGGCATATTTGGTGGCTTGTTGTTGTTTCATTCGTTTCAGCTATTGTTAGCTTGATCGTAAGCTCATTCACTAAGAATGTTGATTACTACGTTCCAGCTGCTGAAGTTGAGCGTATTGAAAACGAACGCTATGCTTTACTTGAAAAACACTTGAAGAAGGACTAAGGAAATGGCTGAAGTACTTCATCACGACAACCACGGCCACGACGGTCATCATGAACATGATGATACCGACTTAACGGTCTTTGGTTTCTGGACATACTTGATGAGTGACTTGATTCTTTTCGGATCACTCTTCATTGCGTTCGCTGTATTAAGCAGTCATATTCCACCAGGAACTCCAAGTGCATATGACCTATTCCATGATTCTTTAGGCTACGTGTTAACTGAAACATTTGCCTTATTGATTTCATCGGTAACTTTCGGTTTTGCTGTACTTGCATCTTATAAAAAGAATGTAAATCAAGTTATCACTTGGTTATTTATTACATTCCTTTTTGGTGCAACGTTCATTGGAATGGAACTTTATGAGTTCCATCACCTTGTAGAAGAAGGTCATGGTCCAACTCACAGTGCATTCTTATCATCGTTCTTTACTTTGGTTGGTACACACGGTATCCACGTAACTTCTGGTTTAGTGTGGATGTTAGTATTGATGTATCAAATCAAAACTAAAGGTTTGACACTACCGAATACACGTCGTCTAGCTTGCTTAAGCTTGTTCTGGCACTTCCTTGACATCGTTTGGATCTGTGTATTCAGCGTCGTTTACTTACTGGGAGTTCTCTAATGAGTAGTCATGACCATAATGCTGCAGGTGCGTCACACGGTAACTTTAAGCAATACACTGTTGGATTTATCCTTTCTGTTATCCTCACCATCATCCCATTTGGGATGGTGATGGCGGGTGGTTTCAGTCGTGGCATCTTAGTTACAGTAATTGCAATCGCTGCTATTGCTCAGGTTCTTGTACAGCTTGTGTACTTCTTACACATGAATACATCATCTGAACAACGCTGGAATATGATTGCATTCATCTACACAATCTTATGTATCGCTGTACTTTTGATTGGTTCTGTGTGGATTATGAATTACCTTCACTACAATATGATGATCTAAACTGATTGTCATGTTGAAAAAATATCTATTCCTGACTAAACCAGGAATTCTCTTCGGTAATTTCATTACCACCTTGGGCGGCTTTTTCTTAGCCGCCCAAGGCTCTATAGACATCTTATTATTACTACTTACCTTACTTGGAACTACTTTAGTTGTAGCCTCTGGTTGTGTCGTAAATAATGTTATAGACCAAGACATCGATACCAAAATGCAGCGCACGCAAAACCGTGCATTGGTCAAAAAAACTATTTCTCCTCCTGTTGCACTTATATATGCATTTGTTCTTGGAGTTATCGGTTTTAATATTTTGTGGTTTGGTGTAAATGCTTACGCTTTCTTGTTTGCAATAATTGGTTTTGTTGTCTATGTCGGTTTTTATAGTTTGTGGACCAAACGTACCTCAATCCATCAAACCGTCATTGGTAGTATTTCCGGAGCGAGTCCTCCTGTTATTGGTTATACAGCAGTAACTCATCATTTTGATGTAGCCGCCTTACTTTTGTTTTTGGCTTATGCGCTATGGCAAATGCCACATTCATGGGCAATTGCTATTTATCGTTTTGACGATTACAAAAATGCGGGAATCCCGATTCTACCAGTTGCACGTTCTATTTATCGCACGAAAGTAGAGTGTGTCATTTATATTCTGTTGTTTGCAGCCGTATTGAATGGTTTATATTGTTTTGGCTATACCAATATATTCTTTCTAGTCACCTTTAATGCATTAACAGCATATTGGTTCTATTTATCAATTATTGGTTTTAAAGCTGAAAATGACCAACTTTGGGCTAAACGTTTTTTCCTCTACTCGGTCATATTAATCACCCTGTTAAGTTTGAGCTTTAGCTTTACCTATCAATCCCCTGCTCCAAATCTTCCTCTCTTTTAAATAAGGGAGGATTTCCTTCTTAAAAGTAAAGAACTTTTACTTTTCTCATCAAAAGATTTGTTTTTAGTCGAACTTTTACTTATAATTCAGCCTTCGCAAATTTTGCGACATAACTTTTAAGTTATGACTCCTTGCTTCTAATTTTTTATTTATTAGGGGCTGTTTAAACCGTAAGGAGCTGACAATGCGTCATTACGAAATCGTACTTTTAGTACACCCAGATCAAAGCGATCAAGTTGTAGGTATGGTTGAACGCTATATCTCTCAGATCAAAGAAGCTGAAGGTCAAATTCACCGTTTAGAAGATTGGGGCCGTCGTCAATTGGCTTACCCAATTAACAAAATTCACAAAGCACATTACATTCTTATGAATGTTGAGTGTGGCCAAACTACTCTTGATGAGTTAGAAGAATTGTTCCGTTATAATGACGCGATCATTCGTAACCTTATCATCCGTCGTGAACACGCAATCACTGAAGAGTCATTGCTTGCTAAAAGTGCTGAAGAAAAGCGTGCGCGTAAAGCTCAACGTGAAGAAGCACAGCAAGTTGCTCAAGAAGCTGAATAAGGAGAACATCAATGGCACGTTTTTACCGTCGTCGCAAGTTCTGCCGCTTTACAGCTGAGAATGTTGTGTACATCGACTACAAAGATATCGATACTTTAAAACAGTACATCACTGAAAACGGCAAGATTGTTCCTAGCCGTATCACTGGTACTAAAGCTCGTTATCAACGTCAATTAGCACTTGCTATCAAGCAAGCTCGCTACTTGTCTTTGATTGCGTACACTGACAACCATAAGTGAGGTGATCTGTGGACGTTATCTTATTACAACGCATTAAAAACCTTGGTAAATTAGGCGATAAAGTATCAGTTAAAGCTGGTTACGGCCGTAACTTCCTTATCCCTCAAGGTAAAGCAGTTGCAGCTACTGAAGCTAACACTGCTGCTTTCGAAGCTCGTCGCGCTGAACTTGAAAAGCAAGAAGCTGAAATTTTAGCTGCTGCTCAAGCACGTGCTGAACAATTGAATGAAGTTAACATCGTTATCACTGCTAAAGCTGGTGACGAAGGTAAACTCTTCGGTTCTATCGGTACTCGTGACATCGCTGACGCTTTAACGAATGCTGGTCTTACAGTTGACCGTGCAGAAGTTCGTTTACCGAATGGCGCGCTTCGTCACACTGGTGAATTCAACATCGCAATCCAATTGCATCATGATGTTGCTGCAGAAGTTCTCGTTACTATCGTATCTGAGTAATTTCTCATCAAAAAAAGAGCATGCTTTTGCATGCTCTTTTTTTATGTGCCCTATTTTTAAAATAAGATATATTAATTCCTGATCAGTTCTTCAGTTTTATTGGTTTTTTAATTAGGTAGTTTATTTAATTTTGTTTTAAGATAGTTCTCGGCCTCACAGGCTATTTGCGTACACTTTTCTTTATCATCAGGTCTAATTATGTCTCAGGCGAATGCCACTTCTTTAACTCTTTCATCTCCAAAAGAAAATAAAACGAGTGAATCAGGCCAACTTAAAGAGTTTCGCACTCCCCCACACAATTTAGCTATTGAACAAGCTGTTCTTGCGGCCCTAATGACAGTTGCCGAATCATTCGAGCAAGTCAGCGACTTATTAAAAGAAAATGATTTTTATGCAACACGTCACAAATATATCTATCGTTCCATTGAGAAACTGGCACAAGAAAACTCTCCTTATGATGCTGTATTAGTCAGTGACTGGCTCTTAAAACAAAATTTACTCGATGCTATTGGTGGTGAAGAATATTTAATGCAGCTTATGGCTGATTCACCATCAAGTTTCTATAACTTAGAAACGTATGCCAGTAAAATTAAAGAGTTCTCTACGCTTCGCAGTATGATCAAAGTCAGTACTGAAATTTTACAAAATGCTTATGACACAAAAGGTCGTGGTGTTAGTGAAATTCTAGACCTAGCAGAAACCAGTATTTTTTCTCTAGCAGAGCAGCACAATAACAATAAAAAAGATGCAGGTCCTAAATCTATTAGCTCTGTTACAGCCGATGTAATTAGTAAACTTGATGAACTCTCAAAACTAGATGGCAATATTACAGGTTTAACCACAGGTTTCTTAGAACTTGATAATAAAACATCTGGTATGCAAGCTGGCGACTTAATTATTGTTGCCGCACGTCCATCCATGGGTAAAACCACTTTCGCTATGAATTTGGTTGAAAGCGTTCTGCAATATAACAAGCTACCCGCTCTAGTATTTTCAATGGAGATGCCAGCGGACTCAATCGCGATGCGTCTTATTTCTGCAATGGGTAAAGTTCACCAAGGACATTTACGTTCGGGGAACTTAGATGCAGATGAATGGACCAAGGTGACTGGTACCATTTTGCAACTTCAACAAATGCATTTATATATTGATGACTCATCTGCTCTACCTCCAACGGAACTTCGTGCTCGTGCTCGACGCATTGCCAAAATGCATGATGGTAAAATCGGTTGTATCATGGTCGACTATTTACAGCTCATGAAAGTTCCAGGAATGGGTGATAACCGTGTGGGTGAGATTTCAGAAATTTCACGTAGCTTGAAAGCCTTAGCAAAAGAAATGCACTGCCCCGTTATCGCACTTTCCCAGCTCAACCGAAGTCTGGAAAACCGACCAAATAAACGCCCAGTAATGTCTGACTTACGTGAATCTGGTGCGATCGAGCAGGATGCCGACTTGATTATGTTTATTTACCGTGATGAGGTTTATAACAAAGAGTCGAAAGAAGCCGGCACTGCAGAAATTATTATTGGTAAACAACGTAACGGTCCAATTGGTTCAGTTCGTCTTGCTTTTGAAGGTCAATATACTCGATTTAGTAATCTCTCTCCTGAGTATTACAGCCAATATGATGATGAAGAATAAACTCTATCTCTAGCCCAAAGGAGTAAATGAGGGTGCGCCAAGCAACAGTTTATATTGATCGCGATGCGCTTCAATATAATTTAAACCGTGTCAAACAACTCGCAGAAAATTCAAAAATTGTAAGTATGGTGAAAGCTAATGCTTATGGACATGGAATCAAAGACTGTTTAGCAGCCTTAAGTGCCTCAGATGCCTTTGGTGTCGCCTGCCTACAAGAAGGTTTAGAAATTCGCGAACTTGGATTTCAACAACCAGTCACTTTAATTGAAGGGGCATTTTCTGAAGATGAAATGCCTATTATAATTGAGCAAAAATTTGAATGTGTGATTCACCATCAACAGCAGTTTGAATGGTTAATTAAACATAAGCAAGAATACATTGCTCAAGGTTTAAAAGTCTGGATTAAGCTCAATAGCGGGATGAACCGTTTAGGATTTAAAGTACCTGAAATTATTGAAGTCATTAAAACTTTAAAAGCCGAAGGATTTACCTGTGTGCTGGCGATGCATTTCGCAAATGCAGATGTAGACCATCCACTTAACGAGCAACAAAAACAACAATTTTTACAGGTTAAGCAAGCTTGTGATCCAGTTTTAGCATCTTGCTGTAATTCTGCTGCAATTTATAAATGGCCAGAATTACATTTTGACTATGTTCGCCCAGGTATTATGCTTTACGGCGCTTCGCCTTTTGCGGATAAAACAGTCAATGATCTTGACCTAAAACCAGTTATGACTTTTTCAGCAGAAGTGATTGCGCTAAATCATATTCAAACTGATGAACATGTCGGTTATGGCTCTACTTTCTGTGCCAAGCAACCAATGGATATCGCGATTGTTTCTATAGGTTATGGCGATGGTTATCCACGGGCTTATATTAAACAAAACTATGTCGCTATTGATAAACAGCTCTGTGCAGTTGTAGGCCGAGTGAGTATGGACATGCTTGCAATCGATGTGACAGGCAAGCAAGTAAAATTAGGCACACCAGTCGAACTTTGGGGTGCACGCCGCTTAGTGGATGATGTTGCTGATGCAAACGGAACAATAGGATATGAATTGCTCTGCCGCTTAAGCAATCGCCCTACTCGCAAAAGCAGTTAAATAATAAAATATAAAAAAATCCAAGCTTGCTTGGATTTTTTTATTAGTTTTTAAAATTCTATCGCCAGTAATCATCAGTTGGTTTTGGCATTTCCTGTAAGCCGCGACGCAAAGTATCTGACCATTGTTTACTAATCTGTGAAAAATAAGGATCATCTTCTGTAATTCGTTTTCCCATTGGGATCACAAAACTATCTTTATTGTAAATCAATGCATCAAGTGGCAAGCCAACAGAAACATTTGAACGCAAAGTTGAGTCAAAAGAAATTAGGCTACAACGTAATGCATCATCTAGTGGCATTGCATAATATAAAGCACGATCTAGAATAGGTTTGCCATATTTACTTTCGCCTATTTGAAAGTAAGGTGTATCTGTAGTCGCGCAAATAAAATTACCTTGTGGATAGACATTATAAAGTTGCATGTCACCACCTTTAATCTGTCCACCCACCAAAATACTACAGGCATAATTCATTTGTTCCTGAGTATCTGAACTAATATCCTCTAAAACAGTTTTCAAGGTTTTACCAATCAGTTCAGCGGCCTCAAACATAGTATTAACACTATATAAATTAGGCTCTTGCTGCAAAGTAAGGGCATTTTGTAAATGACCGATAACAGCCTGCGTTGTTGCTAAATTACCTGCTGTTTGCAAGGCAATAAAACGCTCTCCAGTAACACCGAAAGTATGCAATTTTCGGAACACAGAAATATGGTCAACTCCTGCATTAGTTCTCGTGTCACTAATAAACACTAAACCTTGTTCCAATCTTAGCGCACAACAATAGGTCATTTCATTCTCTTTACATTCAACATGCCAACACTTGAACCACAGACATCATGTTCTCAACCCCGCCTTGCTCTCTTACACCACGAATAGGTGCTACATCAAGATAATCACGGCCAACCGCAAGGTAGATATGATGTTTGGGTGTAAACAACTGATTGCTTACATCAAAACAATACCACTGATTTTCTAAAAATACTTCCGCCCAAGCGTGACTGGCAAGGTGCGGATAGTTTTGATCAAATAGATAACCAGAGACATAACGTGCTGGTAATTGTAACGCACGACACATCGCAATTAAAACATGAGCATGATCTTGGCATACACCTTCACCAGCGTGAAACGCTTCAGTTGCAGTTGTCTGAACCGATGTACTTTCAGGCTGATAAAGTATTTTCTGCAAAATATATTCGCTTAACAATGCAATATGCTGTCGATCTTTGACCACTACAATATTTCTGGCAAAGTCTAACATTTCTGAATCACATCGGGTTGCACCTGTCATCTGCAAAAATAAATTTGTAGGTGTAGATAGATTTACACAACCCAGCTCTACATTCTGAAGTTCAACGATTCCTTGAGCCATAAATGTCAGATGTTGGTATTGATAGCGCTGACTAGCCGTCATCCAAACATTGTTAAATATGTCTCTCTTGATCGTTTTGTCACCCGGTACGCTAACTGCCCAATTCATAACATGTTGATGCGGCGATGTTTGAGGCATCATTTTAATATACTGAATACTGTTTTGAGCAGTTTCAGTATAGCTATAATGCGTTTGATGATTAACCATCAATTTCATAATCAGACCTCAAACATATTTTCCAACTGCTGTGTAAAAGTATAATAAGCATCCCACGTGAGCTGATGCCTTAATACTTGCCAATTTTGATCTATATTCTCCCAACCAAAACCAGCAAGCCGTTGCACCACAACCTCCAGTTCAGACACAAGGGCTGATAAATCTTGCCCAAAACGTAGTTCTATATCAAATTGCTCTATTTTTTGACCCAAATACAGAAATAAACCCACATCTTCATTCTCCGCTTCTAATATTTGCGTACATTCTTCAACAGCTTTTCTCAAAGCTTCAGGTTGAGCTTGAAGCGTGTTAATCACATGATTTAATTCTGCATAAGCATTTGATGACAATATACCTCTTAATTCTTGAATATTATCTTTAGCAATAACCAACTGGTTCAGTAATGAAAATGTTTGCTTCTTGTCTAACATATAGTGATTTAGTAATTCAGCATTTTCTATGACCAAACCAAATGCTGCTGCAAATTTTGTTACTTTCTCATCTTGTGTAAAGGGTAAATGAGAGGCTGCAAATTTAACTCTCATTAGATATCGACCCAACCAATATATTTGATGCGCACTCGAATTGAGTAAAACCATAAAGTTCCTCTTTAACCCACAATCAAGAATGTAATGTTTCGACAACCCATGTATCTTTTATGCCACCACCTTGGGACGAATTTACGACCAAAGAGCCAGCCTGCATGGCTACTCGTGTTAGGCCACCCGGTACTATTTCTGTACGATAAGGTGAACTCAATACAAATGGACGTAAATCAATGTGACGTTCAGCCACTCCTGCTGTAGTTAAAGTCGGAGCTACAGATAAGGCTAAGGTAGGCTGTGCAATGTACATATGAGGCGTGGCGATCAATTTTTTTCTAAAATTATCAATTTCACACGAACTTGCTTGAGGCCCAATTAACATGCCATAGCCACCTGACCCTTGTGCTTCTTTAACAACCAATTGATCTAAATTGGACAGCACATAATCTAAGTGTTCATCTTTACGACACTGATAAGTAGGTACATTTTTTAGAATTGGCGTTTCACCCAAATAATATTGAATCATTTGATCCACATAAGGATAAATGGATTTATCATCAGCCACGCCTGTTCCAGGCGCATTTGCAATCACAACATTTTTTTGCAAATAAGCAGACATAAGGCCTGCTACACCTAAAGCACTGTCTGGTCTAAATGCTA
Organism: Acinetobacter sp. 1124_18A; assembly: GCF_052824995.1. Lineage (NCBI taxonomy): Bacteria > Pseudomonadati > Pseudomonadota > Gammaproteobacteria > Moraxellales > Moraxellaceae > Acinetobacter > Acinetobacter sp. 1124_18A. Next base: position 575,550 of record NZ_VTDF01000001.1, on the reverse strand, counting down.
AAGGATCTAGAAAATCATCATCTAATCGGCGGTAAATCACATCTACTTTTTGACGCCCACGAATAGTTTTGACAAATACTTGATCATTTTCGACAAATAAATCGCGATTTGTAACCAGTGGCACATCCATTTCACGTGCTAGAAAAGCATGCTCATAAAAAGCACTATTAAAACGTCCCGGTGTTAGCACCACCACAAAAGGGCGGTCCGCAGATGAATTCTCCTGCAATATTTCTTTTAAAAGTTTTGGATAATGCTCAATTCCCTGTAAATTATTGGCCGCACATAGCTCAGGCATTAATTGTTGGCTAATGTTTCGGCTTTCGATCATGTAAGACACACCAGATGGCGTTCTTAAATTATCCTCCAATACAAAAAACTCTCCTTCACCATCACGGATAATATCAATTCCGCTAATTTGTGAATAAATTTTGCCTTTCAAAGCATGTTTAAGCATATGAGGTTGAAAAGCGTCATTCCCCATGATTTGCTCTTCGGGAATGAGTTGTTCTTTTAAAATATGTTGTCCATGATAAATATCATCTAGGAAATAATTTAATGCTTTAACACGCTGCGCACAGCCCGAAGCTATTTTCTCCCATTGTTTTTTTTCAATTACCCTTGGAATTAAATCAAAAGGAATTGTGCGCTCTGTGCCTTCTTTATCACCGTATACGTTAAAAGTAATCCCATGGTAAAGAAAATGCTGCTTCGCTTGAGTATTCAATTGTTTCAGCTCATCTAGAGTACGGATACTCAACCATTGTTCAATTTTTTTAGAAGCAGCTCCGTTTGATGTTACATCGTCCAGCATCTCATTAAAAAACTCTGATTTTAGCTGCTCAAATAGATTATTTTTTACGGAAATATGTTCTAAAAAAGAGGTTGGGTTAATGAGTGCTGTAGTTGTCTGCTCTTGTATAAAAAAATCATTATCTATATGTAATTCATGCTCTTGTTCTGACATAACCACCTCGTCTTATCATTTATCTATATTTCATTTTTAAATAAGCAATTTCAGTGCCATTTATATATGTTTAATTTTTTTACGGTGCATTGTTATAACTTTGTTCTTTTAAATCTTAACATCGATTGTAAAAGTACCTATAAACCGAATCTGACAAACTTGCTAAATGTGTAAAGATTTTTTATTGTGTTGACACCAAAGCAATTGGATATAGATGTATTACGCTTATGTCTGTAATAGAAAAAGAAACTTCAAATAGTTTATATCGCCAATGGCAGATTTTATCTCGCCTCCCTACCGGTAAATGGATCGGGACACGGGAATTACAAGAAATGCTTGAACGTGAAGGTATTGATATCAGTTTAAGGACTATTCAGCGTGATTTAAATCAAATTGCTCAGCGCTTTCCAATTGAAAGTAATAAGGCTGTACCTCAGGGCTGGCGGTGGCAATCAGATGCGCCTATTCAAAGCTTACCTCACATGACGAGCTCACAGGCAGTAACATTTATGATGGTTGAGGAGCATCTTAAACACTTACTTCCACCTAGCCTGCTTGATGAGATGGGGCCTTGGTTTGATTTAGCTAAACGCAGCCTCTCTACACAAAATAATGTGAGGCAATGGATTAACCGAGTTCGCATCGTACCAGCAAGCCAACCGCTTATCCCACCTGTAGTCGACCGTGCTGCTCAACAAGCAATTTATGAAGGTCTACTCCAAGACAAACAAATAGAATGTATTTATCGCGCACGAGTCAATCAAGGAGAAGACAAAACTTATGTTTTAAATCCTTTGGCTCTGGTACAAAAAGGTGCAGTAATTTATTTAATTTGCACACGACATGACAAAACTGAAGTTCAAACGTTTGCCTTGCACCGTTTTAAATCAGCCAAAGTCTTAGATAGTCGAGCACTGCATCCAGTCAATTTTGATATTGATCATTATATCGATTCAGGTGCTTTAGGCTTCAGAGTGGACTACAAACAGCCAACCGAGTCAATTCAACTCACCTTAACCATGACAGAACAGACTGCTAGAACTTTCTATGAAAGTCAGTTAAGTAAAGACCAAACTATAGTTCCACTTGAAGAAAATATTGTAGAAGTTACCGCGACCGTACCTTTTACATCTCAACTGGTGTGGTGGTTACGTAGTTTTGGCAAGAAATTACTACATATCGAACCAATTCAAGTACACAACGCTGTACGAGAAATTGAATCTGAAAATAAATAGATATAAAAAAGAGAACCATAAGGTTCTCTTTAGATTTTGAATTATAATTTTCTTAATTTTATATTGGCTCTTATATTTATAGTTGTTTCAGATCAATCTGTTCTCCCCCGACCAAACTGATCTGCTCTTTCTTTTGCGCTATTTTAAACATGAACATTGGCATGCCATTTCATCTCTATTGTAGCGAATTGATTTCATTGTCATGGTTAAAGCCCTCTTGTTTGAACGTGAATTTAATATAACGGGCTGCTTTAAATATGTGAAATAAGAAAAAAAGGAAGTGAAATCTATTTTCCTCCTTAGGAAGTTTCCATATATTTTTGGAACAAAAAATAAAAAAGCCCAGTCTTAACTGGGCTTTTTTTTACATTTAAAAGATTAAGCTGTTTTCTTAATCATATTGTTCTTACGAATTGTGATCATTACAAGCTGAACTGCTGCTGGTGTAACACCAGGAATACGGCTTGCTTGAGCTAATGTTTCAGGAAGAACCGTTTTTAATTTTTGTGTAATTTCACGCGATAAACCAGACACTACGTCATAATCAAAATCGGTAGGAATTTTAGTTTCTTCAAGACGCTTTAACTGTGCCACATCTTCATGCTGACGGTTAATATAACCTTCATATTTCACAGCAATCTCGATTTGGTCGCCAACTTGCTCAGAAACTTCAGAACCCGTAAGTTCTGCAATTTGACCAAAGTTAATATTTGGGCGTTTAAGCAAATCAATCGCACTACATTCTTTACTTAAGTCAGCACCCGTCATCTCAACGAATTTTTTACCCATTGGGTTATTTGGTGCTGCCCACAAATGTTGTAAACGAGAAGTTTCACGCTCAACCGCTTCCATTTTTTCACAATAAGCAGCCCAACGTACATCATCAACCAAACCAAGTTCACGACCAACAGTCGTTAAACGTTGATCTGCATTGTCTTCACGTAGCATCAAACGGTATTCAGCACGCGACGTAAACATACGGTATGGTTCTTTGGTACCTAAAGTGATGAGGTCATCAACCAATACGCCCATGTAAGCTTGATCACGCTTAGGCGTCCACTCTTCTTGCTCCCACGCACGACGCGCAGCATTTAAGCCAGCAAGTAAACCCTGAGCACCAGCCTCTTCGTAACCTGTTGTACCATTAATTTGGCCAGCAAAATATAGACCACTAATCGCTTTAGTTTCGAGAGTAAATTTCAAAGCTTGTGGATTGAAATAGTCGTATTCAATCGCATAGCCTGGACGCAAAATATGGGCATTTTCCATACCGCGAATAGAGCGAACAAGCTCAAACTGCACATCAAATGGAAGCGAAGTCGAAATACCATTTGGATAAAGCTCGTGTGTATCTAAACCTTCTGGTTCTAAAAACACCTGATGCGAGTCTTTATCAGCGAAACGGTGAATTTTATCTTCGATTGATGGGCAGTAACGTGGACCAACACCTTCAATAACACCGGTATACATTGGTGAACGATCTAAACCACCACGAATAATGTCGTGGGTTTTTTCATTCGTATGCGTGATATAACAATTTACTTGTTCTGGGTGCATAGAAGCATCACCCATGAATGACATGACTGGAGACGGGAAATCACCCGGCTGTGGAATCATGACTGAAAAATCAACCGAACGTGCATCAATACGTGGTGGAGTACCAGTTTTTAAACGACCAACAGGTAGTTTTAATTCACGTAAACGTTGAGCAAGTGCAATTGAAGGTGGATCACCCGCACGACCACCGCTTGATTTTTCTAAACCAACGTGGATTACACCGCCTAGGAATGTACCTGTAGTCAACACGACAGTTTTAGCGTCAAAGCGAACACCCATTTGGGTAACAACGCCTTTAACTGTATCACCCTCAACAATCAGGTCATCAGCCGCTTGCTGGAAAATATCAAGATTTGCTTGATTTTCCAAAGTATCGCGGATGGCAGCTTTATAGCGCACACGGTCAGCTTGGGCACGTGTTGCACGCACTGCTGCACCTTTACGTGAATTTAAAATACGGAACTGAATACCACCTTTATCGGCAGCTAAAGCCATTGCGCCGCCAAGTGCATCAATTTCACGTACTAAATGCGACTTACCAATACCACCGATTGCTGGGTTACAACTCATTTGGCCCAAAGTCTCAATGTTATGGGTCAAAAGCAAAGTCTGTCGTCCCATACGCGCAGCAGCGAGGGCCGCTTCCGTACCTGCGTGACCGCCACCGATAACGATAACATCATAAACTTTAGGATAGTGCATGAGTACAAAAACACCAGAAAAAAAAAGACGGAACATTATAGCAAAATTATCTAAATATTGATGTACATAATTACAAATTTATGGTCACACAATTTACGGTACGCCACATGATTTGACATTTTGTTTCAGGAATTCAATACAAAGTGAATGTTATTAAAATTAATTCATCTTAGAATAAAAAATGTACAGTACTTCTATGACTTTAAAATTAACGCGACAAGAAGGAATACAAAATGAAAACGACCATGTTAAAAATATTAACTGCATCTCTAATTTGTTTGTCAGGCGTAACTTTTACTCATGCTGCCGATATGAGCAAAGCAGAAATGCAAAAACAAATCCAAGTTTGTATGAAAAAACAGCAAGGCGAATGGGTATCCTACAATTACAAGGGTGTGATCTTTAATGGGACTTGCCAACCAAATGAAAATGGCAAGTTACAATTTAAAGCCCCTGCTCCTTAATCTGTTTTGAGACAAAGTATAGAAGAAACAATTTATTTTCTACTATATCTCATCAGTATTTTCAAAGTCGGTCCATTAAAGATGGGCCGCTTTCTTTTTTAAAATGGTCTAGTCCGCTACAATACGCCTTTAAATAAAATTTTTAGGTCCTTTTCGTGAAGTGGTTACAAATACACATTACCGTTGATCAACAACAAGTTGAGTTCACAGAAACACTTTTAATGTCTCTAGGTGCGGTAAGCGTAACTCTGGATGATGCTGAAGATCAGGCTTTACTTGAACCATTACCAGGTGAAACACCTTTATGGAACAAAGTCATTGTGACAGGCATTTATCAACAAGACGAACAAGACCCAATTGATGTCGACACTTTAGAAGCTTTCTTAAAAGCTCAACTTCCAGATGCTCCTATACGTCACGAAGAACTTGAAGACCAAGTATGGGAACGTGCATGGATGGATTATTACGAACCAATCCAAATTGGGGAAAAGTTCTGGATCGTACCTGAATGGTTAGAGCCACCAGAAGCTGATGCAACTAATATTAAGTTAGATCCAGGTCTTGCGTTTGGTACAGGTAACCATGCAAGTACCTTCTTATGCTTACAATGGTTAGGTAAAACTGACGTTAAAGATAAGATCGTGATTGATTATGGTTGTGGTTCAGGCATTTTAGGTGTAGCTGCTTTGTTGTTAGGTGCTAAAAAAGTATATGCCACTGATATTGACCCGCAAGCTGTTTTAGCAACAAAACAAAATGCTGAACTTAATGGTGTATTAGATCGACTATATGTAGGCCTTCCTGAAGAATTCGATAAAGAGTTCAAACCTCAACAGGCAGATGTTTTAGTTGCAAATATTTTAGCGGGTCCACTCATGGCACTTGCGCCAGAGTTTGCAAATTTAATTAAATCTGAAGGTGAGTTCGCACTTGCAGGCGTAATTGAAGAGCAAGTTGCTGATGTTTCACGTGTTTATTCTGAATTTTTTGATATATTAGATGTCGAAAAACGCGAAGAAAACTGGTGTCGCATTTCAGGAAAACGTAAAACAATAAATTGAGACTTTTTAACTCATGAATGAAAAACAAACCCGCTGCCCTAAGTGTTTAACAGTTTATAAAGTATCTCTTACTCAATTGACTGTTGCTCAGGGTATGGTTTGTTGCCCTAAATGCGATTCGAGCTTTAATGCACTCACCCATTTGATTAATATTGAAAAGCCTGTCACGGTTAATTCATCGACATTAGCCAATGGTTCAATGCAAACGAAATATATGACACATTCTCACGTGTTAGATATCTTTGATCAAAAAGTTGAAAATTCGAATATTGATCTTTTAACCTATCTCAACAACTTAAATTATTTTCACAACGAACCTATTAACGCCCTACCAAATCTTAATTTAGCTGAACAAACATCCGCACAAGAACAAGACAATAATAAAAAGCATAGTTGGCTGTACTATACGCTATGGAGCTCTGCTAACCTTATTTTGATTTTAGTTTTTACTTTTCAAATTCTCTGGTTCAACCCCAAGCTCATGCATGCAAGCCCGACCGTCAGTCACGCATTTAATTATGTTTGCGAAATATTGCACTGCAATAAATCAGCCGAACAATATCAACTTATTTATATAGAAAAATTAAAACTCCGCAAAGTTGACACAAGTCATACTCAATTTTCAGGCATATTGCTTAATGAGAATGATAAAAGTATTGAACTCCCCAACTTAAAGTTGAGTTTTGCAACAGAGCCAAATAAAACAGAAGAAATTATATTAACCCCTCAACAATATCTTGTTGAAAACTTACGGGGTATTCAACGCCTTCCCTCTAACACCCCTTTCCGATTCCAATTTGATCTAAACAGAAGCAAAAAAAGCTTATTAAATTATCGATTAGAAATTGTCCACCCCTAAAATGTAAAAAAAGTGAAAAAAAAATAAAAAAAATGCAGTTAATTTGCTCACTTTTTCCTAGACAATGGTATGATACGCGCCACGAAAGCTTTGACTCATATACTCCTCGCTCTCAATCCAAAAAAATACTGTTAAGCATGTGTGCTTTTCTAATTTAAGCACATAGCCTAACTTTTTTTGTTTTTGAGGGAGCTGTAACAAATATTTAACTATTGTTACGCTTATTTTTTATTCAATACGAAGAAATATGGCAAGCTAATTGTTCTTATGTTTTAGAGTCACTGTTTTAGGATCTAAAACAGGACTCCGTATTTTAGACCACATTTATATACTACTTTATCCAAGCTAGTATTTGATTTTCGGATTAACTCGCATGAATAGCAAATCTCCTATTTTTACTGCACAATCTGATGTTGCTCTTCGCATCCACGTTGATCGCGCAGTTCGTCATTATTTTGCACAATTGCAAGGTGAGCAACCATCTCAGGTATATGACATGGTGCTAGCAGAAATGGAGAAACCTCTTTTATCTGTAGTTCTTGAATATACACGTGGTAATCAAACCCGTGCTGCAGAGATTCTTGGACTCAACCGTGGCACTTTACGCAAAAAGTTAAAAGCTCACGGTTTAATGAGTGAATAAATGATAAAATGCTCACGACTTCGTGGGCATTTTTTTATGCTTATTGGTTTTAATCCGTAGACTTGAAATTGTTGAATTAAACATCATGACTATTAAACGTGCTTTGATTTCTGTATCTGATAAGACAGGAATTGTCGAATTTGCTCAAAACCTTGCAGCTTTAGGGGTAGAATTATTATCTACAGGCGGCACATACAAGTTGCTTAAAGATAATAACATCGCAGTTGTTGAAGTATCTGAACATACTGGCTTCCCTGAAATGATGGATGGTCGTGTTAAGACATTACATCCAAAAATTCATGGCGGTATTCTTGCTCGTCGCGGCTTAGACGAAGCGGTAATGGAAGAACATAACATTGATCCGATTGATCTAGTTGTTGTAAACCTTTATCCATTCGCTGCAACAGTTGCAAAACCGGACTGTACTCTTCCTGATGCGATCGAAAATATCGATATCGGTGGTCCTACAATGGTTCGCGCAGCTGCTAAAAACCATGCTTCTGTAGGTATTGTAGTAAATGCTTCAGATTACGACACCGTAATCAATGAATTAAAAACTGCTGGTTCACTTTCTTATGAAACACGTTTTGATTTAGCTGTTAAAGCATTTGAACATACTGCTCAATATGATGGCATGATTGCTTCTTATCTTGGTGCACGTGTAGGAAAAACCGAAGGCGAAGCTGATTTATTCCCTCGTACGTTCAATACTCAATTGAACAAAGCACAAGATTTACGTTACGGTGAAAACCCACACCAATCTGCTGCTTTCTATGTTGAAGCAAACGCAAAAGAAGCATCAGTTTCTACGGCAAAACAGTTACAAGGCAAAGAATTGTCTTATAACAACATTGCTGACACAGATGCTGCACTTGAATGCGTTAAATCATTCGCAAAACCTGCTTGTGTAATTGTAAAACATGCTAACCCTTGTGGTGTTGCTGTTTCTTTAGACGGCATTAAAGCTGCTTACGATTTAGCTTATGCAACTGACCCAGAATCTGCTTTCGGCGGTATTATTGCATTCAACCGCGAGTTAGATGTTGCAACTGCTCAAGCAATTGTAGAACGTCAATTCGTTGAAGTAATTATTGCTCCAAGTATTGCTGATGGCGTGCTTGAAGTGACTGGCGCTAAGAAAAACGTACGTGTTTTAGTATGTGGCGAATTACCTGCAATTGACGCACGTTCACCGCAACTTGACTACAAACGTGTTAATGGTGGTTTATTAGTTCAAGATCAAGACTTAGGTATGATTACCAAAGATGATCTTAAAGTAGTAACCAAATGCGCACCAACTGAACAAGAAATTGATGACCTCATCTTTGCTTGGAAAGTTGCGAAATATGTAAAATCAAATGCAATTGTTTATGCGAAAAACCGCCAAACTATTGGTGTTGGTGCTGGTCAAATGAGCCGTGTTAACTCAGCTCGTATTGCTGCCATTAAAGCTGAACATGCTGGTTTGGTTGTTGAAGGCGCTGTAATGGCATCTGATGCATTCTTCCCGTTCCGTGATGGGATTGATAATGCAGCTAAAGCTGGCATTAAATGCATTATTCAACCAGGTGGTTCTATGCGTGATGAAGAAGTAATCGCAGCAGCTGACGAAGCTGGTATTGCAATGGTCTTCACTGGTATGCGCCATTTCCGCCACTAATTTAAATTTAGTCCTCCCTAACCCTCCTTTTATTCAGGAGGGTTTTCCACAATAATGGAGCTAACTCTCCACCTTGAGGGATAGAGGGGGATGAAAAGGATTAAAGTTAAGGAACAAATTAAAAATGAATATTTTAGTTTTAGGTAGTGGTGGTCGTGAACATGCTTTAGCATGGAAAATTGCGCAAGATACCAATGTTACTCAAGTTTTTGTTGCTCCAGGTAATGCTGGAACTGCAACAGAAGACAAATGTGTTAATGTTCAACTTGATATTTTAGACAACTCAGCAATCATTGCTTTTGCTAAAGAAAATAATGTTGACCTTATTATTGTTGGTCCAGAAGCACCATTAGTTAATGGTGTGGTAGATGCTGCACGTGAAGCAGGTTTAAAAATTTGGGGACCTACTCAATATGCAGCGCAGCTTGAAGGCTCAAAAGCATTTGCTAAGCACTTTTTAAAGCGTCACAACATTCCAACTGCTTTCTATGACGTTTTCACTGAAGTAGATGCAGCAAAAGCTTATGTTGAAAAAAATGGTGCACCAATTGTAATTAAAGCTGATGGTCTTGCTGCTGGTAAAGGCGTAATCGTTGCAATGACCAACGAAGAAGCTTTTGCAGCAATTGATGACATGCTTGCAGGTAACAAATTTGGTGATGCTGGTTCACGCGTTGTGATTGAACAGTTCCTTGCAGGTGAAGAAGCTTCTTTCATTTGTATGATTGATGGTAAAAATATTTTACCAATGGCAACGTCACAAGATCACAAGCGTATTTTCGAAGGCGATCAAGGTCCTAATACCGGCGGTATGGGTGCCTACTCTCCTGCTCCAGTTGTAACTTCTGAAATTTTCGAACGCGTTATGACTGAAATCATGCGTCCGACTGTTGATGGTATGGCTGCTGATGGACATGTTTACACTGGTTTCTTATATGCTGGTCTAATGATTGACGAGCAAGGTCAACCACGTGTGATCGAGTTTAACTGTCGTTTTGGTGACCCTGAAACTCAACCGATCATGATGCGTTTAAAGTCATCTCTTGTTGAATTGGTAGAAGCTGGTATTGCTGGTAATTTACCAAAAGAAGCAGAATGGGATGAACGCAAGTCAATCGGTATTGTACTCGCAGCAGAAGGCTATCCTGATAGCGTACGCAAAGGCGATGTAATTTCAGGTATCGGACAATCACCTGAAGATACTAAAATTTTCCATGCAGGCACTTCAACTCGTGAAGATGGTCACATTGTGACTTCTGGTGGCCGAGTTCTTTGCGTAACAGCATTGGGTGACAGCGTTCTTGAAGCTCAAATTAATGCGCTAGAAGTATGTGGTCAAGTTAACTTTACGGGTATGCAATATCGTAACGACATTGGCTACCGCGCAATTGCACGCGAAAAAGCTTAAAAAACCTACAAGTTTAAAATGCTAATAAAAAAGCCTCTATATAGAGGCTTTTTTATTACGTATCACGATATAAGAAAATCGTATAAATCTTTAAAATTTTGCTAAAGATATCAACAAATAAAAAGAAGCCCCCTATATCAAGCATACTTTTATTGCTATCATTAGTACATAGTTGTAACTGTCATCAGACACTGCTGTTTTAATAATTTCCATAAAGACTTGCTCTACAAATTATGCCTGTAGAGAGTTTTTTAATATTCTAAATTTATGAATGCTCGTTTGGCTACTGTTGGGGATGAACTGTTTGGGGAAACAGTTTTTGTTTATTAAACAATTACCCTCTGTTATAGCCAAAATATGCAAGCAAATTATGGAACCCCAGAAAAAGATCACAGAGTTTAGACTAGTTGTAATTTCAACTCCTCTCTTTTCATATTGATGTAGATCAATACTTATTTTTCTATGTCTCATCAATCAGGACTTTTTTAAATGAAAAAGCTGATCAGCCTTTTTTTAAGTATGTCAGTAGTACTATTGGCAGCGTGTGGTAAACAAGAAGGTTCTCCACAGACAAAACAAAACAATGATGACTCCCAAGTACAAACAGTAGTGATTGCCTCTACAGGTTCAGATGCTGATATCTGGCGTTATATCGCATCGTTACCTGAAACCCAAGCTGCTGGACTGAAGTTAGAAGTAAAAAACTTCTCAGACTCCGTTTCAATGAATGCAGCGATTGCAAATAAAGAAGTAGATTTGAACGCATTCCAAGCTTATTCTTATCTTACTGCATTTAATAATTCAAACCCGGATAAGATTGCAGCGGTTTCTACCACTTATATTGAGCCAATGGGGATTTATTCAAGTAAATACAAAAAAATTGAAGAACTTCCTGAAGGTGCAATTATTTCAATCCCGGATGATGCTGCCAGCGAATCTCGTGCGCTACTCTTGTTACAAACTGCTGGCTTAATCAAGCTTAAAGCTGACTATAATCCTGTTCAGGGCAGTCCAATTGATGTTATCGAAAATCCTAAAAAGATCAACATCAAACCAATCAAAATGGAAACTGCATTACGTCTTAAAAATGAATTTGATGCAGTTGTATTAAATAATACCATAGCACTCGAGGGAGGTTTAAACGTACTCAAAGATTCTATGTTCTATGAACCTATTGATCAAATCTCAAGACTTAGTGTCAACGTTCTAGCAACTGCTGAATCACGTAAAAATGATCCTGTCTTGCAAAAAGTTGGTAAGCTTTACCACACTCCAGCTGTTAAAAAATACATTGAAGAACACTTTGGTGGAACAAAAGTTGACGTAGACAAACCTATCAGCTATCTCTCAGAAGCTAAATAGTAATATAATAGCGGTAACATGAAACAGGCAAATTCTCTTTGCCTGTTTTTTCTTTCAAGCATAGTTTCTGAAGATATGATTCAATTTAAAAACATTTCAAAGCACTATCAGCTCAAAAGTCAAACCATACGCGCACTCGACCAAATCAATTTAGAGATTCCAGAGGGCAGTATTTTTGGCATCATTGGCTATAGTGGTGCAGGTAAAAGTACCTTAATCCGCCTGATCAACCTTCTTGAGCGACCAACTGAAGGTCAAATCATTATTAATCAGAAAGATTTCACCGCTTTGGATGCGCGCTCATTACGTCAGGAACGTGCAAACATTGGAATGATTTTCCAGCACTTCAATCTACTACAAACCAAGACGGTTGCTGAAAATATTGAAATGCCAATGCGCCTACTGAATTACAATAAGGTAGAACGTGAAAAGCGCTTGAATGAGTTATTGGAATTCATTGATCTTAAGCATAAAAAAGATGCTTATCCAGATGAACTTTCTGGCGGACAAAAGCAACGTGTCGGTATTGCCCGTGCTTTGGCAAATCATCCAAAAATTCTTTTGTGTGATGAAGCAACCTCTGCCCTAGACCCGCAAACAACCAAGTCAGTTTTAGAACTGCTGAAGAAAATTAATCAAGAGCAAAAAATCACGATTGTTATGGTGACCCATGAAATGGATGTCATTGAAACTATTTGTGATCATGTGGCTGTGATGGAAGCTGGTAAAGTCATTGAACAAGGTTCAACGATTGACATCTTTAGTAAACCTCAACATCCAACGACTAAAAACTTCATTCAAACTGTTTTACATCAACAGTTGCCTGTGAATATTTTAAATCAGCTCGAAAACCAGCATCATCATAGTATTTACTGTTTACAGTTTTTAGGGCGTTCTGCTCAAGAACCTGTAATTCAGTCACTGATTAAAAAATTCGATATTAGCTTAAATATTTTATTTGCCAATATGACTGAAATTAATGGCACAGTTATTGGTCAAATGTTTGTACAGCTTTTAGGTGATCCTCAGCTAATTAAGCAAGCTATTGAGTTTTTGGAACAAAATGAAGTAGGTGTAGTTCAATCAGGAGATCAAGTATGAGAGATTTAATCGTACAGTGGTTAACTGAACTTACTCAACCTTTCTGGCACAGTTCCCTTTCTATTGATCAGTTCGTTACAGCTTTGCAAGAAACCTTTCATATGGTTTTCTTCGCACTTTTGTTTGGTGGTATTTGGGGATTTATTCAGGGAATTATTTTATTAGTTACCCGCCCAGAAGGTATTTTACCGAATAAAGTGATTTATCATTTACTTAATCCAATTGTAAATGCTTTACGCTCCCTCCCTTTTATTATTTTACTTATTGCAGTGATTCCTCTTACTAAGCTATTAGTAGGTACTTCAATTGGTACATGGGCAGCTATTGTTCCATTAACTATTTATGTTGGCCCTTATATGGGACGTCTGATTGAAACTTCATTACTTGAAGTCAATGAAGGAATTATTGAATCTGCTCAAGCGATGGGTGCTACACCGTGGCAAATTATCTCTCGCTTTATTTTGCCTGAAGCACGCAGTTCACTTATTTTAAACCTTACCACAGCGACAATCAGTCTTATTGGTGCAACCGCCATGGCTGGTGCAGTTGGCGCAGGTGGTATTGGTGATTTAGCGATTTCGTATGGTTATCAACGTTTTGATACCAGCATCGTAATTTTAACAGTCATTATCCTATTGCTATTAGTACAGATTGTACAGACGCTAGGAAACTGGCTGGCTAAGCTCCGTTAAGTGACCCATATAAAAAAGCTCTCTTCTAGAGAGCTTTTTTTTGTTTTATATAACCCTTTTCTTAAAGACAGTTGGGTGCATGGCTCAATACCATTTTCTGGTATGATCAGACTTAGTCATTATTCATTTACTTTTTGGATTTAGTTTAAGGATAAAAACAATGCGTTATAGAATTCATTTTATTGATGTGCAGAATGCTCTCCAAAACTATATCTGGATTTTAGAAGATACTGAAACCCAAGAAGCTGTAGCAGTCGACCCCACAGAAGCAGAACTGGTCACCCAATTTTGTCAGGATCATCAGTTAAATTTAAAACAAATATGGCTTACTCATTGGCATAAAGACCATATTGGTGGTGTTGCTGGCTTAACAACTGCTCAAAATATTACTGTCTATGGCCCACGTGATGAGCTCACAAAAATTCCGGGAATTACTCACCCCTTACAACATGACGATCATCTAAAATTTAATGATTTAAAAGTAGAAATTATTGCAACCCCAGGTCATACCTTAGGACACATTGTCTATTTTATTGAAGAGTTAGAAGCTGTATTTTGCGGCGATACCTTATTTGCAATGGGATGTGGTCGATTATTTGAAGGCACAGCCGAACAAATGTATCACTCACTGAGTCGTCTGGCTGCATTACCAACTCATACAAAAGTATATTGCACACACGAATACACGCTTTCAAATGCCGAATTTGCCTTAACGGTAGAACCGCATAACCATGCTCTATCAGAACGAGCTGAAGAGGTCCGTGAGCTACGTAAAAAAGGATCAATCACTCTACCAAGTACAATTGAACTTGAATTAGCAACCAACCCCTTTCTTCGCGCAGAAAGTGTTGAAGACTTCGCTTACCTGCGTGCTCGTAAAGATAATTTCTAAAATTAAGCTTTCAAAGAAGATACAGTTTCGTTTTAAGAACTGTATCTTTTTGCTTATTACCTGTTGTCTGTAATTATTTTTTACATTTACTGTGGTTTTTATTTGCTCATTATTTTAAAAATAACGTTGAATTTATATTTTTGAAAAACACTCAATAAAACAGCACTTAAAATAAAAAGTGATTATTTTTTAGTTACATAGCACACTTGGAGTTTTATAAAAATAAAATCTTTTCTTACTTTTTTACAAGTTGAAAAATAAAAAAAAGTTTTTCCCCTTTAAAAAATCTAATTAAAACCCTATTAATAAATAAGATGTAATGCCACGGATAGAAGGAGTTCTCACGTGAAAAAGGTTGTTAAAGCTAAAAATTTGATTGCGTTTCGTATTTGGTTAGAAAAGTTAGGGTATTCAGTTAAAAATCTTGCTGACGGGAAAGGTTTTACATTTAGTTTTAAAAAAGAATATGGTTTGGTAACCTGTGAGTTGTCTGGCAATTCATTAGCGATGCAATTAGGTGAAGAGTTTGAGGATCACTTAAAAGCATAATTTTTCAAGACTCGATTTTAATTACAGTATTGTCTTTCTTGAAAGATAAGTAATGTTGCAGAACTTTAGAATGGCTTAATTAAAATATATTTTTTAGTTATTAAATAACAAAACTGTAGCAGGGCTACTCTCCCAAATTGCCCTTAGCTACAGATTTTTTTGTAAGGTTAATCTGCTTTATGGTTCTTTAATGCTTTATCAAGAAGATCTTTATCTAAAGCTTTATCCCAACGTGCCACAACAATTGTTGCACATGCATTACCTACTAAATTTGTTAAAGCACGGCACTCAGACATAAAACGGTCAATACCGAGAATTAAAGCCATACCCGCGACAGGAACAGCTGGTACAACCGATAAAGTTGCAGCTAAAGTAATAAAGCCTGCACCAGTCACTCCTGCTGCACCTTTAGAACTTACCATTGCGACTAAAAGCAATGCTAATTGTTGGCTAATTGATAAATCTACATTACAAGCCTGTGCAATAAACAGAGCTGCCATCGTCATATAGATATTTGTACCATCAAGGTTAAATGAATAACCTGTTGGAATGACTAAACCTACAACTGATTTTTCACAACCTGCTTTTTGCATTTTGTCCATTAAAGATGGCAAAGCTGCTTCAGAAGAACTTGTTCCCAAAACCAACCAAAGTTCATCTTTGATATAACGAATTAAATGAATAATTGAGAAACCGTTATAACGAGCTACTGCACCTAAAACAACTAAAATAAATAATACAGCAGTAATATAGAACGTCATGATTAACAGTAATAAATTACCAATTGATTCGATTCCATACGCACCGATCGTGAAAGCCATTGCACCAAAAGCACCAATTGGAGCAAGCTTCATTAACATACCCACCAAGTAGAAAACTGGGCCTGTTAAGTTATTCAAGAAATCGGTAATTGGACGTGCTCGATCACCCAAAGCAGCCAAAGAAATACCAAATAGCACCGCTACAAATAACACCTGCAAAATCTCGCCACCTGCCAGAGGACTGACTAAGGTTTGCGGGATAATATTCATGAAGAAATCGGTAATATTTGTGGCATGCGCCTTTTCAACGTAAGTATTTACTTTGTCGTTGACTAAGGTAGAAGGATCAATGTTAAGGCCTTTACCCGGTTGGATAATATTTGCCACAATCATACCAACCACAAGAGCTAAGCTTGAGAAGGTCAGAAAATACAGCATAGCCTTACCAGTCACACGGCCAACTCGGCTCATGTTTGTCATACTGGCAATGCCTGTAACAACAGTTAAAAAGATGACGGGAGCAATAATCATTTTAACGATCTTGATGAATGCATCACCAAGCGGTTTTAAACTTTCGCCAAGTTCTGGGTAGAAATGACCAATTAAAATGCCCAAAATAATTGCAAAAATGACCTGTACATACAAAATTTGGTGAAATTTCTGTTTTTTCTGTACCGTTTCTTGGTCAAGGGTATTGAAATCCATTATCTAAATACCTTTTCGATGGGGATAAAAAAATAAAATATAAAGCAAGCACCACAAGCTGCTTTAACAAGGAAAAGTCATTGTAAAGAATAAAAAACACCCTGTGTTATAAATTTAAAAAATGTCAAATACTAAAATCATGCATTAATTTGTATATAATAATTTTTAATTTTAGATCTTAAAAACCAAAAAACTGGCAAAATTAATCAATAACTCATTATTTATGTTAAAGTTATCTACTATAAACACTAATAAACCCCACTTTAAGAACTTGTTTATCTTACTCAAGACCACCATTTATTAAATAAATGACTTTACCACAAACATATTAAATATAAATTATGAGAATTTAATTTAAAAATAATAAGAAAAATTGATATATAATTTTTTAACGAGAAAAAATGCCTATTTCTTGTTAAAGATTTAGGCTAATAGTTCGCTATAAATTAATTAAAATTGGGATGAGCCTTAAATAAACGCTCTAATAAAATATGGACATAGTCTAAGCTTAATGTGCGATCAGTGAATAAAATGCGAAATAGCATAGGTGCAATCACAGCTTCAATAATTTCTTGATTTCCTATAGTCTCTTCACGACGATTTTTAGATCTTTCTTGAATAATATCAAGTTGTTGAACAATTAAAGTTTCACACTTTCGAGCATTTGAAGATTCAGTTGCGTATAGCACATCTCGTAGCAATGTTTGCCCTACTTCAGAAGAGTATTCTTCGAAATATTGTTCAACCCATGCTGTGATATCAAGCTGAAATGAGCCTAAATTTTTTGGTTCCATATCAGGTTTCAGTTCATTTAAGGCTACATCTGAAAATAACTGATTGATATCACCCCAACGGCGGTAAATTGTTGAAGGTGTTACTCCTGCTTCATCAGCAATCATGGGTATGGTAATTTGGCTTTGCTCCAAATTTTTTTGAAGCTCTTTTACTGCTTGATGCACCGCAGTTTGAATTCTTTCACTACGACCACCAGGACGTAACCCAGTAACAATTTTTGCCATTAATCAGCTCTACTTAAATAAAAAACAATTAAAATATTATTTGTATATACAAAATACACTAAAGCTAATGATTTGCTTTAGTGTAAAAATAATGTATAAAAGCTAAATATTAGCTTTTATGTTATTCATCTTATATGAACAATTCAAGTTCAAAATGGTCTAGATCTATTTTTCGACTAGATTCACAAGTTGCGTTGACCTTAAACACAATCACGCTCATGACCTTTATGGCCGCATCAAGCTCTCCCACTCCTCTATATCGCCTGTATCAACAAGCATGGCAATTTTCGCCTGTTACCTTAACTTTAATTTTTGCGACCTACGCATTTACCTTACTTGCCTCTTTACTCATTATTGGTTCTTTATCTGATTATATTGGACGTCGGCCTGTCATTATTTCAGCGATTTTTCTTCAAATTATTTCAATGAGCTTTTTCCTTTTTGCCTCAGATGTTTCTATGTTATTTATTGCGCGTGGCCTGCAAGGCATAGCGACAGGACTTGCCGTTTCTGCAATTGGAGCCGCAATTTTAGATTTCAGTAAACTTCAAGGTTCTCTAATTAATAGTATTGCTCCAATGGTTGGCATGGCCACTGGCATCTTTCTGACTTGTATTATTTTGCAATTTTCATCACAGCCTTTGCAGCTCGTTTTTGAGCTTTTATTCGTTCTCTTTACATTGCAACTCATTTTAAGTTTTTTTAATCCTGAAACTGCACAAAAAAGATCTGGTGCTCTCGCTTCTTTAAAACCCAACATGGCTATTCCTCATCAAGCAAGAGGTGCTCTATTAAGCATTAGCCCTATTAACATCGCGCTTTGGATGGTGAGTGGTTTTTTCTTATCACTTATGCCCTCTTTACTGGCAAAAATTTTTCAGACATCTTCGGCTTGGCTAAACGGCATTATGTTTATGGCGCTAGCACTCTCTGGTGCGGCAGGTATTTTAACCTTAAGAAAATCTACTAATTTTCGTATTTTGCTCACGGGTACCTTATCCATCATTATTGGGGCAACCATTTTATTTTTAGCGATTAACTTTACCAGTGCCGTGGTTTTATTTATTGGTTCTATTATTACTGGAGTGGGTTTTGGTACAGCTTTTATGGGTGCAATTCGCACAGTCATGCCTCTCGCTTTACCCGAAGAACGCGCAGGGTTAATGGCTGCATTTTTTGTTGAAAGCTATTTGGCTTTTAGTATTCCAGCAATTCTTGCAGGCTATT
This sequence comes from Acinetobacter sp. 1124_18A, assembly GCF_052824995.1. Classification (NCBI taxonomy): domain Bacteria; kingdom Pseudomonadati; phylum Pseudomonadota; class Gammaproteobacteria; order Moraxellales; family Moraxellaceae; genus Acinetobacter; species Acinetobacter sp. 1124_18A. Next base: position 556,686 of record NZ_VTDF01000001.1, on the reverse strand, counting down.
TTGTGAGTAAAATCGGACTTATGAACAGTGCCAATATTTATATGAGTTTAATTATTGGCCTTGCTCTGATTGCCCTTCTAATGATTTTTAAAAATATTAAAAGCAAATAATGATGTGTTAAAAAGTCAGCCTCAAATGAAGCTGACTTAAATAATTTAAAACAAATGATACTTAAATAAATAATTTAGCTTCTGATTACTACATTGATGCCTATTGAAATTCGTTAGACTATTTTTAATATCAAAATTCACCCACAAGATGAGTTTAAATAAAACAAGTAACATTCTCAAAAGGATTTTTTAGTTATCATCATAAAATATAAGGAAATTTATTATGAATAATTTCATTTTGACAACTTTTGACTGGGTACCCGAATTACCACGAGGTTTTGTAAGAGATATAAGAATAAGATGGGCATTAGAAGAGGCAAAAATGCCCTATCAAATAAATAGCGTATCTTTTTATGAACGAGGAGATGATCATTTTTCTCATCAACCTTTTGGACAAGTTCCTTGGTTAACAGATGGTGATATTTCAATTTTTGAAAGTGGCGCTATCCTATTTTATTTGGGTGAACGTAGCGATGTGCTTTTACCTACAAATCCGAAACAGCGTAATGAAGTTATAGAATGGTTATTTGCGGCGCTTAATTCAGTAGAAATGGCAAGCCTTCCTTGGGCTTTATTAAAATTTTCTAATGCTCAGGCAGATACTCCCGTCCACAAACAATTTGATGCCTTTCTTCACTCTCGACTCCAACATATGGAGTCAATTCTTGCTGAGCGAGAATGGCTAACGGAGTCATTTTCTATTGCTGACATTGTTATGGCTGACGTATTACGTTTGGTGAGTAAATTTGAGGGGTTAACAGAGTTTCCCCATTGTCTCACCTATGTTCAGAGAGCGACTACACGCCCTGCTTTTCAAAAAGCGTATGCTGACCAAATGGCTCATTTTGCAGCGGCAGATGCCAAGAAGAATGCTTAAACATGTTATTTATGCATTCTACATTTATAAGCTAACACTTAAGATTTACTGATCACGCCAAGGTTTTAAAAAACGTTTTACATACTTTTTAAAAGGCCACGTAAACTGTTTTACAAAACTATTTGGGATTTTATAACCTACTGTTCCATACACACTTGCCAAATGTTTAGGCATATAGACCGTTTTGAAAATGACATCATAGAGTGGAATAAAAGCAGCGTAATTTTTATCAATGGCTGGTTTTTCTGAAGAGTGATGCCAATGATGGAATTCTGGCGTTGCGATAATCCATCGCAAATAGGGAAAACGAAAACGGACATTGGAGTGAATAAAAATAGCGTGAAATGAAATAAAGACTAAATAAGCAAAAACTGCTGAAGTATGAAAACCCAACAGGAAAATTGGTAATGTCGCAATAAAGCGAGTCATCAGCACTTCAATGACATGCAAACGGGAAGATGCTAACCAATCCATATATTCAGTCGAATGATGAATTGCATGAAAACGCCATAAGAAGTTAACTTCATGCATAGCGCGGTGCAACCAATACACCGTAAAGTCGACCACAATTAATAGTTCAATAAATTGCAGCCAAATCGGCTGAGCTTGTACATAAGGCACAATTGGGTTATCAGGTAGATGTGTAATCCAATATTGAATTGGCATGACAGTTAAAAAGCTGAATAATTGAATCCCCACATGGCTGACCATGAAATACTTCATATCGGTCACCCAGCCCACTCTTAATATTTTTTGTTCAGGATTTTTAGCAAAAAAACCTTCAAGCGGAATAAAAACAAACGCCAAAATAAATAGAGTCAGGACAAAATAATCAATACCTGCATAAAACGGTACACTTGGTAAAACGGGTGCCTCAATTACACCACAGCCCAAAACTGCTGCAACAAGTGAAAAACACAATCCATAGAATCCATAACGGTTTTGACGGACAATTGCACTGAATGCACCAAAACCAGCACTAATCACAATGCCAGTGATCAGACCATAATAAAAAAGATTATAGTGTTTTGCGTAAAGAGGACGGAGTTCTGGGGTCGTTAATACACTGGGAAATAAAAAACATAATGCACCAAACAGGCAAAGTAAGCTGAGTGACATTGAAATAAAGGCACTGATTTTCCCTAAACCTGCGTTAAGTTCTAAATTCTCAAATTTTGCTCTTAATTGATCTGTCATAATTCATATACAGTTCTTATTGTGTATAACGCGAATGCTATCAAAATTTAATAATAAATTGGAAAGAACTTTAACTTCTCAGATCAAAGCCATTAATCTGAAGAATTAAATAATAGCCATTTGGGCGAGCCTCTATAAAGCCTAAAGGCCGCCCATGCTAATAAATGATCGTTAATACACTTTATGGTGTGCCTGGCGGGGTTCCAATAGCATATTTCATTGGAGCTTCATAAGTTGTCTCTGCAACTGGCGAAACGCGCCAAATCGTATTGCCTACGTCATCTGCAACTAACACAGCACCTGAGAAATCAATTGCCACACCCACAGGGCGCCCATACGCTTTACCTTTATCACTAAGGAATCCCGTCAAGATATCTTGCGGTGGACCAGAGGGCTGACCACTTCTAAATGGTACAAAAATGACTTTATAACCACTGTGAGGTTTACGGTTCCAAGAACCATGCTGACCGATCAATGCACCGCCTCTAAATTGTGGCATGAGTTCGGCTGCATAAAATGTGAGGCCTAAAGAAGCTGTATGGTTGCCTAATGCATAGTCTGGTTTAATTGCACGAGCCACCATTGCTGGATTTTGTGGTTTTACTCGTACATCAACATGTTGACCATAATAGCTATAAGGCCAGCCATAAAAAGCTCCATCTTGAACCGATGTCATATAATCGGGTACTAGGTCACTACCAATTTCATCGCGCTCATTAACCACCGTCCAGAGTTTTCCACTTTGAGGTTGCCAAGCCATACCATTTGGATTACGTAGGCCCGTTGCAAATGGGCGTGACTGTCCACTTGCGATGTCAAACTCCGTAATTTGTGCTCGCCCTTTTTCTTGATCTAAACCATTTTCAGCAACGTTGCTGTTAGAACCAACGGTAATGTACAGCTTAGTACCAGCTGGGTTAGCAATCACATTTTTGGTCCAATGGTGATTTAAAAGGCCACCCGGTAAATCCAACACTTTGGTTCCACTGGCCGTAATTTGAGTTTCCCCCTCTTGATAAGGAAAACGCACCAGTGCATCTGTATTGGCGATATATAAGTTATTACCAACCAATGCCATACCAAATGGAGAATTTAAGTTTTGAAGAAATACCGTTTTCTGGTCAGCGACGCCATCCCCATTGGTATCACGAAGTAAACTAATACAGTTTGCACTTGGATGAGATGAGCCTGCACGTCTCATCACAAAAGACATGATTTTACCTTTAATTCCTTTGCTGTCTTCTGGTTTAGGCGGAGCATCCGTTTCAGCAACTAATACATCGCCATTTGGTAACACATAAAGCCAGCGTGGGTGTTCAAGTCCTTTGGCAAATGCTTTTACCTTTAAACCTTCTGCTGGTTTTGGCATTACCCCACTCGGCCAGCCTTCTGCCGGAGCTATATTAACCGTCGGTAATAGGCTTGATTTAGGCTCAGGAAGTTTTGGATCTGGCCCATAACTGTCGGTAATTGGATATTGAGAGGATGAAGCGCATCCAGCTAATGTAATTAAAACCGTAGTGCCAAAAATTGGCAGTAAAAAACGTGTCGCCATGGGTTATCTCCATTTATTTTTTGTCGTCATGGAAATAGCGTAATTTATGTTTGCAATTAAACAAGCAACTTTAATGGAGTCTTTTGTTTATGGCTTGAAAAAAACGTTCTTTATCTTTTGGTGAAATCATCACTGAAGTAATTTCTCCATTTTTCATATAATAAATTTTGAGTCGATCTAATGAGAGTGCTGGAGATGAAAGTGGATTATGAGTAGGCTCAATTTTAGTAATATCATCAATATTAATTTTCCATCGGAACACCAAACTTTTAATAATTAAGGTGTTGTTTTCTACTACATAATAAGTATTAAAGATGGGAAGCCAAATAAGAAAAATGATTAAACTATAAATGATGAGATGTGGAAAATTTGAAGCTAAAGAGTAAAGATGGTTTGCTTCATAAATTTTCATAAGGATATTGGCAGTGATAACAACAAATATTAATAAAAGCCACCAATCTATTTTTGATCTAAATTTCAAAAGTTATCCTCCACGTCTAAATATCATTTATAACGAGTCTTTCTATATTTTTTATAAAATAATTGAACTAAAAATTAGCTTTAAATGTTAATGATACAAAATCTCGATCATCTATCGTGCTAAATTCATTAGAACCAAAAAAATTATTATAGGCAATCTCTGTTGTATATTTTTGCTGATAAGCCATAGATAACGCCGCAGTTACACTCATTTGCCCTTCTTGAAAGTTTTGGCTATATCCATAAACATCATGTCTAAAACTAAGACTTGGCGTAATCACTGTAGAGGGTAAAATATCTTGATAATTTAATGCTCCACGTAATCGGTAGCCAAATGACCATTCATTAAAAAATCCTTTTTTATTACAAAAGCGTTCATTTAAATTGTCTATTTCTGTATTAGTAAGATGAGCTGTACCATACGGCGTACATTTAAAGTCGCCTGTTTCAGGATTATAAGTACCTGTTGAAAGCTCACTACGGCCAAATGCGCCTGTCCGGCCAATCCGATGATTAGCAATATCTGCAATATGGTTTAAGGCAAACTCTGTAGACCATGTCATCGAATTTGCACCCCAAATATTGAATATGCTATCAGTTGACCCAACCGAAAATTGTGTTACAGGTAAGCGTACATATCCTTGAATATATTGACCTAATTCAACAGTTTTTCCCGGCGGCGCAAATGGTGTTCCTTCCGATAGCACTTGAGCATAGACAATGTCTGTACCGTTTAATTGTAAAGGTTGATTAGGTTTGTGGGTTAATTCACTAAAAACGGTTGTTGTTCCAACTTTCCCAGTCAAACTTAATCCAAACATTTTGATATTTTCAGGATAGATAGAAAAATAACTCGCGCTATTAAAATGTTCAGGTCCCGATGCCGTTACAGCGGTTCCATCAAAGTTTGCATTACGGCTATGGTAGTTCGCATAGTAAATACCTAACTCAGCATTATTTAAACTTGGTAATGTCTGTTTTAAAGCAATACCATATTGGCCATTGTCCTTTGCTTTTCTACTTTCTGCACGTGGAATATAGGTACGTAAACGAATTGCAGTATCTGATAATTTATCTCCACCTCCAGCAATCAGAACTGGACCTGCATTTTCGGGCACAAAGTCTGAAATCTCAAAGAAAGTTCCGTTACCATCAACAACTGAAGGTCTAAATTTAAATTGATAGAACCCTTCTATTTTCAAATTTTTATTAATGCTTGTGTCGAATGAAAACATTTCGGTTGGAATGATTCTTTCTTTTGCATCACCAGCTGGTCGGTTGATTGCAGCAAAATCAAATGCACTCACCGAGTTTAAACCGTTTTGAAAAAACTGAGATTTCCCCCAATTTAAAGTCTGTTTGCCTAATTTTAAATTTATGGTTCGTCCATCGTTAAGTTCAAAATCTTTCCATATATAGGCATTCCATAAATCGATACCTTTGAACTTTGCGAGCCTTGGCCATGCTGAATCATTAAACGGTTTAAAGTCTCCTTGTCCTGTCTCATAGGCATGGTCATACCAGTATTTAGTGCTAATGACCGCACCCTGCTGTTTTCCATTTAGCTTAACTTCTGTTATGCCTCTAATGATCTGTGAAATGGCATCATATTTACTAAAATTCATACGCCCATCATCACCATTCACATCAATGCTAGCACCTTGTTTCCCTATTTTGTTTGCGTCAGGCCGATAAAGTAATGAAACGGATGGATCTTGTGTACTCCAACTGGCACCTAGACTTAATGTCGTTTTTGTATCGAACTTCCAATCTTTATCAATATCAAAACTGGCTGCATTTGCTTTAGACATAAATAAAATTAGGCTTAATGAAACGCCTATTTTTTGAATATATAAAACGTGATTATTTCTTTGATTTAAATATAGGTAATGACCCATCATATTATCTCCCTATCAATATGATTTTTCTTATTTATTGCTTATTACTCAAAGCCATCCATTGGCTTTAAATGCTTTACATAAGCAGGTATTTTTTGTACTAGGCAGGTTGTTCGACCTGATCTAACTGTTGAATGAATTGTTCAGCTAAAGGCCAATAGCCAAAGCCAGATGCAGGGTTTAAATGCCCCACTTCACCTAAATTTACGAGTTGACTCCCCCACTTTTCTGCCATTTCGCTTACAGCTTCATAACGAGCTAAATGGTCATTGGTGCTTGCAACCAAAATGCTGGGAAAAGGTAGTGTTTGATCTGGTAAAGGACTCCATCCTTCTTGATGAAGTAGAGTTGGGCTTGGATAATTTTCAGGCCAGCTTTTGTTTAAATCAGGCGGAGCCACAAGTAAAGCACCATGAATTGGTCTTTGATATTTTGCAGCCCAGTGGAGTGTCATCAACACGCCTGCGCTGTGTGCAACCAAAATGACAGGTCCTTGTATTTGTTCGAGTTGTGCTTGTATGGCGCCAACTCTATTTTCACAATTGAGTTTGTTGGTTTGCACAGGTGATACGGAGCGAACCTTTGCTAGCTTTGTTTCTAAGATCGTTTGCCAATGCTCGGGAACATGATCGCGTAACCCTGGAATAATTAAAATTGTTGCTTTGGTTTGTATTTTTTCCATTTCAACGCCTGTGAATTTTGCCATCTAGGATGCTTAAGAATTTTTATAAAACTCCATTCACAATAAAGGCTCATTTCAGTTAATGGTGTACATAAGACGTCACGGACTTTTCATTTGACGACACATCTTTTTAAAATTTCGTAAATTAATTAAAATAGTTTTTGTAATTACAAATGAATTAAAGGAACAGCTTTAAAATTGATTTGACATCATGATTAGGCTCTTAAATAAAAGCTTTTGTAATGTGGATATTTTAGTTATAACTAGATACGAGCTGTAAGGAATATGGCTGATTAAGAACAGGAGATAATAAAATGGTGCCTCTTGCGCATACCGCCTCTTTAAAAAATTATTTGGCAGTTGCTCAGCAATTAGATCTAAATCCCTACCATTTATTATCACGTGTTGGGCTTAGCCAAACTCAATTGAATGATCTTAAACAACGTATTCCTGTAGATAAAGCCATTACTTTGCTTGAAGACTCAGCCCAAATGAGTAATTGCGATGTTTTCGGTTTACATATGGCAGAGCAACGTGAAATCGCGGATTTTGGTGAACTAAGCTTATTATTAAGTTACCAATATACTTTGAGAGAAGCACTGCAAACGATTGTTCGTTATAGGAATTTACTCAATAACTCACTTGAAATATATATAGAAGAAATTGACGATACAGTTGTTATTCGAGAAGAAGTTATAACCACAACTTGCGGGTATAGTCGCCAAGCGACGGAACTTGCTTTAGGGATCACTCATCGTTTTTGTGCAGCACTCATGAGGCAAAAATGGCGGCCGTTAAGTGTACACTTCACTCATAATCCGCCTAGTGATTTAACTTTGCATCGGCGGATTTTTGGCTGCGCGCTCGAGTTTGGTAGTGACTTTAATGGCATTGTTTGTACGGCGGCCGAACTTGATACAACAAACCCTCAAGCAAATCTGGCGATGGCCAACCATGCACAGCGTTATTTAGATATTTTGCAGAATAGTAATGAATCGACCATGATTTTTGATATTCGTAAAAGTATTTATCTTCTTTTGCCAATGGGACGCGCTACGATTGATCAAGTCGCTCAAACACATGGTATTCACGTACGGACCTTACAGCGTCGATTAGAAGAAGCTCAGACGAGTTTTAGTGATTTAATGAATGAAGTACGCAAAGACCTCGTATTTCGTTATTTAAAAAATCTAAATTATTCACTTGTTCAAGTGTCTGATATTTTAGGTTACTCAATGCCGAGTTCTTTTACGCGTTGGTTCATTAGCCAATTTGGTATGTCACCGAATATGTGGCGTAGTCACAATAAAGCCTTGCTCAATTAAGTTCTCTTTATTTGAAGCCAAATGAAGTCATTTAAAATATAAGGAAGCTGGAGAGCTACTCCATAACTTCCTTAAAAATCTAATTTTTAAAATTAAAACCACAAGCGCATAAGTCCAAGAACCAATACCACTAAAAAGATGCTTTCACCGATCATTAAAAGAATCGGTTTAATTCCAACCGATGCTAATTCTTTTAACTGAGTTTTCATTCCTAAAGCACTAATTGCAATGACTAAAAACCAGCGTGATAAATCATTAATTCCATTTTGAACCATCGCTGGCACCCATCCTGTACTGTTAATACCAGCCAGTATTAAAAAGCCAACCGCAAACCAAGGCAGTAATGGCGGTCGTTCCCCAGTTGAATCTGCACCTTGCATACGGGTAATCATAGCTGCACAAACGATTACTGGAAGTAACATTGCTACACGCATCAGTTTAACTACAGTCGCCGTATCACCCGTTTGGGTAGACATGCTATAACCCGCGCCGACCACTTGCGCCACATCGTGAATCGTAGCACCAAGAAACACACCAGCCGCTTGTGGCGATAACTCTAGCCACTTCGCAATCATCGGATAGACAATCATTGCAAAGGTTGAAAGTGCCGACACGCCAATCACGGTAAATAAAGTCGCTTTTTCTTTTTGCGGATGATTTGGAAAAGCAGCCGATAATGCCAATGCAGCTGAAGCACCACAGATTGCCGTTGATCCACCAGTTAACATGCCAAATAGTTTTTGGAAACCTAAGATTTTAGCGGCAATAACAGAAACGGCAATTGTGACAATAACCAGAGTAACGACTAGCGCAACAGGCTGCCAACCTAGTGCGGTAATTTGCCCCAAAGTTATACGCATGCCGAGTAATGCGATGCCCATCCGAAGCACACTACGTGCGGTAAATTCGATACCTACCTTACATTTACTTTCAGCTGCTAAAAAATTCACGCTCATGCCGAGTAATAGTGCAAATAACATGACTGGCGCACCATAATGCTCTGATAAAAAACAGGCAGCCGCAGCAACGACCGAACTGACCACAACGCCTGGTGCTAATTCTCTTGTGTGCTGGGAAAAATTTTTCAAAACTAAACTACTCATGATTTCCCCCATAGCCCATCACAATAAATACCTTGTCCTCGACCACGTCTACGGGATAGGTTACAACTTTGAGCTGAGAAGAATTAACTAAACAGCCATTTGTTAAATCAAAGCGTAGACCATGGGCACAGCACTGAATCACTCGTCCTTCTAACCGTCCACTAAATAGTGATGCCCCCTGATGAGGACAACTGTCATCAATGGCATAAAATTGAGTCGCAACGTTAAATAGTGCGAGAGTTTTATCTCCAATTTTTAAAAAAGCCCGCTCACCTGAATTTGGAATTTTTTCAAAAGGCACTTCAAATCGGTTGGTCATATCAACTCTCCTTGTGCTACCAGTGCCTCTTGCATCGCTTGATAAAGTGCATCTGCTGATTGCGCACCCACTAAGGCAGAAGCCCGATCAAAAATAAAATAAGGCACGCCATTACCTCCTGTACTTGCAGGGATAAAATCTTGATGATCTAGAATAAGTAAATCTTTGATAAGCTCAGGTGAGAAGCCACAACGTTTCGCGATTTTGTATAAAGTGGTGGTATTTCCGATGTCTAACCTATCATAAAAATATGCAGCAAAGAGTTGCTCTAACAACGCATTGCACTGCTCAGGAGTCCCTATTTTTAAAGCTTTATCAAATAAGCGATGAGCTTTGGCCGTATTTGGCATTTGTTTAATTTGCTCAAAATCGATCTTGAGCCCAACTTTATTTGCAGCTTTATTGACTTGTTCTTGTCTCATCCGAACTGCTGTCAAGCTACCTAACCGTTTCAAATAAAACGTTTGAAAAGGTACCCCTTCAATTGCTAAGTCCGGTATGAGCTGAACACCTCGCCAGTGCACGATAACTTTGACTTTAGGGTGAAGCTGATAAAATCTATTTATAGCGATCAGTAACTGACGTTTTCCGATCACACACCAAGGACAAATAAAGTCAAAAAATACATCAATATGTAATTGTCGAATCATCATTTATTATTCATCCCGCATTTTTGTATTTGGTTACCTGAATGATTTTTAAGCTCAGTTATTCCTTGCTGCTCAAAGCGCGCGATATCTTTGTGATAATGGCGTTTGGCATAAAAAAATACGGCTGCGGCTGCAATACTAACCAATGGCATGAGTTGAAATGCGCTGTGTAAACCAATCACATCAGATACTTTGCCAACCACCAAAGGACCAAGAGCTAAACCAAGAAAATTGTTAGCTAAGGTGAGTGTTGCAAATGCAGAGCCATGAACTGAATTATGTGTGAGATTGGCCACCATGGCACTAGATGGCCCATTGGTTCCTAGAGCAATAAACATTCCTAGGCAGATGAGAAGTAACTGGTTACGTCCCGCCGGCACAGCAAAAGCAATTAATAAAAGAACACAACCGAGTAAGCAGTATGTAATGGCTAAACTGACCTTACGATCTGGACAGTTACGACCCAAATAATCACACAACATGCCGCATAGAATTGTGCCTACTGCACTACATAGCAAAATGACCGCTGCCATCACGCCTGCCTTGTCGGTACTCATGCCGTAATAGCGATTGAGATAACTTGGCATCCAGACAATCACTGTGCCACCAACAAATAATTGCAGACCACTACCAATGTAAGTGGCAATGACTGAACGACTTGAATATAAAGTTTTTAAAGGGCTTTTAATGTGCTGGGTTTTACTACGAATTTTATTTTGAGGTGCTGCGTTTATTCTGTTTTCTTTCACTAATATTGGATATAGAAAAGCCAAAATGAGACCAAATAAAGCAATAGCTCCAAAAGCCCAACGCCAACCGAAATGCTGTGCGAGTACACCACCTAAAGCCACACCCAAAAACGAGCCAAATACGCCGCCCGCCATAAAAGCACTGGCGAGTGTTGCACGCATTTCCCTCGGAAAAACAGCCACAACCACCGCGATTCCAACGCTGCCATAAGCAGCTTCACCCACACCAACCATAAAACGAGCAATAAACATTTGCTCATAATTTTCAGCAAGTGCACATCCTAGAGTCGCCAAACTCCATAAAGCCGCCATAATGGCCAAGCTTTTAACACGCCCAAAACGGTCTGCCATTAAAGACAACGGCAGAGTCAATAAACCTACCATTAACGCCACAATGCCACTGAGCAAACCTAGCTGGCTATCGCTGAGCAACCACTCATTTTTAAGTAAAGGAAAGACTGCGTTTAAGACTTGTCGTGACATGTAATCTGAAATGAGCAAACCAAATGTCAAAGCAAAAACGAGCCATGCATAACGACGAGGTATACTGATTGACGTATCAACATCGCTCATCTGATCTGAATACTGATGTGCATTCATATGACCTCCTTGTATTTTTTATAATTTCTATTTAGCTAGTGCAGCAACACACTTTTAAAATTAAAGCGAATAAGCTGCACTACAATTGAGGTCTAAATTCCGTTAGACCTTGTCACATTAGTTACGCTGCGGAACGCCCTTTTGCCCTACTTTACGGTTGGGTGCCATACCATTTGCGATTAGGGTTTCTTCAATACTGTTGTATTGAACCCCAATACGATAAATTTCACGGGCTTCTTTTCCTGAGGCAATTTCACGGCCTAATTCATGGGCAATCCGAACGGTTTGCTTAATTTGCTCTACAGATGAAAAACGGCGTCCGTGATGATCAATGATCGTGTCTTCGTTACCCACACGAGCATGTAAACCCATTGCCATCGACATCGTATTAAAAGGCAAGACATTTTTGAGCAGAGATTCCGATGTCAAAGTACATCCATCAGGTACGCGATGAATAAAATTAAAGAAATTAAATGGGTTTGGACCATCAAAACCGCCACCAATTCCAATCCAAGTTAAGTTTAACGGCCCCATGTACAAGCCTTTACGCACCATACGTTCTAGCGTCTCAAGACCATGCATTCCCGTTAACTGAAAGTGCGGTTGAATATTGTTTTTACATAAACGTTTGATGTGTTCAGTTACCCATGCAGGCCCTGCTGGCACAGTCATCTCTGCATATGCTGCCTGAGTCGCTGGATGTGCCAATGAAGTCCCTTCTAAATATTCAGGATAGAGCAATTCCATAATATTCATTTGAGTGGTGTTAATTGCCACCGTGACCTGATCGGGCTTTGGTGTGAGTTCAGCCAACATATGTCGGGTGTCATCACTTAACCATAGAGCCGCTTCACCTTCACTTTCTGGTGCAAATGAAATCGAACCACCCACCTGAATAATCATGTCAGGCACAGCCTCACGAACACCTGCAATAAGCTCGTTAAATTTTGACAAGCGTTTAGAGCCTTTGCCATCAAGCTCACGGACATGTAAATGCAGCACTGTCGCGCCCGCTTCATAGCACTCAACCGCTTTTTGTATTTGCTCATCCATGGTCACTGGAATATCTTCGGGAAAGTCTTCTGGCATCCATTCGGGTCCATACGGCGCAACCGTGATCACCACTTTTTCCATATTTTCCGGGTGCAATGAGTCGTCAAAGAATTGCATGTGCATCTCCATATATTTTTTAGAATTTCAATTAGATAAAATTATTTAGCCCATAGACTTAATAGGTTGCGTCACCAATAATGCCGGCCCGCTCCATTTTTCGGTGGCAAGGTGGATAATCCATGACTGCATAATGTTGTGTACTGCGGTTATCCCAAATGGCAATGCTGTTAGGCTTCCAACGCCAACGCACTTGAAATTCTGGAATATAGGCTTGAGAAATTAAGTAACGCAGTAGTTCAGCTGCGCCCGGATTAGCATCTTGTCCAAATCTGACGCGCTCTTTGGTGTGATAGTTGCTGAAATGGGTGGTAAATGCATTGACGTATAAAATTTTCTCGCCCGTTTCAGGATGAGTACGTACCACTGGATGCTCAGCATCAGGGAACTTTGCTTTTAAGTCCAAGCGTTTTTCAAGTGGCATCGCTGCCCCAAAACTCGCTTCTATGCTGTGATAAGCACGTAATTCAGCAATCTTATTTTTAATATCTTCGGGTAAAGACGCATAGGCCATGACCATATTGGTCCACATGGTATCGCCACCTACAGGTGGGCATTCAACGCAGTGCAGCACACATCCCATTGGCGGAACCTTGCGCCAGCTTGCATCGCTGTGCCAAGCATTTTCATAACGATCGACAGGACTTTCCGGATGTTTATAAATCTGCACCAAACCCGGATGATCAGGATGGCTACCTACCGCAGGATGATCTTCTAACTGTCCAAATTTTTCTGCAAATGCGACATGATCCTGACGGCTTAAATGCTGATCTCGCAAGAACAACACACGGTGTTTAAGTAGTTGTGTGCGAATTTCAGCAAATAATCCATCATCATAAATCGCATCAGCGAGTTTGACGCCACTGAGCTCTGCGCCAATATTGCAAGTTAACTGTTCAATTTGCATAAGAAATCCCTTCAAATTACAAAAATTGATGAACCTATTGTTTTGCGTGCTTCTAAATCACGATGAGCTTGCACGGCATCCTTTAGCTCATAGCGCTGATTAATTTCAATTTTGATTCGTCCATGTCGAACGTGATCAAATAATTCATTTGCCAGTTCTTTTTTCTCGGCAGGATCTGCAATGTAATCGGCCAAAGCTGGACGAGTCACAAACAATGAACCTTTGACTGCAAGTAATACCGGATCAAAAGCAGGGATTGGACCCGAAGCAGTGCCCACACAAACCAGCAAACCCCGGCGTTTGAGAGAGTCTAATGAACTCATAAAAGTGGCTTGACCAACACTATCGAAAACGACATTTACACCAACGCCACCTGTTAACTCGCGTACACGCTCAGCAACATTTTCATGGCTATAATTAATGACATGATCACAACCATGAGCTCTTGCTACGGCAGCTTTTTCTTCTGAAGATGTGGTCCCGATAACAGTCAAGCCAAGTAATTTAGCCCACTGAGAAACGATCAGCCCAACACCACCAGCGGCTGCATGTAATAAAATTGAATCGCCTGCTTTAAAATCATAAATGCGGCGCATCAGATAAGCAGCGGTCAACCCTCGCATAGTCATGGCTGCCGCTGTTTCACAAGAAATTTCTTCGGGTAATTTAATTAAAGCATTTGCTGGAATTAGACGGTGGGTGCTATATGCACCTAACGTATTTAAAAAACCTGTATAGGTAACTCGATCACCTACTTTGAGGTGAGTTACTCCTTCACCTAATGCTTCGACTACACCAGAAGCCTCTACGCCCATGCCATTAGGCATTGGAATTTGATAAGTTCCATTACGAAAATATGTATCGGCATAATTTAAACCGACTGCCACATGACGTAGGCGTACTTCTCCAGCTTTTGGATCTCCTACTTCTACATCTTCATAGCGCAATACTTCTGGCGTTCCTGTTCCATAGAAACGTATAGCTTTCGTCAACGTCATGTCCTATTCCATATTTTGGTTTTTTATTGATTGCCTATAAAAGCAATAACCAAAATTACAACAGTTAGGATATGGGCCACTTTACATTTGACGACACAAGCTTAACGTTTAATGACAAAGGATATGCCAAATATTGCTAAACAGTATTCCCAGCAGTCATGCGTAGATTGGCGCTTTTAGACTTTTTATTTTCGTTTAAGCTAAAACTCACCGCCTCTTTTGCATGAATGGCAGTCGTATCAAATAAAGGAACCGAGAACTGAACCTCACCAATCAACATACAAATTTCGGTACAACCCAAGATAATTCCTTCTGCACCTTCAGCTATGAGCGCCTCTACAATAGCCTCGTATTTTTGTCTTGAATCTGGGTTTATTACACCTAAACAAAGTTCTTCATAAATAATGCGATGAACTATCTTTCTGTCGGCTTCATTTGGAATAACCACGTCAATTCCATAATCCTGCAATCGAGCTTTATAAAAATCTTGCTCCATGGTGAAAGCTGTTCCCAACAGTGCGACTTTACGAATGTCTTGACTCACAATTTCTTTTGCTGTCGCATCGGCAATGTGTATAAAAGGGACCGTAATAGCATCCTCAATCTGCGGTGCAATTTTATGCATGGTGTTAGTACACACCAAAATACACTCTGCCCCTGCTTTTTCTAAATTTAGTGCTTGCTCCGCTAAATATGCGCCTGCTTCTTGCTATAAGCCTTTTGCTTGCAACGCTGCGATTTCTTCAAAATCAACACTATTAATAATTACTTTAGCAGAATGTAATTTTCCTAATTTACCGTGAACCATTTTATTAATTTGTTGATAATAAAGCGCTGTGGACTCCCAACTCATTCCGCCTAATAAACCAATTGTTTTCATTATTTAGCCCTTCTATTTATTCAAAACTTATCTATATCTCTTATGAGTAAAGCGCAGCTAGAATAAAATTGCTTTCTTAATACTAAAATTTGTGGAGCCCAGAGAAACTTCTAACTTAAATAGATCTAATAAAGGGTATTTCAAAAAGAAAAAACTGTCTTTTAACACAAATCATAAAACATAAGAATTCACGCAAACTTCACGACCAGCTCTTTAATTTAATCTTATAAAGTTGGCTCGGATATAGACATGAAAATTATAACCACAGCCCTAGGGCTGATTACCTTGGTAGGTTTAACAGCGTGTAAAAGTGTGCCTAGTTACTCAAGTGACTATGGCAAAGCTGAACAAAAAATTACTGGAATAACATTAAATGATGAGCAGGCGTTAGATATCGGTAATCGTTTTGTTGCCGCATTTAATACACTTGGCACCCCTTCTTTTGTAAGCAATGCTGGCAATCTCTACGCTGATCAGCTTTATATTAACGATACACTCTCGCAGTTCTCTCAAAAAAAAGATCTCATCAAACATTTTGAAGGCATGAATGCCCGAGTGAGTAATGTCACTGTAAAACTGATTAGTGCAACTCACCATCAAGATACAGCCTACATCCATTGGTACATGACCTATGACTTTAAAATGCTAGGCCGCTCAAAAACTATGGCTTCTTATGGAATGAGTCAAATTAAGATTAATGAGCAACAAAAAATTATTTTCCAGCAAGATTATTGGGATCCGGCGAATGGCCTCTACCGTTCTTTACCAATCTTTGGAGGAGTCTATAAATGGATATTACCGTTCAAAAAAGTCGAGTCTTAATATTTCTGGGAATCTTGATCGTATCTCAAGCTAACGCGGCTGAACTGAAAAAATGTAGTTCAGCACCTTTGATGGTCACGAGTAAGAAAGTGGGAAATGTCAGTTACTTTGCTGAAGATTGCTTAAAAAATTGGCAGAGTCAAAGCATCAAAATGGACTTTAGCTATAACCGCGATATTCCTGAGTGGGCTTTTAAACGTGCAGCAACCCATTATTTGAAAAAGAATATTAGTGGATTTGATGCAAAATCGCCACTTAATCATATTAATGAACTTTATAGACCCATCAAAAATGGAGATTTATATAGTTTGTATTACCAGCAAGAAAATCAAAAACTGGAACTCAAATTAAACCAGAAGCTACTCGGTTCTTTAAACAATCCGAATGCAAATCAATATTTTAAAATCTGGTTTGGTAGCGAACCATTTAATGCTAAATTAAAACAACAATTATTAAATTAATGGCTTAATAAAATCTCATGGGTAATCATTTTATCCTCATGGTTGAGGACCATTTTGAACTTGCAGCAACCGTCTGCGAATTTCTTGAAGTGCATGGTTATATCATCGATCATGCGCGTAATTTAGATGCTGCACGGACTTTTCTCAAATCGCAGCATTATCATCTTTTGCTGCTCGATATAAACTTACCCGACGGCTCAGGTTATGATCTATGCAACTGGCTGCGCACCGAACAAGGTGTTGATATTCCTGTCCTTATGCTGACAGCAAGAGATACTTTAGATGACAAACTTAAAGGCTTTACCGCTGGAACAGATGATTATTTGGTTAAACCCTTTGATTTTAACGAACTAGTGATGCGTATTCGTGCATTAATTAAAAGAGCAGCTGGCGAAGTCACTCACCATAAAATTCAGATTCATGACTTAATTCTTGATAGTGCAACCCAAACAGTTATTCGTGCCGGAAATAATATCGAATTGCCGCCTATTCAATTTAAATTATTAAAAATTTTGATGCGTCAGTCGCCAAAAGTGGTGACCAAACAAGAACTGATGATGGAATTATGGGGCGATGAAGAACCTGAAAGTGATGCATTACGTAGTCATATCTATAATTTAAGAAAAATGGTTGATAAACCTTTTGACCCTAAGCTATTACATACAGTGGCAGGCGTCGGTTTAAAAATTGCTTTAGACAGTTCTGTAAGTTAGCTCAAATAGACCACAACAATTAAACCTGTTGCCTGTTCTAAGTCCAACTCAGGATGAGTAGCTAAATAGTACTGCCGATCAAACAACTCCACTCTCCATCCTAATTGTTTGCAAAGCTTTTGCACCAATTGCAAACCAATTCCGTGGCCTTTAACTTTTAAAGAAAGCTGAGAGTCGCTGAGCTCTTGTACTTTCACATCATTAGGTAGAGAAATTCCAATTCCATTATCAGCAATAATTAGGCTGTTTTTTTGTTGAATAATGTCGATTTGTGAGCCTTGAGAATAGTTCAATGCATTACGTAAAATATTGCTTAAAACCATTTTAGTCATAGAAGGATATAACCAGCGCGGCTGTTCAGAAAGGTCGGGTTGAATATGAATATGTATTCCCTTACTCTCACTCACTGCTTGTAAACTTTCGACTAAATCCTTCACAATTCTAGATAAAAAATTCTTCTCAGACGGTAAGCTTTTTACTGTATTACGTGCAATCGCCAGTAAGGTATCAACTAATAACTGCATATCCTCAATTGTATTATGAAGACGAACTAAGGCTTTATCATCTCCATATCTCGCCTGACAAAGTTGCACATTACCTTTCAAAATGGTTAGCGGAGTACGCAGCTCATGGCTCACATCTCCCGTAAATTCCCTTTCGCGTCGAATAAAATCACTTAAAACTTGATGATATTTTTCCAAGGCTTGCTTGAGATATTCTGCTTCCATGTTGCCATTGGTATTAATATCTCTAAAAGGAGATGCTTGGGTATCTTGATGTGCCCAATCGATATTTTCTAAAGCATTTGCCAAGCGTGTAATTGGGGAAAAATAGCGTCTGGCTTTTCGATTTGACCACCATAAAAAGCTATATAGCACAGACAAACTAAACATGAGCGGAGCCAGTCCAAATAGCCAGATCAGCTTATTGACATTGCTCTCGCCAAATACCAACAGAACATGTTGACCATTATGCTCACCATAGACTGTCATTCGCTCTTTACCATCAACGAATACTCGGTGCACCCCACTTTCTAAATGCATGCCCCGAAATGGTTGAGGTGCAATCTCTGTATTCCACCGATATCCATATAAATTTTTCGTATCCGGTAAATCTGCATTTGGGTCACGTTCTATGCGTAACCAGTAATGCTCCATTTCCTGCTCTAAAGCGGTTTTAAGTAAAGAGCCTTTAATGACCCATGCACTACAAGCCAACCCGACCACGATCGATAATGCAATCAGACCAATCTGCAACCAATAATATCGATTGAACATTTTGGCTAATGGATGACTAGATTTGCCATCATGTCGAGTTCTTATCATATCTTTATCGCCGGGATAGGCTGTAGAAATTACAATGATCTCTTTCTAAATAAAAAGTGACCAATTACCCATTCTTGTCCTTGCTCAAAACCAAACAGCTCAGCACAAGCCATGAAGAAAATACGCCAACGTTGCCACCAAATATTGGCATCTTTTCCATAGATTTTTTTAAACAGAGGCTTCAATTCAACTTCTTGATTATCCATATTATCAAGCCAAGCATTTGCAGTTCTCATATAATGCTCACCCGACCACTGCCAGTGTTGAGCCAATTCTAAATGCTCTTGAAAATGCAAAAAAGTTGACGTCGCAGGCATTAAACCGCCAGTAAAGAAATACTTGGACATCCAATCATAATCTGATTTTACTTCAAAAGGATAATGTAAAAAGCGATGGCAAAAAATATGACACCAAAGTAGCCCATCTGCCTTCAGCCATCCCTGAATTTTCTCAAAAAGACGTTGATAGTTACGAACGTGTTCAAACATTTCAACCGATACAACCCGATCAAATTGAGCTTGGTCTAATTCGAGCACATTCACATCACATGTAACTACTTCAATATTGTTTAAACCCTTCAACTTTGCTTGCCCAAGAATATGCTTTTTCTGGGTTGCAGAGTTTGAAACAGCAGTAATCTGTGAGCGCGGATAGTTTTCTGCCATCCATAATGTTAGAGAACCCCATCCACAGCCTAGCTCTAAAATATGTTGGCCGTTTTTAAGTTGTGCTCTTTCACAGTAAAGCTGAAGTGCGAGCTCCTCTGCTTGATCTAAAGTTGTTGTTTTAGTCGGAAAATAGCAAGCACTGTATTTGAGTCTTTTTCCAAGCACTGCCTGAAAAAACTCAGTCGGCAATTCATAGTGCTGCTCATTTGCCTTGTCCGTTTCAACGGCAATTTCGCTCTTCTTCAGTATATTAAGCAGATCCATATAGCGCTGTGCCCCTTGCTCAGGGTCATAACGCCCTTCTTGAATTAAGCGTTTTTTGCTTAAAGCACGAATTGCTGCCCGAATTGCATGATCTGGAATCACACCACTTTCAACAATTTTTAAAGACTGATGAACAATAAAATCCATATGCGCACCTATTTTTTGGGTTTTCGCGGAATAAACATTGATGTTTTTTGTTGATAATCAAGATAATTTTGGCCGCGGCTTTTAATTGCTTGTTTTTCACTAAATGGAATACCCGTGACGTAGTATAAAAATAGCCACATCAGTAACGGATAAATCCACAATAAATATTGGCCCGCAGCTAAACCAATGATTGGATAGGCAAACCAGTGTAACCATTCAAAAAAATAATTTGGGTGACGTGAATAACGCCATAAACCCTGATCCATCGTTTTGCCATGATGTTCCGGATTTAATTTAAATCGGTATAACTGCTGATCAGCGAGCTGCTCCCCAATAAAGGCAATCACCATGATGACAGCAGCAATCACTAAAGCGATTTTATATCCACCACTCCATTCAATTGCTTCTACATTGAGTAGCGTCCACATCGGAAAAAAGAACAAAAGCACCAAAAGGGTTTGAAAAATAAAAAATAATAAAAAGCCAAAGTGCTGGAACTTACCCATTGACTTGCGCATGTTCGCGTAACGACCATCTTCTTTGTGTTCAGATTGATAACGTCTTAACAGGTGCCAAAATAATCTTAAAAACCATAAGCCGCTAAAAATACCGACAAAAAGTCGCACTTCAACTGGAGCAACTGAAATGAGTAAAGAAGACACAATAATGTTTACTGCCAGACAGAAACTCCATGCGGCATCTACAATTCCAGCTCGACCATTTGCTGTGGCAAGTAGCCAGCTCAGCAACATGATCATTAAATCTAGAATCAGTAAATTCCAAAACATGAGCAGTCTCCTTGCTTGATGTGTTTGAGTTAGTAACTGGTACTTTCAAACAACAAGTGAACATTGCTTATCACACCTTCTTTAAAACCACCCTCGCAATAACATAAATAGAAATCCCACATGCGAATGAAGTTTTCATCGAACCCCAGAGCTAATACTTCCTCTCGTGCGATTAAAAACCGTGCTCGCCAGTGATGAATTGTTTTTGCATAACTTAAACCGATGTCATTTAAATGCTTTAGCCTTAAACCACTTTCAGAGGCGGTTTGAGTCAATACACTCACGCTAGGAATAAAGCTACCAGGGAAAATATAACGCTTAATATAATCGACTGTATTTAATGCTTTTTTATAACGGAAATCTTCAATGGTAATGGCTTGAATAAATGCCAAACCTTTCGGTTTTAACAGCGCTTTGCACTGATCAAAATATGTTGATAAATATTGTGCACCTACGGCCTCAACCATTTCAATTGAAACCAACTTATCGAATTTTCCTTCGAGCAAACGATAGTCTTTTAATTGCACATCAATTCGATGTGCCAACCCAGCTTCACTTACACGAGTAACGGCTTCATCGTATTGAGCTTGTGAAATGGTAATGGTGGTCACTCTACAGCCATAATGTTGGGCTGCATAAATTGCAAAACCGCCCCAACCGCTTCCAATTTCAACCAAATGATCCATTGGTTTTAAATCTAACTTTTTACAGATGAGCTCTTTTTTATAATCAGATGCATCTTCAAGTGACATGTTTTCATTTTCAAAAACAGCACTCGAATACATTAACGACGGGTCTAAAAATAATTTAAAAAAGTCATTACTTAAGTCATAGTGCTCAGCAATATTTTTACGGCTCCCGCTTATAGAATTTTTTCTATTTTTATACCAACCCTTCAGAAAAAACTGGCTCGCCTGTGCAATAACATTCTGGTTAAACTGGTCTAATACATCTCGATTACGTGCCAATATCTGAACCAACTCTACAAGTTGTTCGCTGCTCCAATCACCACGGATATAGCCTTCCGCTGCTCCTAAAACACCATTTTTTAAAATGAGATCCATCAGCAAAGGATTGCGAACTTCAATCACAGCATGTAAGTCTGAAACCTCGCCAACTGTACCACTCCACGCGCCCTGAAAAGTGATCTGTCCATGACGTAGTTTGAGAAGACTCTTGAGCAGTAACGGTAGTGAGTCATCTTCACCATAAAGAAATGTTTTTATCATGTCTTATCTACCTTGATCTTTTTAGGATGACGATAAAATGGAACTTTTTTTCGCCATAACTTAAATGCCTCTAAATATATTGAAAACAACATTTTAAAAGGGGCTAGGCTGTTCATAAGAGCATATCGATACTGCTGTGAAGGAAATGTGATGGGCACAAGTTCAAACCGCATAGTGGCATCAAACACTTGTTTTTGTTCTTCAAAGAGCTGCATGTGAATAACATTTTGCTGATCTGAAAAACTAAACCGCCAGCGGTAAATCAACTGCATAGGCATGAACGGCGAAACATGAAATGATTTTTCAAAATGAAAATCAAAACTCTGATAATCACCCATATTTCTTTGTTGTTTTGAGCAGTCATGTATATAAACTTTTCGTTCATTCCAAGGGGTATTGGTGATTTCACTAAGAATAAATAGCGGTTTTCCGGCTTTATTTAAAACAAAATAAAAGACCACAGAGTTAAACCGAAAACCCAAACAACGGGGTAAAGCCAATACTCTGATTTGCCAGTCTGGCCTAATATGTAAGTTGTTATTTTGCAGTATCGCTTTTTCTACTTTTTCCTTTATAGAACCGTGATACATATTTAAAAAATCATTTTTGGATAGTTCTAAGACATTCCAATGATTGGTTGACCAAAGTGAGCAATCTTTTGCAATCTCATTTAATTGATCTGGATCGAACCATAAGTAATTTAAGGTCGATGTGAATTGATGCTGTTTGGGGCTATAGCGTCGGTGACGAATAAGTGTAGGAGCTATAGCAAGTTTATTTAATAACATTTGAAAAGCTCCTTACCTATTTTTATAAGTGTAAAATTTGCTCTACAACACGTGCTGCACTGCGGGCACCATCCTCATGGAAACCCCAGCCCCAATACGCTCCACAAAATGAAGTTCTGTTTTGTCCGTTAATTTCTTGCCAACGAGATTGAGTTTGAATCGCTTTTGTATCAAACACAGGATGACGATATTGGCGTTCAACCAATATGTCTTCGGCTTTAATTTTCATATTCGGATTTAAAGTAGAAAAAACTTGAGTATTGCAGGGTAAATTCTGCAAATTATTCATCCAGTAGGTAAAACCATAATGTATGTCGGACTCATTGCTTTGAACTTGCGATGTTGGCGTTACATGTACATGCCAACTTGCCCACTGCAAACGGCTTTTAGGCATAATTGAAGTGTCACGGTGAACCACCATGTGATTATCTTGATAGCTAAATTGACTTAGTATTTCTCGTTCAAGCGATGAAGCATCTTTAATTAAACTTAGGCTATCGTCCGCATGGCTTGCGAAAATCACCCAGTCATATCCGGCTTGCCCTTCAGTCGTTTCGATAAACACAGTTTCTTGTGAACGGCTCACACCTTTTACTTCTGCAAACTTCCACTCAATAGATGGACAGTTTTGTTGAATAGCATGTATATAACTTGCTGAACCGTGTTTAACCGTTTGCCATTGCGGCCGCTCTTTTAGCTGTAGCATGCGGTGATGCTGAAAAAAGCTCACGACAAATCGATATGGAATCTGACCTACCTGCTCAACCGGAGCCGACCATAATGCCCCGCACATCGGATAAAGATGCTCATAACGGAACTCATGGCTATATTTGTGTAGGTCTAAATAGTCTTCAATAGATAAATTAGGGCCAAAATCTGTTACATCAATATTTTTATTATCATCATAAAAACGCAGCAAATCTGAGAGCATTTGTAGAAATTTACGGTTTAGAAAGTTCTGCGGACGGGCAAAGAGCGACCATTTTTTTGAGGGGTTATATTGAAGCCCACTGACTAGGTTATTCACCGAAAAACTCATGTCGCTGCTTTGAGTTTCAACTCCCAAATTTTTAAGCATGTCGGTAAATAACGGATAGTTGTAGTCATTAAACACAATAAAACCACTATCTACCGCAACTTTAGCGCCCTCTATATCCAGCTCATGAGTATCAGTATGACCACCAAAATAGTTGTTTTTTTCATATACGGTAACTTGATGTTGTTCTGACAATTTCCATGCAGCATAAAGTCCCGATATTCCCGAACCCACAATGGCAATTTTCATAACACTTCCCCATTTTCAATTTTTTCTATCGGTAGATCTTTAATCTTTTTATATTGATAGACCTTCGCTGGTACTGGCTTTAGCCCCCACACCAAACCAAATAAAGACATCAGTTTGAGCACATAAAAGGTGATATCAATCTGCCACCAATAAAAACCTTGACGCACACTACCCGCGTAAAAGTGATGGTTGTTGTGCCATCCCTCACCTAAGGTAATTAAAGAAAGTAAAAAGTTATTACGGCTATCATCTGGGGTATTAAACTCTCGTGAACCATAACGATGCGCGAGTGAATTAATACACAAGGTTGCATGCGTTAATAGAACTGTGGAAATCACAAAACCCCACACCAAAAGCTGTAAGCCATTAGTACCTAACTCAGGAAAATGTTGTGCAAGCCATGAACCGAAACCATAAATTGCTAAAGCCGTCAAAATCACAATAGGTAAACTAAATCGGTCCAGCCAAATCAGCTCAGGATATTTCAACCAGTCTTTAATGACTTTTTTTCGAGTGGCAAAATTCTGCTCATTTAAAAACCAGCCTACATGGGAATACCAAAAGCCTGCTTTCGCTGAATGCGGGTCCTGATCGGTGTCGGTAAAATGATGGTGATAACGGTGATGTGCTGCCCACCATAAAGGTCCGCGCTGTGCACTCATGGTTCCAATCAGTATAAAAATGAACTGGACAATACGTGATGTTTGAAAAGTTTTATGTGAAAGATAGCGGTGAAAAAAAGCAGTAATTGCAAACATGCGAAGAAAGTAAAAACCCAGCATGAAGACAACTGCAAACCAAGATACGCCCACCCAAAACACAGCTAAACAAGCGATATGCAATAAAATAAAAGGAATTATTCTTAACCATTGAATTTTCTTTTCAATGACATATTCGCCAGAAGTACCCACTTGCGCATTTTCTGAATCTGACCAGCTATCGATCCAGCGCAGAAAAAATTTAGACATTGATTCTTCCTGATCTAAAGCATTTCTTTTGGTTCTAATTTAGAAAATGCGCAATGAATTTTATGTGAAGTTCACACGATTACGAGATAAATATAAGAATCTACATAACCAGCAACGTCACTATTTAGAATGTGTTGTCTTAACGAGTTTAGAAACATCGTAGCCATAGCTTTTTGCGGTTTGCAGATAAGACTGATATGTCGCTTCATCAATTTGAGGACTACGAGAAAGAATCCATAAATATTTCTGGCTTGGGCCCCCCACTAAAGCGACCTGATAATCTTGGTCAACTCTTAAAACCCAATAATCGCCTTTTGTAAAAGGAATCCATCTTAGGCCAGAAGGCAAAAAGCTCACTTTTAATTTACTGTTGCCCTCATTTTGCGAATAGGCCACACCTTCAGATGAAATCATTTTGCCATCTTTGTTGGTACAACTATTTAAAACACCAACGGTTTTGTCCGCGTTAATGGAATAGTTTGCAGTTGTATTGGCTACACAATTACGCTGAAAAAACATAGGTAAATGCGCAATCTCATACCACTTACCTGCGTATTTATTAATATCAATAGATTCAACAGCCACTGGTTTCGTATTTGTGTCGGCAAAGGTGCTCAAAGGAAGCGTTAAGCTAACCGCTGCAAGACTGCTGCTGATGACAAGTGACTTAAATAATAATTTCATAACGACCCTCTTCTATTTATTTCATATGTTTAAACATACGCCAGAGGGTTGTGAACAAAGTGTGAATTTTAAAAATTAAAGAACATTAATAAGGATTTAATTGTATTTCTTTGGAACATCTGCAATTGGAAAATTCAGTTCAAAACATACGCCATCGAGCGTGTTATAAACCCGATATAGGCCATGATGTAGATCCATAATTGAAGCGACAATCGATAACCCTAATCCACCTGTCTGGTTCTCATCACTTCGACTTGAGTGGCATTGGTAAAATCTTTCAAAAAGATGCTCAAGTTGATGGTCAGCAATTGAAACACCTCCCGTTACCACAGTCAGGCTCACCCATTGCGTATGCTCAATCACCTTATGCCTAGTGGCAATATAAATAGTTCGCTTGTCACCACCGTGTACCAGCGCATTTAAAATGAGATTGTAGACTGCTCTTTGAAATAGCTCTCGATCTGCAAATAACTTCTGGGCTTCTAAGTTGAAACTAAAATGACACTCTTGTTCCTCGGCCTGATATTCAAAAATCTGGCATAGCCCATCTATAACATCTTGGACGTTTATTTCTTGTTTGTTTACAAGAACCATTTTCTGATCGGCTCTTGCTAAAAAAAGCATGCTATCAATCATGCGTTTTAATCTGTGGTAATCATCCAAATGAGACACCAGCAAATCTTCATATTGCTCAACTGAGCGTTCGCCAGTTAAAGCAATTTCAGTTTGCCCAATCAGATTATTTAAAGGCGTACGGAACTCATGAGCAATATCCTCAGAAAAACGGTTGAGCTGTGTATAACCCTTTTCAATACGCTCAAGCATGTGATTTATATCTTTTGAAAGCAGCTCAACTTCTAAAGGCGAATTTGGGAGGTTTAATCGTTTTTGTAGCTGATTTACGTTAATAGAATGAGTTTGCTTGCGAAGTTGTTGTAGCGACCTTAAACCTAGGTGACACGCTAAAATGCAAAGCACAAAGATTGCAAACACGCCTCCTACCACATACATCAAGAGACTTTCTTGAAAAGGTAAAAGAATATTGATGCGTTCCGACCACTGTTTACCTGCAATGAGCAGATAAGGCTCGTCATTAATTTTTATGCTTTTCCAAGCAATTCGTGTTGGATATGGGTTGTTGGCTAAGTCCTGAAATTGAAGACTGTTGCGCTGTGCAAGCTCAGGTAACTGAATATGGAGTGGATTAATATTAATTAAAGCTTTGTCTTTATTAATAAGCAGAAACAAATTGTCTTGGTTGCCGAGCATGTTTTGGTACAGCTTTGGCCGCGCAATAATTTGCTCTACATTTTCGCTATCTTGCAGCAAAATTTCCAAACGGTTAATTCTGTCTGCTAAAGCTTTATCTTGTTGCTTTAATAAAATCTGGTTAATACCTAAATAGGTCATAAAGCCGACGGAACATAAAATTAAGGCAGAACAGAGCGTGACCAGTAATGTAATACGGACTTCCAGAGAACGCAGAAATTTAAAGTTCATAAGCTAACCGAAATTTTATAACCCAAACCACGGATGGTATGAATGAGTTTTAATTCATATCCTTCATCAATTTTGCTTCGTAAACGGCGTACTGCCACATCAATAAAATTAGTATCGGTATCAAAGTTAATATTCCACACTTCGGAACCAATTCGCCTGCGCGTCACGATTTGCTCTTTATTGATCAATAGATAGCGCAATAAATTAAATTCGGTTTTGCTCAGCTCAATTAAGTTGCCATTACGCCATACTTTATGTCCGACCAAATCCATTTTTAAATCACTGATAGACAGCTCATTTTCTTGCAGATATTGCTGTCTTCTTAACAGACTTTTAATACGGGCTAACAACTCAATATAGGAAAAAGGTTTAGCCAAGTAATCATCTGCACCCAACTCCAAACCTTTGACTCTATCTATCACCTGATCTTTTGCTGTTAAGAAAATAACCGGAATTTTTGAGAACTGACGTAATACTTGTAATACGCTCCAGCCGTCTATGTCTGGCAACATCACATCAAGAATAAGCAAGTCATATTGATCTCTCTTTAGCATTTCCAAACCTTGAAGTCCTAAATGAATGCACTCTGCTTGATATCCAGATTCTTTTAATCCTTTGACCAAATAAGTGGCGATTTTGATCTCGTCTTCAATAATAAGGATACGCATTTTGTAGAGACTCATTTGAAAGATGACAACTTTGTAATGTGATTGTCATGCTTGGAATTATTCAATTTGTTTAAGATTTTCAAAGCGACATAGAGGCAATCATCATGAACAAATTGAACTGGCTGATGCTAACAGCCGTGCTATTGGGTAATAGTACTTTTGCACAGCCCCCTGCTTTGAATCAAGTCTATTCATTAGATCTTAAAACTGCACACCTATTAGCGGACAGTGCTAAAGAGGCATGCAAAAAATTAAATCAAAACATTGCGGTCGTTGTTGTTGACCGTGGTGGTAACCCTTTAACTGCCGAACGGCATGAGCTGGTTGGTCCGCATAATTTAATGGCTGCCGAGAAAAAAGCCTATACGGCACTATCTACCAAAACATCGACCTTGGTTTTAAGCCAAAACAGTAACCAAAACCCCGATGCAAAAAATTTAACCACACTGGCAAATTTATTGTTGTTAGGAGGCGGCGTACCTGTTCGTTTTGAGAACCAAGTGATCGGAGCGATTGGGGTTGCAGGTGCTGGCGGCGCACAAAATGACAATCAATGTGCAAGCAAAGCCATTGAAACCGTTTTTCATTCATAAGGAACTTCATCATGCCTAAATCATTTATTGCTTTATCTTCGCTATTTATTGCTTCGGCTACGTTTGCACAAACTAATCCGCTAAGTGTGCATGTGTTAAATCTAGAAACGGGGTTGCCCTCTTCTCAGGTTGAAGTCGTTTTAGAAAAAAACACCAATAACCAGTGGGTTAAACTCAACCAGCAAGTGACCGATTCAAATGGTCGTATTACTGCGCTGTATCCAGAAAATAAAAAATTAGAGCAAGGGGTTTATAAAGTTACCTTTAAAACTGAAGACTGGTTCAAAAAGAATAAACAACAAACTTTTTTTGCCGAAGTACCCGTTATTTTTAAAGTGGATGGAAGCGTAAATCACTACCATATTCCTCTACTACTTAGCCCTTATGGCTATTCAACCTATCGAGGTAATTAAAAGAAAAACCCCTTTATCTGTTTTGCACAAATAAAGGGGTTAATTCAAAGCGATTTGGTTTACGAACAAACCCCATTGCTAATCACCGATTTTTTGTTTGAATCTAGCGCCACAATTGAAGAAGAAACCGTATTAATAATTTGAGTCATCGCCTCACTTGACGCACTCACAATTGCTTCCATTTTTTTAGCTTTTTGATCAATTGGCTGCTTAAAAGCAATTCTGCAATTCAGCTGAGATCCTCTATTAGTGATTACTTTTGCATTAGCTGACTCTAATTGAGTAGGCGGTATTTGACGCTTCACCACCCAAGATACAGCAATATTAATATTGCTGTGATCTACAATATCAAAATGAGAAAAGTCTGTAGAAACTCGATATAACGGTTGATTGTTTCCAGCAAGCCCACTGCTATAACTGTCAATTGCCCCTAGCTTTTGTTGTAAACCCGCCGACAGAGTATCGCGTAATTGCGTACCCATGGTCGATGTCCAACGTTCGTTGTTTAGCACTGTAGATTTACCACTACTGTCTTGGAGCACTAAAGGCGCACGGTCTAATCGATCTGGAATCCCGACTGGCAAAACTTCAATCACCTGCACAGTTGAACTGGTGACCGGAGTGACTTTAGGTGTAAGCGTATAGTAGTTTGGCGTTGGTGAACTCGAACATGCTGTCATAGCAACTGCCGTTAAAAACAAGCCACTCCCAAGCAGCCATTTGGCTGCTTTAGAATGTTGAAAAGATCGATTGTTTTTATTTTTCATCATCGGCCTCTGGGGTCTTACCACGAATAATTGATTCAGGGTGTTGTTCAATATAGTCTGACATTAACTGTAAAGAGGCAGCGGCACGTGTCATTTGCTGCAATGCTTTGCGTACGTCTTGTTGCAACGGCGCATCGCTCGACAAAATAGACTCAGACGATCTTACCGTTTTACGAACATCGTCTAAAGTTGCTTGTAAACCAGGTGCAACTTTTCCATCTAACTGTTTAACCAGCTTGTCGGTAGACTCAATCGCTGTGTTCATATTGTTAAGCGTTTTACGCACATCTTGCCCAATTTCAACTAACGGGAATTTCGTTAACTTGTCTGCAATCTGAGAAACCTGTGCTTGTAAGCCACTCAGTTCAGTTGGCGTTGTCGGAATCACCACACGGTTATCACCTAGAATCTGTAATGTGGCTGGTTTGGCTTTAGGGAACTTGTCTAGAGCAATATAGTTTTGTCCAGTAAGAAGGTTCCCTGTTCGCATTTGAGCCCGCCATCCATGTTCAATAAAATCTTTAAAAATTTCACTGTTCGGGTTAAGTGCTTGACCATTTTCAACTCGTGAAGGATAGATGACAGCCTCAACACGCATACGAATCTGTTTATAGTGGTCATAAAACTCGGCATTTACTGATTTAACATTACCAATTTCAATACCCATGAAATCAATCGGAGCACCGACAGTCAGCCCGCGTAATGAATGATCAAAATACATAATCACACCACGAGGTTGCCCGTCAGGCTCTTTTAATGCATCACCTTTTGAATCCCAAAGATTAAAACGACTATGATTCGCCGCTGTAGTAGCACGAGAGCTTTCAGGGATTCCAAAAGCAATACCACCCGCGACAATACTTGCCAGCGATTGAGTATCTAAATTAAAGCCCGAAGCATTTAAGGTCACATCAATCCCACTCGCCTGCCAAAAACGTGCATCGGTGGTTACAAACTTGTCATACGGTGCACGGATAAACGTTTGTAGTTCAACATTTTTACCGTCATCAGACAATTTATAGGCTGTAATTTGCCCTACATTAATTCGACGATAATAAATTGGAGAACCTATATCTAACGAACCAAGATCATCTGCATTTAAGAAAAATACTTTTCCGGGAACATCTGAAGATATGACTGGCGGCACTTCTAATCCAGTAAATTCAAACTTATCTTCTGCTGATTTACCGCCATCCACTTCAATATATGAACCTGACAATAAGGTGTCTATTCCTGAAACTCCACTCGTCCCAATACGTGGTCGCACAACCCAAAATCGTGAATCTTTTGCTGCAAAGTTACTCGCACCTTTGCGCAAATCAATTCTGGCAATAACGTGTGAACGATCATCTGAAAGATCAATCTGCCGTACTACACCAATATCCACCTGCTTATAGCGAACTGTTGTTTTACCAGCGACTAACCCTTCAGCCGTTCTAAAAGACACATCAATTGTAGGGCCATGAGACAGTAGCGCTTTTACAGCTAATGACAGCGCGATTAAAAGCGCGATCAATGGAATAAGCCAAATTAATAAAGGCTTCCACCGACTCTTCTTTTCTTGGGGCTCTGGTAAATCATTCATGCTATCCAGTTCAACATCTGCATTGCGATGATCTGAGTTACCAGTGGTTATTTCATTTTCAGACATACTCATTGTTCTTTTATTGACTGGGATTAATAGAATCATTATTCAACGGCGAATGTTCTGCCTGAATAATCGTTGTTTTTTCAGAAGCAACAGAAGACGGTTTGTTTGTATTTTGAGATGCATAAAAATTATCCCAAATAATACGTGGGTCAAAACTAAGTGATGCGAACATGGTTAACACCACAACTGCGCCAAAAGCAATCGAACCCGGCCCAGCTAAAATCGTAGCAAGCGATTGAATCTGAATGAGGGCTGTTAAAAGTGCCACCACAAAAACATCAATCATTGACCAGCGCCCAATAAACTCGACAATTCGATATAACTTAACGCATTGCTCCGGTAAAAATTTCCAACCTGCCGATTTCTGTAGATATACAGCAAATAATAAAAAATACAAAATCAGCAGCTTCAACATGGGAATAAAAATACTGGCCATGAAAATAACGACTGAAACCAGATAGTCTCCACTTTGCCAGAAGTAAATTACCCCACTCATGATCGTATCTTGCTGGCTACCTAAAAGTGAGTCAGTTACCGTCATCGGAAGGACATTGGCTGGAATATAGAGAATTGTTGCAGCAACTACCAAAGCAAAGGTTCGATTTAAACTCGCTGGTTTACGTGAATGCAGCACGCTATTACACCGAATACAACGTAAAACTTGATGGCTTTTATTTCGTCGTCTTTTTTCATTTTGAGCAGAATTTACGACCCCACAGCAATGACACACAATTAATGAGAGATCTTTAGCGCGTGGATATTGCTTAAGTACCGATCCATGTTGCGAGCTTTTTGCTTGGGTCACATTTTTTATTGTTTTCATGGCAGTGACCTATCAATTTCGTTCCATATATCACTTACCTTTATGGAAGTAATATAGACCAACAATACACTTAAGATCGCAAATGCCCATAAAGCAATTTCGGGAATCACCAAGACCATTCCCATTAACTTCACAAGCGTGACCAAAATTCCGATTAAGAACACCTCAACCATTCCCCACACTCTCATAAAGAAAAGTGTGCGTAAGGCCATCACCAAAAACGTTGGCCTCTTTTTCAAGATACTCACTGTACCAAGCACATAGCTAAGCAATAAAAGATAGGAAAGCGGCACAATAAAAGTGGTAATTAAAATAAGTACACCAACGAATGCCCGATCAAAGTGAAACATCACCCAGACTGCCCCCAGTAAAGTAGTCTCGGAAGTATTTCCTTGTAATTCAATTTTTACGATGGGAAAGCTATTGGCAAGAATAAATACAATTAAGGCAGTTAAAATCAAAGCTAACAACGTTGAAAAAGGTTTGGTGTGCCGATAGAGTTCTGCGCCACAGCAAACACAATAAGCTCTTTTTCCATAAGCAAGCGGAGCTCTACGATAGACTGTATCGCACTCCTCACAACCTGCTAATTCTTTAAGCTTCATAGTGATACTCTGAAATTTATAGTTTGATTACATTCTTCAACGAGCTTGTTTTACCTAAAAACAATGACTCCTAACACGCAAATATCATTCCAAAAATTTAACTTATAGCATTGGTATATCAACATTCAAGTTAAGAAAGATAGAAGAAAAATGAAAATTTTGATTATTTTACTGCTACCCAAAATAATTTATAGAGAATCTCTTTGCTACCAAGTTAAATGAAAATACAAATTAAACCAAAGACTATCTCATTAAATTCAACTTTTTAGACAGATAAATTATTGAAGATGCTGTTCAATATATTTTTGAAATTGCTGAACAATATAACCAGATTCTAATTTTGAACTGGAATAAAGCCCAAACGATAAAGATCTAAGTTGGGGCAATTCAGCACTTTTTAAAATCTTGATATCTGAAGGTATTTGAAATAATGATCTTAAACTGATTCCAATGCCTGCACGTACCGCAGGCCACAAAGCTTGAACAGAATTGCACTCATAGGCAATGTGCCACTCCAAGCCCTTCTCTTCAAGCGCCTGAATTGCCATTTGTCTTAGAATACAAGGCTGCTGTAAAACAACTAATGGAATCGAAGTTCCAGTTTCAATAATCTGCTGGATGTGTGGATGTGAACAAAATAACCACTCTGTTTCTACATTCTGCAATTCATAAAAATTTTCACGGGCTTCATCTTGTTGCCAGATGAGTGCCAAATCCAGCTCTTGTTTTTGTACTTTTTCTAATAAATTAAGATTTCGATCGACCTGAATTTGAAACTGCACTTTAGGATATTGCAACATGAACTGAGCAATTAATTGTTGGAGCGTGCCTTCAGCAAAATCTTCTTGTAACCCAAAGCGAATAACCCCTGTCGCTTGAGTCTGATGAAGTTGTAAAAGTACCCTATCATTCATTGCCAACACACTTTTTGCATGACTAAATAATAATTCACCGCTCGGTGTTAACTCTAACAATCTTCCGTTTTTTCTTAATAATTGGCAGCCAGTCTGCTGCTCTAATTTTTTTAATTGAGCACTAATCGCAGCCGGAGAACGACATAAGTTTTGAGCAGCCAAATAAAAACTGCCTAGCTCTATACCTTTTACAAATGCCCGTAAGGCATCTAAATCAAGGTTCGTGGGTACTTTGGCATAATCATTCATAAAAACTGAACTATAGGTTCAAAAAGTTTTGATTTTTAAAAATATAACAAACTGCCATAGTCGCTACAACATCCCCCAACGCAGAGTTTTAAGATGTTTAGAAAAATTGATATCAATAATCTAGAAACTGTCGCTCCCAAACTTTATGAGCTCGGCAAAGATTATTTGTTTGCAGATATCTGGCAAAGACCAATCCTTGATACTCAAACACGCTGTTTCATTACAATCTCGGCGCTTATTTTGCAGGGTCGCTATTCACAGCTCGAATGGCATATCAAAAATGCCCTAAGCCAAGGGATCTCTAAGGAACAAATTATTGAGGTTACTACCCATCTTGCTTTTTATGCAGGACTGCCCACCGCTATTTCAGCACTTGAACATATGCCAGAGGAGATATGGTCATGCCCATGATTCGTTTTACAACCAGCTATTCATATACCGATTTAGAAAAAGCGCAAATATCTAAAGTTGTGCAATCTTGTATGGAAAACTATTTCGATACGCCTAAAAATGATTGTTTTCATATTTTTGAACAAATACCGCAAGGACAGGTTTTTGTTGACCCTGATTATTGGGTTAAAACTGCACGTACTGAAAAGTTCATCTTGCTTTATATCACCTCAGGCAAGCCCCGAACGGCGCAACAAAAATCAGATTTAATGCTGCATGTTACAACCCAGCTTAAACAGAATTTTGATGTGCCAGAACAAGATGTCATGTTTGTGATTGTGCAAAATAGTGCAGAAGATTGGTGCTTTGGTCATGCACAGCGCGCTGATCTTTATTTGAAAAGCTTGAATTCACCATAAATAAATACAAGCCCAATGCATTATTTTAATGAGATATTTAAATTCAGATCTAAAAAAAGCTCCTCAAATAAGGAGCTTTTCATTCGCCGATTCTTAATTAACCATAGTTAAAAAATAGTTTAATAATCTATCTCGGTCATCTATCTGATTTTCTCCTAAAAGCTGAACCATAGCGCCATCAACCACAAATAAAAACAGGTGAGCATCTTCAATTGAGGCCGTAACTTTTAACGTTAAGAGTAGTTTATAAATTTCTTGAATTAGCCAATTTCGATAGTCAATTACAACCTTATAGGCGGTTGGATAAAGCTTTTCAATTTCAAAAATTGCTTTAAATGGCAAATGGTAAAAGCCCTCTAAATCTGCATGTAAATAGAAAATTTTCTTGAGCTTATCGAACAACATGAGTTCACGATATGAATGGATAATTGAAAATACCTCGTCTTTTAATGCATCTTTTTGAAAAGTTAGGCTCATCTCGATGAGCTTTTCTTTAGAGTGAAAATCATTATAAAAAGTGGATTTTGAAATTCTGGCTTCAGCAATAATTCGGTCGACACCTACATTATGAAAACCATGTTGATTAAATAGATCTCTTGCCGCGTGGAGCACTCTTAATGCTCTAAATGAATTTTCTAAATTTGGCATAAACATTCTGCTCAAAGATAATTTTTTGTTGTATATAAAAGAGATAGAAAGGCCTTCACTCTTAAAATGAGTGCTAAAAACAGGCATTCGAAAGCTGCGCAAAAAGGATGCGCTAACCTATCTCAAGCTTTATTGTTGATATGATTTTTTAGTCGTAATGATCTAAAGGTTAAACCTATAAATGTTTAAACCGTTTTAAAGACCAGTTGAGCGGTATGAATAAAGAGAGTTTGGCAAAGGCCAATAAATAAGAAAAATTAGTACGCATGGCGGACTCCTAGATGAAATAGAAGTTCTACCGAATTACTGTCAAATAATTATGGTGGCAGAACGAAGGCGGGTTGACAGACCAGTCATCTAGGAACCGGCACGCACAAGGCGTCCCACCTCCGTCCTACCGCTACGAAGGCAGGACGAACGAGTTCGTCACCAAAAAATTACTTTCTTGGTGCCCTAGATGAAAAACAGCCTGTCAAAGCCGGCTGGCGATGTAGGCCAGCAGGCAAAGGATAATCGGCAGGGTTTAGAGTGTCAATGTGATATTGGCTAGAAATTGGTTAAATAATTATTGTTTTTCATTCAATTAGATACTTTAACTAATCATTAATTAAGCTGAATGATAGTTCTGCTAAACATTTAAAAAAATTTTATTTTAAGATGCATATTTAACTGTATTTTTTATTTATTACAGGGCAGCATATTGCTGATTTTGATGGTTTTAAATAAATGGTAGCAGAGCAAAAGAGGGTTGACAGACTGGTTAGACTCCAGCACGCACAAGGCGTCCCTCTTCTGCTCTACCATAACGGATATGAATTATATACATTTTAAAGTTTTAGAGTACCTCCATGAAAAATATTAATATCTTCAAATTTATAAACCTTGTGCTGGCCTTTTTATGGATCTATCAAGGACTTGTTCCCAAATTTCTATTTCTTAATTCTGATGAAATTTTTGTATGGCAATGGGTAGGACTATCACTTGAACATGCAAAACTTGCAGGCCATGCGAGTGGTATCGCCGAAATGATTTTTGGTTTATGTTTTCTCTTTACTGCACATAAATATATTCACTATTTAAGTATTTTGGGTTTGCTTGGGCTGCTTCTTTTAATTGGTTTTTTAATACCCTCTACCCTGATCTTGCCCTATAACCCTATCGTGATGAATCTTTCAATGATAAGTTTATCTATTGTCTATCTCATCTTATTAAGTGAGCAAAATTAACTTACAGCCATTCATGTAACTATTTTTAAAGATTTTATATAGAGAGTGCAATGAGTTTACCCAAAACTGAAGTTTGCAGTGTGGTCATTACAGGCAGTACAAAAGGTATTGGTTTAGCCCTTGCCCATGCTTTTTTAGATCTTGGATGTTCTGTTGTCATTGCTGGACGTAACCCAGAGCATCTTAGGCAGGCTCTTTCTCATTTAGAAACTCACTTCAATAAAGAAAAATTCATTGGCCTATGTTGCGATGTGACTCAAATTTCTGATGTGCAAACCCTATGGGATGGTGCAATTGAGCGCTTTGGGCAAATCGATGTGTGGATTAATAACGCAGGAAGCTGCCACCCCACCAAAGACTTTATCGACCTTCAACCTGATGAATTAAACGCAGCCGTTTCAACTAATATTCTAGGCACAATGTTGGGGTCGCAAGTCGCTTTAAAAGGCATGCTCAAACAAGGTTATGGTCAAATCTTTAATATGGAAGGTTGGGGAAGCAACGGCGAATGGAGTGCAGGCATGACGCCTTATGCAACCACAAAACGAGCCGTAAGCTATTTCAGTAAAGCACTTTATAGAGAGACAAAATCGACTCCAATTTTAACTGGCACACTAAGCCCAGGCATGGTTGCAACAGACCTGTTAGTTTCTTCTTGGACCAATGGCAACATCCAAAACTGGAAAAAGATGAAACGGTTATTTTTCTTTGTGATTGATCCGCCAGAAATTGTTTGTGCTTATTTAGCAAAACAAATTATTCAAAATAAAAAAGCCAACCGACGCATCGCGTGGATCACGCCGTGGAAGCTTTTCCTTAGATTTTTGCAACCTTATTACTGGCGTAGAAACCCAGTGAAAGGTACAGCCTTAGAGCATTTGTAGTCAGGCTTATAATGTGACTAAAAATCTAATCTCACTCAGTTAAGATGGTTTGATTAGCAGGCGCATCAGGTTTATTGTTCAGTAAAAGTTCTTCTAAAGAGAGCTTTTACTGAACTTTATACTCATCAAGAATCGTTATCTGAGCTATCTTCTTTATTTAAAATCCGTCCTTCTCGTTTTGGTCGAATCAATGGTGCTGTTGGTCGGGGATGCGTATGTGTATATTGCATACCGACTCCCGCATTTACGTCATCTGCTGCGATTTCAGTTTCAAAGCGCTCATTATCAAGATCTCGAATTTCCTCAGTAATTCTTTCTACTTCATCTTCATCCACACCAAGTTCTTGTAAAATTACTCCCCCAAACTTAATCGCAGATTCAAACGTTTCACGGATCATGAAGTCTACTTTTTGTTTGACTAAATGCAGTGAGTGCTCGCGGTCATATGAACGGACTAATAATTTCGCTAAAGGAAATTCATGAGTGACGAGTTCCACAATTCTATTGGTTGTTTCTTTACTGTCTACACACACCACAATCGCTTGTGCTGTTGCAGCACCAGAAGCATGTAGAATATCTAAGCGGCAGCCATCGCCATAATAAATTTTAAAACCAAATTTTTCAGCGTTTCGAATCATGTCCGTATTATTATCAATAATGGTGACATCTACCCCTCTTGCCAATAATAATTGACTGGTGACCTGTCCAAAACGCCCAAATCCAATCATTAAAACGCTACCGCTTAAGCCCTCAGCAATATTGACGTTTTCTAATGAAACATTCGCTTTAAATTGAGTAAACCGTTTAAAAATAATACCTACAATTGGAGTCAACACCATTGAAAGCACAACAATAGCGGTAAGATTAGATTTAATTGTACCGTCAATAACTTGTGCACTTAATGCAGCAGAGAAAAGTACAAAGGCAAACTCTCCGCCCTGAGCCATGAGTAAGGCACGGTCCAAGGCTTCAGTATGAGGGCTTTTCGTTATTCGGGCGACAATATAAATCATGAGAGCTTTGGCAAGCATCAGTGCAATTACACCACTGACAATGAGCTGCCAGTTTTGAGCAACCACTGATAAATCCAATGACATGCCAACCCCAAGGAAAAACAGGCCCAGCAAGATTCCTCGGAATGGTTCAATATCAGCTTCAATTTGATGTCTAAACGTTGATTCAGATAAAAGCACGCCAGCTAGGAAAGCACCCATCGCCATGGACAAACCGCTGACTTGCATAAGCAACGCTGCACCCAACACAACCAATAAGGCAGCGGCAGTCATGACTTCTCGGGCTTTAGCCGCCGCCAAGAGTCTAAATAATGGATTAAGTAACCAATAACCTGCCGCAATAAGACCTGCAATTGCGATTAAACCAATGCCTATATTTTCTAAACGTACAGATGTGCTTTCAACCACATGATTAGGTGCCATAAAAGCAACAATAGCGAGCAATGGTACAATCAGTAAATCTTCAAATAATAAGATGGCTACAATTTTTTGCCCACGAGGCTGAGTCAAGTCACCGCGATCGCCCAATAACTGCATCACAATAGCAGTCGAGGTTAATACAAACCCTGCGGCACCAATAAAAGCAACTTGCCACGTAAAGCCAAATAACAGTCCGACGCCAGTCAAAGCCAGTGCACAAATGATGATCTGTAGTGTGCCAAGGCCAAAAATTTCGCGTCTAAGGCTCCATAAATGTGACGGCTGCATTTCCAAACCAATCAGAAATAGGTACATCACAATTCCCAACTCGGCAATATGTAAAATTGCGGTGGAATCTTGGAAAAAAGCAAAACCGAATGGGCCAATAATCAGACCTGCAATTAAATAACCTAATACCGAACCTAAACCAATACGTTTAAAAATAGGAACTGCAATTACAGCCGCCGCCAATAAAACCACAGGGGCAACCAAGCTAATTGAATGTGCTTCTGCGCTCATACATTTCTCATTTTATTTATCTGCAATTTATTCTATGTGAAACTATGTTTAAGGGCGATTATTAGTTTTGAGAAAAAGAATCCATAAAAAAAGCCCTGACGGGCTTTTTTTGATTAAACAACAAATTTCAACATCAGCTGAATAACCGTTGCATTAATTAAATCGACAAAGAATGCGCCACAAAGCGGAACAATTAAAAATGCCTTATGCGATGGTCCATACATGTTCGTAATGGCCTGCATATTTGCAACTGCTGTTGGCGTTGCACCCATACCAAAACCACAGTGCCCTGCTGACAACACTGCTGCATCATAGTTTTTACCCATCACACGGAAGGTCACAAAGGCTGCATATAACGCCATCGTAATAGTTTGAGCACCCAAAATTACCACAAGCGGCCCAGCCAAAT
The DNA here is from genome assembly GCF_052824995.1 of Acinetobacter sp. 1124_18A. Lineage (NCBI taxonomy): Bacteria > Pseudomonadati > Pseudomonadota > Gammaproteobacteria > Moraxellales > Moraxellaceae > Acinetobacter > Acinetobacter sp. 1124_18A. The sequence continues at coordinate 516,933 of NZ_VTDF01000001.1, read as the reverse complement.
CTGCAAGTTGCCAAAGCTTTAATGAAAGCAATGCCATTGCTAAATAAAGTGATAATGATGCATTACCAAAAACATCAATCGCACGGTCAAAAATATCAATTTTTAAGACGCTTTCTAAGATGTTTCTTAAAATTACACCGCCACCCAGCGCCCAAACAAAGGTTGGTAACTCAAACCAAGTACCTTTACTAAAGCCTGTCATAAATTCAGCAAATGCCAAACACGCTGCGAACATACCCAATGTAGTAATTGCATTGTCAGCAGTAATTAAACGAACTTGATGAGGGTTTTCAAACGGTGCAAGGTCATCCGAATTTTGTTCAACATGACCATCACGCTGTTGGATTTCAGCATTAGTTTTGGGTTGAGCAAGGCTATAACGATTGATAAGCAATTTGGCTAACGGGCCACCAATCACACCACCAATAATTAAACCAAAAGTCGCACTCGCCATTCCTAAAGCTAGAGCACCCTGAATACCATGCTGAGTTTCTAAAATTTCACCCCAAGCTCCGGCTGTACCGTGACCACCTGTTAAGGTAATTGAACCCGCAATTAAGCCAATGAGGGGGTCAAGACCAAGCAACGTCGCAAGACTCATGCCTACCGCATTTTGCACCACGATGAAAGACGCTACACAGACTAAGAAGATAACCAAAGCCATACCGCCTTCTTTAAGCTTCATAAAATTGGCACTTAAACCAATAGAAGCAAAGAATACGAGCATAAAGCTGGTTTGTAATTCGCTACTAAAAACAATGCTATATCCCCATATGGTATGGACAAGTAGCGAGACGACCGCAGCAACTAAACCACCTGCTACAGGTTCAGGAATATTGTAGCGTTTTAAAAAATCAATTCGATTAACAAGAAAGCGGCCCAATAATAGAACGATGACCGCCGAAATTAGTGTATAAAAACCATTAAAAACAAATTCCATATATACTACTTTCTAATTACATTCCTAACGGATTGTAAAATAATTATATTTTATTTTTTAATATGTAAAAAAAACACAAATAAACTTTACAAAATTACCCTAGCAATCAATTTTCACGATTCTTAAGAAAAACTTAAATTTTTAAATATTTTATACAAAATCACACCATACAATTAATTTAATTATTTAATTTCAACCACTTAAAATTAAATATTGTTAATTAAAAATAATTACTCCTTGATACCTTAAGCAAAAAATCCTGTCTTTTAAGTCACTGAACTTCGCTCTCATTCCCTTTAATATCCTTAAAAGACCAGCTCATTATTGTTCTGGGCAACATCTTTATAGGTTTTATATTCAATGAGTTTATTGCTTAAAGTTCGACAGAACGTTCCACAGCTACAGTCCATTAAAAAATCTCTTCAGACAGGTGCTGGTCAAAAAATACCTCACATGCTGATTAATGCATCGGATCTATTTTTTAGAGGTCCTCAAATTGCATTGTCAGGAAAAACACCATTTGATGTGATTTATAAGCATGAAATTATTAGCTTAAGACATTATAGAAATGAGACGAATACTTCTGCGCCTAAACATCGCGTACCATTAGTTATTGTTCCGCCGTTAGCAGTAAACATGCTCATTTATGATTTGTTTCCTACACGTAGTTTTGTCCAATTCTTTTTGGAGCAAGGGTTTGATGTCTATCTAATTGACTGGGGCGTGCCCACCCGACATCAAGCAAAATACAATTTCGGCACCTACATTAAAGTCTTTATGCCTGAAATGTTAAAAGAGGTCCGCGCGCACAGTGGTCAACAACAGCTTTCTTTACATGGCTGGAGTTTAGGCGGGGCACTCTCGCTCTGCTATACCGCATTATTTAAAGATAAAGATATTAAAAACCTAATTATTTTAGCTTCCCCTATCGATACACATAAAGCTGGTTATATGGGCAAACTCTATGGCAGCTTAACCAAACCTGCACAATGGGTTCGCAAACATACGTCGTTTCGTATTCGCCACCATGTGCCAAGTAAGGCGTTTCATATTCATGGATGGCAAAACACTCTAGGCTTTAAATTAACCGATCCAATTGGAAATCTAAAAACGTATTGGGAACTTTTTAAAAATCTCGATAACCGAGAATTTATTGTTGACCATGCAACAGCAAGTTCATTTATCGATAACATGCTGGCTTATCCCGGTGGAGTCATGCGTGACATCATCCTTCGTTTCTGGATTGATAATGAACTATCGAATGGTGTAGTGAAATTTGGTGAACTTACAGCCTATTTAAAAGATATTAAATGTTCAGTGTTAGCGCTGGGTGGTAGTACTGATATTATTGTGACCACTGAAGCGGTTAAACCTCTCATGGATTTAATTAGCAGCCAAGATAAAACATTTAAAGTCGTGCCTGGTGGACACATGGGTGTCGTTTCTGGAAGCCAAGCCCCTACTTCAGTCTGGCCAGAAATGAGTCATTGGTTAGTTGAGCGTTCAGGTTAGTTCGTTTAAATAATATCGGGAACCAGCGTAGCAAGCCATACGCTGGCTTTTATTGTTGTGGTGATTAACTCTTAAGCTTTAAAGTAAAAATTAATAACTCCATATTCAAAGATGTTAAATATCCAGAACCAACTTATCCGAACGAGGCAAACTGTTACAGGTGGTAATACGTAAATCTGGTTGTGCCTTATATTGATCTAAAGTAGTAACGCCTTGTAGCTTATTACAGACACAAGCGCGACATAACCCTCTTTCACATCCCGACGGAATATTAATGCCAGCCAAACGTGCAGCTTCTAATAGCGTCGTTCCTCCATCAACTACAATATCAATACCACTCCGAGCAAAGTGGATAACATGATCTTTACCATCAGTTGGGTGCTCTACTACCGGAGGGGTAAAACTCTCTGTATGAAATTGTATTTCAGGTAATCCTAAATCCAGTAACATAGATTTTGAGGCAGCAATAAATCCTGGTGGAGCACAAACATACACTTCATGCGCTGTTATATCGGGAACAACTTTAGATAGCAACTCAGCACTTAGTTTCGCCTGATACATCTGCTCTGAAATCGGATAATTAGGGTCTATCTCATCACATATAAAATGCACATCAAAACCAGATAAGTTGGCAACTTCACGTAATTCATGTTCAAAAATAATAGATCTCTCATTACGGTTAAAATAAAGTAACCTAACTTGACTATGTGGAGCTTCACGTCGTGCCTTACGTAACATACTCAAAATTGGCGTAATACCAACACCACCCGCAAGGAAAACAATCTGTTTAGGTACTTCTTTCAGAATAAAATCGGGAGAGGCCTGCGGTACTCCCACCAAAATCATATGCGAATTTTTCTTAATATGATCATTGATGTAATTTGAAGCACGTCCGCCCTCTACACGTTTGACGGCAATTTCTAAACAATGATCAGCCTCGTGACTGTCTCTTAACAAACTATATTGTCGAACCAGACTTTCACCATCGACTTCAACCCGTACAGAAATAAATGCACCAGCTTCCCAAGTTACGTTTTCCCATCCTTGGGGTTTTTCAAAACGTATCATCAATGCCTGATTCTCTGCTTGCGGAAACACAGCTAAAACCTTAACAGGCACATTATAAAAACGAGGTTTATTTAAATATGTCATATTATCTGGCAGTTTATATTGGGCTCCATATACGGCTCGACGTAATAATTCCTTAGGATTTTTTAGTAGTTTTAAAAAATTTCCGTTTTCTTGCTCACCTACAGGACTCGCCAATTTGAGCACATTGACCATCATATCTGGTACAACATCTTCAAGAGACATAACATTGTAAGGTAAGCCATGCTGCAAACAGATTTCTTTAACAAAGGGCTGGATTTCTCTTTGACGATTACATGGTAGGTCTGGAAATAAATGATGCTCTAAGTGCGTGTCCAATCCGCCATAAAACACACCAAATGCAGGTGGATTATCGAATTTAACTTCCTCTTCCAACAATGTTTTAAAATAATTATCAAGTTGGGCATAAGGCGTAAAATTACTTGTTGCTAAAATTTGACGACGAAAATACTCTTCTTCTGTTTCACTCAATCCCGGGTCACTAAATAACTCAACATTGGGTGAATGGTGTTCCAGAAATAAGACGGCAACAGTCAAATCATAGCCCAAAACTGTACTCAGATAATTTCCAAAAAATGTCGGCAATATCCGATGAGGAGAGACCGAAAGAGGATCTTTCCAAAAATGCTGAGTAATATATTTTTTTGTCAGTTTTAAGGTTTGTTCAATGGTGGTTCGACTAAGTACTTTACGCCCTTCTGTTTTAGCGGCTGATGCTCCAGTAAATAAAGAAAATACAAGATTAGGTGTTGTTAATAATAAAACCCACAACAGTGGAAGTTGCAAAGTATGGTGACCATACCATGGCTGACCTGGTTTAATACGTAAAAAGGAATATCCCAAATCATGGTCTACGCCAACGATATTAGTAAAAGGATGGTGATTTTGATGATGCATCACACGCCATTCATAAGGATCCACCATAAAATTCCAAACCCAACGTTCAGAATGGAAAGAACCTGCTTTTGGCAAATGATCATAACTACCATGCATGATGTTATGACCAAGTTCAGAAAACTCAAGTAATGTATGCAATGCACCTAATATCGCGCCACGCATTATGGCATTACGTTTTCCACCTTGTTGGATCAACTCATTACTACGCGCTTTGATAGCTTGAGAGTAAGCGGCAACATTTCTGATATGTTCTAGGTCTGCATCACCAACTTTTGCTTTAGTTTGATCATATAAAGCTTTTAAAGCTGCCGTTAAACTTTCGTGCTTGCCGTCTTTATTATTTAGCATTTTATATATCCCTATCGGATTTGATCCTATCCGAAAAGATATAAAGTTTTGAACATTAGCAGAATGACTTTATACTACCAAACTTGACATTTCATGACACACAAAGCATGTCTATACAATTATATTGGGATTTTCCTCGCAGTATCAGTGCTATTCGCATATTGCTTATGATAGGTCAGCAACATGGTTTAATACCTGAAAGTTGTATAAAAAACACGCACATTTCTTTGGATGATTTGTCGCAACCTAACTTTGAGGTAAAAGCAGAACAAGAATTTTTAGTTATTCGAAACTTACTTAAACTACTAGATCCTACACTTCCCTTGAGTATAGAAGCAGGTCTAAGGCACCATACAACCACATTTGGTGCATGGGGTTTTGCCATTCTTAGTAGTCAGACAATGAAAGAAGCTTTGCATTTTGCTATGCGATACTTTCAACTTAGTTCCATTTTTTGCAATTTAGAAGTTATTCAGGAAGATATATATACATTACTGATTTTTGATCATAGTCAATTACCTGATGACTTAGCGTGTTTTCTGGTTGAAAGAGATCTTATAACGGTTATATCAATTCAACGAGATGTCTTGCCTATACAGTTTCCTGTAATGAGCATTAATATTGCTTTACCTGCACCTGTGTATGCCGATAAATTTCCCGAATTAACGGGATATCCAATTCAATTTAATCAACCACGTAGCTGTATTATCTTTGAAAGCAGTTTGCTTGATTTACCATTACCTCAAGCAGACCCATTTATTCGTGCACGATATGAAGAAGAATGCCAACAACTTTGGACGCGAAGAAGTTCTCTAGGCAGCTATAGCCAAAAGGTCAGAAATATTTTACTCCAACAACCCTCACAAATGCCCAGAATTGATGAAATGGCAGCCCATCTTCAGGTCAACCTCAGAACATTACAACGACATCTCGCAATTGAAGGAGTTACCTATGAACAGCTTATAGATGACATTCGTAAAGACTTAGCCGAAGACTTACTTAAAACCACCAATTTAACAGTTGAAGAAGTTGCTATTCAATTGGGTTATTCCGAAGTTTCAGCATTTTCCAGAGCCTTTAAACGTTGGAAAGGCATTTCTCCCCGAAATTTTAGGTGGCAAAAATAAATTTAGATTTGTATTTAATATTTTAATGCTTATCCGCGCCAGCTCCAGTAAGCAAACTCGTTGCATAATTCATAATTAATAAGACTAAATTATTCGCTTTTTCTTCTGATTCAGCCAAACGCCCTTCTAATAAAAGATGAGATAGGCCATGTACAAGGCTACAACTCAACATTGCTAATACTTCAACTTGAGCATCATTTTCATCCACACCTAATATTGAAGCAGTTAATTGATGTAACTGAGTATATGTATTACCCACTGCCTCTTTTAACTCAAGTGCTTCATTCTTTTGTAAGTCAGGATTAAACATCAAAGCAAAGAGATTTCGATTATTTTTTGCAAAGTTAATATAGGCTAAACCAAATAATTTTAACGCCTCTGGCTGAGAATTAGCATCTTGCAACGTTTGGCTTTGCTCCTCTTGCAAGAGCTGAAATCCTTTTGCTGCCAATGCTGCTAAAAAGCTCTCTTTATTTTCGAAATGCCGATATACCGCATTGGCACTTACTCCAATTTGTCTCGCCATTTCTCGAAAACTAAGGCTCTCGGCATCATTATCTTTTAAATGAACTAGTCCTGCATTTAATAATTCTTCACGTACATTTCCATGATGATAATTTGATTTTTGAGATTGTATAGAAGACATGTTGACACCGCGCACATATTATAAGCATAATGTGTGCACTGAACACATTATGCTTTTACTGTAGTTTTATCCTCCCCAGAAGATAAATCCTATTTATGTTCAGTAAGAATGCTTAAACAAAACAATTACCTAGAATCACACTCAAACAATAAGGCTGTGAAGCAAAGGATACTGGGCTCATAAAGTAAATTTTTAACTTTTCTCTTGAGCCTAATTATCTTTAAGCAAAGGAACTGATATGAACAATCTTAGAAGTATAAAACAGGCTTTGTTATTTACAATACCATTGATGTTGGTCAGTTCCCTTGTAAACGCCGAACTTAATCGCTTAGATGACAAAAGTTTATCTGGTGTAACTGGTCAAGCATTATTTAATCTAACCAATATTGCAGCTAATCAAAATGGTAATCCAAATACAGATGTAGGTTTTTATCGTCTCGGAATGGAAGCTCAAGTAGAGTTAAATGCCAATATTAAACGTTTACAGTTAGGTTGCGGTGGGACTAAAGGAGTGGGTTGTGACATTGATATTGAAAATATTAGTTTAGCAGGTGTCCTCCCCGTAAATGGTAGCTATGCAGGATCAGATGCCGTTATTACTAATCCTTTTATCGAGTTTGCTATAAAATCGCCGAACAGTGCTTCTACTCGAGAAATTGTTGGCTTTCGCCTTGGGGCATTAGGCATATTAGGCAAGCTTGGATTGGGATCAAATACAGATTTAACAACATTAGCTGATGACACAGCAGGAATTAACTCTTTATCTGGTGATTTGAATTTAACACTTACGAATACTGTTCTGAAGAATGTAGTGATTGAAAATGGATTGATCTCTACAGAAGCACATATTAATGATTATAACAAACAGCTTATTCTTAACCGCTCTACATCAGCAACGCTGGATAATGTAGTAGCTAAAACTGGTCCACTAAGACTATTAGGTATCTTAGATCTACCTTTAGGTTTAACTCTAAGTAATGCCACATTAAAAGATTATCCTCTATCTGGTTTCCATGAAATTTTACTAGCTCAGGATGCAGCAGGAACAATTCCTACTAGTGACACATCACTATCCTTACAAAAGCAAGCTATCCAGTGGCAAAAAATTAGTTCTGGTAGCTTCGAAAATACGGTAACTGCTCAACCTGGATGGTGGCTTTCCTTACCGAAAGTTATTCTTACTGATATCGAAACACAACAGCGGATTGATGTAGGACTTGGGGAAGCACTCGGAGGATTAGTTGGTCGAGAGTTAATTATTAATCCTATCGACTCTGGACAAATAGGCATTAAAAACTGCTACGGGAACTTAAAGTTTTGCTAAGTAAAATGGCGTTCAAACCTTTATATGACCATTAAATTAAAAAAACTCATCGTTTTTATATCATTATTAGCAGGGCTGAATACGACCCAAGCTACCACAGTCTATAGGTCAATAAATATGTGCTCAGCTTCAGTCCAACATATACCTGATAATATCCAGAGTTCTATCTCTAAACTTAAAGTAGGCTCAATAGAGTCAAATAGTTCAAACATCGCTTTTATTATTGCGTCCGCAATTACTGCAAAATACGATAAACAAATAGATTTAGACCTTATTACTGTTTACCTGCAAGCTCAACGAAATCAGAAAAATTTCCATTATTCACTACTTGATATCAAGAAAACTTTCGAGAATTTCAATATATCAGTTGAAGCAAAAAAAAATGCATCGCCCTTTGATCTGTTAAATTTAAGTAATGAAATACTGATTAGTATTGATCAACAAGATCAGCTCTTTGCACTAGTTGGCTCGTCGCAAGAATATGTATATTTAATTTACGGAATCATGAACCGAAAAGCGCTGATCTGTCCTCTTAAAAAATCTTTATTTATTCAAAATTTCACTACAAATAAGTTTTTAATTCTTAGATAGTTGCCACCAGCCCCATTAAATAGAGAATTTTTATTAATCCCAATAATTAGGCTTATTTAATCACTAGAAAAAAATAAGCCTATATCTTTTTTAAAATTAATTTTAAAAAACTAATCGACTATTGGATTTAAATCTCGGTTCATTTGTACAATATCCTGATGTGTTGGATTAGCCCCTAAGCTTGAGAAGAGTTCAGGTAAATGATCACGTTTTTTTGGGGCCTCTCCTTTTTGAGCAATAGCGAGTCCTTTCTTCATCATGTTCTGGTCATAATCGCAGCAATATGCTGGAGTAGATGGCTGTTGTCGCCAAGAATTCTCCAAATTCCCTGCATCTACAGGGTCAAACCCTATGTCATTAACAAGACTCATAACAACATTTTTTGCAGGTGCACTATCTCCAGCTACAGCTATTGCTAATCTGTTTTTACTTCCTTCAACTTGACCTAACTCTGCAAGTGAATAAGCTAAAATATTATTAAAAGCTTTAACAACAGGCTGATTAATCTGCTTTGATACCCAAACACTTTCGGTCATCCCATGATCGAGTTCTTGAATATGTGGATCACGGAAATCAGGATAATAATTGCTGGTATCTATAACTATTTTCTCAGGTGAGGCCAAGCTAAATAAGTCCTTAGGCAGCTCTAGTATTGCAGGTAATGGAATAGATAAAATAATGATATCTGAGTAATTAACAGCTCCATATATATCCACTGCTACTACATTTATTTCATCTGCAATTTTTCTTACGCCTTCCACACCTCTAGAGTTTGCAACATATATTGTATGACCTGCTTCTTTTAAAAGACGTGCAAGAGTCTTTCCAATATTGCCAACACCAATAATACCTATTTTCATAAAATCACCTTTTCAAGAACTTTAATACAGTTAACACTTTAAAGTTTAAAGACAAGCTGAGATAATAGGAAGTACACACAAAAAAGTAAGTATATATCTAAAAGGTAAGTATGAAAGCAGCTCGTGACTGGAATTGTGAAGATCCTCAGCAACGGATGGTATGGGCAAAAATCACATCTGAAGCTCTTAAAGTTATTGAAGGAAAATGGAAAATAATCATCATTTGCCAACTTTTTGCAGCAAAACACCCCTTACGTTTCTCTGCTTTAGAAAAGCTTATCGAAGGTGTTAATCAAAAAATGCTGATTCAGCAACTTAAACAATTAGAGCAAGATGGGATTATTAAACGTACTGTTTATCCACAAGTTCCCCCTAAAGTTGAATATGAACTTAGTGAAATAGGATTGGCTCTTGGACCTTCAATGGAAGCACTTATTGAATGGGCAGAATTTAAAAATCAAAAAAAGGCCTAAATCATAAAACTTAAGCCTTTTTTGTTTTTTTGATAAGCGCTCTACCAGCAACTTAAGATAAAAATTCTTTAATAGTTTCTTGCATACTTGTAGTAGCACGACCAATTAGTTTGTGCAGGTCTTTGCTATCACTATATAAAGCATCTTTAGATACACCATCATCTGAGTTCGCTAATATAGTGGCAAAACCTTCTGGTAAACCTACTTGTATCAAGAGCGCCTTATATTCCTCTTCCGATAAATCGTTGTAAGTTACATCTTTTTTGCTGATTTCAGTTACCCACTTTGCAACATCATCAAGCGTATAACTTGTATCACCTGCCAACTCATAGACTTTATTCTCATGCCCTTCTTGAGTTAATACCACGGCAGCAGCTGTCGCATAATCTAAGCGTGAAGCAGAAGCAATTTTACCGTGATGCGTGGCCCCGAAAATTTTGCCCTGTTCAACTGCTTGTGCCAACCCCATTGCATAGTTTTCGCTGTACCAGTTATTACGTAATAATGTATATGGGATGTCCGATATTTTTAAATATTGTTCAGTCTCAACATGTTCTTGTGCTAATAGAAGCGGTGATGTATCTGCTTTTAATAAACTTGTATAAACAATAAATTTTACGTGAGCAAGTTTTGCTGCATTAATCACATTTTGATGTTGTGCTGTTCGTTGACCAATTTCACTCGATGAAATTAATAAAAGCTTATCGACACCTGCCAATTGAATTGAAAGTTCATCTGCATTATGAGCATAGTCAAAAGCACGAACTTCAATCCCTTTTGAACTTAATTCTGATGCTTTTTCTGGATTGCGCACCAATGCCACAATATTTTTTGCCTCAGTTCGTTCAAGTAATTGCGAAATAACAAGTTGGCCTAGTTGGCCTGATGCACCAGTAACTGCAATACGCATAATGTTCTCCATCTGATCTAGTTGATATATTTTAATCATCGTAGTACCTTAACTTACTAAAAGTAAGTACTTACCTTAAAGTAAGCTCAGAAACAAATGTAATGTTTTGTAATTAAGGTGATGAGCGATGAAAGGATATGTTTTTTCAGCAGATTGTCCCTCTCGAAAAATTTTGTTAACACTCACTAGCCGCTGGAGTGTGTTGATTTTAGTTGCACTTCGAGATAAACGTTTGCGTTTTCATGAGTTAAAGAAAATTATTGATGGCATTAGTGAAAAGATGTTGGCGCAAACCTTAAAAACGCTTGAGAAAGATGGTTTTATCTTACGTCAAGATTATGCAGAAATACCGCCTCGTGTAGATTATCAATTAACAGATTTTGGGAGAGAAGCCTCTGAACGACTCTTTGATTTAACCACTTGGCTTGAAAATAATTTATCCGAATTATTAGAAAATCAACCTAGTAAAGACATAGTTCAAAACGGACTCGAAACTAGATAGATTATTGTATATTCAGGTTTTAGGCTGCTTTCTTCACTACTTTTTGTGACTATTTTTTTAATAATCAGGTAAGGTTATTTTATAAAAGGATCTGAATAAAAAATTTATTTAGATCCTTTAAAAACAACTTAAAGTTTATTTCAAACCAAAAGTCTTTCGAATACTTTTATCAACTGGACCACTCGGCATAAATCGACGCAACTTGCTTAACAAAGATGCTTGTCCAGATGGGGTACGGCGCATTTGCCAATCACTGAGTGCCGCTGTAACAATTGTATCAGCAACACTATCGGGCTGAGGAGCCTGATCAATCTGCTTTAATACGGCTTGAGTAGCGAGATCACGCTCATTGTCATATTCAGGAATTTTAGAACTTGCTACAGGAGCATTTTTATCTAAATTAGTTTTCGTAAAAGAAGGCTGAACAATGGATACCCGAATTCCAAATTGGCGAAGCTCGTGATCTAAAGATTCAGATAGTCCCTCAACTGCATGTTTGGTTGCCGAATATAGCCCCATATACGGTGAAGGTAGGAATCCCAAGACTGAACTAATATTTATAATTCTTCCATAATGCTGTATGCGCATATAAGGCAATACTGCTTGTGTGGTACGAAGAATGCTAAATACATTGGTGTTAAATAAAAACTCTGCTTCTTTTATCGAGGTCTCCTCTACTGCACCAATTAAGCTTGCTCCAGCATTATTAACCAAAATATCAATATGCCCAGCTTTATCAATAATAGAATGAATCCCGAGCTGGACAGAGTCTTCATCTGACACATCCATCTCAATAAGTTCAACGCCTTCTATAGGTTGAGCTTTGAGTTTATTTCTGACTGTACCGAAAACTTTATGACCGAGTTTAGCAAATTTTTCTGCTGTAACTTGCCCAATGCCAGATGAAACACCTGTAATTACAACCACTTTTGAGTTTGACATATGAACTCCAATACCTTTTAAATTTGAAAATTTGATCATTAAACTGCTGGTTTAGCCCCGATCTTGAACCAGATCGAATACATTGCTGGCAGAAAAACCAAAGTCAAAATGGTTCCTGCAAGCGTTCCGCCAATAAGTGTGTAAGCAAGCGTTCCCCAAAACACTGAGTGAGTCAGAGGAATGAAAGCCAAAATAGCTGCTAAAGCTGTCAGAATTACAGGTCTGGCGCGTTGTACTGTGGCCTCAACCACTGCATTCAACGGATCAAGCCCAGCTTCTTTGTTTTGCTGAATCTGTCCAATTAAGATGAGCGTGTTACGCATCAAAATTCCAGACAATGCAATCAACCCGACTAATGCATTAATACCAAAGGGCTGCTGAAATAAAAGAAGTGTTGGCACCACACCAATTAATCCCAACGGGCTGGTTAAAAACACCATAATCATTGCAGCAATAGATCTCACTTGAAGAATGATAATGAGTAGTGTCATCGCCAACATGATTGGAAAAATAGGAAGCATGGCTTTAGTGGCTTTGCCAGACTCTTCAATGGAACCAGCCTCTACAATCTGATATCCCTTTGGTAAATCTTTAATGACTGGTTGAAGCTCTTTAGTAATTGCAGTAGATACATCCGGTGGTTGTAAACCTTCAGCAATATCTCCACGAATAGTCATCGTTGGTACCCGATCTCGACGACGAATGACAGGTTCTTCCATGCGAACTTCAATTTTGCCAATTTGTGCTAAAGGAATACGTTGTCCATTTGCACCAGTCAGTGTGAAATCACCAATTTTTGCAGGGTCTAGCCTGATATCACCTGCTGAACGGGCAACAACTTGCACTGTACGAATATCTTCACGCACAGATGTAATCGGAATACCAGTTAACAAAAACTGTAATTGCTGTGCGACTGAACTTGATGTCAGACCAACTGCTTGTAGACGGTCTTGTTCCAATGTGAAATGTAGGGCTGGCACACGAGTTCCCCAGTCCGTATTTACAGTTCGCATCATTGGGCTAGCATTCATAATTTGCTGAACCTGAGCTGCAATCACGCGTAATTTTTCTGGATCTGGGCCTGAAACTCGGTAAGCTACTGGATATGGCGAATAAGGTCCAAACACAAGTTGTGTTACACGTAGCTGTGCCTCAGTCGCAAGTCCATTTGAAATGGCTTGTCTTAGGCGGTGTTTTAAGGCTTCACGTTCTTCTTGATTGTCAGTTCGTACCACAATCTTGGCAAAGGCTGGATCTGGTAACTCAGGCCCCATCGAAAAATAAAAACGAGGTGCACCTTGACCAATATACGATGTGACAATCTTTGCTTCATGTTGCTTAGATAACCAAGCCTCAACTTTTGCTGTCGCAGCACTTGTTTGCGTAATCGATGTACCATAAGGCATCTGTACTTCAACAAGCACTTCAGGTCGGTCAGAGATTGGAAAAAATTGTTTTTTCACCAATGCCATTCCGCCTATGGCTAAAACAAATAACCCAATAACACTGCCTGCAACAATCCATTTACGTGCAATCACACGTGCAAGAATTTGACGGAAACGGTTATATCGTGGTGTGTCATAAATTGCAGTATGACCGCCTTCAATTTTTTTAAAATCAGGCAACATCTTCACACCCAAATAAGGTGTAAAAACGACAGCAACAACCCATGAAGCAATAAGTGCAATACCAACAATCCAAAACATATTGCTGGTATATTCACCCGCTGAAGAGCGAGCAAAACCATTTGGCATGAACCCAACAGCGGTGACTAATGTTCCAGAAAGCATCGGTGCTGCCGTATGACTCCAAGCATAGGCGGAAGCTGCTGTACGGCTAAAGCCCTCTTCCATTTTCACAACCATCATTTCAATCGCAATAATGGCATCGTCAACTAAAAGCCCTAAAGCAAGAATAAGAGAGCCAAGTGTAATTCGGTCAAAGTTTTTACCCGTTGCCAACATCACCACAAAAACAATCGCCAATGTGAGTGGTACAGCCATAGCAACCACGACACCAACGCGCCATCCCATGCTAATAAAGCTTACAAACATAACCACAAGCAATGCTACAAAGAACTTAATCATGAACTCATCTACCGATGAGCTAATATTGACTGCCTGATCAGTCACTTTGTTTAAACTGATGCCCAGAGGTAAATCTTCATTAATCGATCCGACTTCTTTCTCTAATGATTTACCAAGATCTAATCCATTCCATCCTTCGCGCATCACCACGCCCAACAGTAAGGTCGGTTCCCCACCATTACGAATCATGAATGTTGCAGGATCTTCAGTACCGCGTTTAACTGTCGCAATATCTGACAATTTCAAGGTGCGACCTTGAGCCGTTATGGGGGTGTCACGAATTTTTTGTAACTTGTCAAAAGCGCCATCTAATCTGACAAAAACTTGAGGGCCTTTGGTTTCAATGGAACCCGCTGGAGTAAGCACATTCTGATTATTCAGTGCAGCAAATACATCTTGCGGATTTACGCCTAGTGTTGCCAAACGCTCATGCGAAAATTCAATATAGATACGCTCAGATTGCTCACCAATAATATTGACTTTCTTTACGCCTGGCACATGAAGTAACTGCTGCCGAATTGTTTCTGCATCACGTACTAATAATCTTTGCGCTTCATTTTTTGCTTTTAAAGCAAATAAGGCAAAAGTTACATCTGCATATTCATCATTAACGAGCGGTCCAATAACACCAGCAGGTAAGTTGCTCATCTCATCATTTACTTTCTTCCTCGCTTGATAGAATTCGTCTTGCACCTGTGATGGTGGCGTACTATCAAGTAAAGTCAGTGTCGTAAAAGCTAAGCCAGGTCTGGTATAGGTTTCTGTTCGATCATACCAACGCAGCTCCTGCATCCGTTTTTCGATTTTTTCAGCAACTTGATCTTGCATCTCTTGAGCAGTTGCTCCAGGCCAAGCCGTCACAATGGTCATAACCTTCACTGTAAAAGCTGGATCTTCGGCTCGACCTAATTTAAAAAAAGCAACGATGCCAGCAATCGAAATCAAAAAAATTAGAAATAGTGTAATGCCGCGTTCACGCACAGCAAGGGCCGATAAGTTAAAACCTTTTTCACTCATGAGTGGTCCCCTTCATTTCCAACTGAAGGATGACTCGCTTGTGATGCAATACGTACCAATTCACCTTCTCGAAGCAAATGCGCACCTAAAGCAACAATTCGATCTCCACTTTGAATATTGCCAGTGACATAGGCATATTCATCATCAAGCTGTTTAACAACAACAGAACGCCACGTTACTTTCTGAGTTTTTCCATTAATTACCCAAACTCCAGCTCCTTTACCCTTATCAAGTAAGGAACCGACTGGCACTTGTAAAAAATGCTGTGAACTCTCATTTTGATTGGCAATACGTACGGTAACCGTTGAACCTAAAGGAGCATTTGCTAAATCGCCTTCCAAGACGAAACGTGCCTCAAAAGTACGAGTGAGTTGATCTGCTGTATTTGATAACTGTCTAAGTTTAGCGGGGACACTTATATTTTCTTTACCAAAGAGTGTAGCTTGACCAATAGCCCCTATTGCAGGACGTAATGTCTCTGGAAGCTGAATGATTGCTTCCCTTTGACCAGAATGAGCCAAGCGAATGACTGTTTGACCCGCACTGACAACCTGACCTGGTTCGACCAGTGTTTCCATAATCGTACCATCACCATCCGCAATTAAATCGGCATAGTGACTCGCGTTTAATGCCACCCTAGCTTGAGCTTGAGTCGAACTGAGCTGTGCTCTCGCTGTGTCTGCTGCCGCTTTAATCTGATCATAGGCAGAAGCAGATATAGCCCCGCTTCCACGTAAATCCTGATATCGGGCTTCATCTTTCTCTGCTTGTTCTGCACGGGCTCTGGCTGCACCCACAGCTTCTTGTTGGGCTTTAGCAGCAAGTTCTAAATCGACCGGATCAATACGCATCAGTAACTGACCGCGCTTTACTGTCTGGCCTGCTTCCACAAATCGTTTGATGACTTTGCCAGAGACACGAAAACCCAAATCACTTTCTACCCGTGCCCCTATCGTGCCTGTGAATGCTCTTGAATCAGAAGTGATTTCGTCTTGTACAGTTGCGACTCGTACTAACGGCGCCGAAGTACGGGGGTCAGATTGCGTATTTTCAGCACAACCGAGCAAGAAAAAAGGAAATATACATATTGCTGTAAACGGAATAAGGCGACGATAAAGCATATTTGAGCCCCCCTTAAGAAATTAATCAGGAGACTCATTTTTAATCAAGTGACCAATTTAGTCAATAGTCACAAATCTATTATGGCGATAAACTTCTCAGTACGAGGCTAGAAAGCAAGACTGGAGCATCTGTGTTATATGAAATACTATGTTGTAAAAGTAGTGGGTGCAGATAAGGTCTCATGACTAAATAAATAGCCTTAACTGCTTCATCAATTGGAGTTTTTCTTTCAAAATCACCAGATTGACGACCTTCTTGAATAATGTTTTGTAATACTTCAAGGATTCGATTTTCATAAGCGACTGTAGCATCCCATTTCTCAGAAGCAGCAGAAGCGGCAATTTCATAAAGCTTACGCTCTTGAGAAAATAAACGAAGGCTTGCTTCAACAATTACTTTAAATAACACCCTTAATTTTTCTGCTGGATATTCAGCTTCTTTAATGGCTGTATTAACTTCATCTTCAATTTCACGTAAACAATTGGCACATATCATTTCGCCAATTGCTTGTTTAGATTCAAAAAATTTATAAATATAAGCTTTAGAAAAACCTATAGATTTTGCAAGATCAGAAACTGTAGTTTTCTCATAACCATATCGGCTGAAATGCTCTGTAGCGGCACTCAGGATTTGATCTCTTACGTCATGATCTTCTGGTCCTCGCTTCGAAACAGGATAACTACTTTTTTCTTTACTCATATTTTCAATTTAAACCTTTATCTGAAAGTGGCAGTTTAACTCTTGCGAAATGATATTGACAACTAGTGACCAAATTGTATTATAGTCACAATTAAACTATTGTTCAAAATCTCGCCTCGGGGGAAATATGTTATCTAGATCTATCGTTCTCCTACCCATCATCGTAAGTACTCTTACTGCGTGTACCGTAGGTCCTAATTATAAACGCCCTAATATATCTCTACCCGAGCAATACCTTGGCACACCTTTAAACTCATCAAATGACAATAGCAAAGCAGATATTGTCGTATGGTGGCAAAGTTTTAACGATCCTCAACTTACTCGATATGTCACATTAGCGTTAAAACAAAATCTTGATTTAACCCAAGCATATACTCGAGTGACTCAAGCTCAGGCTGGATTATCGGCAGCTAATGCCTCTTTACAACCAATCGGTACTGTTGGCGCACAGGCAGCTAAAGTTTACCAATCTGTTGAAACACCATTGGGGCAAGTTTTAAATTCAATGCCAGATTTTGACCGACATGGTAGTTCTTATGACGCAAATTTAAGTGCAACTTGGGAGTTAGATATTTTTGGAGGCCTGCGCAGAGATCGTGAAGCTGCTCTTGCAAATTATCAGTCTTCAAACGCAGGAGCCTCAGCCGTCCGTTTAATGGTCGCAGCTCAAACTGCCAATATCTATATTAATATTCGAGGCTTACAATCTCGATTAAACATTGCCCATCAACAATTAAAAACCCAACAACAACTTCTTTCAACCATTAATCTTTTATACAGCAAAGGATTAGCTTCCGAATTTCAAGTCAAACAAGCCAAAGCGAATGTCGCTCAAGTTCAAGCTGTTATTCCTGTTCTTGAAATGAATCTAGACATTGCCATGAATGCCCTCGACGTCATGCTTGGAACCGTACCGGGAACTCACCGAGCAGAGCTAGCAGAAATAAAACCAATTCCGGTTATTCCTCAGATTACAGAAACTGGAACACCTCGTGATCTGTTACGTAGAAGACCAGATCTCATCATGGCTGAAAGACAATTGGCAGTGCGATTGCAGAATATTACCCAAAGGTCTCTCTAGGCGGTTTGATAGGTAGTACAACCACAGCAAGTGGAAACTTATTTTCAAGTGGTGCGAATCAAGCTGCGGGCTTATTAGGTTTGCGTTGGCGCTTATTTGATTTTGGTCGAATTAATGCAGAAATCCGCTTAGCTAAGGGACAAGAAGCCGAAAAGCTTGCAGCCTACCAATTAGCCGTCTTACATGCAGCGGAAGATGTAGAAAACTCATTATCAACTTTATCCAAACGACAAGAACAGTTAATGGCTCTCCAAGATGGAGAAAATGCATTAAAGCATGCACAGAGAATCGCTTTAATCGCCTACCAGAAAGGAATTAACAGTCGAATAGAAGTATTACAAGCAGATTCAAGCGCTTTGCAATTTTCAGATAGAAAACTTCAAGCACAAACTGATTCGGCCCTTGCAGCTGTAGCAGTTTACAAATCACTAGGTGGCGGCTGGCAACCTCATGATTATTAAAAATTAATCATCTAGATTGAAAAACACAAAATGAGGAAGAGTAATGCAAAGTCATTTAAATTGTTATAGCAAGCCGGAGTAAGTGAGATGACAGATAAAAGTAAATCTTGGGTCCTTGTGACTGGTGCATCAAGCGGTTTTGGTATCGAGTTCGCCAGACAATACGCAGAGCAAGGTCGCTCGCTAATCTTAGTAGCGCGTACCTTGACTAAGCTTGAATCCATCGCTGCAGAGTTACGACAGAACTTCAATATCGAAGTCATTGTGGAACAAGTGGATCTTTCCTCTATTCCTGCAGTTACTGCATTACATCAGCGCCTACGTGAAAGAGATATTGTAGTTGACGTTTTGATCAACAACGCAGGCCATGGACTACAAGGTCCATTCTTGGATGAGACTCTAGATCATTCATTAGCAATGATCGATTTGGATATCCGCAGCTTGACAGCAATGACACGCCTGTTCGGTGAAGACATGCGCGCAAGAAAAAAAGGAAGCATATTGATGGTCGCGAGCCTGCTTTCTTATCAAGGCGTTAAGAATTTTGCCGTGTACTCCGCCGCTAAAGCCTATGTACTCAAGTTTTCCGATGCACTCCATCGTGAGTTCAAAAAGGATGGCGTCGTCGTTACAGCACTATGCCCTGGCCTGTCAGATACAGGATTTGCTGCGGGAGCCAAACAAAAACTAACACCGGCCTTAAAAATGATCATGATGCAGCCCAAGCCTGTAGTTCAGGCGGGAATTCAGGCACTTCAAGCAGGCCGCATGAGCGTGGTACCAGGGTTTGGCAATAAAGCAATTGCTGTTCTAGCTTGGGCAACTCCGCGCTGGTTACACCAGACCATCATGGCAACAGTGATGGGAGTTTAGTCTCGTCAGACTAGCTGTTCATTCGATTCTGTAGCCAAACCTCTCTGGCTAACTCATAACCCTAAACAAGAGTTAGCTAGGGATTGCACATCTTATTGTGCTAGTGCTCATACAAAATGATGAGGAGCTACGGCTCAATCGGTGGATTAGATGTATGCCTATACGAGTAATACCTTCGATCGCATGAACTCTCTATGAAATATAAACACAAAACGTCCGACACACATTTTCACCTCAAGGAAAGATGTAAAATGAAATTAAAAACATTAACTACAGCAATTATTTTAGTAACTTTACCTATGACAGGGGCATTTGCTGCATCTCTAGATCGTTCAGGTCAGTCTATCTCTGCATTCTTACAACCTGGCAATTACTTTGAAGCAGGTATTTCGGTATTAGATCCAAATGTTTCAGGTAAAGTGCGCAATGAATATTCACCAAATGCAACACCACCAAGCGCGATTGGTTTACAAAATACAAATATTAGCGATATGGGGGATGATTATTACTTCCCTAGCGCTGCGCTAAAACTACAAGCAACAGACCACTTCTCTTTTGGTTTAATTTACGATCGACCATTTGGCGCAGATGTTACTTATTCGCTCTCTGACCCAGCATCAGCTGCTGCAGGTGGCTTAGGTCTATTTCACAATGGTACAGAGTCACTAGAAGTTGAAGTAAAAACCCAAAGTATTTCAATGCTGCTTGGCTATCAACCAAATGAAAATTTTAATTTTTATGCAGGTCCCGTTTACCAAACAATTGAAGGTAATGCTCAATTTCGTGGCTTAGCATTCGGTGGTAATAACAGCTTTGGTGGATATAATCTCAACATTAAAGAAACTGGCGGTGTTGGCTGGTTGGTTGGTGTTGCATATCAAATTCCAGAAATTGCATTAAAAGCATCTGTTACATATCGCTCTGAAATTGATCATGAAATGACAATTAATGAAAGCTCTATTGCAACATTAGGGCAAAATATTGGTACTTTTATTAATATGAATAATGGCTTGGAGCAAACAAAAATTACTACGCCTCAATCTGTTAATCTAGATTTCCAAACAGGCATCTTGGCAGATACCATTGCATTTGCAAATGTGCGCTGGGTAAATTGGAAAGATTTCACAATACGCCCTTATGCGTTCGGTGTGGCTTCAGAAATCGCAGGGCCATCTGTTGGCAAGCCAGGTGGCTTTGATCTAGCCGCCTATAGTGATGACCAATGGTCAGGAAACATTGGCATTGGCCGCAAGTTAAATGATCAATGGACAGGGAACATTTCTATAGGTTGGGATTCTGGTGCGGGTAATCTTGTGACAGCATTAGGCCCAACAGAAGGTTATTGGAATCTCGGCTTGGGGGCTCAATTCAGCCCAACACCACGAACGTTCATTGCAGGTGGCGTAAAATATTTTTGGTTAGGTGATGCTAAATTACAGACTAGCGCACAATTTGATACAGCAAGCTATGTTGCAGAATTTAAAGATAACTACGCTATCGCATATGGATTAAAAATGGGCTATAAGTTCTAATTATTCATATTGAAAAAGCTATTTAGAATGATTTACCCCCGAAGTTAGTTGGCTTTATCTAATGGCTTTTAAAGACTGAGTTCTGTAACGTACAGGTCTCAGTCTTTTAAATTTATTCTTTGTTCTTTCTCGGTTTTCTCCAGTTTATTAATTGCTTTAATTCTTCATCTTAGAAACATTTAGATTTAAGTATTTAATACTTTCCAATCCTACTTATATCGTCTCCGTGAAAACTCATGGGTCATGTGTGTCTTGTTTAGTATTATCAGCACAACTTAACGAAAATAATGGAATTAAATATATTGCAGTAAATAAAATAAGGGCTAAAGCATATTAAAACCACAGCCTTGTAAAATTTTTAATAAATAACCAAATTAACAATAAGTCACAAACCCATTAAGGCAATAAACTTCTTAATACAAGATCAGAAGGTAATCTTAGTACATTAGTGTTGATGATTAATTCTCTATTGTAAAAACAATGGATATAAATAAGATTTGATCACTAGGCAAACCACTTTGACTACTTCAGAAACGTAGTTCTTTCTTTTAAAATCAAAAAATCACATCATTTCGTATCATACTTTTTTATTTTTCAATAAATGTCTAACTACAAAATAAAATACTGATTAAATTATAAATATTACAAACACTAGCTTAGGAAAAGCTATAGATTTTGCAAAATTAGAAAGTGTAGTTCTCTCACCACCCTAGCCGCTAAAACACTCTGTTGCAGCACTCAGGATTTGATCTCGCACCTCACGACCCTCAGCTCATTCCGTCGGGAGAAGATAACTACTCTTTTCCCGATTCATATTTTTTTATTTAGCTGTTTTTGAAAATGACAGTTTAACGCAGCCTATCTCTTATTGACATTTAGTGACCAAATATTAATATAGTCACAACCAGTAATTGTTCAAAACACTGCCCAAATATGCCCTCTAAAACTCTCGTTGTCTTACCAATATTAGCTAATACTTTGCAATTCTCAGATAGAAAATTTCAAGCACAAACTGATTCGGCCCTTGCCACTGTAGCAGTTTACAAATCACTAGATGGTGGCTGGCAACCTCAAAATTTTTAAGACAACCCTATTGCAGTCGTAGGCAAGTAATTCATAAAACGAGAATCTGTTATGCAAGAACAATCAGTACGCCAGTCTTTAAGTACACACGATTTAAATCATGCCATCTTAAACGGCCCAATAACCCAAGTAATGCTAAAACTGGCGTTACCGACCATAGCTGTTCTACTCGTACAAACATTAATTGGATTACTAGAGACATATTTTGTAAGTTCTTTGGGAACTGACGTAATGGCGGGTGTAGCCGTTGTGTTCCCAATTCTTATGCTCATGCAAATGCTAGCAAATGGTGGTTTTGGGGGAGGTTTAGCCTCAGCAATTGCTCGGGCTTCTGGAGCAGGACAATCAGAAGATGTCCAATCCCTTGTCTGGCATGGTGTAATTCTTGCTGGCCTTTTGGGAGGAGTTTTTAGTATTGTTATGCTCACCGCGGCGCCCATCATCTACCACTTAATGGGGGTTACGGGCTTAGCTTTGAATGCTGCTCTAAAATATTCCAATATTATTTTTATTGGTTCACCTCTCATATGGGCTGTAGCCTTACTATCAGCAGCTTTACGCGGTGCAGGTGATACAAAAACCCCAGCTCGCATAACACTTCTAGGTGGAGTACTACTTTTGCCTCTATCACCTATTTTCATTTTTGGCTGGGGATTCATTCCTTCATTTGGCGTGGCCGGAGCTGGACTCGCTGTATTAAGTTATTATATTTTTGCCATCATATGCTTAATTAAACACATGCGAACAACGCATAGCATTATCAAATTATCGATCAAGCCCATTAATTTTCAGTTCTTCAAAGATATTCTTGGTATTGGTTCACTATCCGCTATCGGAATAATTCAACTCAATTTAACTGTTGTCCTTATAACTACCTTAGTTGGTCAATTTGGATCTGATGCAATCGCTGGGTACGGTATTGCGTCCCGATTAGACTACATACAAGTTCCGCTTATGTTCGGTATCGGTTCAGCAATCATGACCATGGTTGGTATTAATTACGGAGCTGGACAATTTCAAAGAGCACGCCGTATAACATGGATCGGGGTTTTCATTACGTTTCTTATTACTGGCTCAATAGGACTTTTCTTTAGTATTTTTCCTTCCATTTGGCTTGTTTTTTTTACTCATGATCCATCTGTTCTTCAGACTGGAACAAATTACTTGCAGCATGTTGCGCCTTTTTATGGCGCGATAGGTATTGGTATGGCACTTTATTTTGCAGGCCAAAGTTCAAAACGATTATTAGGCCCTCTCTTAGCAGGTACCATCAGAATGATCATTGCTGCTGTTATTGGAAGTATCTCTGTCTTATATTTTAATGCAAGTTTATCAACCTTCTTTCAAATCATTGGAGTCAGTGCTTTGATATTTGGTTTAGTATCCTGCTTGGCAAATTTTATACATAGATGAAGTCGCATTCAGTTTTAAAGAGGAATATTCGATCTTCTTAAAGATTTTGCACAAATCTTCTAGAACTGTGCCCAGCTCTTTTGTACCGTTCTAAGGGCTAAACTTAAAAATTTCTGGTTAAATTCTTATGGGTAATTGGGTGGATATTTCAAAAGATACCAACACAGGTATTGAAACCATCCGTGCCCATTTTACTGGCCATGCCTATGACCCACACTGGCATTCAAGTTATTTAATCGGTGTAACAGAATCTGGCATTCAGCAATTTCACTGTCGAAAAAAACAAATCAATAGTCATGCTGGGCAAGTCTTTATGCTTGAACCCGAAGAAATTCATGATGGACATGCTCCTGCATCTGATGGCTTTACCTATCAAATGCTGTACCTACATCCAGACTTGTTAAAACAACGAATCCAAGGTTTATTTCATAATAGTCCTGACCAATACGAGTTAGTAATTGATGCACCACTAAAGTCAGATGAGCAGCTCGCTATTATTACTTCTCAAGCGTTTCAACATTTACACTATAAAGAAATGAATATTGTGAAAGATAATAGTCTAGACCTGCTTATTCACTATATTGCACAAGGGAAATGGTTAAAAAAAGCTCACCAATCATCTTTTGCTCATACGCCTCGAATCGCATATCAAATTCGAGATATTTTGCATGATCATCTATTTGAAGATATTGGACTTGAAGACATCGCCCGCATGATAGGCCTAGACCGCTACCATATTCATCGCATTTTTAAAGCAACATTTCATTTAGCCCCGCATCAATATCTTATTCAACTCAGACTTACGCGAGCACGCGATTTGCTCGCCAGAAGCATTGCTCCCGCACAAGTTGCTTCCGATTTATGTTTTGCAGACCAAAGTCATTTAAGTCGCTGGTTCAAACGTTGCTATGGTTTAACACCCGCAGCCTATAGAAAAATCTGCACAAATCTTCAAGATTAAAAATCTTAATTATTTCATCTTGTATGCCCCTATTAACTTAAGTCAACAAGATGGAAAACCTCACTACATTTTCATTATTTGCTATTGTTGCCTCAATTACTCCTGGTCCAACCAATTTTATAATTTTGAGTTTAAGCAGCCGTTATAAAATTTCTAAAACGTTTCCTGTCATTTTAGGTTCTTGCATCGGGGCTGCCCTACTTGTGCTCATCGTTGGCATTGGACTAGGTTCAACTCTTCTGGCTTACCCAATTATTCAAAAAATAATGACATTGATTAGTTTAATCTGGCTCACCTCATTGGCTTGGAAATTATATAACTACAACCCTATTATTCCTTCCGAACAAGACAATGAAAAAGAGAAAATTGGTTTTCTTGCCGGATTTTTTATGCAGGCAGTTAATCCTAAAACATGGCTAATGGCTTTTGCAGTGATTAGTGTTTACACAAAGCAAGGGCAAGATATCTGGCTAAATGTCTCAATTTTATCCTTTATTTTTTTAATTATCGCAATTCCCTGTCTTTACATCTGGGCCTTAGCTGGCAGGTTAAGCAACCGATTATTTTCAAAACCAAAGCATATAAACATTTTTAATAAAATAATGGCGCTAACACTACTCATCTCTGTATGGTTGCCCACCCTATCTACATTTTAATCATCGAAACTGGATAAGGACATCTACTTTCTCATGTAAAAATTAATTTATATAACTTTTAATTATTAATATTTTATATTAAGAATTACTTATTTTTATAATTTCATAAAATAACTTTTATTGAATATTCATTTAATAACCTAATCATTTTTTATTTTTAGAAACACACTCCCACATAATCCATGTTACTTTTTGTTACTTATGTAAAGTTCAACTTAACAATAAGTCGGAATAAATCATTGTTAAATATAATTTTTTACTGAATTTTATTTTGTAAATTTTGTCTATTTTTTATACATTTGTAGGCAATTTCTCACAACCATGTAAGCTAAAACTTACAACATAACCAATTGTTTTTCCTATAATTAATTTCAGTACATAGGCACTCTTTACTATTAAATAGAAAGCTTAGTATTAATGAAGAGATCTGGAGAAACGGTAACGTTATCTTTATTAATATAAAAATTCTTAATAATAGAAAAAGAATCTCAAAAAATTAATATGTACTATCTTTCCTCTGGAAACAGAGGAAAGATCTTTTTTTTAATCATCAGATAGGATATAGAAAATGTTTATTGCAAAAAATATATTTGTATATTTACTATCAATGTTAGCTTTATGCTTACTGATTATTTTCTTTAACTACCTTGGAATGAATGAGACGACTAACCTTCTGCTCTCTTCAGCACTTTTTGGAATATTCATTACTTGGTATTTCAAAGGTAGCGGCCTGTGTCTCGCCTTATTTAGTTTTTTTTACTGGGCAATGTTTGTGATTAGCCAAAGTTTAGAAGTGATATGGATGCTCGCAAGTTCAGTCATTGTCTATCTGGTGATGACTAGAATGATTCCTAAACTCAAGACCATCCATATTGATGTGATAGCTAAAAAGGGTTCACCCCACGCTTAACCATACCAACTTTCTTAACTGTATTAATTTTACTTTGCTCAGCACGTAATAATTCATTTAAGAAAATTTTTAAATTTTGCTCATCAAGACAAATGGGATTAAAACTAGTTTCTCCCATACTCAAAAAGAAAGATTCAATATTTGTATTACGCTGTACATATTTCATTGACCAACGCTGAAAAGAGTTCTTCTCGATGGAATATGTACATAGCCATTTAACATTGTAGTGTCTTTGATCATTTTTAATTTTTTCAAATAATCGCTCTACTAACTCTTGTTCACCTTCTAGGCATTGAAAGAAAGCATTATCAGCATAATAGAGCACACCACAAATTTGATTCAAATCGTTGAAATTTCTAGCTTCTGTCAGGATATCACGTAAATCTTGTAATAAATCTTCATTTTTTTCATTTCGTTGGCTGGCATAACACAGTCGAACGTTCATTAACAATTCCGTGAAATATAAAAATTTCATCATCTAAAGATTTTTCAATCTAACACATATCTATTCCTGATAATTTATATTTCACACTTACATTAAATCTATGCTTTATACAAACAACCAATAAGTGAGTACGGAAACTTATTAGACTTACAAACGATTAGATATAAAAACAAAAGCCCTCTTATAGAGGGCTTTTATATTGCTTAAAAGAAAATAGAATTTCTTTAAAGACTAAAATAAAAAAAAGCACTAAATAGTGCTTTTTTTCTTACTGAAATATTATTGTGGAATAATATTTACAGCATTTGGTCCTTTTTGACCTTGAGTAACAGTAAACGTTACACGTTGACCTTCGTGCAAAGTTTTGAAACCTGAACCAGAGATCTCTTTGAAGTGAGCAAACACATCTGGACCGTTGTCTTGTTGAATGAAACCGAAACCTTTAGTTTCGTTAAACCATTTTACTGTACCGCTTACTGTATTAGACATGATATATCCTACTGATTTCTAATATTTTAGCATCATTTAATAATGACACTAACATAACTTTGAAAAAAGAATAACAAATTGAGTTAAGATCTTAAAAAACGAAGGATTATGACTAAAACTACGATACTTTAAAGAAGATTTACTAACAAGACTTTTTTCTAGTTAAGAGCATGATACATGAAATAAATTTCTATTCAAGCTTTTTATGAAAAAAATTTTATAAATTATAATAAAAAACAGAAAAACAATAACTTAACAAGGCAACTAAAAACTTAGTATATTCCCTACTTAACCAACGACTTACATCTGATTAGATAAAATATCGGTGAGCAGAAGAATAATTGGTTATAACTTATTAAATGGGAGAATAAAATATAAACAAAGAGATAAAAGAATTTGAGTTTTAAAAAATTCAGGCAATAAAAAAACTCCTAAAGAGGAGCTTCATTTTTAAATCATTGGCAGAGGATCAAGGACTCGAACCTTGACGAACGGTTTTGGAGACCGTCATGCTACCATTACACCAATCCTCTATATCTATGATTAAACAACTAATAATTTAATCATAAAAAAAGCAAGAACATCGTCTTGCTTCTTTTAATGGTGGGGGCGAAGAGACTCGAACTCTTACACCTTGCGGCGCTGGAACCTAAATCCAGTGCGTCTACCAATTTCGCCACGCCCCCATCTGGGACATTTATTTAAAATAAATGTGGCAGAGGATCAAGGACTCGAACCTTGACGAACGGTTTTGGAGACCGTCATGCTACCATTACACCAATCCTCTTCCAAAACATAGATGACCTAACATCTACATTAAACTTTAAGTTTAACTTAAAGTGGTGGGGGCGAAGAGACTCGAACTCTTACACCTTGCGGCGCTGGAACCTAAATCCAGTGCGTCTACCAATTTCGCCACGCCCCCGATGGCTGTGTATATTAGCGATAAGATCTAACAGTGACAAGTGTTTTTTTTCTAAAAAAAACTGACCGTGTAAATTGTATACAGATACTAGATCAATGATTTTTATAAGTTTGAATGTGCTTTTAAACAATTCATCGCTTCAAACACGTTTGCAAACCTATTTTTTTGTTGTTTTTGCAATAAACCCGAAAGCAATGGATAAAAAATCATAAATTGTTTGGGCAATCGAATGGTTAAATTTTGGCAATGCAATATTGCCCAATCATAGTAACTCCCTGCTTCTAAGCGAGTTTGAGTTAACCATTCATATAAAACTATACCAAATGCGTATAAATCGCTTTGTACACCCTTAGACACGCCTCTAAACAGCTCTGGAGCCATATAGCGTGGTGTAGCATCCATTCTTGAATCTGAGCTTGATATAAGTCGGGCTTTCTCAAAATCAATCAAATAAGGATTTTGCTCAAACTTTCGAAAATGCTCTTTCTTAATATCCCCATGAATCCAACCGAATCTATGTAGTTCTGCGAGCTTATCTAATGCGAACCAAATCGTATGATATACATCAATCAAATCAGTTTCATGAGACAACGAACCAAACCACAAATCAGTATCAGGTAAAATTAAAACCTTACCTAAAGAATGGTTTATCTGAGGAATAGTACTTAATTCGATTAATTTATGGAGTAAAAGCCACGCAGGTCTCTTATGATTAATTTCTTCGTAAAACAATTGTTCGTGAATGAAATCCTGCTCACTTTGGACATCTGTTTCAGGTAAATGATATTTTAACCAATAGTCTTTGTTATTAATGCTGCATGTCCATAGATACCGCCCTAAAGCGGCACTCACAGGTTTTGTCACGCTTTTTAAGTTTTGTATATGCGAAGCAAAATCATGCTTCAGCATAATAAGACTCAGGCTGTTGTTGCTTTTCTTCAAAACGTAAAACTTCTAAACAGTGCTGAATCGTCTTGCCAATACGAGCATGAGTCTCAATAGAAGAAATTTTTGGCCAAGTCGCCCGTTCCCCTTCTCTCTGTAAGCGTTTAAACAAATGTGGACGTGGGTTTTGCAAGGTATAGGTATAGTGACTCAAGCCATATTTAGCAATGATATTCACATCACCATAATAACGTTGCCCCATTACACCATAGCCATGATCGAGTAACCTTCTAATCGGAGAAATAGAACCAAGTCTTTGACGTGTAAAGTCCATAAGTCCCATCGATAGCACTTTACCTTGGCGTCTTAAAATACGTTCAGGCCAGCTTAAAACATCTTTACGAAAGCGGTCTGCATCATTCTGCATAAATGGAACAATATGTGGGTTTACCTGACTGGCGATGGTGTAATTTAAATTGTAAAGCCGCGCCATTCTTTCTTGCGGAAAATCATTTCTTACACTGCCATCCACCCATTTTGTGTTTGCCATATAAGGTGTGTGTTCACCGTCATAACGTTTGCTGGTTAAACGTACGGGCGGAAATAACACAGGTACAGCACATGAAGCCAACACAGCACTCCATACCAAAACATTAGGAGTCATAATCGCATTCATGATTCGCGGGTTTTCTGTTGCATCGTACGGCGCAACAGCAACATTAATATTTAAACCAGATTTTTTGAAAGCCTCTTCAAACGTAAGATCACCCAGATTTTCAACAAGGAACTTTTTCAAATAGTGCACATCGGCAATGCCACCATTTCCTTTAATGAGTTCACGAAGTTTTCTAAAATGAAAAGCATCACTAAAGAATTGTTCTCCATTTAATAAATTTTGAACATCTTCACTGGCAGAAGTTCCGAGCATGCCCGTCATAATTGCCCCAGCACTTGAGCCAGAGAGCACTTTAGGCATTAAATCTTGTTCAATTAATGCTTTACACACACCTGTATGAAAAAGACCTAAAGTCGCTCCACCCGAGAACATAAGGGCTGGTTGGCCATATGCTTTTTCACAATTTTCAAAAAACTCAATTTTTTCTTTGCGTTGGAAAGTAATACATTCACTTGAAGCAATAAAAGCCAAGCTTTGACTAACTTCTTCAATATAATCTTCAATTAACTTTTTTGTTCCCACATGAGTTGCAGCAAACAGCATAGGGTGTCCAATATTTGCAATATCGTAGGTTAGCCCTTCTTTGAGTAAATAAATAAGATCTAGCGTTCGATGTTGCTGACGATATCTTTTCAGTAAAGTGTAGCGATAAGAAATGAGCTCTGCATCGAAGTAAGGCGAACTATTGTCAAATTTCCACTCTTGCACCCCTGTTTCTTCATCTAGTTTTAATGCAAAAGACTTCCATTCTTCATAAGATTCAGCCATGTCTAATTGACGTTGTAATTTTTTGATACGGTAGGCCTGATGCGGATTCATATCACTGCGTATTTTTTCAAACATATTTCGTCCTCATCTTCACAGATGATTTTACTGAATAGACACCACAACACTATGCGCGGTCTGAAGATTTCAATCAATTGCAAAACCGATAAACTGTAGAGACAACAACTTTTTTGTCAGCCTGTTAATTTCGGTGTTAGTATCCTAGTAAATTACTGTTTAACATGATTGACTTACCATGGCTACCATTGATTTACCAGATAATTTAGTTCAAACATTATCACTCGTATTAAATCAGTTACAGCAGGTCTTACCTGAAGCTAAACAAGAGACAGATTTTAATGCACCTGCTTTTAGATGGGAAAATCAGCAGCTTAAAGCCATCTATACACCCAAAAATATTTATCTGGATGACTTAAAAGGCATTGAACGTCAAAAAGAAAAAATCATTCAAAATACTTTACAATTTTTAAATGGCCTACCCGCAAATGATGTACTTTTAACTGGCTCACGTGGTACAGGAAAGTCATCAATTGTTCGTGCTTTATTGACTGAGTATGCTCCTCAAGGATTACGTTTAATTGAAATTGAGCGTGATGACTTGGCAGATTTACCTAAAGTTCAGAAACTCATTCAAAACCGACCTGAAAAATACATCGTGTATTGTGATGACTTAGCTTTTAATGCTGAAGATGAAAATTACCGTAGTTTAAAAAGTGTATTGGATGGTTCCTTACAGTCTGGTTCAAGTAATTTTATTATTTATGCAACCAGTAACCGTCGCCATTTATTGCCAGAATTCATGCATGAGAATACACCTGTAACTAGAGTCGACGTTCCACAATACACTGAATTACACCCACAAGAAGCGATTGAAGAAAAGATCTCTTTATCAGACCGTTTTGGCTTGTGGTTGTCTTTTTACCCAATGGACCAGAGTTTATATTTAGAAATCGTAGAGCATTATATTCATAAAGCAAACATGGCTTTTAATGACGAAGTTCGTGCTGAAAGTTTACGTTGGTGTCAAATGCGTGGTCAACGTTCAGGACGTGCTGCTTATCAGTTTTCTAAGCACTGGATTGGTTTAAATGGCTTAAAAGAGCTGTCTAACAATTAAACAAAATGTCCCGCAAAGCCTTAGCTTTGGCCTGAAAACCGCTTAGTTTTGACAGTTGTTTTTCATAACCTAAAACAAAGATAGTCCTATCCTGATTTAGGTTTATATATGAAAAAACAATTGCCCAAAATTTCTATAGGCAGCAAAGTTTTAGGTCAAAGCTTATTGCTTGCGCAAAGTGTTATAGATAAAGCAGAAAAATACTCAACTCTTCCTTTTTCTCAGCCTCATATTATCCAGCCCCGAGTTGATGAAAAATATTATAGCTGGACACATTACGGCATCTTTTTTCCACTTTTGCCAGAGCCGCATCGCTATTTAAATATTATGATTTTATTAGGCACACCCGGTGCTCTTGCATTTGATCATGATGACATAATTCATGGAAATCCTCGAAAAACAGCTACTTTCTTTTCAAGTACCGCCGCAGTAGAGAAAGCTTTGCTTAAGGCTTATATCATTCCTGAAGATACAAAAATTAATAAAGATGGAAGCTTAATCGAATTAGGCCAAGAAATTTCAATTCAAGGAAAATTCCCAGAAATTCATATTAATGGACATTATGAGGGTCTTGATTTCGACTTTGATATTGATGTCACCTCGCATGTTTCTTGGTTTATAAAAACACCGATTTATGATCATTTTAGTTTATTGGCAAAGTTTAAAGGCTTCTTAAGCTATCAAGCAGAAAGGATTGAAAGTGAGGGACTTTGCACTTACGAATATGCTCGAGCAGTTGGAGCTCACTCCATCGCAAATAAACTTATTCCTAATGCTTATAAACTGCCGCTTGATTTTTTTACTTATCAAATTATCAATTTAAATGAGACCACTCAACTTCTTCTTACCAAAGCAGATATTGCAGGAAAGACTGCTGCTTATACTTTACATATTAGATATCTTGATCAACCCGTAGAAATTTATACAGATGTCAGTTTTAATGTTATTTCCCATCAAGTAGATGATTACATCTCACCGACTGGGCAAAAGATGCGACTTCCTAAATTCTTTTCGTGGATTGCTCGAAATGAAGCTAAACAAATTATTTTAAATATTCAGGCAGAAATTGACTGCCCACTCCGCTACGGTCATGGGCGAGGTTATGCAAGTAGTTATATATTTACCGGTAATTATTTCGGTAATGAAGTTCAAGGCCGTGGTTATATCGAATATATAGATATTGAAAACCAACAGGCCTTTGAAGATGAATAGTTTTACTCAGGAATAGACAACTCAGTCATTGGCCAACGTGGTGTTGTGGTTACAGCCAAACCATCATGTTGTCCTGCTTTTAAGCGCTGATAACCTGCAAAAGCAATCATTGCCCCATTATCAGTACAGAGAGCAGGCTCAGCGTAGTAAACTTGTGCTTTAATTTTAGCTAATGAAGTTTCCAACTGTTCACGTAATCGTAAATTTGCGCTGACTCCACCCGCAATAACTAGACGCTTAAGTCCAGTTTGCTTTAAAGCTTTTACTGATTTTTTTACCAAGGTATCTACAATTGCTTCTTGGAATGAAGCTGCAATATCTGCGTCTCGATTTTCACCATTCAATTTTTTCAATTGAACAGAAACTGCTGTTTTTAAACCACTAAAAGAAAAATCTAGACCTTGGTGAAGCATTGGTCGTGGAAATTCAAATGCTGACGGATTACCACTCAAAGCCAATTTCGCAATATTAGGACCGCCTGGGTATGGCAAACTCATCATTTTTGCAACTTTATCAAAAGCTTCTCCAGCTGCATCATCAATAGATTCACCTAAAAGCTCATATTGACCAATACCGTGGGCTGCCATTAATTGTGTATGCCCACCTGAAACCAATAAAGCAACAAATGGAAATTCGGGTGGTTGACTTGAGAGCAGAGGTGCCAACATGTGCCCCTCCATATGGTGGACACCAATTGCAGGTTTATTTAAAGAAAAAGCTAAAGTTCTTCCAAATAAAGCCCCTGTCATTAAGGCTCCCATTAAACCTGGACCACGCGTATAAGCAATCGCATCAATCTCTTGCTTTTTTATTCCGCTTTGGTCAAGCAATTGATTCATTAAAGGAATTAATTTACGAACATGGTCACGAGAAGCTAGTTCAGGTACTACTCCACCATATTCGGCATGAAGTTTAATCTGGCTATAAAGAACCTGTCCCCGCAAGCCGAGTTCGCTATCATAAAGTGCCAACCCTGTTTCATCACAAGAAGTTTCCAAGCCTAAAACAATCATCAAAACTGCCTTTTATATGAGTCAAAATATTGCAATCGCTATTATAGACTTGTGATATGAGTTGTAAATGAGTAAAATACTGACCTTCACTTGTGATCCGGCACAATAGTGTGCTTGATCTTATCCATAATCTAGAGGATTTTACATGCCACAAGTTAAGTTGAAAGAAGGCGAACCAGTTGACGTAGCTATCCGTCGCTTCAAACGTTCATGCGAAAAAGCTGGTGTTTTAGCTGACGTTCGTAAACGCGAATTCTACGAAAAACCAACTCAAGAACGTAAGCGCAAAAAAGCTGCTGCAGTTAAACGCTACCAAAAGAAATTGGCTCGCGAATCTGTACGTACTACTCGCCTTTACTAATTAATTTGTGATTGACTGCTGAATTATGACTACTTTAAAAAACCAAATTACTGATGCATTAAAAACTTCTATGCGTGCCAAAGATATGGCAACAGTGACGGTTTTGCGTAGTCTACAAGCAGCAATTAAGCAAATCGAAATCGATGAACGCATAGAGCTTGGCGACGCTCAGGTTCTTGCGGTCATTGAAAAGCAAATTAAACAACGTAAAGAATCGATCAAAGCCTTTGAAGGTGCTGGTCGTGATGATTTAGCTAGTAAAGAACAAGCCGAAGCTGAGATTTTATCCCAGTTTCTACCAGAAGCTATGACTGAGGAAGAGCTTGATTCTCTCATTGAGCAAACGATTTCTGCTCAAGAAGCAACTAGCATGAAAGATATGGGTAAGGTGATGAATTCTCTACGTCCGATCATAGCCGGGCGTGCCGATCCTTCTATAGTTTCAGCAAAAATTAAAGCTAAATTAGCTTAATTTCTTCTCTTAAATTTTATATTCCTTCAAACCAAAGTTCCTTTTAGTTTGCGAATATTTGTATATCTGAAAATTTTGAAAGATTTATCTTCAAATTTTCATTCTTCGCTCATCTTGCATTTGCTTTAATCTACTGTCTATTCTAGCCGACATGGCTTGATTGTTTTTTGCTAATCGCTGAGCATGCAACATCGATTTAATTGCATTTTCTTCACTCCCCGACCAATATTCAGCTTCCGCTCGATAGCGTAAAACATTGACTGCTCTCAAAGATCCTGCCTTGTCCAAATTAGCAGCTTGTTGTAAAAATTGCCAACCTTGTATATCTCTTGGATTTTTATTGATAAATCGTTGAACGAGAGTTTGAACCTGAGCAAATTTACCTTGACGTAATAGCACTTCAGCCAATTTATAACTAAAAGCTCTATTTTCAGGCATAGTCATTTGTGTTGAAGCAATTGAAGTATAGGCCTGATCCAACTTGTTTTGCCCCAGATAAATATCAGTCTGCAAGAGTGTAACGAGAGGTTTTCCACTCGTTTTCGCTTGATCTAAAGTGGACTGCGCCTGCACATAATCACCTTGTTTTACATAAAAAGCTGCCAAAGCAATAAGACCAGCAATATTTTTTTGTGAAGCTAAACTCTGTAGCTGGTTTTCAGTAGCCTGATTTGAAACTACCATTGTGTACCATTTTAAAATTTCAAAATCGACATCATATATACGATTTTTAACTTTAGGCATTTGGTTCGCACGAAGTCGAGCTTCACTCATGCGTTCAGTCGTTAGCGGATGGGTCAGCCAGAAATCTGGTAAAAAACTTACCCGACTAGTCGCGCGATGCATTGTTTCAAAATAGTCTGCCATACTTTGAGGGTTATAACCTGCTGCATACATATATTGCATACCAATACGGTCTGCTTCACGTTCCTGATTTCGACTATATGTTAACTGGCTATCCATTAGTGCAGCCTGCGTTCCCAACATCACTGCCGCTCCTGCATCTCCACCACCCTGTGCCGCTATGGCCACACCCGCCAAAAGCCCAGCTAAACTTAATAAAGTTTGCCCCTTAAAGGCTTCCTCTGAACGGCTAAAATGTCTCTGTGATACGTGTGCAACTTCATGGGCCATAACACCAGCGATTTCATCAATATTACGAGCTGAAGCGATAAGTCCTGTATTAAGCGCAAATAGGCCACCCGGAACAGCAAATGCATTAATTTGCGGGTCTTTAATAACAACTAGACCAATAGGTTGACCCAGTTGAGTCTCACTCAGAATATTTGAAAACACTTGAAAAAATTGGTCTTCGAGCCAGATATCTTGGATAACTGGCATTTGTTTATGGACTTCACGGAAAACTTTTTCACCAATAAATTTTTCTTTTTGTTGATCAAGCAAGCCTATCCCACTTCCGATATTAGGAATTTCCACCTGACTCGCAGATGGCTGAGGGTCGAAAGACTGTGCATACGAAGCATTTGCTATAAAAGTCGCACTTAAAATAACTGGCAAAAATCTCAAAAGTTTTTCTCTATTAAAATCAAACCATAAAAAAAGCCTATTAATGTAAACCATAAAAAAAGGTTTTCAATCAATAGACTTTTACTATATCACTCGAAATCGACTAGTTTTGCAATGAAGTGTTATTCATCACTTATATAAAGTTTTGGTTTACCAGATATCTAGGTGTTTTGTCCTCTAAAGCTTCAACCAAATTTTTATAGGCAAGATTTGCCATTTTTTTACGTGTTTCAGCAGTAGCTGAACCCACATGAGGTAACGTGACTACGTTAGGTAATTTAAAAAGTTCTGAATCTTGTAAAGGTTCTTTTTCATATACATCTAAGCCAGCAGCAAAGATCTGATTTTGCTGCAAAGCTTCAATTAAAGCTTGCTCATCAACGACTGAACCACGCGCAATATTAATAAAAATAGCGTGTTTCTGCATAAGCTCAAACTGAGCTTTACCCATTAAGGCTTTCGATTCATTATTTAAATCAACGGCGGTGACCACGAAATCAGACTGCTGTAGTAATTGATCCAAATCAAGATATTCTGCATTTAACGGTTCAGCTAATTCAGGCTTTTCACGACGATTATGATAAACAATATTCATGTTAAACCCATAAAAACCACGACGTGCAATTGCAGCACCAATATTACCAAGTCCAATAATACCCAATGTCTTTCCAAAAACATCTAAACCAAATTGCTGAGGCCCTACCGTTCTTTTCCATTCACCTTGTTTAGTCCAATGATCAAGAAAAGGAACTTTTCTAGCAGCACTTAGTAATAATGTAAAAGCAAGATCAGCTGTTGTTTCCGTTAAAACATGAGGGGTATTTGATAACCAGATTTTTCTTTGATTTAAATAAGCCAGATCATAATTGTCATAGCCCACCGTTACAGATGAAATAATTTTTAGTTTTTGAGCTGGCGCAAGGTTATTTTCATTAAGTAACCGTCCTGCACCAATCATTCCATCAGCATCTACAACGTGCTGTCGTATTTGTTCATTAATATCACCCAATTTAGGGTTAAGAACTACAACATGATAATCCTGTTGTAATCGAGACAAAATTTCTTCATCAATTTGACTAAAAACTACAACTTTTTTCATGTAAATCCCTACTACTCGTTGTTATCTTGCATTAATTTCCATAACCTTTTTTTAAGGAGTGGTTTCTCCAGCATTTCTTTTAAACTTGCCAAATGAATAATATTAGCGTGTTGAATATAAGAACAGTCACCAAGACACAATATCTTCTTCTCTGCTGCGACAGCATCTAAGAAGCCTTGTATATATGAACCAGCACCTCGCTGATCTTGATAAGTAGCTAAAGGAAAAGGCCACTTTAATTCAGCATACTGCCCTATTTTTGCTTTTTGTATGTTAATCCAAAGCTGTTTTTCTTCTTCATTTAAATTGGTAACATCTAAAAAAATAACACATTTTTCAAGAGAAAAAGCCTGCAACTCAAATGATACAATCTTAATGACAGGTGCTTGCACTTCATTACGAGACTCTATAACAGGTTGAACCGGCATTGACACTGGCACCACAATTTCAGGTTCAACTTTTGGAATATCGTTGATTTGTGGCTTTGTGGGCTGCTCAACAACTATGAACTCTACAGAAGGCAATATAATCGGTTCAGGTTCTTCAACAACATGATCTCGCCAAAGGCTTTGAGCATTATTTTTTTGGCATGTCTGTGTCTTAGGAATCCACAAATCAATTCCTAAAGTTGCCAATATATTTCTTTGCTGCCCAATCATGTGTGAATCAATACCTCTACTCAAGCTACATTCTAACGGGCTTCAGTTTTTTTTTCAGTGTTTTATTTCGTTCAGTTGTTTTTATAATCGTAGATGTCTTTTAAATAATCATCACACTATTTCTTTTTTGCATTTGCTCAACAATTTCTTCTGTCTCAAAGCCAAAACGCCAATACAATAATTCAAGTACGTCTAGTTCGTCTTGTGTGATAATACGATCACTCCACAAACACATTTCTGCAATCGCTAAAATACTAAGACGATCACGCAATAATAAACCCGCTATATCATTTAAAATTTCGGCCAAATCTAAAGGCTCATCCGAAATCTCATCATAAATATTCATTTCATCTGGATTGAGTAGCGAACGCAAAATACGCTCACGTACTTCTAACTGATTTGGACTATTAATTTGCTGAACATGAAGCAAGGCATCAATCAAACGAACAATTTGAGGTTTCACTTCTTCAAGTGCTGTTGGCAAATGTAACGGCATCAAATTCAATTCATATTTAACCCGCTCCAACAAAAGTGCATCTAACAAACCAATTTCGCCATCTTCTTGAATAATGAGCGCTAGTTTTGTTAGAAATTGCCGCGCAATGCTTGCTGGCATATGTCCAATGTTTTTACAGGCATCATGAAATATCTGAATATGAATACGGCCATCAAGATTTAATAAGGCATCAATAATGGCATGACTAACTGGCGCATCTTTAGGAATAAATTCTCGATATTGACGAATCATCAAAATAGCGACCATTACCTCACGTGAACCAGTAGCAGTTTGTAGCGCACGCTGAATGAGTTCAGGGCGCTTTTTATTTCGACGCACATCACTACTAAGAGGCTTAATGGCATCATTTAATGCAAAACTAATCGGTGACAATCTTAACAAAGGCAAAGGCTGTGGAGATGACCACGGTACATAAATTTCTTTTTCAGATTCCTCTAAAAAATGAAATAAACTAAATAACGGACGATTGCGGAGCTTTTTTAAATTTTCTAATTGTAAATCTTGTAGCAAAGTCGGATTTAACTCATAAATCCGTTCACGAATACTTGGGTGAATATTCATCCAGCTTTGCGGACTAAGTGAGTTCGCAAAACACATATGCGCGATTGACTCAGAATAAGCACTATGAATTTGTGAACCAGAATGGTGAACATAAATACGTAATAAAGTCTGAGTATTGGCACTATTTTTTAATAATCGTACCGTTTTTTGGTCATTACGAAATGTACGACCACTTAAGGTTAAATATTTAATAAATCGAGTAATCAGTACGCCTAGGCTTCCAGCCAGCCAAATAACACCACCCACCGCAACAAACACGGTTTCAAATTTATGTTTATAACCAGGGCTATAGCGCTTAAAACCCTGTTTTGCTAATTTACTGCCCCACTGGCTAAACGTTGTTAATCCACTATATAAAATCTTTAATTTAGTATTCTCAACAGCCTCACCCGATAAAATCTGATTAAACTCATGGCCCAACAAACCATATAGTTCAAGTTTATCTAGATTTTGCAGAGCTCCCCACGTCAAAATAATCACAATATCTTTAGGGTGAAAACCTGCTGTAAGTGCATTTACACCGACTTCATCAGGTAAAACATATAAGGTTGGAACTTTAAGTGAAAAATTTTGCGCCAAATATTCAGTAATTTTTAATGCTTCAAGCTCTTCTGGTGTACTTTCTTCTTTTACTAAACGACGTGCTTTAAGTTGTTTTGCTAAAGAATGTCCACCTTTACGCAAGATATAAAGTTCAGTAACTACTGACCAAACCATAATAAAAAGTAATAGTGCTACAAAATACGGACTTAAAGTGTGCCACCAAATGGGCTGACTATAATCAAAAAAATGGACGAGTAAACCTAAAATTAAATTTAAGATAAAAATGGTAAGCAGCACAGCAACCAAACACATAGTGATGGACCATGCCATATTCTTATTTTCGATTAGATAGTGGCTTACTTCTTTCAATGTAAATATTCCCAATTACATTGTTAGTTTTCATCATAAAAGAAAAAAGCGGGAAACACCCGCTTTTTTCAGCTATTTCTATTCTTCTTTAATGCCAGTTAAATCGACAGAAGCTGCGTCAACATTGACATCAATGTAACCATCTTTTTTCTTTTTCGCAGAATCATTACGCTTCTGCTCCAAATTATTTAGATAAGCACCATCAATATCGCCTGTGACATAGATCCCATCAAATACAGAGCAATCAAACTCAGTTAGATCAGGTACTTTGCTAGTACGTACTGCATTTTTCAAGTCTTCCAAGTCTTGAAAAACCAAACGGTCAGCACCAATAATTTCTTGGATCTCTTCTACACTGCGCTCTGAAGCAATTAGCTCAGTTTTAGCAGGCATATCAATACCGTAAACGTTTGGATACATGACCTGAGGTGCAGCTGATGCAAAGTATACTTTTTTCGCACCAGAATCACGTGCCATCTGGATGATTTCGTTACATGTTGTACCACGAACAATTGAGTCATCAACCAGTAAAACATTCTTACCCTTAAACTCAAGTTCAACAGGGTTTAATTTCTGGCGTACTGATTTTTTTCGCTGTTGCTGACCTGGCATAATGAAGGTACGACCGATGTAACGGTTTTTCATAAAACCTTCACGGAACTTCACACCTAGAATATTTGCAAGTTCTAATGCTGAAGTACGGCTCGTATCTGGAATTGGAATAACCACATCAATATCATGGTCCTCACCCCAGTCACGTAAGATTTTATGAGCAAGCTTTTCACCCATTTTTAAACGGGCTTTATAAACTGAAATTCCATCAATAATGGCATCAGGACGTGCAAAATAAACATATTCAAAAATACATGGGCGGTATTTTGGATTAGCTGCACATTGTCTTGAGTATAATTCACCATCAGCAGTGATAAAAATTGCTTCACCTGGTTCAATGTCACGCTCAATTTTGAAACCAAGAGCTGTAATAGCAACTGATTCAGAAGCGATGATGTATTCCATCTCACCTTGTTCAGTCATACGTGAACCATAGATCAGTGGGCGAATACCGTTTGGATCGCGAAAACCAACCAAACCATGCCCAGTAATCATTGCCACTACGCCATATGCACCTAGACAGCGCTCGTGTACACGAGTAACTGTGTGGAAAATATCATCTGGTGTAGGGTTTAAAGTACCGTTCTTCTGCAACTCATGCGCGAATACGTTCAAAAGAACTTCTGAGTCAGAATCAGTATTCATATGACGTAAATCTGTTTTAAACAGGTCATCATGAATGTCTTCGGCATTGGTTAAATTACCATTATGCGCAAGCGTAATACCATAAGGTGAGTTCACATAAAATGGTTGTGCTTCAGCACTGCTAGCAGAACCAGCAGTTGGGTAACGTACATGGCCAATACCATAATTACCAAGTAATGCTCTCATATGACGAGTATGAAAAACATCACGCACCATACCGTTATCCTTACGAAGGAAAAGACGGCCTTCATGGCAGGTTACTATTCCAGCTGCATCTTGCCCACGATGTTGCAACATCGTTAAAGCATCAAACAACATTTGGTTCACTGGCGATTTACCGGCTATACCAACAACTCCACACATAGCAACCTCGCAGACAAGCTAGGAATTAATAAAAAGGATTCTTTGTCGAATGGTCGGATCGGTTTTCTGAATCTTCCGATTCGTCCATTGTTTTTGAAGGGGTGCTTGATGCACTACCTCCAGATGTTATTTGATGAAATGCCTCACTCGCTGCATCTTTAGACAACTCAGTCGCTAAAGGTGCATAAGGCAGTAAAAATTGTATAAGTATGGACTGTTTCCAGTTTGGTGAACTTTCAACCCAAGGCCCTACGCCCTGCATTGTAATCAACACAACCAACAAGCCTTTTAAGGAACCAAAAGCACCACCTGCTAAACGATTTAATGGCCCCAATTTCAGACTTTTCAAGAGGCCATTTAAAAATGCAGTGACGATCCATGTTAAAACAATGATCAAAAGTGCTATAAATGCGAAAGCTGCAATTTTTTGAACAACGGGATCATGACTTAAACCCGACATGGACGGCGCAAGGAGGACAGCATATTTTGCACCCATAATTAATGCAATGATCCATCCTACCAAGTTCGCAAAGGCTTTGATAAATCCTTGTCGCAAACCGTTTAGCCCCCCAATGAGCAAAAGTATCAGAATAATGATATCAATTGTGTTCATATTCACTTAAGTCATGGCTGCAACACATTGCTTTACTAATATAGGACCGGTGTAAATCAATCCACTATAGATCTGTACTAGTGTTGCTCCAGCTTGCTGTTTGACTGCTGCTTGTTCACCCGACAAAATTCCACCCACACCAATTAACGGGATTTGTCCTTTTAACGTTTGGGCAAATAAACGTAAGCATTCTGTACTTTTTTCAAAAACAGGCGCACCTGACAAGCCGCCTGACTCATTACCATAAGGAAGATTTTCTACACCTTCTCTAGATAAAGTCGTATTGGTAACGATTAAACCATCAATTTTAAATTGCAATAATTGTGCTGCAATAAATTCAACATCTTCTGCTGTTAAATCAGGTGCAACTTTTAAAACTAAAGGAACATAATGGTTATATTGCTCGGCAAGCTCAAGTTGTCTTTCTTTTAATGTTTGCAATAATTCAGTTAATGCATCACCACTTTGTAAACTTCTTAAGTTCTTGGTATTTGGAGATGAGATATTAACGGTAATATAAGAAGCGTAGTTATAAACTTTCTCAAGGCAAATCAGGTAATCGTCAACAGCCTTTTCTACAGGCGTATCTGCATTCTTACCAATATTGATACCGAGAATTCCTTTAAATTTTGAAGCTTTGACATTCTCAACAAGCTTATCAACACCATCATTATTAAAACCCATACGGTTAATAATGGCTTTCGCTTCAGGAATACGGAACAATCGTGGTTGTGGATTACCCGACTGAGGACGAGGTGTAATTGTTCCGATTTCAATAAAACCGAAACCCAGTCCAGCTAAAGAATCAATATGGGCGCCATTTTTATCAAGTCCAGCCGCTAAACCTACCGGATTTGGAAATTCAATTCCCATACAGGTTGTTGGTTTTGATTCTACGCTCTGGCGTAGCAAGCCGAACTTATGTGCTTTATCAAGCATAGATAATGTTAATTCATGGGCACGCTCTGGTGCTAAACTAAACAACATCGGGCGAGCAAGTGAATATAACATACCAATCACAGTCTACTGATTTTAGGTAGGCATATTATAGGCACAGGTAGCACAAAACACCATGCTTAAGAACACCATATTTTAATATGTTACTGAACCGTCGCTGTTAATTTAATCTGTCCGTCACTTGAAACCATTTCCATCTTTTGAATACTTAAGCCCATTTGTGCAAGTTGGGTTAAAAAGTTAGCTAAAATTGCATAATTCTGATGAGTAACAATAATTTGTAACTGCTCACCATTTTGTTGAGAAGTAACCGTTAAACCTTGTTGCTGAGCTACTCGTTGTATTTTTTCTGATTGGCCTAATTCGAGTTCATTCGCTGGCTTCATGGTAACGGCATTACTCTGCATCCATACCATCAAATCTTTTAAATCATTTAAGCGCTGTTGTTGCTGCTCTGCCAAAGAATGCATTTTCCAAAGTGAAGCTCCGACAATAGCCACAACTACAAAGACTGTAGTAAAGACCACCATAATACGTTCACGCAGAGTTAAACGATCTAAATATTGAACGATTTGTTCAACCCACTGATCAAAGCGGTTTTGCAATTGAGTTATCATTTTCATTATTGTATTTTCACCACCCCAATTGCCCCACCACCATCGGCTTGAACATTACCGAGCTCCGCTTTAAAACCCTGCTGGTTAAGTTGCTGAGTTAAAGCTTGCAAATCGTCTGCCGACTTTGCTTTTAATGCCATAGTTAGTGTTGAAGCATCATAATTTAGCTGCTGAGCTAAAATTTGTCTTTGCATTAAAATAGGACCAACGCGACTCAATAAAGAAAGTACTTGTGTATCACCTTGCTTACTCATGCGTAAATGACTTTCAAATTGGCTTTTTATGTTTTGCTCATTTACACGACTAGAAGAACCAAACCAATATTTATATTGCTCAATCGTCTGCTCAGAGGTTTGATTAGCCACACTTTTTAACTTTACCCAGCGCAATAAATCATAGCTAAACTGAACCACTATAATTGCTAAAACCACAGCAGCACACGCTTTCCAATAACCAGAAACAGCTTGCTCTTGTCCTTTAGTTTTAGGTAGAACATTAAAAGGATGCTGTTTAGGTTTATCTAAAGCCTGAAATTGATAAATAAATTCTGAACGTTGCTCAGCACTTGAAGCTACCATCAAGCTTTCTAGCTGCTCTGTTGTTAAACCACTATATTGATAGTGTGCTTCAACTGGCTGGAACTCTAAAAACAATGCTAAATCATCTAGCGAATTACCCACCCATTTACTTTCACGCACAAGTAATTTCTGGTCAATATTACATAAGACCAATTGCTGATCTTGAGGTTCAGGTAAAATTAAAAAGTCTGGCAATAAAGCAACGAGTTTAATAGGCAGCAAAGCCATTGCATGTTGCCATGTTTCCACTGTTGTTTTTGCCACCCCCAATACGGTTAATTGATCAGCATGAAAATGATGAACCACTTTCATATGATCAATCGGCAAAGTCACAAATTCTTCAAGCAAATATTTAACACCATCTGCCCCGAGTTGCTTGTAATGAGACTTTGCCATGTGCTGCTGGAGTACCTGAGCATGGC
This sequence comes from Acinetobacter sp. 1124_18A, assembly GCF_052824995.1. Classification (NCBI taxonomy): domain Bacteria; kingdom Pseudomonadati; phylum Pseudomonadota; class Gammaproteobacteria; order Moraxellales; family Moraxellaceae; genus Acinetobacter; species Acinetobacter sp. 1124_18A. Next base: position 472,393 of record NZ_VTDF01000001.1, on the reverse strand, counting down.
GACTAGGGAAAAAGATGACAGCTTCTTTTCCTTGATGTGGTTGCAGGTCTTGTATTAATTGATCAAGACTTGCTGCCTGCAACCAGTTTTCTCCGTTAGACCAATGCCATATTCCATTGGTTTCAGGCATCCATAAATACAGCATAATGGGCTAAATGACCTTTTTAATTATATTGTGGGTACAAAACTATTTTTTTGTGTTGATAAACCAGTTGCAATAACAGCCTGATCATAAATTCGAGCTTCGGCAAGTGCAAATGGATTAAAGTTCTCATGTGTCAGTAGTTCGGCAATATGCCCTACTACATTCATGTGACACACGACTACAATTGACTCATACGGAACCTGAGACAACCACTCCACTGCTTCTTTAGCATTATCATCCGGTTTAATTTTATCGCATAACAGCACAGGCACATCTTTAAAATAAGTTTGAATATGAGCCAGTGTCTCTTGAGCACGCAATAAAGGACTAACTACAAAAATATCAGGCTTAACAATATCTTTTAAAAATGTTGCTGTCTGCTCAGCTTGAGCATGCCCACGAGCAGTAAGCGGACGTTTAGTGTCATTACCATTCACTGGAGGAGCGGCTTCCCCATGACGAACCAATGTCAGTTGCATAAATATTCCTTGTTAATAATTATTGCATTATAACCGTAATTTATGACATTTCTTCTTCAAACTTCATGATGAGGTAAAACAAACTCAACATCACTACGGTGTCCATTTTTCATAAGAGATAATGCAATATTTAAAGGTGGCGCGCCCTCAAAAATAACTTCATATAAGGCATTTGTAATAGGCATATATACGTCTAGCTCTTCGGCTTTACCACGCACCTGAACAATCGTATTAATTCCTTCCGCGGTTTGCCCCAACTCTTTACTTGCTTGATCAAGTGTTTTACCTGAACCCAAAGCATAACCAATCTGATAATTACGGCTTAATGGACTATTACAGGTTGCAAATAAATCACCAACGCCAGATAAACCTAAGAACGTTAGCGGGTTTGCCCCTTGTTTGACTGCAAAACGGCTCATTTCGGCCAAAGCACGCGTTAAAATCATACTCTTGGTGTTTTCACCAATCTTATAGGCAGCACCAATTCCCATTGCAACGGCATAAATATTTTTAAGTGCACCACCTAGTTCAACACCATGCACATCATCACTACCGAAAACTCGGAATAAAGCGCTATGAAGAGCATGCTGCACAGCATAACGGACTAATTCAGAATCACTGGCAATAACTGTACCAGATGGCATGCCCGCCATAATTTCCTTAGCGAGATTTGGGCCAGATAACACGCCATAAGGAACTTCTGGCAATTCTTCACGAATAATATCGCTCATGAAGCTAAAAGTTTTAGCCTCAACGCCCTTCGTTAAAGAAACAACAGCTTGTGCAGTAATAAAAGGAGCAATTTGCTTTAATACATCACGAAATGAATGACTAGGAATCGCCACCAAAATAATATCTCGATCACATACTGCTTGTTCTAGGTCGGACACAGCACGCAATGATGACTCTAAAACAAAGTCTGGCAAATAACGTTTATTAATATGTGTTTTATTGATTTCTTCTGCTGTATCAGCATCACGAATCCAGATCATGGTGTCGCAGCCATTACGTGCAGCTAAGTTCGCCATAGCTGTACCAAAACTACCTCCACCTAAAACAGTAATACGTAATGCCGTTTTTTTATCGACCGCAACAGGTTCCACTAAATCTGTAAACTTAAATTCAGTCATGCTTTATTATCCTATTTCTTACTTCTACAGACTTTTATGCCTGCCAAACTTTTACGAATTCTTTACTTTCAATATCTGCACGTGGTGCAATTGCTTTAGCTGCCGTGCCCACATAAATAATACCTGAAATCAAATCATGTGGTTGCAATCCTAAATGCTGTTTTAACCAATTTGACTCAACAACAGCTCCACTGCGCCACATCGTAGAAAAACCTTGAACTTGCAAAGACAATAAAAGATTTTGTACGGCAGCTCCAGTACTTAAAATCTGTTCAAAATGCGGAACCTTAGGATGATCTTGCAATTGCGTAAGCGCTAAAATGAGTAAAGGCGCACGGAAAGGATGTTGCTTAACCCGCTCAAGCTGTGCTGAATCAGTTTCACCCAAATCGGCCAATGCTTTTGCTAAAACCTCACCAAATGCAGCACGTTTTTCAGCTTCGATAACGACAAAACGTGTTGGTTTAAGTCTATGATGGTCAGGAGCAGTTAAAGCAGCTTGAAAAGCCAACTCTAATTGATCTGCATTTGGTGCAGGCTCAATCAATTGACCAATAGATTGACGTTGGTGAATATTTTGATGAATTATCTGTGTTGCTGAATCCGTCATTAATATTGATCTAACTCAAAAAATTCAAAATAGATTAGCATAATCTACAGATAATCCACCATTGTATCTAGAACATAAAAATAACGAGTTCACACTTTGACATTTTTCTAAGACAAAACATCAAAACTTATACAACGTCTTCAAAATCAATTAGAAAACTTGTGTTCAAATAATGAGATCTTTTGACGATTAACGATATTAGGTGAAATATGAAAAAAATAATTTTAGCGAGCGCATTAAGTAGTGTTGTTTTATTACTAGGTGCTTGTGCCACCACCCCTAAAAACACATTGGCCGTTCAAAAAGAAAATAATCAATTTGAAGTTACAGGCATTGGTAAAACAAATCTAATTGCAAAAAATAATGCGATTACTGCCGCTCAAAAAACTTGTTCAAAAAATACTACACCTGTTGTTGTAGATGAAAAAACAACTTATAACGGCGTATTAAAAGATGTAGTAAGCGAGAAAACAGGTCAAATGGTTGAAGCTGCTGCTGGTGTAATTGGCACCTTGACTGGTAAAAATGCATCCCTAGCAAAAGACGATGATTATCAAACAACACTTACTTTCTATTGTAAAATTAATTAATCAAAAAAATCCCAATCAAATGATTGGGATTTTTTTATTAGCAATAACCATCTAATCGGGTTAATGGCAATTTCTTACCAATTGCTTTTTCAATTTCTGGCAAGTAAAAAGCATCATCTTCTGAAAGAAAACTAATACTTATACCTTGTGACCCAGCACGACCTGTACGTCCAATGCGGTGAACATAATCGTCTGATTGCTCAGGTAAAGTATAGTTGATCACATGAGATACGCCATCAACATGAATACCACGGCCTGCAACATCCGTTGCGATCATGATATTATTTTTACCCTGTTTAAACTGGTCTAACATTTTTAAACGTTTATCTTGGGCAATTTCACCTGAAAGCATCCCGACCCGATACCCATCTCTCTTTAAATGATCATAAAGACGGCGTACTTGATCACGTCGATTAGCAAAAATCATGACTTTATCGATTGGTTCTTCACGCAAAATATCTTGTAGCAAACGATATTTATCTTGTTTAGCCACAACATAAACGCGTTGCTCAACATCGTTATTGGTTTTTTGCTCAGGTTCAATTTCAACAGTGATTGGCTCAAACAACCATTGTCTCGCCAAATTAAGCACGTCATAACTAAAAGTAGCCGAGAACATGAGGGTCTGACGTTCTTCCTTACGCGGGGAATAACGCACAATACGTTTTACAGAAGGAATAAAACCCATGTCCAATAAGCGGTCAGCTTCATCAATGACTAGGAATTCAATTTGATCGAGCCAAACTTCTTTTTGTTCTACAAAATCAATTAGACGCCCAGGAGTGGCAACTATGATATCGACAAAATTAGCATCTAGCTGTTTCTTTTGCTTATCAAAATCTACGCCACCTAAGAGTGTCACGATGTGTAAATCTGAAAATTTTGTGAGTAACTTCGCATCGCTTTCAATTTGCAATGCCAATTCACGAGTAGGCGCCAAAATCAGGGCACGTGGCTCACCACGAAAACGCTGCTCTTGAATCGGGTTATGTAATAAGTCATTAATGACACTAATCAGGAAAGCAGCAGTTTTACCTGTTCCTGTTTGTGCTCTACCAATTGCATCATGCCCGCCCAACGTATATTTTAAAACCTTTTGCTGAATCGGGGTCATTTGCTTAAACCCTAAAGCATCAATCGCCTTTTTAAGTTGCGGATGTAAATTCAAGGTTTCAAAACCAGATGTCATAAATACGTGCTCTAACAAACAATCTCTCTAGTGAGAAGATCATTATAAACAAAAACGCCCCAATTCAAAAATTGGAGCGTCCATGATTCATCAAAAAATGATGAATTAGTCTAAAGGCTGAACGTTTTCAGCTTGAAAACCTTTTTGACCTTGTACTACACTGAATTCTACGCGTTGGCCGTCACGTAAAGAACGGTGGCCATCACCAGCGATTGCACGGAAATGAACGAATACGTCATCACCGCCGTTACGTTGAATAAAGCCAAAACCTTTAGTGTCGTTAAACCACTTTACTACGCCTTGTTCGCGAGCTGTCATAAGTCAATCCTCAGATGTTGAAAAAAGGACCTTCCGGTGTTGCAAACAGCAGAGCAAACAAGTGTTTAAAATATTTATAATCTTAAAGCTTGTAATCATTCTGTAAAACTATCAACAATTTCCGGTTACATCCATTTGTTATAAGATTTTTAAACCAATTTAAGTGTGCGGTAAATCCTAAAACGGTTCGAGCTTACCATGGGTTTATGACAATTAATAGAATTTTTTTCAATTATTCTCCCTATTTTTAGTCCTTTTTTTAAACAGCTTATTACAATATTTCTTATAGGTAATTGCTTGTTTCTTCTTTTATAAAATGTGCAGCGTTTATAAAAAAATTTGTTAGAATAATATTTTTAGTTGTTTTGATGATGAATGACCAACACTTCTACTACTACAGCACTTATTGAAATTAATGCCTTGGGCCAACCGTGTCCGATGCCGTTATTAATGCTAAAACGCGAACTCAAAAAAGTATCGGGTAAACAGCTATTCTTATTAAAATCTTCTGACCCTCATAGTGAAATAGATGTAACTCGTTACTGTGGTTTACATCATTTTATGTGTCAGACGACACATATATCCGAAAGAGAATTTCACTATTTAATTGAAACTCAATGATTCTTTGATAAACTAAAAGATTAGAAATTGCATAAAATTTTACATTTCTCTACCCAATTTTCCTTAATTATGAAGCTGATTCAAATTAAGATGAATTTATTGGTTATCCCATCCGATCCTACAAGGAGAAATCATGAGTGACAGCAGCAATCAATTGATGCCCCTGTCATTGTCTGCGCCCGGTGTAAACCTTGGTGCATATATCAGTACTGTCAATCAGATTCCTATTTTAACGGCCGAGCAAGAAAAAGAACTTGCTGAACGTTATTATTATGACCAAGATCTTGATGCCGCAAAAATGCTGGTAATGTCGCATTTACGTTTCGTCGTTCACATTGCGCGCAGCTATGCAGGTTATGGCCTACCACAAGGCGACCTTATTCAAGAAGGTAATTTAGGCTTAATGAAAGCCGTGAAGCGTTTCGACCCAAATATGGGCGTGCGTCTTGTATCTTTTGCCGTCCACTGGATTAAGGCAGAAATTCACGAATACGTTATTCGTAATTGGCGTATTGTCAAAATTGCAACGACCAAAGCACAGCGTAAATTATTTTTCAATTTACGTAGTTTAAAAAAATCGAGTAAAAAATTAACGCTCGAAGAAGCTCAATCGATTGCGAATGACTTAAATGTTACTGCAGAACAAGTTCTGGAGATGGAAGGTCGTTTAACCGCTTATGATGCCGCTTTCGATGCTCAAGGCGACGACGATGATGACACCCCACATACTGCACCTGCATTGTTTCTTGAAGATAACCGCTATGATCCAGCTCGTTTAGTTGAAAATGAAGACTGGGAAGAGCAAACTACATCTGCTTTACATGATGCAATGGATCAGTTAGATGACCGTTCGCGTAATATTTTACAACGTCGTTGGTTAGATGATGATAAGTCTACTCTCCACGAGTTAGCAGCCGAATATAATGTATCAGCAGAACGTATTCGCCAGCTTGAAAAGAATGCAATGGAAAAAATTAAAATTGCCATGTCTGCAAGCTAAAATAAGTTTAAAAATAAAAGGGCGATTAGCCCTTTTGTTTTATCTGGCTATGTTTAGCCAACCCAATCTATGATAACGTTGCCCTTCATTATTCATTTGCGTTTTTTGTTATGTGGATTGCCATTTCAGCCCTTAATCTTGCCTTTGCAGTCATGTTGGGTGCTTTTGGAGCACATGGTCTTAAAGCTCATGCGAGTCCTGAGCAACTTGTTTGGTGGCATACTGCAACCGACTATTTTTTCTACCATGCTTTAGGTCTCTTAGCACTTGGTATTTTAAGTAAAGTCATCATTACGTTCCCCATTAAATTGCCATTCATATTGATTCAGATCGGTATTTTATTCTTCTGTGGTTCACTCTATATCATGGCGCTTGGATTACCGCGAATTTTAGGGGCAATTACCCCAATTGGTGGAGCATTCATGATAGCTGGATGGCTCGTTTTGGCTTGGAATGCCCTCAAATACGCAAAATAATTGGAATGTGATCATGCAAATTTATTTAAATGGCGAATTAACGGACACGCCTTGTCAAAACCTGTTGCAACTCATTCAGGAAATGGCACTTGAAGGAAAACGATTTGCTGTCGAACACAATCAGCAAATTGTCTCTAAAAGCAAATTAGAGCAAATCACTATTGCTCAACATGACCGTATCGAAATTATTCACGCTGTTGGCGGCGGCTAAGTCGGAGTTATCCATGCAAGACACCCCTCTCATTATTGGTTCACGTTCTTTTCAATCTCGTTTATTGGTAGGAACTGGCAAATATAAAGACTTAAATGAAACAGATTTAGCCATTCAAGCGAGTGGTGCAGAAATCGTAACTGTTGCAATCCGCCGTGTGAATATTGGACAAAATCCAGATCAGCCAAATTTACTCTCAGTTATTCCACCAGAAAAGTATACAATTTTGCCAAATACCGCAGGTTGTTTTGATGCCGATAGTGCGGTACGCACATGCATGTTAGCGCGCGAGCTACTTGACGGTCATAACTTGGTAAAACTTGAAGTTTTAGGTGATGAGAAGACCTTATATCCAAATGTAACCGCGACTTTAAAAGCTGCACGTACTTTGATTGATGACGGTTTTGAGATTATGGTCTACACATCTGATGACCCGATCATTGCTCAAGAGCTTGAAAGTATGGGCTGCGTTGCGATTATGCCTTTAGGCAGTCTTATTGGTTCAGGTTTAGGTATTTTAAACCCTCACACTATTTCAATTATTAAAGAAAATGCGAAAGTACCAGTTTTGGTAGATGCAGGCGTTGGTACAGCAAGTGATGCCGCAATTGCTATGGAACTCGGTTGTGACGGCGTGCTGATGAATACAGCGATTGCAGCTGCTCAAAACCCTATTTTGATGGCTTCTGCAATGAAAAAAGCTGTTGAAGCTGGGCGTGAAGCATTTTTAGCTGGTCGTATGCCACGCAAACGTATGGCAAATGCAAGCTCACCAGAAACAGGTTATTTCTTTAAATAATTTATTTCTAAGGAATCACTGCTTTTTCAGTGGTTCCTCTCTTCTCTCATGTAGCCATTTTCACTTTTCAAAAAAACACTAAAATCCATCTCACTGTATTGTAATAAATATACATTCTTATAGTTAGCTTAGGCTAAACCTAATGTACTCTTTAAATTTTCCTTGGCACTGAATTCAAAATTCTTTTGGAAATAGGCAGTCTGATAAAGTGGGTCTAAATGATAAAAATGCGCTAAAACTTCTTTTCGCTTAATTGAATATACTTCTGGATCAACCCACGCATATTCCTGTTGAATCTGCTGTTTATATTGTATAAAACGATTTGGTGGTGCTGCCAGAATAGCTAAATCAATATCCAATAAAAATTGCAAATCCAACTCATCAGTCGGTATATGTTTTTGCGTGGCAAAAATCCACTGCTTTATTTTCTGAGCAGTATTTACTGGTAAATCTTGAGCCATACATTGCTCAAAGAGTTCAGCACTTTTAAGTTCATTATCTTTAGCTTGTGGATCATAGATAACATCATGAAACCAAAGAGCCAATGCAACCGCATAGGCATCATTCAAATCAGATCGAACCGATTCGAGCAAAGCTAAGCATTCATATAAATGTTGAACAGTATGATAGGCCCGCTGCTTTTCACTATAAGCAGCGATGAGTATATTTAAGATTTTTTGTGGGTCAGAAAAATGATAATGCTGATGCAGCTCAAACCAAACATGTTCCAGTTTTAATAAGTAAAGCTGCATCATCATATATTAACCACGCTCAGGATTATTGCTCATCGCGTTTAAATACTAGCTCTTTTGCTGATGAGTTTTCAGCATCAAAGTAGTATCCATCGGTATTGAACGCTTTAAGATCCTCAGCTTTATTTAATTGGTTTTCAACCATAAAACGAGCCATTAAACCGCGTGCTTTTTTCGCATAGAAACTAATGACTTTATATTTGCCATTTTTCTGGTCAAGAAAAACAGGCTTAACAATTTCAGCCTTAATTTTCTTTTCGTTGACCGATTTGTAATATTCATCTGAAGCTAGATTTACAAGTAACTCAGATTTAATTGCCGCCAAGTCTTCATTAATCTGGTTCGTGATAATTTCACCCCAGAACTCATACAAATTATGGCCCCGTAAATTTTTTAATTTAGTGCCCATCTCAAGACGATAAGGCATCATTAGATCTAAAGGACGTAGTAAACCATATAAGCCAGATAGCATACGTAAATGCTGCTGTGCAAAATCAATATCTTTATCTTTTAAATGATAGGCATCTAAACCTGTATATACATCACCTTTAAACGCATAAATCGCCTGACGAGCATTTGAAAAATCAAATTCAGGCTTCCAATCTCTAAATCGGTCTGCATTTAGTGTGGCAATTTTTTCACTGACACTCATTAAATTGGCAATTTCGGAAGCAGAAAGTTTTCGGCAAACCTCAATTAATTGTGCTGAGTGTTCTAACAAGCGAGGCTGAGTAAACTCATCTGTAGGTAAAGCTGTTTCATAATCTAAAGTTTTTGCAGGAGAAATTAAAGCAAGCATAGACAACCTGAAAAAATTATTCTTAATCCCAACTATAACAGTAGATATTTTTTAATGCTAACTCGTGTTTTCAATGACGACTATCGGTAAAATAGCATCACGTATTGTTATTTAGCGGTTCTTATATGTCTGAGCAAACTTTCATCCAGGGTCCAGTAGGTAAAATTGAACTTTTCGTTGACCGCCCTGAAGGTGAAATCAAAGGCTTTGCGGTTGTTTGCCATCCGCATCCATTGCAAGGTGGAACCCCTCAACATAAAGTCCCTGCCCTTTTAACCCAAATCTTTAATGAATATGGCTGTATTGTTTATCGCCCTAGTTTCCGTGGCTTAGGTGGCAGTGAAGGTATTCATGATGAAGGTCATGGCGAAACCGAAGATATTTTAGCCGTAATTGAACATGTTCGTAAGCTTCATGAAGGTCTGCCATTTTATGCAGGCGGCTTTAGCTTCGGTTCACATGTTTTGGCAAAATGCTTTGCACAGCTTAATCCTGAATTACGACCTGTACAGTTAATTTTGTGTGGTTTACCAACGGCTACCGTAGTGGGTTTGCGCCACTATAAAACTCCAGAAATTCAAGGTGATATTCTACTCATTCATGGTGAGCAAGATGACATTACCTTGCTTTCAGATGCAATTGCATGGGCAAAACCACAAAAGCACCCAATTACGATTTTACCGGGCGCTAACCACTTCTTTACAGGCTATTTAAAACAGCTTCGCCAAATCATTACACGCTTTATTATTATGAAATAAGCAGTAGTTTGATGGACATAGATTGAGTCTATGTCCATCATTTCATAAGCCCTGTAACTACTAAAAATTATTCCAACTTAATCCAAAACGGGCCAAATATTTTTTCACTCGATCACTATCGTTCGTTGTATTACGTTGTTGACGAGACACCGAAAAGAGTTGTCTTCCAACCTCTGCCATTGATTTTGAATTTTCACAAACTTTAAGTACCCCACGTAATTGAATCTGGTCAAATTCATCTATTTGCTCTAATTGCTCAGAACTCAAATAGTTCAATAGAATATCTACATCTCTATTTCCATCATTGCAAGATGTGGTCTGAATAAGCCAAAGTTGTTTTAAGCGTTCAACTTCTCTTTCTACTGTTTCACTTCGAATTAATTCACCTTGAGACAAAGTTGCCAAACGAGTTACGCTTGCTGCCAAATCTCTGAAATTACCTTGCCAAGTTGCATCTGCTGATTTAGCAAATTCCAAATACATTTCTAAAGCATCGCGTTGAAAACGTAATTGTCTCTGATGAATTGCTGCAAAGCGCTGTAGCTCAAACTCAATGTTGGGCGCAATATCTTCTACACGGTCTTTTAAATTTGGTAAGAAGAATGTCCAAGTATTTAAACGGGCCCATAAATCTTCACGAAATCGACCTGCTTGAACTTCATTACGTAAATCGCGGTTAGTACCAGCAATCAGCTGAAAATCTGCATGAATTTCCTTATCACTTCCCACGGGAAAAAAGCTTTTATCTTCTAGCGCTTTCAGCAACATTGCTTGTTCATCAAGCCCTAACTCACCAATTTCATCTAAAAACAAAATACCTTGGTCAGCACTTTTTAATAAACCAGCACGAGAAGCTGCGGCTCCTGTAAATGCACCTTTTATATGACCAAATAAGGTCGACATTGCACTATCGCCACGTAAGGTTGCGCAGTTAACATCGATAAAGCGACCACTTAACTGGAATTTATCTTTCTTTAACTGAAAAATCTGTTTTGCTAAATGAGACTTTCCAACACCTGTTGCCCCCATAATCAAAATAGGCGCACTAGAGCGGATTGCAACTAACTCAACCTCCTCAATAAGCTGATTAAACGCTTTATTATGAGTAGAAATATTTGCCTTAAGCTGTTGCCAATTTTGCTTTTGTTCATCATCGAATCGTTGTTTTAAAGCATCGTATCGAGACAAGTCCAGATCAATAACTCTATATTCACCTTCTGAGGTCTTTTGCTGATTAGGTGAACTTTGAATCAATTGAGCTGGTAAATAGTGGGCATCGACCAATAAATACCAGCAAATTTGAGCAACATGTGTTCCGGTTGTGATATGCAATAAATAGTTGTTTTTTTCAACATCAAACTGATAGGTTTTTACAAAGTCATAGAGTGCACCATATACCTCGGCAAAATCCCATGGGTCTCTAATACTCACCTTATGCCCAGAAACCTGTGTTTGCGGAGAAATTTCTTTTGCATCTAATGCTATAGATTTCACTAAATTATGATGTTGCCTGTCATGTAACAACACCAATTCATCTATAAGTAAATCTTCATGCATTAACAGACTAATTGTAGGACGCCAACGTTGCCATCGATCGGGCTTTCTCCCCTGATCAAGTGTAGAACCGACAAAGCCAATAACGACTGTTTTCTTTGCATCCGTCATAATTTCTATAAAATTTTATAAGTGTCTATAATATACAATACGCATTTGACCAAAAAATTCCAAGAATATGCTTCATTTTACTTTTTTAGGCACATCTTCAGGTGTACCGACCCTGACACGTAATGTTTCAGGTTTAGCAGTTCGTAATAACAAGAATAAGGACTGGATTTTAATTGATGCCGGCGAAGGGACACAGCACCGCATTCAACAAGCTAAACTTTCACTACAAAACCTAGTTGCCATTTGTATTACACATGTTCACGGCGACCATTGTTATGGTCTAGTTGGCTTATTGGCAAGTGCAGGCATGAATGCCCGTAGCAAACCCTTAATCGTGATTGCACCGAAAGAAATTCAGCAATGGTTTGAAATCACTGCCCAACTTACAGATTTACATTTACCCTATTCCCTTCAATTTATTGATGTGAATGAAGCAACGCAGCCACAACAGATCACTGACGAATTCATCGTTCAAGCACATCCACTAAGCCATCGTGTTCCAAGTTTTGCTTTTAGCATTTATATCAAATCTATTCACAAGAAATTAGATACCCAAGCTCTAACTCAGTTAGGCGTACCTCAAGGCGATATGTGGGGCCATTTAAAACGAGGCTATGATGTTGAATTTGAGGGACAAACATTAAAAGCTCAAGACTTTATCAAAATTCAAAATCAACAAGTTCATGCAATTATAGGTGGTGATAATGACCGACCAGAGCTATTAGCTGACACTTGCAAAGATGCCCAACTCCTTATTCATGAATCAACATACTTGCAAACGGTTTTAGATAAAGTCGGCAAAGGTCCAATGCATAGTTCAGCAAAAATGGTGGCTGAATTTGCAGAACAGCAATCTCTGGGTAATTTAATTCTGACGCACTTTAGCCCTAGACATCAGGATAAAGCTGGACAGCACGCTATTGCTGAAGAAGTTCACCAGTTTTATAAAGGTCATTTTTATTTAGCAAATGATTTTGATGAGTTTACTTTAAACGAAGCTGGACAGCTTTTAAAAGTCGATAAAAATCGTAAAGCCCATTAATAATATATATCTAAAAAGATATTTAAATATATTTTTAGATATATATTAAACATTAAAATCTCCAATAAAAATTAATCACACAGAGAAAACAATTATTTTTACATATTAATTTCAATAACTTAATTTAAAGTTAAGTGCTTTTTAAAAAAGTTGGCACACTCAGTGCAATAGTACAAAGCACACAACATCATTGGGATATTGTGAATAACACCTGCCTGCAAACGCTTGGCAGGCAGGCTTTGAAAGGAAGAGAAAATGTCTGTCATTGAAGAAATTAACCAACAAGCTCAATTTGAACAAAAGCAGCAAGAACGTGCTTACCAAGTTCTGCAAAATGAAAAAACTATGCCAGTCAAAATGTGGACTAAAGGCGTGCTTGTTGATGACAACTCAAAACAACAATTATTGCAAACTGCTCAAATGCCTTTTATTTATAAGTGGATGGCTGTAATGCCAGATGTACACTTCGGTTTAGGCGCAACCATTGGTAGCGTGATTCCAACCAAAGGAGCAATTATTCCTGCTGCCGTGGGTGTAGATATTGGTTGTGGAATGATGGCAACCCGTACAAGCTTAACTGCTTCAGATTTACCAGATAACTTACATGCTCTACGTACTGAACTTGAACGATTAATTCCACATGGAATGACTAAGCGCGGGCGAGATCGCGGCTCATGGGAAACTCCACCAGAAATGGTAGATCAAGCTTGGGCCGATCTTGTTGCAGATTTTGAATACATTTGTGCCAAACATCCACGTTTGAAAAACACTAATAACCGCAAGCATTTGGGAACATTAGGTACAGGAAACCACTTTGTCGAAATCTGTTTAGATGAACATGATCATGTTTGGATTATGTTGCACTCAGGTTCTCGTGGTGTAGGAAATGCTATCGGTAATCATTTTATTGAACTTGCCCGTAAAGACATGCAGAAGCATTTCATTAATTTACCAAATAAAGATTTAGCATATTTAGTCGAAGGAACTGAACACTTTGATGACTACTGGTTTGCCGTAGGTTGGGCTCAACGCTTTGCGATGAAGAACCGAGAAATCATGATGCAATCTGCGATTAAAGCCTTGGCTACGATTGTACCAAAGCCTTTTCAGGCACGTTTAGAAGCAGTGAACTGCCACCATAACTATGTGGAAAAAGAAGAACACTACGGTGAAGAAGTGATGGTCACCCGTAAAGGTGCAGTCCGTGCGCGTCTAGGTGAATATGGAATTATTCCAGGTTCAATGGGAGCGAAGTCGTTTATTGTCCGTGGGCTTGGAAATCAGGAATCTTTCTGTTCATGTTCGCATGGTGCAGGCCGTGTTATGAGCCGTACTGAAGCAAAACGACGTTTTACTGTTGAGGATCAAATTGCACAAACTGAAGGTGTGGAATGCCGTAAAGATGCCGCTGTCATTGATGAAATTCCTTCTGCATATAAGCCGATTGAAGATGTAATGAAAGCTCAAAGCGATTTGGTTGAAGTTGTGTATACCTTACGGCAAGTGGTGTGTGTTAAGGGGTGATTTATAAATTTTATAACCCATTAAATAAATCTCAGGAAAAATAAAATGATGAATATATGTATTGAAGCTGTAGATTTAATATTAGATGCTATTTATTCAATTGGTGAGAGAGATGAACTATTAGCTCAATTTACTATTCGTGAACCTAATAGCCCTATTTGGAGTCATGGAATAGGTACAGAAATTTATATTCGAAATCAGCAAGATTACTTAAAAGCATTAGTTTTTATCAAACAGAATGGTGCTTCATATTTAAGAAAACTACCAACTTCTGAAGTAAGAAATAAGGTTACTAATTTTCTAATCGAAAACTTTTGGTTTATTCGAGAGGGAGAGTTTTCTCGTAATCCAAATATTTCTTACAAAATGCAAATTCCTATTGAAGCCAAGTTAAATTTAGCAAATGCTCTACTAAATTCTTCACTTTTCAAAGAAGATCTTAATACGTTTTTGTATCCATTTGACTCAATCCATCTAGAAAACGACTTGATGTTTGATAATTTTTTTATCATTAATAGCCAAAATCTTAGCCTCCAACATATAGATATTGATGTCCGTTATTCAAATGAATTTGATTTTCTATATTACCCTAGTATTAGAAATGAAAATCAAAATAGAAAACGAATATCAACTTGGATTGGAATTAAAGCTCCCACGGAAGAAATTTCAAGAAGAACTTTATATTCTGTACTTGGTGCTATTTCTTTATTTGAAGAATCTAAAAAAAGGTACTGTTTCAATAGTGGATGTGAAGATTCAGGTTGTTCATATTTTTCTAATCAGAGCTCTTATACGTACAGACAAACTCAGAACTTAACTCCGAGTCTCTATTTCAAATTAAAAGTTAAAAATGAATTAGCAACCCAATTGGAACATCTATCTAGTCTTTTGAAATCAAATGATAAGACATCACAAAGAAGTATTTCAGCTTTAACTAGTTTTTATAACAGTTGGTTTGAAAAAGATGCTGAACAATATCGCACTTTTTGTTCTTGTATAGAGGCATTAATTGAAGATACCCGATTTAAAAGTTCTCAGAAATTTAGAGATTTATCCAAATCTTACATACCTAAATTCTCTGAAACCCAATTAAATGATCTTTTAGAAATTCGCGGCAATATTGTACATGGGAAAGCACCTCATCTATATGATAGTGAAAATTACGATTTCTATGTCGAAAAATATTTATCTGAACCTAGAAGTGATCTTTTAGAAATTGTTGAGAAAGTTCTTAAAGAACATATTTTCCAAATTCAAGGATAAAAAATGAAACTCGCAGAAGCACTTTTACTGCGAAGCGATCAACAAAAAAAGCTCGCTTCGTTAAAACAACGAATTAATGCCAATGTATTGGTACAAGACGGCGATGAACCAAGTGAAGACCCTAATGAACTCATCAAACAGGTGTTTGCTTTAACCCAAGAAAGCAATCAATTGATTTGTCGTATTCATTTGACCAATGCGCAAGCAAAACTGGAAGATGGCAAAGTATTGTTGTCCCTATTAAGCTTACGTGATAGTTATGCTGAACAGCATAAGATTTTAATAGATGCGATTGCCAATACTCATCGAGAACCTGATCGTTATAGCTCACGTGAAATTAAGTGGAAGAAAGTCATTCCTGTTTCTAGCTTACAAAAGCAGGCAGATGATATCAGTGCGAAACTCCGTGACTTAAACATCAAAATTCAAGCTGCCAATTGGCAGATCGATTTAGTTGAGTAAACAACAAATTTTGTGAAATCATTTTCACAATCAAAGTTTGGGCATACTGGGCGAGTACAAGATCCTGCGTTACTCCGATCTGAGGGATTGAAAATAATTCAGGCGGCTATGGCAGCATGTGAGCCGTGCACCGATATTCACTTATCAGGCTCAGCACTATGCACCTTGTAAACCTTTGTCGAAAGCAAAGTTACACGTTACTTCGCACCACCATGTACTGACAGTATGTTCATTAAATTAGAAAATAAGGAAAATAGAAGTGAATAAAGCTTTGGCAAATATGCCAACAACCATTCAAATTGATGGCTCACAAGGTGAAGGCGGTGGACAGATTTTAAGAACTGCCCTTGCCCTTTCAATGATTACAGGTCAGGCATTTGAATTAATTAATATACGTGCAGGACGTAAAAAACCAGGTTTAATGCGCCAACATTTAGTTTGTGTACAGGCATCTCAACAAATTAGCCAAGCTTATGTTGAAGGTACTGAGTTACATAGCCAACGGTTATATTTCGCACCTCAACATGTTCAAAGTGGAAAATATCAATTCCAAATTGGTTCCGCAGGTAGTACAACACTGGTTTTACAAACTCTTCTACCTGCATTTTTATTACAAAATGAAGCCTCTGAGCTTACCATTTCAGGTGGCACACATAACCCGCTTGCACCAACAGCAGATTTTATTGAACACTGCTTTTTACCTGCTCTAGCGAAACTTGGCATTAACGTCGATTTTAAATTAAACAAAGCAGGCTTCTTTCCTATTGGTGCAGGTAAAATTCAAGTTACGATTCAGCCGTGGCAACATCGCAACAAACTAAATTTATTAGATCGTGGTGCTTTGCAATGTACTGAGGCTTTTGCAGCAGTATTAAATCTTTCAGAAGAAGCGCAAATTGCACAAAGAGAATTAGCGACTTTAAATAAAAGACTGAAATTGGATACACAAAAGCAATTTCAGCTGAATGGAATCAGCCAAGGCAATACGGTGTATATCAAACTTGAACACAAACATCATACCCAGCTATTTACCTCTTTAGGCGAAATGCGAAAAAGTGCAGAACAAATTGCCAATCATTTGGCTGAACAAGTGAAGCAATATATGGAAACTAATGCTGCTGTGGATGAGTATTTAGCAGATCAGTTGTTATTGCCGTTAGCCTTGGGTCAAGGTGGTGAGTTCACCGCACAATGTATTAGCGAGCATACGCGTACTCAAGCAGCTATGATTGAAAAATTTATTGATTGTGAAATCGAATTTATCGAGTTAGGTAAAAATCATTTTCATGTAAAGGTCAAAGTTTAAGAAGTTCTTTAAAGAGCTTCTTATTTTTAAAAAAATTACTCTACAGATGCCAAAGCTGTCACCAACAGCTTCCAACATTTCTCTACAGTCTCTATTTTGACTCGTTCGCCTGGTGCATGTGCACCTTGAATATCCGGTCCAAATGAAACCATCTGTAAATCTGGATAATGCTCGGCAATAATCCCACACTCTAAGCCTGCATGAATCACTTTAAGACTTGGCTCAATGTTAAATGCCTTTTGATAGGCTTGTTGTAAGCACTTTAGAGCAGCTGAGTCAGGATTTGGTGTCCAACCCGAAACTAACGGTGTGAGTGCTGAGGCTATATTAAATTGACTAAAATGTGCCTGAATTTTTTCTGCAAAATCTTGAGCTTCTTGATTCACCATTGAGCGAACCATTAAAACAGCTTTTCCACCATCTCGATTTAGTTTTACCACCCCAATATTATTTGAGGTTTCAACTACGTCTGGTAAAGCTTGACTCATACTTGCAACGCCATAAGGACTAGTTGCTAAAGCTTGCAACCACTCGTTTTGCTGTTGCTGAGTAATCACTTGATTCGTTTCAACACTAGTAGGTTGAATAGTTAATTGCAGATTGTCATCAATACCTTGTAGCTGTTTTTTCCATGCAGCTTGATATTCAGCAAGTAATTTTTCTAATTCGGGTAATTGGTTATACGGAATTGCAATGGTTGCCACTGCCTCTCGAGGTAAAGCATTACGAGCTGTACCACCTGTAAATTCAATAAGTCGTCCACCAAGCTTTGCTAAATACTCATTTAAAAAGCGAGCTAAAATAACGTTGGCATTGCCACGTCCTAAATGAATATCTACGCCAGAGTGACCGCCTTTAAGACCGGCAACCTGAATATTCACAACCGTCAAATTTTCAGGGATTGGTTCATAAGTGAGTGATTGTTCTACTTCAATATCAATACTGCCCGCACATCCGAGATATAGCTCACCCCACTCTTCTGTATCAATATTAAATAACCATTTTCCTTTTAGCACACCTGCCTGTAAAAGCCGGGCACCACTCATGCCTGCTTCTTCATCAACTGTTAAAAGAACTTCAATTGGTCCATGAGCAATATCATTTGAGTCTAAAACTGCCAAGGCTAAAGCTACCCCGATGCCATTGTCTGCACCTAAGGTAGTGTCTTTAGCAATCAACCAACCATCCTCAAGAACTGGGCGAATCGGGTCCTTAAAAAAGTCGTGTACTGTGCCAGTGTTGGCTTGTGTGACCATATCTAAATGGCCTTGCAGAATGACTCCAGATACATGTTCTTTACCCGCAGTCGCATTCTTACGGATAATCAAATTCCCCACTTCATCTACGTAAGTTTCTAGATTTCGACTTTGCGCCCAATTTTGTAAAAATTCACGAAGCTGCTGTTCATGCTTTGATGGACGAGGAATAGTGCAAAGTGTTTGAAAATGCTGCCAAACCACTTGAGGAGATAGCGCCGCAATATCAACTTGTGTCATGAAAACCACACTCTAATTATGTAAATATCTTAATAATTTCAATATACACAATGCATTAAAGATAGGTAGGAATTTCAGGAAAGATTTTGTATTTTTATCTTTAATCTAAAGAGATAGTACGACTTTTCTAAAAAGTCGTACTTCATAACTAAGTCTTAACAGGGGTATGTTTTAGTTTTTCCACTCAAATGCTGAGAAACTCTGATCGGCTTTCAAACTATTTTCAACTGCCTGTGCAAGCTGACGAATGATGCTTTGTGTTTCAATTTTCTCAAACCAATCTTGCTCTTCATCAGGATTGGCAGAGATTTCACACATGAGATGCCCATCATGGTCTGTTTTCTGACAAGTAATCGACAAGGGTAAAAGATGATTATCAATACTCACTTCTACTTTTTCATGTTCATGCACAATGTGCTGTGCATCAAAGCCATAATGTCCCAATTGTTTAAATAATAAAGCCGCTACATATTCTTGAGTGATATGGCATTCATTTGGCGGATGATCGAGCACCCCATGTTCTGGGCAACTGGCAATAAATTGTAATTTTTTCATCCTTTGTCCTAACACTTTTATCATTATCTGCGCTTAGCATAAGCAATAAACAAACAGCAGCCAAGCCTTTAGCCCGCTGCTGCCGTTGCTATTGTGTTAGCAATTATAAAATGTGTTAGGTGAAAAGTTATTGGCTAACTTCGATCGTTAAGCCTGCACGATTCGCCAACTCAGTGAAAGTTGGGAAGCTTGTCGCCACAGTTTCAGTACCTTGAATCGTAATCGGACCAGAATTACGAAGGCCTGCCATACTAAAGCTCATTGCAATACGGTGGTCATGGTGTGATTCAACTTCACCACCTGTAAAGATTGGTGACCAGTCACCAGCCTTACCCTTACCTTCGATAATGATGCCATCATCAGTTGGCGTGCAGTCAATGCCCATAATTTTTAAGCCATCTGCCATAACCTGAATGCGATCAGACTCTTTCACACGAAGTTCTGCCGCACCAGTCAGTACCGTTTGGCCTTCGGCACAAGCTGCTGCAATAAATAAAGCTGGGAATTCATCAATTGCTAACGGCACTTGGTCTTCTGGCATATGAATGCCTTTAAGTGTGCGTGAACCTTTAATATGAATATCAGCAATAGGTTCGCCACCGGCAATACGCTCATTTTCAACAGTCAGATCAGCACCCATCTGTTTTAAAATTTCAATTACGCCAGTACGTGTTGGGTTAATACCTACAGCTTCCAGAACAACATCGGAACCCTCAGTAATTGCAGCACCCACCATAAAGAAAGCAGCTGATGAAATATCTGATGGAACCTGAATGTCAGTCCCCACTAATTTTCCACCACCAACGAGTGAAATCTTGTTGCCTTCGGTTTTAACATCATAACCAAATGCACGAAGCATGCGCTCTGTATGGTCACGTGTTGGCTCTGGTTCTGTAACAGAGATTTCACCTTCAGCCCATAAGCCTGCAAGTAAAATACCAGACTTCACTTGAGCAGATGCCATAGGTAAATCGTATTGAATGCCTTTTAATTGCTGAGCACCAGTAATGCTTACAGGTGGTGTACCTTTCTCACCCGTGGTCTGAATTTGCGCACCCATTAAACGTAATGGTTTAGCAATACGCTCCATTGGACGTTTAGAAAGTGATGCATCACCTGTCATGACAGAATCAAACTTTTGTGCAGATAACATGCCTGAAAGCAAACGCATACTTGTACCAGAGTTACCCATATACAAGGCACTTGCTGGCGCTTTTAAACCATGCATGCCTACGCCATGAATGGTCACTTCACCATTTTTTGGGCCTTCAATGCTTACGCCCATATCACGGAAAGCTTGCAAGGTTGCCAAAGCATCTTCACCTTCAAGGAAGCCAGTGACATGGGTAGTGCCTTCGGCAATAGCACCAAACATAATGGAGCGATGTGACACAGATTTGTCACCCGGTACGGTAAATTTACCTTTAAAAGTTTTATTTCCCGGTAAGATACTGAATTGCTGTGTCACCTTATTTTTCTCCATTAAAGGTTTTTTGGCTAACATATGATTGAAATGTTGACGTGCTGCTTGAGCATGGCCGAGTAAACCCATTAATGCATGAGAATCTTCGTTTTCAATCAATTTTCTAAGTACAGTAAGCTGCTTTTCGAAGCCATCTACAGCATTTAATATCGCTGTTTTATTGGCAAAGAAAATGTCATGCCACATTTGAGGATCACTGGCCGCAATCCGCGAAAAATCACGAAAACCACCCGCTGCATAACGGAAAATATCAAAATTATCTTCACGGTTTGCAAGTTGCTCGACCAGATTAAATGCCATTAAATGTGGTAAATGACTCGTATGCGCCAGCACTTCATCATGCTTAGCAACATCCATACAAATAACTTCAGCTTTAGCAGCTGACCAAAGTTGAATCAGTTTATCAACTGCCCATTCTGCACTTGTCGGTAACGGTGTTAAAATTACTTTGTGATTTGCAAATAGGTCAATCTTACCCGCATGAACACCAGTGTGTTCGCTACCCGCGATAGGATGCCCTGGTACAAAACCTGCTGGTAAATCTTCACCAAATACAGCTTTTGCTGCATCAACGACATTACCTTTTGTACTTCCCACATCAGTTACAATTGTGGTTTCTGACAAATAAGGTTTAATCTGCTCAAGCACTTTTTGCGTAGCACGTACTGGCAAGGCTAAAACGACTAAATCTGCCCCTTTCACGGCTTCAACAGGATCAGAAAATCCCTCTTGTATTAAGCCAAGTGATTTTGCATCTTCTAAAGTTTTCTGTGAACGTGTAGATGCAACAACAGTTGTCGCCAAATTTTCTGCAACAATAACACGAGCTAAACTCGACCCGATGAGTCCTAAACCAATAAATGCAACTTTTTTAAATAGGGGTTGTGACATAACTTCAACTTTGCTTTTGCTCAAAGATATTTAAACCATTGAACAATTTGTTTTTAAGCATAATGACATGCTTATCTTGATGCATGTCATTATTCCAACATAAGTGATTACAGAACAGCGGCAGGATAAGAACCTAAAATACGAATCTCTTTCACCATTGGGCGAATATCATTAATCGCAGCAGCAACATTCTCTTGTTCGATATGACCTTCTAAATCGATAAAGAATACATATGCCCACTTTTCAGGTAATGCTGGACGAGTCTCAATACTTGTTAAGCTAATATTATGTTTTGCAAATGGTGCTAAAATTTCTAATAAAGCGCCCGCACGGTCATGTGCTGAAATCAATAACGATGTTTTATCATTACCGCTTTGTGGAATTTTTTCACGTCCAATCACTAAGAAACGAGTGGTATTTTCCGGATTATCTTCAATATTGCTATGTAAGATTTCAAGGTTATACATGCCTGCTGCAATATCAGATGCGATTGCTGCCGAATGCCATTCGTTACGAATACGGCGCGCAGCTTCTGCATTTGAGTTTAAAGCAACACGCTCAACCCCCGGATAATGTGCATCTAACCATTGGCGACATTGAGCCAAAGTTTGTTGATGCGCATAAATCTGCTTAATACTGTCTTTACGTGTATTTTCAGAAACAAGGAATTGATGGTGAATACGTAATTCAACTTCACCAATCACGTTTAAATTCGATGTTTTAAAGCAATCTAAGGTATGGTTTACAACACCTTCAGATGAGTTCTCAACTGGAACTACACCGTAATGTGCACTACCCGCTTCCACTTCACGGAAGACTTCATCAATGGTTGGAAGTGGGCGTACAACCGCATCTTTACCAAAATGCTTAAGCACAGCAGATTGAGTAAAAGTACCTTCTGGCCCTAAAAACGCAATACTTTGCGGCGCTTCTAAAGCAAGGCAAGCCGACATAATTTCACGGAACAAACGCGCCATGGTTACATCAGACAAAGGACCTTGATTGCGCTCCATGACTTTACGTAAGACTTGTGCTTCACGTTCAGGACGATAAAACAAAGGATTCTCTTCGGAAGCAAATTTCGCTTTCGCAACTGCTTCAGCAAGGCTTGCGCGTCGATTTAATAATTCTTGAATCTGTTGATCCACGCTATCAATATCTTCGCGAATTTGTTCTAAACTAAGAGAAGTCGTTTTGTTTTGATCATCGTTGATCATTGGAATGCAGCCTCAGCAAAATCATCTTTTAAACGAGAGTATAACAATAGTCTGCTTTGATTTGTTAGGCAATATGGCTGTATTGGCTTTTTTCATTAAACCGTCTTGGTCGGATTCCTCAGATCGCTTTATTTGATAATGATTTTCATTTATCATTTGCATAATAAATTTTATTCTTGTTTATTATGCATAACTCATTTTTCTTTTTATCTTGCAGTTTTCTTCTGAGCTCTTTAATAACTTGTTCTACTTTGGCTCAAACTCCTATACAAAATCCATCAAAAATAGTCTTACATAATGACCAAGCCCAATTTCAACTCAAATCTAAAAACACCGGCCATGAGTATTTGATTCAAGTCTATAAACCACCTGTTGCCCCATCACAACATGGTTATCCCGTACTTTATATATTAGACGGAAATGCAACCTTTCCAAGTGCAGTCAATATCGCTCAATCTATTGGGGCAGGTTCTACAAAATTAGGTCTAGACCCGCTCATGATCGTCGCGGTTGGTTACCCTAAACAAAAAACTTTTGATGTACAAAAACGTGCTTATGACTACACCCCTAAACCTTCTGCTGAATTTCAGAAGCAAGGCAGATATAAGTATGGTGGTGCTGACCAGTTCATTACATTTTTAAATGATGAACTCAAACTGGAAATCGCCGAACAGTTTCCAATTAATAACCAACAGCAAAGTATTTATGGCCACTCATTTGGAGGGTTATTTGTGCTTTATCACTTTTTCCAAAAAACCTGAAGCATTTCAACGTTACATCGCAGCCAGCCCTTCCCTCTGGTTTGATCAAGGCATGCTATTTCAAAAATTAAACTATTGGCAGAGTCAAAAACAAATTAATTCTCCTATGCTTTTGACTACAGTCGGCACCCATGAACAAGGCGGACCTCGTACTCAATCTGATCATAACTTTAACGAAACTGATTTCTTTAAAGCTCTGGAAAGTAAACGTTCAGATCAATTTAGTTATTGGCATTTTTACAACCCGGCTGAGCAACACATTACAAATTTGTATGCGAGTCTACCTAAAGCCCTTATGTTTGCTTCGTGCAAAGACCTAGAAAGCTGTAAATCTTTATTTGATGAGCCTACAGAACAAACAACTAAATAAAAACCCACTTAAATTTAAAGAGGAGCATTTCACTCCTCTTAAAGGCAAAGCTCTCAATCGATAGATTAGTTATACTGTCTGAAGATGTCATAACAACAGTAAAATAGAATGAATAAAATTATTGTTTTAGGTCTACTGAGTTTACTTACTGTCAGTCTAACGGCGTGTGGTGGTTGCCCCTTAATCGCAGGATGCAATGGTACTGATAATTCTCCGTACTATAGGACGACTGTCAGTAATCAAGTTCGTGGTATTCCAATCCCACCTCAAACCAAGCTCACCTATCAGTCCCAAAATTTCAGGCAGAAATTTGAGCAACCACATGCTTTAAAAGAGAAAAATTTATCAGGCATCTCTTTACCAACTGATACAGCAATCATTTGGGGCGGTATGCCAGTAGACATGTTTATACAGTTTTCTAATCCCGAAATGAAAGGCTTTTCGGTCTATCCAGCACGAGGATTTAAAACAGAATTATCAAATGATTTTTTACGTCTATGGAAAAGCTGTGAAAGTGATTTAGACATTACTTTAAAGGATCCAAATGACTGGTCATTTAATCCTAAAAATATGAAAATAAGAGGTTGTAGTATCAATATCCAAGAACGTAGTGCATACACCGAAGATTCATTTCATCAAGATGAAGCAGATGAGTTTTTAAGAAAGATCAATCATGCATTACAGCAATTACCGAAACAACAAGACTACCCTGTCATTCAACAGAAGAACAAATAGTTAAAAACAAAACAGCCTGTTCTAGGACAGGCTGTTTTTACTCTGCTTAATTAGGCTTTGCCAATTAATCCACGCGCTACGATTTCTTTCATAATTTCATTTGTACCACCGTAAATACGCTGAATACGGGCATCTACAAAGAAACGTGAAATTGGATATTCGGTCATATAACCATAACCACCAAAAAGCTGAAGCAAGTTATCTGCAACTTTCATTTGCATATCGCTACTGAAACTTTTCAATGCTGCAGCCGTTTCTACATCTAGTTTACCTTCTTGATATAGAGCAATATTTCTTTCATAAAAAGCCGCTGTAGCAAGTTCATCAATTTTCGCTTGCGCCAAAACAAAACGCGTATTTTGGAATTGTGAAATGGGTTGACCAAATGCTTGGCGTTCTTTTACATAAGCCGTTGTCAAATCAATTGCACCACGGATTGCACCAATTGCAGTGGATGCAATTGCAGTACGTTCACGTGGTAATTCTTGCATTAAATAAGCAAAACCCTGCCCAGCTTGACCAAGTAGCTGGTTTTTAGGCACTTTCACATTGTCAAAAAACAGCTCAGATGTATCTTGAGAATGCAGGCCGATTTTGTCTAAATTTGTACCTTTTTTAAAGCCTTCTAAGTGAGTATCTGCCAATAATAAAGACACACCTTTAGCACGGGCTTGAGGATCTGTTTTTACCGCAAGCACAACAAGATCAGCATGCTGTCCATTTGAAATAAATGTTTTTGAACCATTTAACACATAATGATCATCTTGCAAGATGGCGCTAGTACGCATTGATTGTAAATCCGAACCTGCTCCTGGTTCAGTCATACCGATTGCACCAACCACTTCACCTGTTACCATTTTCGGTAACCAGTATTGTTTTTGCTCTTCTGTCCCGATGTGTAAAATATATGGTGCAGCAATTTCAGAGTGGCAAGAAATAGCTGTTGATAATGCACAAAAACCAGCACGCGCAGACTCTTCAACCAGCATTAATGAATAATATGTCGGAACCCCATAACCACCATATTCTTCTGGAACATCTACACATAAATAGCCATTTTCACCCAGTTGATTCCAAACTGAACGAGGCATGATTCCTTCGCGTTCCCATTGGTCGTAGTGAGGCGCAATATGCTCACTCATAAAACGTTTAAAATTATCACGGAATAATTCTAAATCTGCATCGTATGCCAACATAATATTTTCCTTCAGCTTTATTGTTTTATCGAATCTCATTGCTGTGCATGCTAATCATTTTTTTAGCAACTGTCATGGCATAGCTGCTCATTAAAACTGTACTTTTCAGTCAGCCAATAAAAAAGGAAGCTTTAGCTTCCTTTTTTATATAGGTTTATTCGAATTAATCTAGACCTTCAGCGACTTGAGGACTTTTTGGTTCCATCATTTTTCTGTCGACTTCATCTGGATTATTTAAAGCATCATTGAGCTTATCTTTATCTAAAGCACCGACCCATTTAGCAACAACAATCGTTGCTAAAGAGTTACCGACAAGGTTAGTTAAAGCACGTGCTTCTGACATGAAACGGTCAATACCAAGAATCAATGCCAAACCTGCAACTGGAATATGTCCTACAGCAGACAAAGTTGCTGCCATAACAATAAAGCCAGAGCCAGTTACACCCGCCGCACCCTTAGATGAAATTAAAAGTACTAATAACAAAGTGATCTGATGTTGAATATCAAGCTGAGTATTCGTTGCCTGAGCAATAAAGATTGCTGCCATAGTCAAATAAATTGACGTTCCATCAAGGTTAAATGAATAACCTGTTGGAATAACCAAACCGACTACAGACTTTTCACAACCTGCAATTTCGAGTTTACGTAACATACGAGGCAAAACAGATTCAGAAGAAGATGTACCAAGTACAATTAATAACTCTTCACGAATCAGGCGGATCATTTTGAGAATACTGAATCCACTAACACGGCTGATTGTACCCAAGATCAAGAAGATAAAGAGTAGACACGTAATATAGAAGCAGAGAATGAGTTGCCCTAATTGTACGAGTGAACCAACGCCATATTTACCAATGGTGAATGCCA
Organism: Acinetobacter sp. 1124_18A; assembly: GCF_052824995.1. NCBI lineage: Bacteria > Pseudomonadati > Pseudomonadota > Gammaproteobacteria > Moraxellales > Moraxellaceae > Acinetobacter > Acinetobacter sp. 1124_18A. The sequence goes on along the minus strand of NZ_VTDF01000001.1, from coordinate 445,683 downwards.
TTGCACCAAATGCACCAATCGGAGCCAGTTTCATCACCATATTCACAATGTTAAAGAACACATGTGCAACTTGGTCAATAAATTTTAAAACTGGACGTCCTGCATCACCTAACTTATGTAAAGCAAAACCAAAGAGAATTGCAAAAAGAAGGACTTGTAAGATTTCACCATTTGCAAATGCGCCAACAACCGTATCTGGGATGATGTGCATTAAGAAATCAATGGTAGATTGTGACTCACCAGAACTGACGTATTTTTGAATGCCCGAGGTGTCTAGAGTTGTAGGGTCAATATTCATCCCTACACCCGGTTTAGCAATGTTAATTACAACAAGGCCAATCAGAAGTGCAATTGTTGAAACAACTTCAAAATATAACAACGCGACGCCGCCAGTTTTTCCGACTGACTTCATGCTTTCCATGCCAGCGATACCGCTCACCACTGTACAGAAAATAACGGGTGCGATGATCATCTTGATCAAACGAATAAAGGCATCACCTAATGGCTTGAGTTTCTCACCTAAACCTGGGATATGCTGTTCAACACCATTGACAATTTGCGTTGTGCTTGGGGAAAAATGTCCTACCAAAACACCCGCAATAATCGCAATAATCACTTGAAAATAAAGTGATTTATAAATCGGTTTTTTAGCCATAACTTTACTTCAATCTATATTTCCAAGTCCGTTGGAAATACCAAAATGAAACGTCTATTCTTTACGAATACACAGCCCTAACCTTTCACATGAACACCGCAAAAGGGAAACGGTTCTTTGTAAACAAAAAACCTTCCTACTACCTCAATGAAAACAAAAAAAGCTGTTTTCTAAAACAGGAGAATACCTGAAGTTTCTAACCACTTTGAGTAGTTAGAAATAACCTCTTACTTTTTCAATAAAAAGCTGAAGATATAGGAGAATCACAGAAAATTATGATATGAGTGCTCAAAAAAGCACGAGAAAGTGTACTCGAATTAAATAATGATTCGGTTAAATTTTTAGCTAATACGCGCAAAAAACACTCATGCAGCCCTAAGACTTTAGTATAAGAAACACTTTTGATATTTTTTCGACACTTTTTTATGTCATATTGATTAAACACTTGTGGACATTTCATTTTGAGCTGCCTGCATCCCATCATTTTTATTGTTTTTGAACTACGATGAATACTAAACGTAATATCTATAAAGATGCTGAACACCCATTCGCTCAATATGTCCGTATTTTAGGTAAAGGAAAAAGTGGTTCACGCTCTTTAAGCTATGAAGAAGCTTATCAGGCATTCACCATGATTTTAAAAGGTGAAGTGCTTGATGTGCAGTTAGGTGCTTTTTTAATGCTACTTCGTGTTAAAGAAGAATCTATTGATGAACTCGCTGGTTTTGTTCAAGCCACTAGAGATCAACTCAATTTTCAGCCCTTAGAAGTCGATTTAGACTGGTCATCTTATGCGGGTAAGCGTAAACATTATCCTTGGTTTTTATTAGCTGCCCTTACGCTTGCCCAACATGGCTATAAGATTGTTATGCATGGCGCTTCAGGCCATACGCTTAATCGCGTCTATACTGAGCAAGTTTTAGAATATCTGGGTTATCAAATTTGTCACTCTGAACAAGAAGTGCGTACACAACTAGCAGAGCAAAATTTCGCATACTTACCTTTAGATGTGATTTCACCAGTTTTAAGTGAACTAATTTCTTTAAGAAATGTGATGGGATTACGTTCTCCAATTCATACTTTAGCCCGCTTAATCAATCCTTTTAATGCTAAAGCTACCTTACAAGCTATCTTCCATCCAGCGTATAGAACTTCACATCAACATAGTGCACTGCGCTTAGGCTATCAAAATAGTGCTGTCATTAAAGGTGAAGGTGGTGAGTTTGAGCGAAATCCAGATGCAAAAACACTCATTTGTGGCATTAAAAATGGTGAGCTTTATGAACATGAGTTACCAAAACTCACGCCTGAACGTAGTCCAACTGAAGAAGAGTTAGATTTAGCAACTTTTAAAGCAGTATGGTTAGGTCAACAGCACCATGAATATGGAGAAATGGCAGTAACTGAAACAATGGGAATTGCACTATATACCATGGGAGTTGTTGCTAGTTTTGAAGAGGCAATGCAAAAAGCAAAAGTATTATGGGAAACAAGAAACTCAGAGCTAAAAGATAAAATTTAGTTCATACAGCCTTATACGCCATGTCTCTTCGATATTGTTGCATATAGGCAATACTTACTTTTCAAAGATGAAAAGTAACAAAAATCTTTCGTTGAGCAAACAGTACGTTCTTGTACTGTTGCTCAACAGGCGACATCCATGTCGCCCACGCGATAGCAAATGCTAATATGATTTATCTTTTTATTCTAAAATGCTGTTTTAAACAAAACGAATTGGTTTAAATTCTGGCTCATGTTTGTGGTGATCATCTTCACAAACCTCACCCTCTTCTTTCGTACCGCGGTCAATATAACCACTACGCTGCTCTTCTGGTAAGTTCTTTAACTCCCAAGCAATTACAGCTTGCATACAGGTTTCACGCTGCTCTTTTGTTAAAACAACGCCATTTGGCCATTTACCAATTTCTACTGCTGTTTTTAAACGCTCTACAATCTCAGGGTTTAAAATAGATAGCATTTGTTCAATATTCATGATTCATCTCTTTGGAAAGATTCAAAATCTTGGTTCCAACCAAGTTTGGTACGGCAGGCCATATAAAAATCATAACCTGGTGGATGCAATAAACTTAGTTTAAATGGATGTTTGCGGATGTGTAAACTATCTCCAACATTGAGCGATATACTATGTTGACCATCTGCACTCACCATTGGTAACACCCGATTTTCGCGAATAACAATCTTAATTTCGCTTTGTCCACCGACGACGATAGGACGTGATGACAAGGTATGAGGGTGCATTGGAACTAATGCAATCGCATCCATGCTTGGATGTAAAATTGGGCCGCCACCTGACAAAGCATAGGCAGTTGATCCAGTTGGAGTCGAAACAATTAAACCATCACTATGCTGGCGATAAACGTATTGACCATCAATGTTAAGTTCAAAGTCAATCATGTGAACCGACTTACCCGAATGCAAAACGACATCATTTAAAGCAATTGCATCATAAATGACTTCGCCATTTGTTCTTACTTCCATTTCAAGTAAGAAACGACGATCAAGTTGAAAATGCCCTTGAAGCACTTGGTCAAGTTTAAAAATCGCTTCTGACGGTTTGATATCAGTTAAAAAACCTAATCGCCCACGGTTGATACCAATTACAGGGGTATTATAACGAACCAAAGCCCTTGCAGCATGGAGTAAAGAACCATCGCCGCCAACCACAATAACTAAATCAGCAACTTCACCTAATAAATGACGGCTTACTATCTGTGCATGATCATAAGGCACTAATTCGGCTGTTTCCTGATCAAAAATGGGGTTCAAACCTAAGTTCAATAAATGATCATGAATTAAACAGAGTGTTTCTACAACTGATGATTTATCTGGTCGACCGATTAACCCGACGTTTCTGAAGGACTTATGTGAAATTTGCACGAATGAGTAAGCTCCGCTGCGATACTCGGCTATAATAACATTAACCCGATTAATTTAAAAAAACATAACTACAAGATGCTGTAAAATTCAATCTAACTTTTCCAATTATTCACAGTTTTATCATTGCAAATTGATGACAAGCTATCGCATCATTACAGGCATTGTTAGGGTTTTATCTCATTTTTATGAAGTTTGAACGTGGTATCGGTTTCTTTGCACTAATCTTTTCCATTTTGGTCATTGGTGCTTTTATTGCTCTTAGTATCTATCTGATTCGTTTAGATAATATTATCCGTGAAAAATTTGAAGGACAGCGGTGGGATATTCCTGCCAAAGTGTTTGCACGACCTTTGGAAATTTATAACAACGCGCCTATTTCTCAAGCAAATTTCACTCAAGAATTAAAGTTATTGGGTTACAAAACTTCAAGTAATTATGACAAGTCTGGAAGCTATGTTGCTCAAGGCAGCAATATGTATATCCACACACGTGGTTTTGACTACGGTGACAGCGTTGAACCAGAACAAGTTTTAGAATTAAGTTTCGCAAATGATCAAGTTGTTGAAGTTAGAAGTACTAAACCCTCTTCAACCGGCGTTGCACGCTTAGAACCGCTACTCATTGGAGGAATTTATCCTCAACACAATGAAGACCGTGTACTCATTAAACTGAATAATGTCCCTAAACCACTCATTGAAGCTTTAATTTCTACAGAAGACCGCAATTTTTATCATCATCATGGTATTTCAATTCGTGGTACAGCTCGTGCATTGGTCAGTAATGTTACTGGTGGAAAACGTCAAGGTGGCTCAACCCTGACTCAACAATTAGTTAAAAACTTCTATCTCACCCCTGAACGCACACTAAAACGTAAAGTCAATGAAGCATTAATGGCTTTACTCATCGAACTGCATTACAGCAAAGATGAAATTTTAGAGGCGTATTTAAATGAAGTGAATCTGGGCCAAAATGGTAGCTACTCAATTAATGGTTATGGTTTGGCTTCACAATTTTATTTCGGTCTGCCGCTACGTGAACTCAGTGTCGCACAACAAGCTTATTTAGTCGGTTTAGTTCAAGGTCCTTCTTTATATAACCCTTGGAAAAACCCTGAAGGTGCAAAAAAACGCCGCGATACCGTGTTAAATAACATGCGTGTGATGGGTTATTTAACTCAAGCTGAATATGAAGATGAAATTGCACGTCCTTTAAATGTGTTAAGTAAACCAAGTTTAGGGCCTGCAAAATTCCCAGACTTTTTAGATATTGTACGTCGTCAATTACGTACAGAGTATCAAGAAAGTGATTTAACCAATCAGGGTTTACGTATTTTTACGACCTTAGATCCAATTACTCAAACGCAAGTTCAAAATGCGTTTAAAGCTTCAGTAGACCGTTTGGCTAGCAGTAATCCATCTCGTTTGAAAAATTTACAAGGTGCTGTACTGATTGCACATCCTGAAAATGGTGAGCTCGTTGCAGCGGTTGGTTCTACACAAGACTTTACTGGTTTTAACCGCGCTTTAGATGCGAAACGTCAAGTTGGTTCTTTGTTGAAACCTGTGATTTATTTAAGTGCTATTGAATCGGGACGTTATAACTGGGCAAGCCAAATTGATGATGCTCCGATTAGTGTTCCTGTAGACGGCGGTAAAAGCTGGACACCTAAAAACTATAGTGGTGGTGGACATGGCGTAGTGAGCCTGAGTGAGGCATTAGCGAACTCATATAACCTTTCTGCTGTACGTTTGGGTCAAGAGTTTGGTCTATCTACATTTACCAATAATTTAAGAAAGTTTGGTGTTGAGTCAACAATTCCTGCCTACCCTTCTATTTTCCTTGGGGCAGTCAATATGTCACCAATGGAAGTACTCGGAATCTATGAAAACTTCGCTACAGGCGGTTTTAAATATCCAACTCGTGCGATTCGATCTGTCGTAGATGCCAATGGTCGTCTGCTTGACCGTTATGGTCTTAAGGTGCAACAGACGATTGATCCATCTGTTGGCTATATCATGAATTATGGTTTACAACAGGTGATGTCTTCGGGTACTGGCCGTTCAGCCTATAGTAGCTTATCTCCAGCTTTAAAATTGGCGGGTAAATCAGGTACAACTAATGATACACGTGACTCATGGTTTGCAGGTTATTCAGGTAATCATGTGGCTGTCGTGTGGTTAGGTTTAGATGACAACAATGTTACTGGTCTAACAGGTTCATCTGGTGCATTGCCAGTGTGGACTAATGTGATGAAGCAATTACGTCAAACTCCTGTGAATCTACGTCAACCAGACACTGTACAGTGGCAATGGATTGATCGTGCATCAGGTGATTTATCTGCACAGGCTTGTGATGGTGCTATGTATATTCCGATGCTAACGCATACAGTTCCACATCGTGCTACCCCATGTGCAGCGCCTTATTATCAAGTTGATCCAACATATACGCCACAAAGTGATAACACAACGCCAGCTTCTCAACCGGATAATACCGATAGCTATATTCGTGATAGTGAAAGTCAGATGCAACAAGATCTGTCAAATAACTCACATGTGATTTCAAGTGGTAGTTATAACAACTAAGTGTTAACAGGAAAGTAGGATATGTTGAAGAAAGGTGTTTTTTATATTGGTGCTGTACTTATGGTCGGTTGTACAACTTTGCCTGATCATTCTGAGTCCAAAGAGAAAACACCAACTCCACCTGTAAAGAAAAATACGGAAACGCCAACGGGTGTAAAAATTACACCTTATGAGCATCCGGAAATTCAACGCAAAAATTTACAGGTTATTGTTCCGCAGCAAAAGAAGCTCCAACGCTTTAGTGATGATGGAAGTCAGTTACCTGCATTTAAAGTCTTAATGCAGAAAACTGAGCAGGCTTACAAAAATCAGCAATGGTCAGAAGCTGAACGTTATGCGCTTCAAGCACAGCGTTTAGCGCCCCAAGCAGCTGAGACTTATTTATTTCTTGCCCTTACGGCAAATCATAAGCAGCAATATTCTAATGCTGAGTCTTTAGCAAGACGTGGCTTAAGCTTTGCCCAAAGTCAGGCCATGAAAAAGCAGCTTTGGTTGACTATTTTAAAAGCTGGACAACAACTTAATAATCAAAAAACTGTTCAAGAAGCACAGCAAGCATTAAAAGCTCTCTAGCTTCTAATGCTTGTTTATTTTCTTATTAAAAATTACGAATGCCTGCTAAACCATATGCACCATGCTGCTGTGCAGTGGCTAAATCATCAGGATGCACTCCTCCCAGTCCAAAAACTGGAATTTGGCTATTTTGAGCCAGATCAGCAAAGCGTTCCCAGCCTAATGCCGCGGCTTCTGGATGAGTTGCTGTCTGTTGTACAGGACTCATAAAAACAGCATCACAGCCAATCTGCTCAGCCTGCTTTAAAGAAACAGCATCATGACAAGCGGCAATATGACGTACGCCCACTGTTAAATCACCCTTATGCAAATTCATGAGCTGAGATTGTTTTAAATGAACCGTCTTAATCTGTTTTTTTAACTCGGGGTTCAATTGCTGCCAAATATCGATATTAATAATTAAATTTGATAATTGCCCTTCATCTAAAGCAAGTAATTGTTCTAAATATCTCTGATCAGCATCAGCTTCCTCTATACGCCAATACAATAAAGTCTCACTGTTATTTACAGGTGTAAGCGTATTGCTGATTTTGATGAGATTGGGCCAATAGAGTCGTTTTATAATATCTTTATTGGCTTTTGGAAAGTTTAAGTGAAGTAACTGTTCCCGTGTGTACCACGCCCATGGTTGATGAATAAGATTTAATAGTTCATCAGGTACATAACTATGGAATAAATGTAAATTGACAATAATGTCTTCATACTCATGGTGAATATAATCAAATTGGTGCCACTCTTTTAAACCAATACCCACTTCTTCATAGATTTCACGGCGACAGGCTTCTTCGGGCGTTTCACCCTGCTCAACCTTTCCTCCAGGAAACTCATGCTTGCCACCTTGATGCTGCTGCTCACCACGCCACCCGACTAATATTTTTCCACGATGGATCAAGATTGCTATAGCGACATCGACTATCGGTTTGGGCATTTTTCTACTCTCTAAAGTTTTTCTTAAGTGTAAGCAAAGTTTATCATTTTATAAAATTTTTAAAATCTCATTGACAGATCTATTCGATAATGATTATCATTTAAATCGTTCAAGAACATACCACGGAGCACAACAAATGAACGCACCTTTTAGCTTATTTACTCGTAACAATGAAACAGCTCATGCCTTACCAATGTTACATTCTAACAACCTCTTTGCATTAGGCCGTGAAATCCGCATTATGCATGCTGGTGAGGAATATCGTTTACGCCTCACTCGCAATAATCGTCTTATTTTAACTAAATAAAAAATACACTCGCGTTTCAATAATATTCGTGGGAAAACAAAAAATGGATAGCATGGGTAACCATGCTATTTTTTATAAAGGAAGATTAACTTCCACCTTCAAACCGCCCTGTTCAGCATGCATAAAATGTAATTCGCCATTATGTAATTCAATAATTTTTCGTGTAATCGAAATTCCCAACCCTGAACCTTGCTGCTGAGTGCCTAATACCCGAAAAAAGCGCTGCCCTAAACGTTGCAATACCTCATCATCTACACCATTTCCTGTATCTTCTACAGAAATCTTAATGTGCTGTTCATCCTGACTAATCTCAACATGAATAAAGCCTAAAGCTGGGCTATAACGAATGGCATTATCAAATAAATTTCTAAAAGCAATAAACAGTAACTCTTCATTCGCAAATGTTTTAGTTTCTATTGATAAGGTACTTGTCTCTATCAAAATCTGTTTAGCTTGTGCATCTACATTTACAGTTTCTATAACTCTGGCTAATAAGTAATTTAAATCGATAATCGTCTTAGGAAGTTCTGGCTGTTCTGCTTCATTAGGTTCTAAGCGAGCAAGAAGGAGTAAATTTTCAAGTATTTTTGTACTTTTTGAAACGTCTTCTTGTATGCGCTCAAAGTCCTGATGAAGTTCTGGAACATGTTGATATTTACGCTGTAGAACCTGAAGACGCATTTTTATAGCAGATAATGGAGATCGTAACTCATGAGAAGCATCTGCGGTAAAACGCTGTTCAGCCACTAATGCCCTTTGCAACCTTGCAAGTAACTGGTTTATAGCATCAATCACAGGTTGAATTTCTGTAATGACATCTGGGTCTTGAATAGGTTCTAGATTTGATGCAGTTTTTTGAGCAATACGTTTGGATAATAGGTTTAGAGCAGCTAATTGTTGCTTGGTACACCAACGTACAATTGCCCATTGTAAAAGCCAAAATAACACCATGAGTGCACTATAACCTGCAAGCGCTTTAAAAACCTCTTCAATACGGGTGCTCATTGGTTGAAAGACTTCGACATGTAATTGTGAGTCTACTTGCCGGGCAGCCAGACTACGCCATAATTGGCCTTCAAACCAAAAATATGAAAAACCTTTTGATAAATTACCTTGTTCAAAAAGCTCGTGCTGATAGGTATGAGAATGGGTAAGTAATTGGCCTGAGCTTAATAATTCATATTGAATATCAAATTCGTCACTGAGCTCATCAAACTGTTTCATGGAGTGTTGAGAAAGATCAGAAACCAGCAAAGTATCTGAAATTTCATCCATGATTTCGTCTTGTACGGACATGTTGTGATAAACAGAAAATATGGTGAGTAAGCTTAAAGCCAGCAACCCAACCACCACACTACTCCACATGGTGGTTTTAACCAGTTGCGACTGCAAAGATGAGCGATTTGATTTCATTTTAAATCTCCCATACGGTAGCCTAGCCCCCGTATGGTTTTAATGCAGCTACTCCCTATTTTTTTTCGAAGCTGATAAATAAATACCTCAATTGCATTACTTTCAATTTCTTCACCCCATGCATAGAGCGCTTCTTCTAATTGATCGCGAGTAATAATATGTTCAGGATGAACCATCAACTTACGCAATATTTGAAATTCTTTTGCCGTTAAATCGATAGATTTGCCAGCGTTTAATACAACTTTAGCTTGTGTGTCGAGTTGCAAATCACCCCACGTTAAAATCGATTGCTGACTCAAAGTTTGTTTGCGTAATTGAGCGCGAATTCGGGCAGATAACTCTTCTAAACTAAAAGGCTTAACCAAATAATCATTTGCGCCTAAATCTAGTCCTTCTACGCGATCATGAATACTGTCACGTGCGGTAATAAAAATAACAGGAACATTTTTTTGTTTATAACGGATCGTTGTTAGAACTTTTTCACCCGCTAATTGCGGCAGTCCCCGATCAAGTAAAATACAGTCATAGTCATGCTGTTCGATTGCTGTAAGCGCATAATCACCTCTTTCCACCCAATCGACCTGATAACCATCTAACTCTAACCATGATTGAATACTTTCAGCTTGAGAGCGATCATCTTCTGCAAGCAAAATTCTCATCTATTTTTCCTGTTATATGCTGTTTTAATCTTGCCAAGCCTTTATAAAAAAAGCAAAGCCGCATCATTTAAATGCGGCTAAAAGTAGTAGATTCAGAGATCAATGAATTAGAACTGAACTTGATCCACCTCAATTTCTACGCGTTTTAAAGGCTTATAGTCGATGTCTACTTCACCAATTAAAGTCACATTTGTATTTGGTGAAATAGGACGACCTTGCCAAAGCTCATCATCTACATCAACTGTAATGCTACCTGTCTTGTCACGAAATTGATATTTTTCATCGCCTAAAGATTTTACTACCTGACCATGTAATTTGACTGGTGTATTATCTTTTTCCGTTAATGCATGCTTAACAGTTGTTAGCGTTGCTGGAGCAATTGCTGCCTGATTCACAGGTGTATTTGCCATAGCTACGCCAGTAACAGTTAGACCTGTAGTTATTAGTATTGCTTTAAGCATTTTCATAAGATTACCTTTTTAACCACATCTTGGAATAGCGTAAGTACAACAGGCATAGATGAGGTGAATCTTAAGAAAAAGTTAATTTAATGGTACAACCCTTAATACCTCTTCTAGTGTTGTAAGACCATCAATCACTTTACGAGCACCCGCAATTCTTAAGGGTTCTATACCTTCTTTTTTAGTTTGCGTTCTCAAATCGTTTAAGGTCATATGGCTACTAATAAGATGCTTAAGCTCAAGACTGACTGGCATAAATTCATAAATACCGACTCGCCCTTTATAGCCTGTATGACGACATTGTTCACACCCGATTGCTTGATAAACTTTTTCTGGCATTTCCATAATGTAGTCGAAGGTTAAATGTTGCCACTCATCCTCATTAATATAAGTTTGTTGCTTGCAGTGCGGACAAAGCTGTCGCACTAAACGTTGCGCGAGAACACCCAAAATAGTTGCTGCTGTTAAAAATGGCTGCACACCTAAATCATGCAAGCGAGTCAAACTGGATGGCGCATCATTGGTGTGTAAAGTTGATAACACCAAGTGACCTGTGAGTGCCGCCTGAATGGCCATATTCGCTGTATCTTGATCACGAATTTCCCCAATCATAATAATATCGGGGTCTTGTCGCATAAGTGCACGAACACCATCTGCAAAGCCTAGATCAATTGCATTATTGACCTGCATTTGGTTAAAACTAGGTTCTAACATTTCAATCGGGTCTTCAATGGTACAGACATTGACCTGATCAGTTGCGAGCTGCTTTAACGAAGAATATAGCGTTGTGGTTTTACCTGAACCTGTGGGGCCAGTGACCAAAATAATCCCATGGCTATTTTTTGTTAATTGCTGCCACTGTTGTAATAGAGTCTCTTCAAAACCCAGTTGATGAAAAGAACGTACCAACACATCTGGATCAAAAATCCTCATAACCAGTTTTTCACCAAATGCAGTTGGCAAGGTTGATAAACGGAGTTCAGTTTCTTGCCCTTTAGGTGTCCGTGTTTTTAATCGGCCATCTTGTGGCTTACGTTTTTCCGCTACATTTAAACGCCCTAAAATTTTAATTCGGGAAATCACGGCGGTTAGCGTATTTGATGGCATGTTATAAATGGTGTGTAAAACACCATCAATACGGAACCTGACTTTACCGTTATCTTTACGCGGTTCCATGTGAATATCACTGGCGCTCTGCTCGAATGCAAACTGTAAAATCCAATCAACCAACTTCACAATATGCTGATCATTCGCATCTGGGTTTTGACTATCGCCAAGCTGCAAAAGCGCTTCAACATTTTTAGTGTCTCGGTCATGAGCTGCATCTTTTTGAGCTGAGTTGACCGCCCGACTGACCTGATAATACTCTCGTAAATAACGCTGTAACTGTTCAGGATTAAGTAATACCCGCTCAATTTTTTTAGGTGCTAGACTTCTTTCAAGATTATTGAGCCAATCTGTTTGAAATGGCTGATCTGTTCCAATCACAATTCGATCAGCATGAATTTCAACAGCTAAAATATGATTGCGAATAGCAAATTCTTGTGACATTACCTGCGTTAAAGCACTAACATCTGCCTTTAAAGGATCAATCACAAATAAAGGAAGTTGAACCCTATCTGCAAACCATAAACATAAGCGGTTTAAACTTAAATGAGCATGTGTGTGCTGCTGATCCTTTAAATTAAAATGTGCAATCCACTGTAAAGGATGCCACTTTAATTGGTCTTTTTGGCGGTGGCTCGACTGTACAAGTAATTTATCTCGTTCCGTAATCCTGCCTTCTTGTAATAGTTGTTCTAGACACCAATACGTATCTATTTCTACGTGTGCATTCATGCGTTATCCCCAATATATTTTTATAATATAGCAGAGATATTTTTAATTTAACTCACCACAAAATCACTAAACCAAACTTTTAAATATTCTTTAACTTCAAATAATTAAACCAATTCTCAACTTAATTTTTTTTTGCGTCATAGTTCATATTTATAAAAATACTGTGTCTGTGGCTTTGTCTAAAAAAGACTCTATGCTCACTATAATAAAAAGCATAAACTGAACGTGAATATATGATTTTTAAAACGATTCAAATCTACTTATAACAATAAACCAAAGAGGAAGTAATATGGAGCTTCCAATGACAATGTCATTACAAACAACTTCATTTGAAGAATTCATTACCGTCATTGCTGCGGCGCTCGGTTGTGGCTTACTAATTGGTTTAGAACGTGAACGAAGTAAGCTTAAACATGAATACAAAACTTTTGCGGGATTTCGTTCTTTTGCAATTAGTTCACTATTAGGTGCCATCTGTTTTTTATTTGGCACTGAAATTGGAATTGTAGGTGCTCTTCTCATTGGTGCAATTAGCATTGTATCTCTCAAAAATCAGCCCAATGACCCCGGTGTGACCACCGAACTTGCCTTTATTATGACTTACTTTATTGGGGCACTTTGTATTTGGAATATTTCGCTAGCTGCTGGACTCGCCGTGATCATGACCATTATTTTATTGGCTAAACAATCTATGCATGGCATTGCCAGTCAGTGGATTACTGAATCGGAATTGCGTGATGGTATTTTCCTACTCGCCTTACTTTTAATTGCGTTGCCTTTAGTTCCCAATAAACCTTTCTGGGGTCCAGTTTTAAATCCTCATGTGATTTTAAAATTACTCACTTTGATCTTATTTGTACAAGCACTCGCCCATATTGCGAAACGGTTACTCTCATCTAAAAACGCTTTATTACTCTCTTCTTTAGCTTCGGGATTTGTTTCTAGTACAGCGACCATTGCTAGTTTAGGTTTAGAAGTACGCTCTGGCAGAGCCAATGCAACTACAAATGCAGGCGCTGCATTAATGTCATGTGTTTCAACACTCATTCAAACTTTAATTATTGTGATTGGGATTAGCTTTGCTTGGTTTAAGCTGATTATATTTCCTACACTTATTGCATTAGCAGTTTTAGCAATCTGGGCTTTTATTTTATTGCGTAAAGCAGAGCCCAGTACAACTTCGCCCGAACTCGACTCAAGAATGTTCAGCTTAAAAGAAGCCATTATTATTGCAGGCACACTCACCCTCATTCAGGCAGGTGTTTATGGTTTAAGTATATCTTTAGGCGATGCTGGATTAATCGCAGGTACTCTGCTCGCATCTTTATTTGAAATACATGCAGCTATTGCGGCAGTCATTGTACAAGGTGAACCTGATAGCACCCATATGACACCTTTATTAATTGCCTTTTTAGGAGGCTTTGCAGTTCATGCGCTTGCCAAAAGTGTGAACTCTGCAATTTCAGGCGGGCTGCCCTATGCCCTTGCTTTCGTGCCCGCCCAACTCATTCATATGGCCATATTTATTAGTTTACTTTGGCTCAACATCCATTGGTTTTAAAGATTTCTATTGTGCAAGCGAAGAAGTCTTCACTACATCAATGACCGTAACTAAAAATTGATCGACTTTAAAATGAATATCAAAGTCTGAAAATTTCATTTTATAAATCCGCTCAGCGTCTTCTTGATAGGCAGGTCTTGGATCTAAAGCTAAAACTTGCTCAAGCTCATCAATGTATTGAGCATCTATTTCTTTATTTTGCAGAAAATATTTTTGAGCTGCTAACGCAGCTTCTGACCAAACGACTGACTTCCGTTCGGGTTCAGCATGTGCATAACCACTTTGTGCATCAACAATTGCATCAGAATATTGAATATAGGGCTTGATATCTAAAATTGGAGTGCCATTTAATAAATCACTTCCAGTGACGTAAACACGAACAGACTTACCTAGTTTTTCCACTTTATTCAGTTTTACAACTGAAAGCCCAATTGGAGATGGTCGATACATGCTACGTGTAGCGAATACACCAATTTTTTCATTACCGCCTAAACGTGGCGGACGAACCTGTGGACGGAATTTATCGGCACTACCCTGATTTTTATTGTCATGAAACTGCCAGACTAGCCAGAGATGACTGAACTGCTCAATGCCCTCAAATGCCAATAAGTCATTATAAGGTTCTACCATATCGATATAAGACTCAATATTTACCAAATTAGGCTGCCGCGGAATACCAAATTTTTCACGATAAGGCGAACACATGTGGCCGATTACGGGGAAGGTGACAGAGTTGTTCATCACTTTTTCTTATAAACACAATTAAATATATTCAGTTTATCGGGAATGAAATTAGATTAGAATAGCTATCTGTTTTCTTTTAATCGTGATCGAGACCTTTAATGGCTGCTTTTAACGTCGAACGCATTACTCATGTTCACCACTGGAATGACACCCTTTTCAGTTTTAAAACTACACGCGACACTAGCTTACGTTTTAAAAATGGTCAGTTCGTAATGATCGGACTTGAAGTGAATGGCAAACCGTTAATGCGTGCGTATTCGATTGCAAGTGCAAACTACGAAGAAGAGTTAGAATTTTTCTCAATTAAAGTACAAGAAGGTCCTTTAACTTCGATTTTGCAAAAAGTACAAGTTGGCGATGAAATTTTAATTTCTAAAAAACCGACAGGTACATTGGTTCATGATGACCTGTTACCGGGTAAAAACTTGTACCTTTTATCTTCTGGTACTGGCCTTGCACCATTCTTATCAATTATTCGTGACCCAGAAACTTACGAACGTTTTGAAAAAGTAATTGTTGTTCATGGTACACGTTATATTTCTGAATTAGCTTATCAAGACCTTATCTTGAACGAACTACCAAACCATGAGTTCTTTGAAGAGTTAGGTATTAAAGACAAACTTGTTTACTACCCTACTGTAACTCGTGAACCTTTCCACACTCAAGGCCGTGTAACAACTGCAATTGAAACTGGCGCTTTATTCGAAAAAGTTGGTTTACCACGCTTCAACCGTGAAACTGACCGCGCAATGCTTTGCGGTAGCCCTGCTTTCTTGAAAGATGTTGCTGCGTTACTTGACCAACACGGTTTAGTTGAATCACCTCGTATGGGTGTAATGGGCGACTACGTGATTGAACGTGCTTTCGTAGAAAAATAAGATTTTTCTAATTAAAAAACCGAGGCACAGTCCTCGGTTTTTTAATATTTGTTTTATAAGTTAATCGTGCCATCGATACAGGTAACAGCAGTTCCACCCACTAAAATTTTGTCTTGATACAAATTTAGTTGAAGCTGTCCGTCACGACCTAAAGCTTGCCCCTGTGAAGAAAGAACGACGTCATTTTGTGCTGGTAAAATACCATAGTGACGAATGAAAGACGCCACACTACCATTGCCACTCCCACAAACCGGATCTTCATTTATTCCAATTGAAGGAGCAAATGAGCGGACTTCTATATGTTTCTGCTCATCATTATTTTCATAAAAACCATAAACTGTTGCTCCACCAACTTTCATTTCTAAATCATGTTCTTTTAAAGCAGCAAAGTCTGGTTGAGCCGCTAAAACAGCTTGCGCATTTACAGCTTGCAAGACAACCCAGCGTGCGCCTACATCAACCAATGTGGCATTCCATTGAGTATTAATTTCACATTTTAAAATTTCTGCTAATTTCTTAGTGTGCATTGCATCTAATGGTGTAATTTTAGGCTTAGGGAGTTCAAATGAAATATGCCCTGAGTCACTCACGGTAAGCGTTACCAACCCCGCACCACATTGCTGTACCAGCTTACCTTCTTTAGCAGTAATTAGACCAGCTTCAAGCAAAGCATAGGCAGTACCAATTGTAGGATGTCCTGCAAATGGCAATTCACTTTGCGGAGTAAAAATTCGAACCTGATAGTCAGCTTGTGAATCGGTCGCAGGGAGCACAAACGTGGTTTCAGAAAGATTCGTCCAATTCGCAATTTCCTGCATCTGCTCAGACGTTAAAGTACTGGCGTCCATAATCACCGCAACAGGATTCCCTTTAAATGCTTGTGAAGTAAAAACATCAACTTGTTTAAATGCAACAACAGACATAGACCACTCCTATTGATTTTGTAATTAAAAATTATGGTTTTAAATCCTTACCATAGGTCTGATATTACTGATTTATTTTTAATGGTCACAGTATCAGTTAATATGAAAAATAATAGACACAGTTTTTAAGTTTAGATTTGTGTTAAATGAATAAATCAAAAGCCATCACAATATTTGAGTTAAATAAAAGATCACTATAAAGTGTATCCATTACTTTGGCTTTTTAATGAATTGACATGTACAAATATAAAAAAGTGAGTGATGACCTAACCCTTCAAATTCAGAATGGTAGGCAGCCTATTGGTTCACGCTTACCATCAATCCGAGACTGCGCAAATCATTATCAGGTCAGCATTAATACTGTCAAAGAAGCTTATCGTCAGCTTGAAGATCAAGGTTTAATTTCAGTTCGACCACAGTCTGGTTACTATGTTTGTCATGCACCTTCAAACCTGCTAGAACCCGAAGAGCGTTATGTGAGTGAAGAAAAAGTGCCTCTTTCAGGCATTAGTTGCTTCCTCGCTCAAATCGTTAAAAAGCAAATGGACCCAGCCTATGTCAATTTGGCTTTAGCTTGTCCTTCTGGGGAAAATTTCTATCCAATTGAGCGACTAAAACGCTTAACTGCTCAGGTTTTACGAACACAACCAGATATTTTTAAAAGCTATACTTTACCGCCCGGCTCTACACGTTTACGTACACAAATTGCTAGGCGAGGCTTACAACTTGGCATGTTTCTTTCAGCAGATGATATTGTGCTGACTCATGGCACGATGGAAGCTTTAAGTCTCGCGATTATGGCAACAACTCAAGCGGGTGACAGCATTGCACTGGAGACTCCTACTTTTCATAACCTGTACCCGCTGCTTCATAATTTAGGCCGAAAAATTGTAGAAGTGCCGACTTCGCCACACACAGGTATGTGCTTAGATACCCTTGAAGAACTCTTAAAATCACAAAGTGTACAAGTCATATTAACCATTCCAACAGGACACAATCCTCTCGGTTTTAGCATGCCAGAAAGCAGTCGCCGTCGTTTAGCCGAGCTTGCTAATCAATTTCAGGTTCCTGTCATTGAAGATGCGATGTACGCCGAATTGCAACTCACCGAGCCCCTCTTGCCCAATATCAAAGCGTTTGACCAGAACGGATGGGTTTTGGCGTGTGGTAGCTATACTAAAACTGTAGCACCCGACTATCGAATTGGTTGGTTAGAAGCTGGGCGCTTTCGTAATATTGTGCAGCAACTTAAATTTACGACAACTGTTGCCGAGCCAGCTTTACTCACAGAAACTTTAGGACTTTTCTTAGAAAATGGTAGTTATGACCTGCACTTAAGGCATCTTAAAAAACGCTATCAACAACAAATTGATACCATCAAATCTTATATCTGTCGTTATTTCCCGCTCGGTACTCGAGTCAGTCGACCGCAAGCAGGATTTATTTTATGGTTAGAGCTACCCGAATCTATCGACACATTAGAACTGTTTCATCAGGCAATGGATGAAAAAATCTTATGTATGCCGGGAATTTTATGTTCGGCTGATAAACGTTTTAGTCATTGTTTACGTATAGCGGCGTGTTTCGAATTAAATCCTAAAATGTTAAATGCTTTGATGCACTTAGGAGAGTTAGCAAAAAATATGCTACCAGCACAAAAAGATATAGGTCAAATCCCTACTAATTCAGTAGGTTGAATCCAAAATATAGAGTTAATAAAATAAAACCATATATTTTTTATGCCTTTTATTTTATGAAAACTGAACTCCTCTCTCCCGCAGGTTCACTTAAAAACATGCGCTATGCATTTGCCTATGGTGCAGATGCCGTATATGCAGGCCAACCACGTTACAGTTTACGTGTGCGTAATAATGCTTTTGATCATGACAATTTAAAAATTGGGATTGATGAAGCGCATGCTTTGGGTAAAAAGTTTTATGTTGTGGTGAATATTCAGCCACATAACAGCAAATTAAAAAACTTTATTCGTGATCTTGAACCTATTGTAGCGATGCAACCAGACGCTCTTATTATGTCTGACCCAGGCTTAATCATGATGGTGCGTGAGCATTTCCCAGAAGTACAAATTCATCTATCGGTTCAAGCCAACGCTATTAACTGGGCCACTGTTAAATTTTGGAAAGATTATGGTTTAAGCCGTGTGATTTTATCGCGTGAGTTGTCTTTAGAAGAAATAGAAGAAATCCAGCAACATGTGCCAGATATTGAACTCGAAGTTTTTGTACATGGCGCACTATGCATGGCCTACTCAGGTCGTTGTTTACTTTCTGGTTATATGAACAAACGTGATGCCAACCAAGGTGCTTGTACCAATGCTTGCCGTTGGGACTATAAACTGCATGAAGCTCAAGAAGATGCAAACGGCGATGTGATTCCATCCACTCAGCTCAACACCTCAGAAAAGTCTTGCTGCTCATCAGCACAATCAGAAAAAATTTCGAATCAAATTTTGCTTGTACAACGTAATGATGAAGAAATGTTTGCTGCCGAAGAAGATGAACACGGCACCTATTTTATGAACTCCAAAGATTTACGTGCTGTACAACATGTAGATCGTTTAACCCAAATGGGCATTGCCTCACTGAAAATTGAAGGTCGTACTAAATCCTATTTTTATTGTGCCCGTACTGCCCAAATTTATCGAAAAGCCATTGATGATGCGTTAGCAGGTAAACCATTTGACCCAAGCTTAATGGCTCAGCTCGAAGGGCTGGCGAACCGTGGTTACACCGAAGGTTTTTTAAGACGTCATGTCCATAGTGAATATCAAAACTATGCTGATGGTTCATCACATTTTGACTATCAACAATTTTGCGGCGAAGTATTAGAACGCCACGGCGATTATATTCGTATCGAAGTTAAAAACCGTTTTGTGGTTGGCGACTCACTTGAACTCATGACACCTCAAGGCAATATCACTTTTACCTTAACCGAAATGCGTGATTTAAAAGGCAATCCAATTATGGATGCTAAAGGTTCGGGGCATTTTGTTGAAATTCCACTCTCACAAAATGTTGATGTTAGTTATGCCCTACTCATACGTAACTTGCCACATGCAAAAGAAAGTATTACTGCCTCTACATTAGCTTATTCAGCGAGTTAAACATGGCACTTTTGATTACGAGTGACTGTATCAATTGTGATATGTGCTTACCTGAATGTCCCAATATTGCTATTTTTGAAGGCAGCAAAGTTTATGAAATTGATCCATTTCGTTGTACGGAGTGCGTAGGCTTTTACGATGCGCCAACGTGTAAGGCGGTCTGTCCAATCGATTGTATTAAACAAGACCCTGCACATATTGAAAATAAAGAGCAACTGCTAGAGAAATTTAAAGGTTTAAATATACTCGGTTAACCTATCTTTAAAAAAGTCTATAGAGGATCAAGCTAAAGTTGCTGATCCTCTTAAATAACCATGCAAACCCAATATTAAATAAATGAATAAATAGCTGAGACCGCTTTGCTAGTGATAAAATCAATTTATCAGTTCAGTTTGATTTACTGGTCATTTTGTACCAAAAAAATAGACAATCGTTAAAACTGCTAAACCATTTCAACATTTCATATAGATTGATTAAAACTCATTCTGGCGCAGCTCCCCATGTCTTATCTTTATTTAGCAATTGCCATTGTTTGTGAAGTCATTGCAACTTCAGCTTTAAAAGCATCTCAAGGTTTTACTATTCCCATTCCATCCATCATTACGGTTGTGGGCTATGCAATTGCTTTTTATTTATTGTCCTTGACATTAAAAACGATTCCGATCGGAATTGCATACGCTATTTGGTCAGGTGCAGGTATTATTTTAATTTCTGCAATTGGCTGGATATTTTACAAACAGCATTTAGACTTGGCGGCCTGTATTGGTCTTACTTTAATGATTGCAGGCATTATCATTATTAATGTGTTTTCTAAAAATACCCATCTATAAATTATAATTAGAAAGCACCCATAGAATCTTTTCGATCTAGGGTGCCTTAATATTTAAACCACAATAAATAATAATCTTAAGTTTTTAATGCTCTTACTTCAGCAATATTACTGCCTGTAAGCAACCGAATAAGATGAGAATCCTTTTATAAAAATTTCACCTTACTCGGTATAAACAGCTTATTTTAAACTTCCCGTTAAAAATTGCTTTAAACGCTCACTTTTCGGATTGTTGAGTACTTCATCAGGATGACCTTGTTCCTCAATTTTCCCTTGATGCAAGAAAATCACCTGATTAGACACATGACGTGCAAAGCCCATTTCATGTGTTACCACAATCATGGTTCGCCCTTCTTCAGCCAAACCCTGCATAACCTTTAGTACTTCACCCACCAACTCTGGATCAAGCGCACTAGTTGGTTCATCAAACAACATGACTTCAGGTTCCATCGCCAAAGCACGAGCAATCGCTACACGTTGCTGCTGACCACCAGATAAAAATGCTGGATATTTATTTTCAACACTTTCAGGCAATCCAACTTTGCGTAGATATTTCCTTGCACGCTCTTCGGCTTCAGCACGCTTCACCCCAAGCACATGAATTGGCCCTTCAATGACATTTTCCAGTACCGTCATGTGAGACCATAAATTAAAGTGCTGAAACACCATCATCAGTTGGGTACGCATTTTTTGTAGTTGCTTTGGGTCAACCACTTTTAAATTGCCTTTTTTATCAAAGACTGTGCGTAGTTTTTCACCATTGAGTTTAATGGAGCCATTGCTTGGTTGTTCTAAAAAATTGATACAACGCAGCAAGGTACTTTTACCTGAACCAGATGAGCCAATAATACTAATCACATCGCCAGCATTTGCATCAAGTGATATCCCTTTCAGTACTTCATGATCACCAAATGTTTTGTGTAAATCACGAATCACTAGTTTTGCAACGTGTTCCATTTATGTCTCCTAATGATTCGATGGCTTTAAAAATGCCAACCAACGTTTTTCCAACTTACGAAATATCCAAATCAAAATAAATGCCAACACTGCATATAACACCGCGGCAATCCCAAAAGCATTGAAGGTGTCATAAGTTGCCGCATTTACATCACGCGCAATTTTTAAAATATCTGGAACAGTTGCTGTAAATGCAATGGTTGTCGCGTGCAACATCAAAATGACTTCGTTACCGTAAAATGGCAAAGCACGGCGTAACATCGACGGAATAATAATACGTGTGTAGAGTTTCCATTTGGACATACCGAAAGCTTGGGCCGCTTCAATCTCACCATGTGGAATAGAACGAATCGCTCCAGCGAAGATTTCAGTCGTATATGCACCAGTATTGAGCGCGAATGCCAAAATGGTGCAATTTATGCCCTCTCGAAAAAATGCATCGAGCGTCTGATGTTCATGGATGTAATCAAAGCTGTAAATGCCTGAATAAATAATCAGCAATTGGATGTACAGTGGTGTGCCACGAAAAACGTAGGTAAACAACCAAACTGGACCACGCAACCAAAGATTTTCTGATACTCGTGCAAGTGATAAAGGCACAGCAAGCACAAACCCAATACCAATAGAAAGCACCAATAACCAAGCAGTCATCGCGACACCGGTCATTTGTAGGCCATCGGTCCAAAGGTATGCCTGCCAATACTGTTGAAGGATTTCAATCATAATTGTCCCTTCCTCACACCAGCAGAATAACGACGCTCAAGCCACATTAAAATCAGGTTCGACACGGTGGTAATGACCAAATAAATCGCAGCAGCCACGATGCTGAAAAAGAACAGTTGCATGGTACTTCTACCCGCATCTTGCGTAATTTTTACAATGTCAGTTAGGCCAATAATCGAAACCAGTGCAGTTGCCTTAATCAAAACCTGCCAATTATTACCAATACCCGGCAGTGCAAAACGCATCATTTGGGGGAACAATACACGTCGAAAAACCTGCCAAGGAGTCATCCCATAGGCCATTGCTGCTTCAATTTGACCCGTTGGAACCGATTGAAATGCACCACGAAAGGTCTCGGTAAAATATGCACCATAAATGAACGCTAAAGTAATCACACCAGCCACAAAAGGATTGATATCAATCTGGTCCATTTGCAGTGCTTCAGTAATTTGGTTTAAACCCAACTGCAAGCTATAAAATAACAGCAGCATAATTACCAAGTCAGGCACACTACGAATGAGCGTAGTATAGGCAGTCGCAATATAACGTAAAGCTTTAATATTAGAGAGTTTTGAACTCGCACCAATTAAGCCAATAATGACAGAAAGCAAAAGTGACAACAGCGCAAGCTGTATAGTCATCCATGTTCCGCTGAGAAGGAGTGGTCCATAGCCAGATAAAAACATGACTCATCTTCTCCTTAAAAACAATATCTAATATTGATGAGATGAGAATAGATTTTAAAATGTCGGCACTAAGCCGACATTTTTCACATCATTAGTAAATGTTAAAGGAGAAATATTTTTTCTCTAGTTTCTTGTATGTACCATCTGCAATGATTGCTGCGAGAGCTTTATCAATATTCGCTTTCAAATCTGTATCTTCTTTGCGTAAACCAATCGCTGCGCCTACACCCAGTGTTTTTGCATCAACCACATTGCCACCGACAAATGCAAAGTTTTTGCCTTTTGGTTGTTTTAAGAAAGCACCGTCAACCATGATTGCATCTTGTAAAGTTGCATCCAAACGACCTGACATCATGTCTTGATAAATCAAATCTTGGACTGGATAAGGTACAACGGTTACACCTTTTGTTGCCCAATAGGTTTTAGCATAAGTTTCTTGAATTGTGCCCTGTTGCACCCCTACACGCTTACCTTTCAATGATGCAGCTGTTGGTAATAACGGTGAGCCTTTTTTTGCAACCATACGCGTTGGCGTGTTGTAGATTTTACTACTAAACAAAATTTGTTTCGCACGTTCATCAGTGACCGTCATTGATGAAAGAATGCCATCAAACTTTTTCGCTTTAAGTGCTGGAATCATCCCGTCAAAAGAGTTTTCAACCCAAACACATTTGGCTTTGAGTTTTGCACAAACGGCATTACCCAAATCAACGTCAAAACCAGTTAACTTGCCATCTGGTGTTTTATATTCAAACGGCGCATAAGAGGATTCAGTACCAAAACGAATCACCTTCCAATCCTTTGCTTGTACATTCGTCGCAACAGCAGCCAAAACTAAAGTTGTTGAAACGAACATTTTTTTCATAAAGCTTGCCATGTTGAAGCTTCTCCTTAAAATCCAAATAAGGTGATAAAAATTTGAGTATTTCTAAATTACTCTTCTGTCGAAATAATTGCAATTTCTATACCATAAATTAAGGATTGATGAAGATGTCAAAACAGCAGATTGTATTACCTGATTAAATGTTGAAAAATCACTCAAACTATAAAGCTAATTTTTGAGTGTATAGGCTTCTGCCATATTTTCATTTTCGACCAATGTCCGAATGGTATATTCATGGTTATGTTCTTTGGCACTAGCAAATTCACATTTCTGATCCCAGAGCATTGAGCAACCACTCAACAATGGACACCCTGCAAATAATTCAGCCACCCAATCAACAAACACACGAACTTTAGGCGATAAATGACGGTTTTGTAGATATACAACTGATATAGGCATAGGTGCAGGTAACCATTCAGTCAACACTTCCTTGAGTGTGCCATCTTCTAGATGTTTCCCCACCATGTAATATGGGCATTGAATTAAGCCAAAACCCTGTACAGCCAAATCAACATAGGAATCACCATCGTTGACAGAAACACGCCCTTTCACACCAACGCTATGAATCTCGCCATCAACCATAAAATCCCAGTCAATATTGCGTCCGGTACGACTATTAAAATAATGCACGACCTGATGTTTTTTTAAGTCATCAATAGTTTCCGGTTCGCCATGTTCCGCCAAGTAACGCGGTGCAGCAACCGTCACACATTGAATTGTGCCGATACGACGTGCCACCAAACTTGAATCTTTCAACTGCCCAATACGAATGACACAGTCCACTGCATCTTGAACTAAATCGACCGGACGATCACTCATTCCAATCACCAAATCGATATCGGGATACTTGGCATGAAAATCACAAAGCATTGGAATAAGAATGAGTCGTCCAATTGAAGCTTTAACATCAATGCGTAGTCGACCTCGTGGTCCCCGTTCCGAGTCATGAAAATTCGATTCAACGTCTTCGACATCAGCTAAAATTCGCGAAGTACGTTCATAATAAACCGCACCATCGGGTGTCAAACTGAGTTTACGAGTGGTTCGGTTCAATAAGCGAACTTGTAAATGTTTCTCTAAACCCTGAATGGTTGTGGTCACAGAAGCACGCGGTAGGCCTAAACTGTCAGCCGCTAAACTGAAACTATTTGTTTCGACAACTTTGTTAAATACTTTCATGGCATGAAATAGATCCACACGCACACTCCTATCAATGCATTTTTTAATTCAAATACATCAATTGTTATAAAAATACGAATAGTGTTATCGAATTTAATATATTTATTCGTGATTGACAAACTTTTATGCTCCGTCCATCCCCCAAACCCTGTTTCTCCCATACGGACCATAACTAAAAGTCTGAAAACAGGTATCCAAATAAGTAGGAGCACCTCATGTCATTTTCCCGCAAACAGTTCGCACTGTCTGCCATCTTTGTTGCCCTTTTAGCAACAGGAGGCAGTTTTATATTTCTACATGAAAATGCCGATGCAAAAGCTGCACCGACCCAAGCCCAACAAGCTGCTACTGTTGATGTCTCTCCTGTTGTCAGCAAAACTATTACCGATTGGCAAGAATATTCCGGTCGCTTAGAAGCCATTGATCAAGTTGATATTCGGCCTCAAGTTTCGGGCAAACTCATTGCCGTTCATTTTAAAGATGGGAGTCTGGTTAGAAAAGGCGAGTTACTTTTTACAATTGACCCTCGTCCATTTGAAGCAGAACTCAATCGTGCACAAGCACAACTTGCTTCAGCCGAAGCGCAAGTCACCTATACAGCAACCAATCTTTCCCGTATTCAACGTCTAATTCAAAGTAATGCTGTATCACGCCAAGAGCTTGATCTGGCAGAAAATGATGCACGCTCAGCCAGTGCCAACCTACAAGCAGCCAGAGCAGCCGTTCAATCTGCACGCTTAAATCTGGAATATACCCGTATTACTGCACCAGTTAGCGGTCGAATTTCGCGTGCCGAAGTAACCGTGGGTAATGTGGTTTCTGCTGGCAACGGAGCACAAGTTTTAACAAGTTTAGTGTCTGTATCGCGTCTCTATGCATCTTTTGATGTTGATGAACAAACTTACCTGAAATACATCAGTAACCAACGTAATTCTGCACAAGTTCCTGTCTATATGGGACTTGCCAATGAAACTGGTTTCTCACGTGAAGGGACTATCAACTCAATCGACAATAACCTAGATACAACCTCAGGTACGATTCGTGTTCGAGCGACTTTCGACAATCCAAACGGAGTTTTATTACCGGGTTTATATGCTCGAATTCGTCTTGGTGGCGGCCAACCACGTTCAGCCATTCTCATTAGCCCAACCGCAATTGGGGTCGATCAAGATAAGCGTTTTGTTGTTGTAGTCGATGCTAAAAACCAGACCGCTTACCGTGAAATAAAAATCGGGGTGCAACAAGATGGCTTGCAAATCGTAAATAGCGGATTACAAGCGGGCGACCGTATTGTGGTGAATGGTTTACAGCGCATTCGTCCGGGTGACCCTGTTACACCGCACCTCGTCCCTATGCCGAATGCACAAATCACTGCAAGTACTAACACACCTCAACCTCAGCCAACAGAAAAAACATCAACTCCGGCAAAAGGTTAATCACATATGAATATTTCTAAATTTTTTATTGATCGGCCGATCTTTGCTGGTGTGTTATCAGTACTGATTCTACTTGCTGGTTTACTTTCCGTATTTAAATTACCGATTTCCGAATATCCAGAAGTTGTACCGCCATCTGTGGTGGTACGTGCTCAATATCCGGGTGCAAACCCAAAAGTAATTGCTGAAACTGTTGCCTCTCCGCTTGAAGAATCAATCAACGGCGTAGAAGACATGCTGTATATGCAATCTCAAGCAAACAGCGATGGTAACTTAACCATTACAGTGAACTTCAAACTCGGTATTGACCCAGATAAAGCTCAACAATTGGTTCAAAACCGTGTGTCTCAGGCAATGCCTCGCTTACCTGAAGATGTACAGCGTTTAGGTGTCACCACCTTAAAAAGTTCTCCCACTTTAACCATGGTGGTACATCTGACCTCTCCAGATAACCGCTATGACATGACTTACTTACGTAACTACGCGGTACTGAACGTAAAAGATCGTTTGGCACGCTTACAAGGTGTAGGTGAAGTCGGTTTATTCGGTTCTGGTGACTACGCTATGCGGGTGTGGTTAGACCCACAAAAAGTAGCGCAACGTAACCTCACAGCCACTGAAATTGTGAATGCAATCCGTGAACAAAATATTCAGGTTGCGGCAGGTACAATTGGTGCGTCACCAACCAATTCACCTGTACAACTTTCAGTGAATGCTCAAGGTCGTTTAACCACTGAGCAAGAATTTGCAGACATTATTTTAAAAACTGCACCCGATGGCGCAGTCACCCGATTGGGTGATGTTGCACGTGTTGAACTTGCAGCCTCACAATATGGCTTACGTTCATTGCTTGATAATAAACAAGCTGTAGCGATTCCAATTTTCCAAGCACCGGGTGCCAATGCTTTGCAAGTTTCCGATCAGGTGCGTAGCACGATGAAGGAACTTTCAAAAGATTTCCCATCTTCAATTAAATACGACATTGTTTACGACCCAACTCAATTCGTACGTTCTAGTATTAAAGCAGTCGTTCATACCTTACTTGAAGCAATTGCACTGGTTGTTGTGGTTGTTATTTTATTCTTACAAACATGGCGTGCGTCGATTATTCCATTACTTGCAGTACCAGTTTCTATTATTGGTACATTTGCACTTATGCTTGCTTTTGGGTATTCCATCAATGCGTTATCACTGTTTGGGATGGTACTTGCCATCGGCATTGTGGTCGATGACGCGATTGTCGTCGTCGAAAATGTCGAAAGGAATATTGAAGCAGGTTTAAGCCCAAGAGACGCAACTTATCGTGCCATGCGAGAAGTGAGCGGTCCAATTATTGCGATTGCCTTAACCCTCGTTGCGGTCTTCGTACCTCTTGCCTTTATGACGGGCTTAACAGGGCAATTTTATAAACAATTTGCCATGACCATTGCCATTTCAACTGTTATTTCGGCATTTAATTCCCTTACGCTATCTCCTGCTTTGGCGGCTATGTTACTTAAAGGACATGATGCCAAACCTGATGCATTAACTCGCATTATGAACCGTGTGTTCGGGCGTTTCTTTGCACTGTTTAACCGCGTATTTTCGCGCACTTCTGATCGCTACAGTCAGGGCGTGAGCCGTGTGATAACTCATAAAGCATCGGCAATGGGTGTCTATGCTGCTCTTCTTGGGTTAACAATAGGTATTTCTTATATTGTCCCTGGTGGTTTCGTACCGGCACAAGATAAACAATATTTAATTAGCTTTGCCCAACTACCTAATGGTGCATCTTTAGACCGTACCGAAGCTGTTATTCGTAAAATGAGTGACGCTGCACTTAAACAACCTGGTGTAGAAAGTGCGGTTGCCTTCCCGGGCCTATCCATTAACGGTTTTACCAATAGTTCAAGCGCTGGTATTGTCTTTGTGACATTAAAACCATTTGATGAACGTAAGGCCAAAGACTTATCTGCGAATGCAATTGCAGGCGCTCTCAACCAGAAATATTCAGCAATTCAAGATGCTTATATTGCAGTTTTCCCACCACCACCGGTAATGGGCTTAGGTACCATGGGCGGCTTTAAACTCCAACTTGAAGACAGAGGTGCCTTAGGCTATTCAGCCTTGAATGATGCTGCTCAAAACTTTATGAAAGCAGCACAATCAGCCCCTGAACTTGGTCCAATGTTCTCAAGTTATCAAATTAATGTGCCTCAACTAAACGTAGATCTGGACCGTGTAAAAGCCAAACAACAAGGTGTTGCTGTGACTGATGTTTTCAACACCATGCAGATTTATTTAGGTTCTCAGTACGTTAATGACTTTAACCGCTTTGGACGTGTTTATCAGGTTCGAGCACAGGCCGATGCCCCTTTCCGTGCTAACCCTGAAGATATTTTGCAGCTTAAAACTCGCAACAGTGCGGGACAAATGGTGCCGTTATCTTCATTGGTGAATGTAACTCAAACTTATGGTCCTGAAATGGTAGTGCGTTACAACGGCTACACATCAGCCGATATTAACGGTGGCCCTGCACCGGGTTATTCATCTAGCCAAGCAGAAGCTGCGGTTGAACGTATTGCTGCACAAACTCTACCACGTGGTATCAAGTTTGAATGGACAGATTTAACTTACCAAAAAATCTTAGCTGGTAACGCAGGACTCTGGGTATTCCCAATTAGCGTATTACTGGTGTTCTTAGTTTTAGCCGCTCAATATGAAAGTCTAACTTTGCCATTAGCTGTAATTCTAATTGTACCAATGGGAATTTTGGCCGCTCTGACGGGTGTTTGGTTAACAGGCGGAGATAACAACATCTTTACCCAAATTGGTCTGATGGTGCTGGTCGGGCTAGCCTGTAAAAATGCCATCTTAATTGTCGAATTTGCAAGGGAACTCGAAATGCAAGGTGCAACTGCATTTAATGCAGCCGTTGAAGCAAGTCGTCTACGTTTACGTCCCATTTTAATGACTTCTATTGCATTCATTATGGGTGTAGTCCCACTGGTTACCTCAACTGGTGCAGGTTCTGAAATGCGTCATGCCATGGGTATTGCGGTGTTCTTCGGCATGATCGGTGTAACGCTGTTTGGTTTGTTCCTGACCCCTGCCTTTTATGTCCTGATTCGTACACTGAACAGTAAACATAAATTGCATTCAGCAGCAGTTCATGAAGCGCCTTTATCTAACCCACATGATCATTAAGGAGGACATTTGATGGCTACAGCAAAACAAAGCTTATTATTGTCCTCACTCATGGGAAGCCTGCTGCTTGCAGGCTGCTCTTTGGCTCCGGAATATCAACCTGCAAAAGTGATAGTTCCAGTCAAATTTAAAGAATCTGACGCTAAACTTCAGGATAATAACTGGAAAATTGCCCAACCTGCCGATCAACAGATTCGAGGTGAGTGGTGGCATGTTTTTAATGATGCTCAATTGAATGAGCTCGAACAACAAGCCATTTCTGGAAACCAGAGTCTTAAAGCGGCAGCAGCCAATATTCAGGCTTCACGTGCATTACGTTCAGTAGCACAAGCTGAACGTTTGCCAAGTATTAGTGCCGGCTTTGGCCCAACTCGTCAAAAGCCCTCTCCTGCTTCATTGGGTTTAGATGACAATACTCATACATCTGCACAAACCTTATGGCGTGCTCAAGCGAATGTTTCATATGAGCTCGATTTATTTGGTCGTATCGCCAGTAGTGTCAATGCAGCAACAGCTGATGTACAGCAACAAGAAGCTTTATATCAGTCGGCACTTCTAGCGTTACAAGCAGATGTTGCTCAAGGCTACTTTCTCATTCGTCAGCTTGATGCTGAACAAGCAATTTATAATCGCACAATTAAACTGCTTGGCGAGACACGAGACTTAGCTCAAACGCGTTTTCGAAATGGTTTAGTCAGCGAGCTTGATGTTTTCCGTGCACAGACTGAACTTGCTACAGCCCAAACCAATGCACTGAACATTGCCCGTAATCGAGCCAATGCAGAACATGCGCTTGCAGTATTGTTAGGTAAAACCCCAGCTGACTTTAGCTTGGCAATTCAACCGTTAACTGAAAACAGTCTCCGTCTTCCAGCAGGTTTACCATCGGCCTTACTTGAAAGACGACCTGACATTGCTGCGGCTGAACGTGCCATGGCAGCAGATAATGCACGTATTGGAATTGCGCGTGCTGCTTTCTTCCCAAAACTGGACCTGACAGGTGCACTCGGTTATGAATCATCAACTTTAGGTGATTTAGGTAAATGGTCGAGCCGTACATTTTTACTTGGTCCAGTCGCAGGCACTATTTTATCTTTGCCATTATTTGACGGTGGACAACGTAAGGCTGGAGTTGCTCAAGCGCGAGCAGCCTATGAAGAAAGCATTGCGAATTATCGCCAAACCGTGCTGAATGCATTTCGCGAAGTTGAAAATGGTTTATCTGATCAACGTATTCTCGATCAGCAAATTCAGGCTCAAAACCAAGCACTTTCTTCTTCTCGTCATGCAAATCAGCTTTCTCATCTACGCTATAGAGAAGGTGCAATTAGCTATCTTGATGTGATTGACTCTGACCGGACTATTTTGCAACAAGAGCAACTTTCCGCACAGCTTAACGGCAGTAGAATGATGGCTAGTGTAGATTTAATCCGTGCATTAGGGGGTGGATGGCATGGTGCCGAATCATCGGTAAAATCTAAAAGTTAATTCTTATCTAATTAACTTGATATAAAAAAAGCGCCATACGGCGCTTTTTTTATATCTACAACTTATTGTGCGTATACAGGGAATTTTGCACAAACAGTTTCAACTTTCGCTTTTACGTCAGCAATAACTTTTTCGTCACCTTTGCTGTCAATCACGTCAGCGATCCAACCAGCAAGTTCACGAACTTCAGCTTCACCAAAACCACGAGTTGTTACTGCTGGAGTACCGATACGGATACCAGAAGTCACAAATGGAGAACGTGGGTCATTTGGAACTGAGTTTTTGTTAACAGTAATGTGAGAAGCGCCTAACCAAGCATCTGCTTCTTTACCAGTTACGTCTTGCTTGATTAAAGATAACAAGAACAAGTGGTTTTCTGTACCACCAGAAACAACGTCATAACCACGAGCGATTAATACTTCAGCCATAGCTTGAGCATTTTTCACAACTTGTTGTTGGTAAACTTTGAAGTCATCAGACATTGCTTCTTTGAAGCAGATTGCTTTAGCAGCAATCGCATGCATCAATGGACCACCTTGGTTACCAGGGAATACAGCTGATTGAAGTTTCTTCTCGATTTCTTCATTCGCTTTCGCAAGGATTAAACCAGAACGTGGACCACGAAGTGTTTTGTGAGTCGTAGTTGTAGTTACGTCAGCAATTTGAACTGGGTTTGGATATACACCAGCAGCAACAAGACCTGCAACGTGAGCCATATCAACAAAAAGGTAAGCGCCAACTTTGTCCGCGATGTCACGGAAACGCTGCCAATCTATAACACGGCTATAAGCAGAGAAACCAGCAACGATCATACGTGGCTTGTGCTCTAATGCTAAACGTTCAACTTCTTCATAATCGATCTCGCCAGTTTCAGCGTTTAGACCATATTGAACTGCATTATAAGTTTTACCAGAGAAGCTTACTTTAGCACCGTGAGTCAAGTGACCACCGTGAGCCAAGCTCATACCTAAAACAGTATCGCCTGGGTTAAGAAGCGCTAGATAAACAGCAGAGTTAGCTTGTGAGCCAGCATGTGGTTGAACGTTTGCGTAATCTGCACCAAAAAGTTCTTTAGCACGATCAATCGCCATTTGCTCAATGATATCCACATATTCGCAACCGCCATAATAGCGTTTACCTGGATAACCTTCTGCATATTTATTCGTAAGTTTTGATCCTTGCGCTTCCATCACAGCAGGAGAGCAATAGTTTTCAGAAGCAATTAACTCGATATGTGCTTCTTGACGCTCACCTTCAGAAGCAATTGCTTGAGCTAATTCTGGATCAAATTCAGAAATGGAAATATTGGCAAACATTAGCGGGGGTCCTATAAAATTAGGGCTTTTAAGCCGTGCTAAGATTGCGACATATTGTAGCATGAACTTTATAATTAAACAGAATGAAGTTAGCTCAGTTTTAAATAAAAATGGCTCAAGTTTTATAAAAAATGAGCCATTGTTTATAAATCAATTAAAAAGCTGGTTTAAAGCTTATATTTTAAATTTTTTCCTCATTCACTTTAGCTTTTAACAATGTTAAAAATACTTTAAATATCAATAACCCTATTGTGCTGTTAGCAAATTCTGAACATTACCAACAATGTTGTCTATATTACTGCTCATCGCTGTATTATGGTCCCAATTACCAGTCACATAACTATTAATTTTAGTACCTAAGGTAGTGGCATTAAATATCAATAGATCAGTTGCTAATTTAGGTACTGTAGGATCAGCGATCCCTTGATAAATGATGATTGGTGTAGTGACTTTTAGTTGTAACGGCTGTGAATCTTTTTCCAAAAACGTCTTAACTAACGGCACTTCCATAAAGTTAGGTTGTGTACGCGTATAACCATCTAATGTTTCCCCATGAGTTGCAATATAAACTTGCATAGTAGCGTTAAAATTCGCAGCTAAAGGTTCATAACAAAAACCTTCAGCGTCTTGTGCAACCCTTGAGGTATATTCAGTAAACACTCGAAGATAATCAAAGTCTGGATGGGTATTACGAATTCCTGCTACAACAAGAGCTGTAAATGTATCAAGCTGCGTATAGATTGCTTTTTTTTCATATACTGATGCGCTTGCAGCTTTTAGTTCGCCATTTAAAAGAATACTTCCCAAATTAGAAGCAGGTGCTACGGCTACTGTACCTTTATAGTCTAGCTGTGCACGACTCGCATATTGTGCAGCACCTAACGCAGCATTCCCCCCTTGGGAATGTCCGACTGTAAGCCATTTTTTTGAAGTTAATAAATTACGCTGTAATAAATAGTTACGTGTTGCAACCACAGCATCTGTAATTGAGAAAGCCTCACTTTTAACATTTAAAAATGGGTGTATGCCTGCTGTGCCTAAACCTTCATAGTCTGGTGCAACAACAACATAACCAGCTGTAAGTAACTTACTAATTAAATCTTTTGTACTATCTGTTAAAGCTGCTTTACTTGGTGCACAGGCATCTGCAACACCTGTAGTGCCATGTGCCCAGACTACAATTGGCCAACCGCCTGCTGGTGGTGGAGTGTTTGGTGTAAATACCAAACTGGTTGCTTGCACCTCTTGGCCACTTTGGCCTAACATTTTATAGGTCAGAATACTACTTTCGGCAGCAACTGATCCTAAGTTGGTACTTGTGTAAGCATCAACTTTAACCACTGGGTTTTTAATATTATTGGCTGGAGTACCAGATGGATTAGTAGTTGCGGGACTGTCATCGCTACTTCCGCCACCACATGCCGTCAACAGTAAACTTGTGCTAAGAACACTGGTCATGAACAGTTTCATTTTCATTGCTATATCCCTTAAATTCCATTTTTGTTGTGCTTTAGTTTTTAGTAACATTTTAAATGTCTTACAAACAATTACGCCTAATCTTTATTTTTCGCAAGTTCAATTGGATGAAATTAATCTATGAAAACTTTATTTTTAATATAAATTGACGTTCTCGCTACTTTATAGCCTCACTTCATATTTTAAAGTAGGTAGCCAACTGTTAACATTCTTAATTACTCGTGATTGTTTAAAGGGCCAGTTATGCAAACCATTATTTTAGATACAGAAACACATACACTAAATGGTTTGCCTATTGAAATTGCATATGCCCCGATTGAAATTAATGAAGGCAAGCTCACCTTAGATAAAAGCAAATTGTTTGATCAGCTCTATCAAGTCGGTGCCCCTATTTCTTACGCAGCTATGGCAGTTCACCATATATTAGAGTCAGATTTAGAAAACCAGCCTCACTATAAAACCTTTAAATTACCAGAGAGCACGACTTATATTATTGGTCACAATATTGATTACGATATAGCCGCGATTGCTCGTTGCGGTGTGGATATATCGAATATTAAACCGATTTGTACTTTAGCTTTAGCACGTAAAGTTTGGCCTGAAGCAGAAGCACATAACATTTCAGCCCTCATCTATATGATTTCTCAAGGTAGTAGTAAAGCTCGTGAATTGCTCAAAGGTGCACACCGTGCCGATGCAGATATTATTTTGACTGCTAATATTTTGATGCATATTATCTATCATTTAAATATTCAAGATATTGAAGAGCTATACCGAGTTTCTGAAGAAGCACGTATCCCCACGACGGTTAACTTTGGTAAGCATAAAGGCACAGCAATTACTGAACTTCCTAAAGACTATATTCAATGGTTATTACGCCAAGATGAGCTTGATATTTACCTTCGCAAAGCATTAGAAAGTGTACTTTAAAGACTTAACTAAATGATATTCATCAATTCTTCATCATATTGTCATTTTTGAGTTTTATAGTTAACCCCATTTATATTTTATTAAAAACAGCACTGTTCAACTCAGAAGATTGAACAGTCTGATTTATTTTTATATTGGGGAAACATAATGGCTGGTTTTTATCGAACCAATTTAGGAAGAGTTGCGCTTCAACAACGCAATATTGTTTTAAATGCAAAACAAAGACGTTTATTACTATTAATAGACCATGAAGATTTTCAAAACTTAAATGGTGAATTTAAAAAACGTATTGCTTCTCCAGAATTGATTCAACAGCTTATCGACTTAGAACTTATTGCTCTAACTGTCTCTACCGAAACATCAACTGATGAAGAAATTATTTTAAAAACATCATCAATAAATAATAAAGTAGAAGAAAATCAAAAAGAATCTGTTGGTAGCTCTATACAGCATTCCCCGAATCTTGTTGGAGAAATCCAGCTTTCCGAGCAAAAAAATTTAGATCAGTCCAATACTATATATTTTCAACCAGTAATATCTTCTGAGGCTCTTTCTTTCGAAGAAATACAACTATTAATGATGAAAACGCTTAGCAGTTATTGTGGACTAATGACTAAACCACTTGTTCAAAAAATAGAGGAAACTAAAACAATACAAGAGCTTAAATTATGTCAAATGCAATGGATTACCAATTTGCAAGAATCACGCATTCCCCCTCAGGAACTTGTAAAAGCTTTACATACAATTAACTATTCAATTCAGCTTCTTTAATAAAGTATATAAAATATTGAACAACTTGCTGTTTAATTAAGCATTAAATGCACTTGGCATGTATTTCGTGCTTTACCTGCCAGTGTTTTTTTCCTATGATGTGCCCCACGCATGCGCTCGTAGCTCAGTTGGATAGAGTACAGGTTTCCGAAACCTGGGGTCGTGGGTTCGATCCCCGCCGGGCGCACCAGCTTTTATATAATAACTTCATAAATTTATCTTAATTTTATAAAATTCCGACTATTTTACTTGGTTTATTAATCATTATCGCTCAAAATATACCCCTCTTTCATAATGTGAGAATTTCATGACTGATGCTTTGGTTTTAAGAGATTTGTCCAAAACATATCGTAATGGTTTTCAGGCGTTAAAAGGTATTAACCTCACTGTGCCTGAAGGTGAATTTTATGCGTTGTTAGGCCCAAATGGTGCCGGCAAATCAACAACCATTAGTATTATCAGCTCCCTCACGAAAAAAACCTCAGGAACAGTTGAGATTTTTGGGCACAATCTCGATACCCATCCATCTCTAGCAAAACAGCAGCTTGGTGTCGTTCCTCAAGAATTTAACTTTGGACAGTTTGAAAAAACATTCGATATTTTAGTCACTCAAGCTGGCTATTACGGTATCCATAAAAAGATTGCAGAAAAACGTGCCGAACATTATTTAGAAAAACTCGGTCTGTGGGAAAAACGCAATATACAAGCGCGTATGCTATCTGGTGGTATGAAACGTCGTCTGATGATTGCCCGTGCCATGATGCATGAACCTAAACTTCTTATTCTAGATGAACCTACTGCCGGTGTAGATATTGAATTACGCCGTTCTATGTGGGATTTTCTGACCGAAATGAACGAAAGCGGTACTTCTATTATTTTAACGACACACTATTTAGAAGAAGCAGAAATGTTGTGTCGTCGCATTGCGATTATTGACCGCGGTGTAATTAAAGAAGATACCAGCATGAAGAGCTTCCTTAATCAGCTCAATGAAGAATCATTTATCTTCGATTTAGCTGAGCCGATTGGGCCGCTCCAGTTAAACATTATTGGTGTCAAGTTCAACTTAATTGATAGTAATACTTTAGAAGTAACGATGGATAGAGCGCATACATTGAATGACCTATTCCAGTTATTAGAATCGCAAGGTATTCGTGTTCACAGCATGCGTAATAAATCGAACCGTTTAGAAGAGTTATTTGTCAAAATGGTCGAGAAAAATCTTGAAGGAGAGGCAAAATGAATTTTAGCCAACTACAAATTGCTCTCTGGACCATCGTTCGTAAAGAAGTACGCCGTTTTCTACGCATTTGGCCACAAACCTTATTACCACCAGCAATTACGATGAGTTTGTACTTTGTCATTTTTGGTAATTTGGTAGGTTCACGCATTGGACAAATGGGTGGCGTGAGCTATATGCAATTTATTGTGCCTGGCCTAATTATGATGGCGGTCATTACCAATAGTTATGCCAACGTCTCTTCTAGTTTCTTTAGCGTAAAATTCCAAAAAAGCATTGAAGAACTCATCATGAGTCCTGTGCCGCTACATATTATTTTATGGGGCTATGTGATTGGTGGTATTTGCCGCGGTGTATTAGTAGGCACAATTGTGACTGCAATGAGCATGTTCTTTACTGACCTTTTCATACACAACTGGTTCGTAACTATATATACAGTCTTAATTACTTCGGTTCTTTTCTCATTAGGTGGTTTTATTAATGCAGTCTATGCAAAATCATTTGATGATATTTCTATTATCCCCACCTTTGTTCTTACACCCTTAACTTATTTAGGTGGTGTGTTTTATGCCATCAGTGCACTTGGCCCTTTTTGGCAAAAACTTTCTTTAATTAACCCTATTGTTTATATGGTTAATGCTTTCCGTTACGGCATTTTAGGTCATAGCGATGTGAATGTTTCATTCTCTTTAATCATTGTGACATCATGCTGTGTTGTACTTTACGGAATTGCTTACTATTTACTTGCTCGTGGTTCAGGAATGCGTGAATGAGTGTCGAACAGTCTTTGTTGGGAAAAGAAACCCAATATCCAACTAATTATCAACCTGATGTGTTATTTCCAATTGCCCGTGCTCAGTCTCGTGAAAGCTACTCGCATATTGAAGGCATCACACAAGGTAAAGATTGGTGGCATGTTTTTGAAATTTCATGGTTAAACGCTCATGCTATTCCGCAAGTTGCTATTGGCAGAATTACGCTACCTGCATCTTCACCGAATTTGATTGAATCTAAGTCATTAAAACTTTACTTCAATAGTCTTAATTTCACTCAGTTTGAGTCTAAACAATCATTTATTGAAACTGTTGAAAAAGACCTCTCGGCGGCGGCAGGTGCAAAAGTTGAGTTAACCCTATTTCAAGTAGATGATTTAGAGATTTCTAAGCCTCAAGGTATTTGTGTTGATGACCTCACTCCAGAGCGTTTAGAGCAGCATCCTGATGCCACTCTTTTAAAACTCGATGATTCTGGTGAAGAAGTCGAAGTTGAATTGTATTCTCATCTTTTAAGAAGTAACTGCCCAGTCACCGGACAACCGGATTGGGGTACAGTTTTTATTCGTTTTAAAGGCAAAAAACCTTGTTATCGTAGTGTTTTAGCTTATATTATCTCGTACCGTCAGCATAACGGCTTTCACGAACAATGTGTTGAGCAGATCTTTGCCGATATTTGGCAAAATCTACAGCCTGAAAAGCTGATGGTTTATGCAACTTATACTCGTCGCGGCGGACTTGATATTAACCCTTGCCGAGTATCGGATCTTTCATGGATGCCAAAACCGATTCGATTGGCACGACAATAAAACGAATAATTTGAGGATATACCATGCCGTTTTTTGGTTTTACCCCTTCTGAAGGCTTATTGAACGATATGCAGACTGGAATTGCGAATAAAAATTCTAGTGAACCTTTATATCCACTTCGCGATAAGATTGCTTTACAACTTAATGAAGAAATTATTGATAATGTCTTGATTAAGTTAGTTCAGCATTTTCCTGCAAGTGAAAAGCGCGATACTGCCGAAAAACTAGCAGGTTATGTCAAATCAACCGTTGCTGTTCTTTTAAAGCAACTGTTAAGCAAAGCACCTAACGATGTGGTTAAACAGTCAGTTGAGTTCTCTGAAAAAAGCTTATTTAAAGACCCACAAGGTCAATATAAAGTAGGCGTAAATTTAGATGCAGGTTTAGTAACTAACCTTAAGCATAACTTTACTGAGCTTGAAGCAGGAAATGACATTAATAAAGCTGCTTTAGCTGAATTATATAAACAGTTCGGCGATACGATGATCAAACACTTCATGTCTGATTTTAATAAAACATTAGACCTCGGTATGATCAAACGTAAAGCAGCAGATATTGGTGCAGCAGCCGTAACAAAAGCTGTTCACATTGCAATCGACAAACTGATTCCAAGCTTAAATCGCACTGAACTTAAAGCGATGGCTGAATACCATGATGGTCTATTCTTTAACTAATAAAAAATAGACTATCGGAAACCTAGCGTTAGCTAGGTTTTTTTATTGCAAAATATTGATATACATTGCCATTCACCACGTTTATGTTAGCATGCGCCAAGCACTGATTGACCTTAGTTAACGCCGCATGTCTCCTAGCCCACAATATAAATTTTTACGCCAAGCTCCTCGAGATGGTCTTAGCACCGCTATGCAACCATCAAAGTGGCAACAACTCCATGTTGACCCTTGGTTATGCCTATTTCTGCTCTTAAATGCTTTATTAGGTTTAACCGTACTATATAGTGCTTCTGCACAGGATGTGGGGTTAGTGAGTAAACAAGCCATGAGTTTTGGTATTGGCTTTATAGTTATGTTTGGTCTAGCCCAAATTCCGCCCAAGGTCTATCAAGCTTTTTCTCCATATTTTTATTTGTTTGGCTTATTTTCACTTGTGGCAGTCATGGTGTTTGGCGAAGTCCGAATGGGTGCTCAGCGCTGGATTGATATTCCCGGTTTCGGAAGTGTCCAACCCAGTGAGTTCATGAAAATCGGTATGCCCATGATGGTTGCATGGTTTTTAGCACGTAAACCCCTTCCCCCTAGCTTTTCACAAGTTGTTTTATCCTTAATGTTAATTGGTATTCCTTTTTTACTAATTGCAGAACAACCCGATTTAGGGACATCAGTGTTAGTGCTAGCAAGTGGCATATTTGTTTTATTTTTAAGTGGGCTATCATGGCGTATGATCGGTGCTGCGGGAGCATGCGCTGCGGTCATCATTCCGATTGCGTGGGAATTCCTTTTACACGATTATCAACGTCAAAGGGTTTTAACGTTGCTTGACCCAGAGGCGGATGCACTCGGTACAGGTTGGAATATTATTCAATCTAAAACTGCGATTGGTTCTGGTGGTTTTTCAGGTAAAGGATTTCTTGAAGGAACTCAATCACATTTGCACTTTTTACCCGAAGGTCATACCGACTTTATTATTGCTGCGTATTCCGAAGAATTTGGGCTCATCGGTGTACTTATTTTAGTTATTCTTTATTTTGCTATTATTTTTAGAACATTCCAAATCGGTTTACAAAGCTTCCATAACTATGGACGTTTAGTTGCTGGCGCCTTTGGTTTGTCTTTTTTTGTTTATGTATTTGTAAATGCGGGAATGGTCAGTGGTATTTTACCTGTAGTAGGTGTTCCTTTACCTTTTATGAGTTATGGCGGAACAGCTATTATTACTTTAATGGCCACCTTTGGTTTAGTCATGTCCATTCATACACATCGATAATCTGGAATTTTAAAACGATATGTTGTCTCAACACTTAAATAAAACTTTAAAAATGCTCGCTTTGTGTACTGGTTTAATCAGTACAAGTCACTTCGCTCAGGCCAACGATTTTGCAACACATCCTGATTATGTAAATTTTAAACAAAAAACCATGAGCGCTTATGGTTTAAGTGGCGATCAAGTTGATGCAGCCATGAATGGTGCAAAAAATTTACCAAACATTCTAAATATTATGACTCGTCCAGGGGAAAGCAAACCTTGGTATGACTATCGTTCTATGTTTTTGGTTGAAGGGACAATTCAACGTGGCGTCCGTTTTAAAAACCAATATGCAGATGCTTTAAACCGTGCTGAACAACAATATGGTGTATCTCAAGCTGTCATTTTGGGCATTTTGGGTGTTGAGACAGGTTATGGCGCGAATAAAGGTTCTTTTATTACACGTGATGCCTTAGCTACACTTGCTTTTGGCTACCCTCGCCGTGCTGAATATTTTGGCGATGAGTTAGCTGCCCTTATTGCATGGACTTATAAAGAAGGCTACCCAACAAATAGTATTGTAGGTTCCTACGCAGGTGCAATTGGCTATCCACAGTTTATGCCGAGCAATATTAGTAAATATGGTGTCGATTATGACGGCAATGGACATATCGATTTAAGAAACTCTGCAGAAGATGCAATTGGTTCAATTGCAAACTACTTAGCAAAACAAGGATGGCAACGCGATCAACCTATCGGGTTTATGGCGCGTTACACGGGGTCAAATCCGGAAAGTATTATTGCTAAAGATTTAACTCAGCCTTTTCCATATGGTGCATTAAAGACACTAGGTATCTCACCATTAAATCCTTTAGTTAAAATTGATGATCTAGATATGGTGAATGTTATTCAATTACAAGACTATAATGGTCCGATTTACTATTTAACTTACCCGAATTTTCAAGTGATTACGACCTATAATAAGAGCCGTATGTATGCGACTGCTGTATGGTTATTAGGCACTGAAGTGGCTAGCCGATAGGCTAGCTTTTTTGTGAGTTATGTAAAAGTCAATAAATATTTTTGTTAAATAGATCACAATACGCACAAATTTAATATTTTGTTACACTTTTGATTATTTTTTAACCCAGAACTGTAAGTTTTTGCCCTTTTTGTAACGATTTCTCGTTAAAGACTAGACACTCTCCGTAAGCGATGAATATTATCCACCCCAATGTAGCAATTGCAAAAGTGAATAATCAGACATGTTCACTTTAAATTTCAGTCAATCGCTGAAAGAAAAAAGTACATGTTCTCAGGAGTTTATACAAATGCAGTTATCGCTGAAATACGTTCTTGCACTGACGGCTAGTTTAAGTATGGCCCCATTGCACGCTGAAATGGTGCAATCCTCATCATTAAATAATGATGTAGATGGCTCTAATTTAGCAGCTCGTGTATTGAGTAAAGATACTCAAAATTTTAATTCTCGTTTTTCTAACATTAACAGTCTTTCAATCACTGAACGTTCTGGCGACCAAATTCGTCGTCAAGCTATCGCAGCAAAAATTGAAATCCCTGAAGATGAGCCTTCAGTGATTGAAAAACTTAACACAGTAGCTTCAAACACTGTTCGTAAGTTTAGCCAAACTGGCATGGCTTCATGGTATGGTCGTCAATTCCATGGTCGTAAAACAGCAAATGGTGAAACATTCGATATGAATGCTCTCACTGCTGCTCACCGTAGCCTACCATTGAACTGTTACATCCGAGTAACCAACAAAGACAATGGTAAAAGTGTGGTTGTAAAAGTAAATGATCGTGGTCCTTTCCATGGCAATCGTGTACTTGACCTATCATACGGTGCAGCTAAACGTCTTGGCATTACCAATGCTGGAACTGCAAAAGTAAATATTGAACGTGTTGATGGTCCAACTTCATAAGTTATAGCCTCTAGAGTTCATGTAAAAAGCCGCAATTTTTTCTGCGGCTTTTTTATGTTTTAAACTATAAAAATAATTTCTAACTTAGGTTTAAAAAATTATCTTTTTTAGCCCTTCTCCATCCTTAAATTTGAATATTTTTTACACAAAAAAGTACGTTTATCTTATCCAAGCTTATTTTGCTTCTAAATTGCGTTTAGAGCGACTTTATTAAATTTCCGCTACCCTAGTACCATTTTTATAAAATTAAGGCTAATTATGACGTTTTTAGAGTAGATAAGTAGAGCTTTTTCATGCAATTTTCCCATCTATCTCAAAATCACACTTTTTTTGATGATTTCATCATCTAGCAACCTATAAAAAATATTCTGAAATATTGCATCATTCTCAAGGTTACATTGAGTACTTTTTCTATCACCCAGACATTACGTTTTTCTCATGTTCTTTTTTAAATCTTTATTGCCAAGTTCCTATAGTTGAATAATACCGGTTTCTTGTCGCCCACCTTAAGAACAGGATAAAATATACTCAGAAAAAATAAATCAAAGCTAAAACAAGGAGTGTGCCATTAATGAAATCCATTACAGAATGGTTTGATGAATATAGCGAAAGCCATCAAAACCCAACCAACAAACAAATTCACTGGCTCTGCGTTCCTGCCATTTTATTTTCTATTATTGGAATCATTGCCCATTTCAGCGCTTTACTCACAGCTCTATTACTTGTACTGACTCTCGTATTTTATGCACGTTTAGATCTTGTACTTGCTGTTGCAATGGCTGCTTTACTGGTGGTTATGGCGTGGCTTATTTACACCCTACCTGTAGGAGTAGGATTTTATATCGCTATTTTTGTAGTTGCTTGGGTTGGACAGTTTTATGGCCATAAAATCGAGGGCAAAAAGCCATCTTTCTTTAAAGATTTACAATTTCTACTGATTGGACCAGTTTGGTGCATGGGTGCCTATCTAGGAAAAATCTTACCTAAATGGAAAAGCAGACAAAAACACGCTCTTTCCTAATGATTACATTAAAGCTGGATCATCTCGATTCAGCTTTTTACATTTTACTGATTTATTAGAAAATTTATAAAATAGAAAAAAACTAAACTAGCGATAACACTTAAAAGTACTCTTTTTAGATAAATGGAAATCACAATACAAAAGATTGCTGCATAAATATAAGAATTATCTAAAACTCCTTTTAAATTATCGCCATCAAAAAAAACAACCGGAATACAAATTGCTGTTAATAAACAGGGAGCAGAATAATTAAGCATCTTATTCATAATAAGAGGCAGTTTAATTTTAACGTTAGGCTCTAAAAAATAATAACGATTAAAAAAGACGATTGCTGCCAAGCCTAAAATCATGAACCAAGACATATTATCGCTCCTTCTCTATTTTTTCAGTTAACACAGCAACCAACATCCCTAGTAATCCTGAAAGTAAAATCGCCCCTTCAACTTGATAAAATTTAAAGAAAAATCCGCTAAAACAGGTCATTAGCACACCAGCAAATACAGGCAACCCCTTACATAACGGTACGATCATGGCAACGAAAATAGCTACAATTGAAAAATCTAAATGATAATTTAATAAATCAGGAATCACTGTTGCTAAAAGTATTCCTACCAGGCTAAACACTACCCAGAATAAATAAAAAGATAGACCTGCACCCAACAGATATTCTGGCTGCCTTTTTTCACCAGATGCACACACCGCAAATAATTCATCTGTTAATAAAAAACCCAAACTTAATCGTTTCGAAAGAGGCAAAATAGAAATGTCATTTCTTAAAGTTAATGCATAAATAAAATGCTGAGCCGTTAAAAAGAAAATCGTCACATAAATTGTAAAAGTAGATGCCCCTTCTATTACCATGCTTAAACTAACTAATTGAGCTGCTCCAGCAAAAACAATTCCCGACATCGCAAGGGCTTTATAAAAAGATAAACCTGCATGAATTGCCATAGAGCCTGCCAAAATTGCCCATGGAATCACAGAAATTGACAAAGGCAAAATATCCATTGCACCGCGTAAAAAAAGATAGGATGGTTTATTTTTTGAAAACCCCACCAATTGATGAAGCTGAATATTCATATATATACAAACCCAATATAAGAGACCTCTTTATAAAATGCTCAATGAGAGATGATTTATATTGAATAAAATTGCTGTAAATAAATTTTTAATAATTTAGTTATTTAGACTAGCTACATATTGAGTGGGCGTCACTCCCATGGCTTTTTTAAAGTGACGATTGAAATGGCTTTGATCAGAAAAGCCACATTGCTGTGCAACCATCGCAATTTGGTCACCCTGTTTTAATAATTGTCTTGCTTTCTGTAGGCGTGCTTGAACAAGCCAAGCATGTGGTGGCAAACCCACATATTTTTTAAATTGTCTTAAGAAATGCCATGCGCTTAGACCCACCATATCAGCCAGATCTTGCAAAGAAAAATTCGTTTCAGGCATTTCTATTAATAATTCTTTAACTCTTAATATTTTTGAATATGCTTCTGGTAACTCACAAAAAGTATGATTTGA
The DNA here is from genome assembly GCF_052824995.1 of Acinetobacter sp. 1124_18A. NCBI lineage: Bacteria > Pseudomonadati > Pseudomonadota > Gammaproteobacteria > Moraxellales > Moraxellaceae > Acinetobacter > Acinetobacter sp. 1124_18A. Next base: position 401,042 of record NZ_VTDF01000001.1, on the reverse strand, counting down.
TTTACTATGTCGCTTCATTAAACAGGCTAAAGTCGATAAATACATTGTTTCTTTAAGTAGAAAATTATCTTTTTGTTCTAATAAATCAAAGAGTAAACAAAGTTGTTGAGCCAAACCCAAGTCACTAATGACAGCCTGAGGAAACCACGGTGCCCCACGTGAATTTTCAAAAAAATCTTGACTGACTTCTGCCAACATTTCAGGTGTAGGATAAATTGCCCGATATCGCCAACCTGACTCAACAGCAGATGAACCCGTATGAATTTCATCAGCGTTTACTAAAATAATATCGCCTTTGGGAGCTACATGTAGCTGGCCCGTCCTAAAAAAAGACTGCGCTCCCTCTTCAATTACACCGATACAATAACCTTCATGGGTATGCTTCGAAAATTGTGTTTGGTGATAATGTGCTTTTAGTAACTCTAAACCGCCCAGCTCTCGCACATGCAGATAATCGGCTTGCTCCCGCTGCATAAATACGTCTCATCTATTCAATGAAAAAACCATAGCATGTTTTAAGAAACTGAATAGAATAAAATTGCTCTATAAAAACAATCTCTTTAATTGTCTATTTGGCTTTATTGATAGATTTGCCCATCATGTTTAAGCCAACCGCTTTCATGACGACTTTGTGGATCACGATGAGTCCAGTGCAATACACCACCTTTGGGGTTATATTCATATTCACCATAAAAATCTACCACGTCACCTTTTTTCAAATTAGAAATTTTAGGTGCTAAATCAATATTATGTGCGACTAAAATTGAAAGGCCATTTTTTAATACAAGGATAAATTTCTGGTGTCTCGATCCATCATTATCATCTCTTAAAATTGCTTTTACTCGACCACTTCCCTGCACTTGAACATTACTTTGTCTCTGCTCGTAAGCAGCTTTTATAGTATCCACCCCATTATTTGAAAGTGTAGTTTCAGTATGCTTAGCTTCAGGTATTGCTGATGATGGCGATTGATTCTGCTTATGCCCAGATAAATCTAGACCAAAATATGCAGCAATCAATAAAACAATGACACTACCAACACTAAGATTTTTTTTATTTATCATCTTATACACTCATTTTAGTTGAGATAAAAAAAGCCCCAAAGGGGCTTTTTTTATCGTGATACGAATTACTTCGCAGCAGCTTGAGCAGCAGCAACTTCTTCAGCGAAGCTAAGTTCTACTTTCTTCTCAATACCTTCACCAACTTCGAAACGTACGAAGCTAACAACTGTAGTACCAGTTGCTTTTAATACATCAGCAACTTTTTTGTCGTTGTCGATTACGTACATTTGACGATCAAGAGCAACTTCGTTCAAATATTTATCAACAGAACCAGTTACCATTTTTTCAACGATATTAGCTGGTTTGCCAGATTCTAACGCTTTCGCTTCAGCAATTTCTTTTTCTTTAGCGATAAGGTCAGCAGGAACAGCTTCAGCATTTACAGCAACTGGATTGAACGCAGCAACGTGCATTGCAATACCTTTACCTGTATCAGCATCACCTGTATAAGAAACTACAACACCAATTTTTAAACCGTGTTTGTAGATAGCCAAGTTTTCGCCTTCAACGATTTTCGCGCGACGAACTTGGATGTTTTCACCGATTTTTTGAACAAGAGCAATACGTGCTTCTTCAACAGTAGCACCATCTTCAAGTTTCAATTCAGCAATTTTAGTCGCATCAGTTTCATTTGCAGCAAGTGCAGCAGCAGCAACTTTAGCAGAGAAACCAGCAAAGTTTTCGTCTTTAGCAACGAAGTCAGTTTGACAGTTTACTTCTAAAAGAATCGCTTTGTTGCCTTCTTGAACGATAGTGATCGCACCATCAGCAGCAATGTTGCCTGCTTTTTTAGCAGCTTTTGCTTGACCTGATTTACGAAGGTTATCAATCGCTAATTCAACATCACCATTAGATTCTGTTAATGCTTTTTTGCATTCCATCATTGCAAGACCAGTACGGTCACGTAATTCTTTTACCATGCTCGCAGTAACTGCAGTCATGTTGTTCTCCTAAATACGGTAGAAAAATGAATCTGTTCAACAAAAACGGCCCAAAGTGTTCTCTGGACCGTTCCGCTTTATTGACGCTTAATTTGCCACCATTACATGTCGCAAAAATGACAATTTTGCATCAAAACGCATTAAGCCTCTGGAGCTTCTTTAGCAGCTTCTTCGCCTTTAGCTTGTGCATTTGCTTGAGTTTGAGCGTATTCTTTACCAGCAAGAATCGCATCAGCCATAGCAGAAGCATAAAGTGTAACCGCACGGATTGCATCGTCATTACCAGGAATAACGTAGTCTACGTTGTCTGGGTTAGAGTTTGTATCAACGATACCGATTACTGGAATACCAAGGTTTTTAGCTTCTTTAATCGCAATTGATTCGTGATCCACGTCAATTACAAATAATGCGTCAGGTAAACCACCCATGTTTTTAACGCCGCCTAAAGCACGTTCAAGTTTTTCCATCTCACGAGTACGCTCTAAAGCTTCACGTTTAGTAAGCTTAGCAAAAGTACCATCTTGAGCTTGAGTTTGAAGGTCTTTTAAACGGTTAATCGATTGACGAAGAGTTTTCCAGTTCGTCAACATACCACCTAACCAACGGTGATCAACATATGGTTGACCCGCACGTTGCGCTTGTTCACGGATGATGTTAGAAGCAGCACGTTTTGTACCAACGAACAAAACCTTGTTCTTTTTGCTTGCTAATTGGTTAGCGAAGTTCAAAGCATCATTTAACGCAGGAACAGTGTGCTCAAGGTTGATGATGTGAATTTTGTTGCGCGCGCCAAAAATGTATTGACGCATTTTTGGGTTCCAGAAACGAGTTTGGTGACCAAAGTGTGCGCCTGCTTGAAGAAGGTCGCGCATGCTTACGTTGTAATCTGCCATTTTCTTTACCTTAAATTTTGGGTTAGGCCTCCATATATCCGCATTCTCCACCCTTTTACAGGCACCCAGAGTAATGTGACGATATATGTGCGGATTTTTTACTCCATTTATCAAAATTGTTCGTAAAAGATATTCACGAAAAGCATTTGATAAAATGGGCGGCTATTTATACCATAGACACTTGTAAATTACCAAAAGTTTTTAGAGATCATGAACAGTACTTATACAGCTCCACGTCGATTAATCAAAACTCCAGATGAAATTGAAAAAATGCGCATTGCAGGACGACTGGCGGCTGAAGTTCTAGAGATGATCAAGCCTTATATTAAGGCAGGTGTAAGTACACTTGAACTTGATACCATTTGCCGTAATCACATTGAAAATGTACAGCATGCTATTCCTGCCTGTGTCGGCTATGGTGGCGCTCCTGGACGCCCTGCTTTTCAGCACTCTATTTGTACTTCGGTTAACCATGTTGTTTGCCATGGCATTCCTTCTGAAAATAAAACATTAAAAAACGGCGATATTCTTAATATTGATGTAACTGTGATTAAAGACGGTTATCACGGCGATACAAATATGATGTATGTCGTTGGCGGTGAGACTTCTATTTTAGCTAATCGTCTATGCAAGGTTGCTCAAGAAGCAATGTATCGAGGCATGGCAACTGTGAGAGATGGTTCATATTTAGGTGATATTGGCCATGCAATCCAAAAATATGTTGAATCAGAACGTTTTAGTGTAGTACGTGAATATTGTGGCCACGGTATTGGAACCGTTTTCCATGATGAACCTCAAGTATTACATTATGGTCAAGCTGGAACAGGTATGCGTCTGGAAGCTGGTATGACTTTTACCATTGAACCTATGGTAAATGCAGGCGTATGGCAAACTAAATTGCTGGGCGACAAATGGACGGTTGTAACGAAAGACCATAAACTTTCAGCTCAATATGAACATACTATTTTAGTGACTCAAACGGGCATTGAAGTTTTAACTGCACGCCCTGAAGAAGACTTATCTCGCTTCAACTAATAATTTAACTACATTTAATAAAAGGCTACCTTATGTAGCCTTTTATTATTTATTATGTATTTTTATTTAACAAATATTGCCAAATATAAACAATTATTTCAAAAAAATTACAATTATTAATTTTTAATAAACAATCATTTTAATAAAACGCGGTATGGTTGGCTCAATAAAAATCAGTAAACAAATGTCGGACATGGAGTCCTTTTATGATGAAAAAGTCATTATTTTGTATGACAGCTGCCTTTTTTGCCCTGCCAACAATCACTAGCGCCGCTTCGCCATATTTTAGTTTAAAGGATGGTGATGGCTTCAAACGTTTTTCAGTCTCTGCTGGTCCTTTGTATGTCAAACCGACAGGTAAAGCCCAACCTTTCTTTGTTAATACGTCAGTCAAAAAAGGTGAACAAGCAAAGGTTGGCGATGTTTCTATTAAAACCGTTAAAGATAGCATGTCTAAAGATATGGATCCGAATCTATCTACATTCTTTATAGATTTTTTGGATAAACTAGGGCAAAAAAAATTACCTGCAGAATTAAGTGGTAATGCAAATATTTATGGTTTAGACCAATGGGATAACCCAGGTACAGGTTTAGAAGCAGATGATGTTACAACATTAGGCATTATGACAAATTACTTCTTTACAGATAATGTCTCATTGGAAATAAAGGCAGGCGTACCTCCAAAAGTAGACTTACAGGGTAAAGGTAAAATTTATGCCCCACTAAAAGCTCAAGCTCACCCATCAATTGAGCTTCCCATTATTGGTGGAATTGGCTTACCCTCGATTGATTTAGAAAAACAAATTTTCATTACGGATCTTGAAGGACATGGTAGTGCCGCTTCAGCACGTGCTTGGACACCTGCATTTGAATTTCAATACCATTTCGGCAAAACTGGTGTAAATAAATTTAGACCTTATGTTGGTCTTGGTGTGATGTATGCCTATTTTAGCGAATTAGAAATGAACCCAGAAATTGAGAAAGATTTAGTCAATGCTGGTCATATGATTGTAAATATTAAAGATGGTAAAGCAGGTGCAGCTCTTGATCATTTAAAAAGTTCTGGTAACCCTGAAGTAAAGCTTGAGGCATCTGATGCAATTGCCCCTGTTGCGACCGCAGGCTTTACTTACGACTTTAATGACAAGTGGTATGCCGTTGGCTCTGTTTCCTATGCCCACTTAAAAACAGATACGACCATTACAGTGAGCGACGCCAAGTATGGTGAATTAATCAATGCAAAAGCGGATATCGAAATTAACCCTATTTTAGGTTATGCCGGTATTGGTTACCGCTTCTAACTTCTGCACCATGAAAGCTATAAAGACTTGGATAAGTTTTATAGCTTTCTTTCAATCCATTTCGTTCGCCTAGAAATTGCTTCTTTTTAAATCAAAATGCTAAAAAAATGAGCATTTTTTATAAAAAATACAGATATAAAAAAACTTCTCAAACTTTTATTACTACCCTCTTATTTTTTCCAATTTTTTATTATTTTTATATTCACAAACTAACTTAATAAAATTAGAAAGTAATTTTTCCTTTTTAGTAAAATTCTTTTTTTGGCACGCCCTTTGCTTTATTCATTGCATGATGAGTCAATGATGATTCAAGGAATATACAAAGACGGCCAACGATGTCCGCTCTGATCGGTCTGCATATAGGCAATAAATTGCCATGCAAATTAAATTTCGTTCAGTTCAGGGGGACGGCGTATGTCTTCAAATATCCAGTTAGATGCAAAAAAAGCAACTGAAATTAAATTATTCAGTTTTTCAACTCCAGCAATGCGTGCCTTTCACATGACATGGCTCGCTTTCTTTGTTTGCTTCTTTGCATGGTTTGCATGTGCACCATTAATGCCCGTGATTAAAGGTGAGTTTGGCTTAACAAAAGATCAAATCGCTAATATTAATATTGCTGCTGTCGCCATTACTATTTTAGTTCGACTTATTGTCGGTCCACTCTGCGACAAATATGGCCCACGTATTACGTACACCACACTCCTATTAGTTGGCAGTATTCCAGTATTTGGTGTAGCTGCTGCCAATAGTTATGAATCTTTTCTATTCTTTCGCTTACTTATTGGTGCGATTGGCGCAAGCTTCGTCATTACTCAATACCATACAAGTGTCATGTTTGCACCTAACGTTGTAGGAACAGCAAATGCGGCAACGGCTGGCTGGGGAAATGCTGGCGGTGGTGCAACACAAGCTTTAATGCCTTTATTGCTCGGTGCAATTGTAATGTTTGGTGTTGAACAAACCATGGGATGGCGCGTCGCATTAATCGTACCTGGCATCATGATGGTTATTGTAGGTATTCTTTACTGGAAATTAACTCAAGATTGCCCTCAAGGGAACTTTAAAGACGTTCGCGCACAAGGTATTGAGGTCGGCAGTGGTAAAAAAGGTGGTACTGCCATTTTAATGCAAGCCGCTCGCAACTATCGTGTCTGGATTTTATTTTTAGCGTATGGCGCAAGTTTTGGTATTGAGATTTTTATCCATAACGTTGCAGCAATGTACTATGTTGATCAGTTCAAAATGGATTTAAAAACCGCTGGACTAACTGCCGGAATCTTTGGTCTGCTGGCATTATTTGCTCGTGCGCTGGGCGGTATCATTTCCGATAAGGTCGCACTCAAGAAAGGATTAGATGGTCGCACGAAAGTACTTGTACTGATGATTTTGGGTGAAGGTTTATTCTTAATAGTCTTCTCACAAATGAATGCTGTTGCGCTCGCAATTATTTCAATGACTATTTTTGCACTATTTACACATATGGCATGTGGAGCAACTTACGCACTCGTACCATTTATCGATCGTAATGCATTAGGTGGTGTTGCAGGAATTATTGGTGCAGGCGGTAATGTTGGTGCTGTTGCGGCAGGTTTCTTACTTAAAGGTTTACTTGATGTTCAAACTTGCCTGTTTATTTTAGGGGGGTTGGTTATGGTCGCAGGCTGTAGTGTAATTTTGATTCGTTTCACAACTGAACATAAAGAAAAAGAACAAGTTCTGTTTGAACAAGCATTGCTTGAACGCAATTCCGCAGCTTAATTTTTATAAGAAGCAGAGATCAAAATGATTTCTGCTTCTTCACTTTTCTTATCATAAAATACGAACTTTTCAATTCTTCTTAAATATTCTCTGCAAGTATATCGTCATTACTCGATATATCCTCTACAATAAATGATCACATTATTATAATTTTCCATTAATCATGACTAAAACTGGCAATCACTTTTCCCAGCCCCTCATATACATGTTGATTGGTAGTGCCCTTATTTTGGCACTTTCTTTAGGTGTTAGGCATGGTTTTGGACTTTATCTCGTACCTATGAGCCATGAATTTGGCTGGGGCCAACATGTTTTTAGTCTTGCAATCGCCATGCAAAACCTGATCTGGGGAATAGTTCAACCTTTTACTGGTGCAGTTGCAGATAAATATGGCAGTAAAATTGTGGTTGCAGTTGGCGGATTACTTTACGCTCTTGGCTTACTCTTAATGGCCTTTAGCTCAAGCATCTTAATCTTAAATTTAAGCCTAGGATTGATTATTGGCTTAGCTTTATCAGCTACTTCTTTTACAGTCTTACTTAGTGCAGTAGGACGGGCAGCACCTCCTGAAAAAAGAAGTATGGCAATGGGAATTGCAAGTGCAGCAGGCTCTTTTGGTCAGTTTATTATGTTGCCCTCTACCCTTCTCTTACTTAAAAATGTTGGATGGTCGGCAGCCCTAATGGTCAGTGCACTGTTAATTGCTCTTATTATTCCGCTAGCGTGGATGTTAAAAGGACCAAGCAATCAAACACCAAAAGCAATTGCAAAACCTCAGCTCACATTTAAACAAGTGCTGAATATTGCCAGAAAACATAAACCCTTTTGGTGGTTAGCTTTAGGTTTCTTAGTATGTGGATTCCAAGTTGTTTTCTTAGGTGTACATTTACCCGGCTATTTAATCGACCACGGCTTTGATGCAGCTACAGGAACTGTGTTTCTGGCACTAGTTGGACTATTTAATATTGTGGGGACTTATGGTGCTGGTTGGTTAGGAGATCGCTTCTCAAAACCTAAATTATTAATGGCGCTTTACGGCAGCCGTGGCATCGCGATCATTGCCTTTTTGTTATTACCTTTAAGCATTTATACGGTATATGCTTTTGGAGTCATTATGGGCCTTTTATGGCTCTCTACTGTTCCGCTCACCAACGGTATTGTGGCAAATATGTTTGGTGTTAAATACCTTTCAATGCTGAGCGGCATTGTGTTTTTCACCCATCAAGTCGGTTCTTTCTTTGGCGGTTGGCTTGGCGGTGTTAACCATGACTTAACAGGTAATTACAATGCAATTTGGCTATGTTCTATAGCATTGAGTATATTAGGTGTGATCGTACACTTCTTTGTGAATGAGGAGGCTGTTATTCATGACGCATAATGCCTTACTTTTGAAAACAATTATGACTTTTATCATAGTCACGCTTTTGGTACTTTCTATAATTTTATGGAAACAAACACCAGATTTATTTGAATATTTCAACCAAGCGTTTTGTGCACATTAGTATGATGAAAAGCTAAAATCATCCTTTGGATTGTCATAAAAATATAAAAAACCTATGATCTAATGAAAATAAAAAAGCCCGCAAATTTGCAGGCTTTTTTATTGAAAACTTATTCAAAATCAAAACAAGCGATTCATACCGTTAAGTGCAGCTACACGATATGCTTCAGCCATTGTTGGATAATTAAATGTCGTTTCAACGAAATATTTCAAGGTATTATTTGGGCTGTGCATAACTGCTTGCCCAATGTGGATAATTTCGGCAGCGTTATTACCAAAACAGTGAATACCTAAAATTTCCATAGTGTCACGGTGGAAAAGAATTTTTAACTCACCCACTGTATCACCAGTAATTTGTGCACGAGCTAAATGACGGAAAGAAGCTTGACCTACTTCATACGGAATTTTTTCTTCCGTTAATTCCTGTTCATTTTTACCAATTGATGAGATTTCCGGAATGGTGTAAATACCAGTTGGAATATCACGTACTGGCTTCGCATCTTCACCACTCATGTTTGCGCCAGCACAGCGCCCTTGGTCATAAGCAGCGGAAGCAAGTGATGGCCAACCAATTACATCACCAGCAGCATAGATGTTTTCAACTTCAGTTTGATATTGATCATTTACTGAAAGCTGACCGCGGTTGTTTGGAACTAATCCAACGTTCTCAAGACCTAAGCCTTCTGTGTTACCTGAACGGCCGTTACACCAAAGAATGGCATCAGCTTTAATCTTTTTACCACTTTGTAAGTGTAAAACAACATGGTCATCAAACGTTTCAAGATGATCCATTTGTTCATTGTGACGAATTAACACACCTTGTTCACGTAAGTGATAAGACAAAGCATCAGCAATTTCATCATCTAAATAACTTAAAAGTTTTTGCTGAGTATTAATCAAGTCAACTTTATGGTCTAAACCAATGAAGATTGAAGCATATTCACAGCCAATAACGCCCGCGCCGTAAATAATGATTTTTTGAATTGAATAATCAAGATCAAGAATCTTATCTGAATCGAATACGCGAGGATGATCAAAGTCGAGACCTTGCGGATGATAAGGACGACTACCTGTCGCAATCACGATTTGCTTACAGATAATTGTTTCTTTAATGCCTTCATGGCTAAAAACTAAGACTGTATTTTTATCTTGAATATATGCACGACCATGGAAGACACCAATCTTGTTACGGTCATAAAAACGTGTATGTGTATCAACCTGTTGTTGAATCACTTTGTGTGCATTACGCAAAACTTGTTTCATGGTGAACTGTTTCCACTCACCTACTTTTTGAAACATTGGATCACGCTGATAACGAATAATACTAGAAACTGTTTGACGCAATGCTTTACTTGGAATCGTTCCTACGTGTGCACAGTTACCACCAAGTTGATCACGCACATCTACAATTGCAACACGCTTACCAGCTTTTGAAAGCTTCATTGCCGCGCCTTCACCCGCAGGTCCAGAACCGAGAACTACCGCATCGTATTTAACGAAATTCCCACTAACGACCTCTTTTTTACGTGGCATTGAAAGCTCCTTCCTCACTTGAATGACCATATTTTATAATAGATTATGACTAATATGCGGTGAATTTATGTATTTCTCAACCCTATATTTCTGAATAGCCACATTTATTATATGAATAGTTATTTTCCGCTATTAACTGAAGAACTTCGCTATAATACAATGTCAATGTCTCTATAAACGAGTGGAAAAGTTAGATATGTCAGAACACCGTAAACCTGAACAGGGTGTAAAACTTCGTGGCGCAGAAAAAGTCGCAAGAATTCCTGTAAAAGTTGTACCTACGGTTGAAGTGCCGCGTAAACCTGACTGGATTCGTGTCAAGATGACGGCACCAGAAGAAGTTCAGCGTATTAAAACGACTTTACGTGCTCAAAAACTCCATACCGTTTGTGAAGAAGCTGCTTGTCCTAACCTACCAGAATGCTTTGGTGGCGGTACGGCAACTTTCATGATTATGGGCGATATTTGTACACGCCGTTGTCCTTTTTGTGATGTAGCACATGGTCGTCCAAATGCACTCGATGCTGACGAACCTCGTCACATGGCAGAAACCATTTCTAATCTGAAACTCAAGTACGCAGTAATTACTTCTGTTGACCGTGATGACTTGCTTGACGGCGGTGCACAACACTTTGTGGACTGTATTAAAGAAGCTCGCGCGCTTAGCCCAACGACATTGCTTGAGATTTTAGTACCAGACTTCCGTGGACGTATGGATATTGCTTTACGCATTATGACTGAATGTCCGCCAGACGTATTTAACCACAACATTGAGACTGTGCCTCGCCTATATAAAGCAATGCGTCCAGGTTCAGACTATCAACATTCTTTAACCTTATTAAAAATGTTTAAAGAATACTGCCCAGATATCCCAACAAAATGTGGTTTGATGGTCGGTATTGGTGAAACTGAAGAAGAAGTTATTGCATTGCTTGATGACTTACGTGCTCACGATGTTGACTACGTGACTATTGGTCAATATTTACAGCCTTCTAAACAACACGCGCCAATTGACCGCTTTGTAACGCCAGAAGAGTTTGAACGTTATGCAGAGCATGGCCGTAAACTTGGCTTTAGAAATATTTGGTCTGCACCAATGGTTCGTTCAAGTTACTTCGCTGATCGTCAATACCATGGTGAACCAGTACCAGAAGTTCGTCGTAAAGTAGATCCAGCAAAAAAAATCGCTGTTCAAACCGTCGAAGCTTAATAAATTAAATATCTATAAAAAGCCCTCTAACACAGAGGGCTTTTTATTTGTATAAGAAAATCAATAACATTTCTTGACAAATCGATAAAACAAGCCATTACACTTTCACTCAAAAATATCTTATACCTAAAAGTACGATATATCCCTGCTCTAGCATATACATCAATTGCGATATAAAAAATTAAATTTAAACAGCATTAAAAATTAGCTAGTTAAGCCTTAAATCTCTCCTCTCTTTTGTAACGTCATCCACCTGAGGGCTTATCTAGTAAGGAGCAAGTATGATTTTCCTACTCTTTATATTAAGTATTATTATTCAGCTTATTGCAGTATGGGCAATTTTCTATTTTAACTTAAATAAAGTTCTTGGTAGCAGTGTTGCGATTATTGTTGCCCTACTTTCGGCATTCTTGCTAACACCATGGTCACTGCTTTTAGGTATTCCCCTCATTGCCCTTAGTATCATTATTTTATTTGCACCATTACGCTTTAATCTGATTACTAAACCTGCATATAAAACATTAGCAAACTCAATGCCGAGCATCAGTACAACTGAACAAGAGGCCTTAGAGGCAGGTACCAGTTGGTGGGAAAAAGAATTGTTTATGGGATCACCTGATTGGTCTCAATTTGAGAAATATCCCTATCCAACGTTGACAGAAGAAGAACAAAGTTTCATTGATAATGAAGTTGAGCTACTTTGTAGCATGCTCAATGAGTGGGAAATTCATCATCATTTAAAAGATCTTCCACCAGAGGTTTGGCAATTTATTAAAGATAAAGGTTTTTTAGGCCTTATTATTCCAAAATCTTTTGGCGGCAAAGAGTTTAGCTCATTTGCTCAAAGCCGAATTATGAGCAAAATTGCTTCACGCTCACTTACCACTGCGGTGAGTTGTATGGTTCCAAACTCGTTAGGACCCGGTGAGCTACTCATGCACTACGGTACTGATGCTCAAAAGCAACAATATTTACCGGGCCTTGCTAAAGGTGAAGAAATCCCATGCTTTGGTTTAACCAGTCCAGAAGCAGGTTCAGATGCTGGTGCCATTCCAGATTCAGGCGTTGTTTGTTACGGCGAACATGAAGGTGCTCAAGTTCTTGGACTTCTCATGAATTTCTCTAAACGCTGGATTACCCTTGCGCCAATTGCCACAGTCGTAGGTCTTGCTTTTAAACTATATGACCCTGAAGGGTTACTCGGTGATAAAAATAAAATAGAGTACGGTATTACCTGTGCACTCATTCCTGCCAGTCATGCAGGCGTAAAAATAGGAGCACGTCATTTTCCAGGTTCTCCATTTATGAATGGAACCGTTGAAGGAGAAGATGTTTTCATTCCTATTGACTGGATTATTGGTGGGCAAGAAAATGCCGGTAAAGGCTGGCGAATGCTAATGGAGTGCTTAGGTGTTGGCCGTGGTATTTCCCTTCCAGCTTTAGCAACAGCCGCAGGTGAAATGAGCTATTTAACCGTCGGTGCTTTTGCGAAAATTCGCCAACAGTTCAATATTTCAGTAGGTAAATTTGAAGGCGTACAAGAGGCGACCAGTGAAATTGCCAGCGATGCCTACATGCTTGAAGCATTCCGTTATTTAGTAACATGTGGCCTAAACCAAGGTGGAACACCTGCGGTAATGACTGCCATGGCAAAATATTATGCCACTGAAACGATGCGTAAAGTCGTCAATCACGGAATGGATATTGCTGGAGGACGTGCAATTCAACTTGGACCACGTAACTTCCTTGCCCTTACCTATCAAGCGATTCCAATTGCTATTACGGTAGAAGGCGCAAATATTTTGACCCGTTCACTGATGATTTTTGGTCAAGGTTCAATGCGTTGTCATCCTTATCTTTTTGAAGAATTACAACTTCTTCAATCTGAGGATAAGAACACTTCAGTCAAAAAATTCGATGATTTGTTATTTAAACATTTAGCCTATACCTTTAACCGTGGGGCAAAATCATTTGCTTATGGTTGGACAGGCGGCTCAAACGATGCCCCTCAATCAGTAGATCAATTTACTGCCAGTTACTATAAGACGATTAACCGTTTTAGTGCCAACTTCGCACTTGTTTCGGATATGGCGCTTGGTTTACTTGCAGGAGACTTAAAACGCAAAGAAATGTTATCAGGACGCTTGGCAGATATTCACGCGCACCTCTTTATTTCTACTGCGATTTTAAAATTTTATGAAGCTGGACAAAAAACTGAAGCTGAACAACTTCACGCCAAATTAGCTCTACAAAAAGCTTTCTTAAATATTCAGGAAGCATTTTGGGGTCTATTTGATAACTTCCCAGCCAAACTTCCCGCAGCATTTGTAAAATGGATCTGTTTCCCTTTTGGTCGTGTCATTTCAAAACCAGACGATGAGTTAAAACAACAAGTCGCTGAACTTATGATGCAAGAGCATCCTTTCAGAGAGCAGCTTAAACATCACGTATTTTATTCAACCAAAGCCGATGATGTGACTGGACGTTTAGAACATACATTCCAAATTCTACGAACCCTTGAACCGCTTTGGGATAAATTTAAAAAAGCTGAATCTAAAGGTAAATTTACAGGACTGACTTTCGAAGAGAATATCGCACAAGCGATAAAAGAAGGTTTTATTACTGAAAATGAAGCTCAACAATTATTGCAATACAACGCAATTCGATTCGATAGCATGCTCACAGATGTATTTGATGAACATTTAAATAAAGATCTTCCTTTGTCTAACCCTCATCAAATTTAGTGACTGATGCCTCCACTAATTCACTATTACAATCACACTTGATTCGCATTAATTAATAAACAGCCATAAAAGCGTCAATCGACGCTTTTATTTTTAGGAGAAATTAATGTCTAAGCAAGATTACGAAAATGGATTAAAAGTTCGCACAGAAGTGATGGGGGAAGCTTTTGTAAAACGTGCCCAAGAAAATACCGTACCCTTTACCCAGCCTGTGCAAGACTGGATTAATGAACATGCATGGGGATCGACTTGGCAGCGTGAAGGCGTGCTACCACGTAAATATCGTTCATTAATTACTTTGGCAATGTTAACTGCGCTCAAATCACCGACCGAACTCAAAGGCCATGTTCGTGGTGCGCTCAACAATGGCTGTACAGTTGAAGAAATTCAAGAAACTTTATTGCACAGTCTGCCATATTGCGGCGCGCCTGCTACACAAGAAGCTTTTCGCGCTGCTTTAGAAGTGATTCAAGAATATCAACAAAAATAATTTCAAATGAGCCAGCAGGCTGCTGGCTCATTTTAATCTAATTCAATTTAGTCGAATGAATCTGAAAATTACGGTCGTCAATCACAATAGCCTGACGACAAATCCCTTCTACTTGACGTTGCCTTTCAAAAACTGCTGCTAACATCGGTTCAAAGCTATCAAAGAAACAGATATTCTTTTCATCTATTGAATACACCAATGACTGGTTCCCCACTCCAGCTAAAGTATCGTAATAGACGATGACCATTTTCCCGTTTTGAATTTCAGCTTGAATATCTTGATAGCTCAACGCAGGTCCTGTCGGTATTTTTAATACCTTTGCTTCTTTATAGCTCATTCGTTCACTTGGGCTAATATTAGGATCTTCATCTGAATAAAATGACACTTCAAATCCTAGTTTCTTTAAAGCAACCGCTAAGGCAATAGTATAGGTGCCCCCTTCATCGTGTCGGCAAACTTGAATTAGCTCGTTAATATTAATTTGTACTCCATGATGTTGAAGCACCATCCAAACCGCAAAAACACCACAGTTTGCTTCGAGGTTTGCTAGAGCTTGGGGAATATTGACTGCCATAATTTGAATCTATAAAGATAATTAGGCAGATAATAAACAAAACTGGATTGGCACTAAAAGCTTTTCGAAGTACAATGTTGCGCTAGTCGAGGGATGCTGCGACAAATGATCGGCACTAAAGATCAATTTGCCAGGCTCGACAATCGGTTAAACACTCGTTTTAGCCAACAACGGCATCCGCGAACAGAACGATCCATACTATTTTTTCCCTAGGAGATCCTGATGAACGCGGTTAATGCTTCATTTACAGATTATAAAGTTGCTGACATCTCACTTGCTGACTACGGTCGTAAAGAAATCAAACTTGCTGAAGCAGAAATGCCAGCTTTAATTGGTTTACGTAAACGTTATGCAGCGTCTAAACCACTTGCTGGTGCAAAAATCCTTGGTTGTATTCATATGACCATTCAAACAGCGGTTCTTATTGAAACGCTTATTGAATTAGGTGCTGAAGTTCGTTGGACTTCATGTAACATTTTCTCGACTCAAGACCATGCTGCTGCTGCAATTGCTGCTCGCGGTATTCCTGTTTTTGCTTGGAAAGGCGAAACTGAAGAAGAATATGTATGGTGCCTTGAACAACAAGTTAATGTTAATGGTCAGCCTTGGGATGCCAACATGATCTTGGATGATGGCGGTGACTTAACTGCTCTTGTTCATGACAAATACCCTGCTCTTTTAGAACGCATTCACGGTATTACTGAAGAAACGACTACAGGTGTTCAACGTCTTATCGAAATGTGGAAAGACGGTTCTTTGAAAGTACCTGCAATTAACGTAAATGACTCGGTTACTAAATCTAAAAACGACAACAAATATGGTTGCCGTCACTCACTAAATGATGCAATCAAACGCGCAACTGACATGCTTTTGTCTGGCCGTCGTGCGCTTGTGATCGGTTATGGTGACGTTGGTAAAGGTTCTGCTCAATCTTTACGTCAAGAAGGCATGATCGTTCGTGTAACTGAAGTTGACCCTATTTGTGCAATGCAAGCATGTATGGACGGCTATGAAGTTGTATCTCCATACAAAAACGGCGTACAAACAGGCAAAAAAGAAGATATTAACCAAGACTTACTTGGCAACACTGACCTTGTTGTAACCACTACTGGTAACTACCACGTATGTGATGCTGCAATGTTAGATAGCTTAAAAGCTGGTGCAGTTGTATGTAACATCGGTCACTTCGATACAGAAATCGACACAGCTTATTTACGTGGTTACAAGTGGGTTGAAGTTAAGCCACAAGTTCACCAAGTTTATCGTTCAGAAGACGAAAACAACTACCTCATTCTTCTTTCTGAAGGTCGCCTTGTAAACCTAGGTAATGCAACTGGTCACCCATCACGCGTGATGGACGGTTCTTTTGCTAACCAAGTGTTAGGTCAAATTCACTTATTCCAAGAGAAATTTGCTGACCTTCCTGCAAACGAAAAAGCTGCACAAATTCGTGTAGAAGTTCTTCCTAAGAAACTTGATGAAGAAGTTGCTGCGGCAATGGTTGCAGGTTTTGGTGGTGTACTTACTCAATTAACTCAAGAGCAAGCTGGCTATTTAGGTGTTGCTGTTGAGGGACCATTCAAGTCTGACGCTTACAAATACTAAGAACTTAAGGGCAGACGGTGAACCGACTGCCCTTTTTTCTAAAAAATATTGTTTCGCTGTTTACAAGGATTTGACATGACTAAACGTATACCCATCTCTTTTGAGTTTTTCCCACCAAAAACTGATGCCGGTGCTGAAAAACTTCGTATTGTTCATCAAGAATTACAACTATTAAATCCAGATTTCTTCTCGATTACTTATGGTGCTGGTGGTTCTACTCGCGAACGTACTCTTGCTGCAATTGACGATTTCAATGGCAAAGGTACGCCAGTTGCACCTCACCTTTCGTGCATTGGTGATGATAAAGCGCGTATTGCTGAGTTACTCGACCTCTATAAAGCGCAAGGAATTAACCGTATTGTCGCTTTACGGGGTGATTTGCCGTCTGGTCAAGTCGGACTTGGCGAACTTCCTTATGCTCAAGATTTAGTACGTTTCATTCGTCAGCATTCAGGTGATCATTTTCATATTGAAGTTGCAGCTTATCCAGAAATGCACCCTCAAGCTGAGAACCTTGATTCAGATATCCAACGTTTTATCGAAAAAGTACAAGCTGGTGCTAATGCAGGAATTACTCAATTCTTCTTTAATCCAGACTCATACTTTTATTTTATTGAGCGCTTAGAAAAAGCTGGAGTTAATATTCCGGTAGCTCCTGGCATCATGCCTATTACCAATGCCAGCAACTTAATTCGCTTTGCTGATGGTACTGGTGCAGAAATTCCTCGCTGGATCCGTAAGCAATTACAAGCCTATGGCGATGACAGCGAGAGTATTAAAGCTTTTGGTCATGAAGTTGTTGTTAAGCTATGTGAACGCTTGATCGCAGGTGGTGCACCAAGCTTACATTTTTATTCAATGAATCAAGTCGAACCAACTCGTCAACTCGTCGTTGATCTTGGTTTAAATTAATTTTGTAAGGCGTACCCAATGAATCGTTTTTTTATCGAAACTGAACTTACAGTTGGCTCAACAATTCAACTGACAGAAACAGTATTTCATCATTGGGTGCGTGTTTTACGTGCACAATTACAAGAACAAGCCACTCTCTTTAATGGTCAAGGTGGCGAATATCTCGCGACACTGACCGAAATTAATAAAAAAAATGCATTTGTCACGCTTGAGAGTTTTAACCCTAATAACCGTAGCGCCCCATTTAAAGCTGTTCTGGGTCAGGTCATGAGTAAAGGTGACCGAATGGACTATGCCATTCAGAAAGCAACTGAACTTGGAGTAAGTCAAATTCAGTTGCTAACAAGTGAGCGCTGCGAAATGCGCTTAAAATACGATCGAGATCAAAAAAAATTAGATCACTGGCAAGCTGTTGCAATTGCTGCTTGTGAACAATGTGGTCTTAACATCGTTCCAGAAGTGTTAGCGCCCATTTCTCTTAATGAATGGTTAAGCTCTACTCAGCTTCCCGCTTCAAAATTTGTTTTAGCCCCCGAAAAAGAACAAAAAGATGTATTAGCTGGCATCCAACCTGAACTTGCCTTATTGATTGGCCCAGAAGGTGGTTTAAGTGAAAATGAAATTACTCAAGCCAATCAAGCTGGTTTTATGAATTGGTGTATTGGTGACCGTGTCTTACGTACAGAAACTGCACCTGTCGTTGCCTTATCTATTTTAAATTATCAGTTTTTATCAACCTAAGTTCATTGAACATTGATTAAATCGTTATTTAAAGTTAATTTACTTTTATTGTATGAATAAAATTTCAAATTCTTTATCACTGATAAATCAGATTCTTTCTGTATATATGTAAAAAAATAGGATAGAAAAATCTTATGTCTGGGCTTCAGGAAGAATATTTACAGCATCAAACAAAAATTGAGCAGCTAAAACTTTCAATTCAATATATACGCTGGTATTTGGTTAGCTTAATACTGCTATGTCTGATCTCATACGCTATATTTTCTTATTATTTTTCATCTTCAATAACAATATTTAACTGGTCTATGGGCCTTACCATTGCATCCCTTACCTGTCTATTATTTGTTCCGAATATTTTAACGCACTACCGTACTATTAATTTTATTAAAAAAGCTGATCTTATCTTACAAAGCATTTGTTTTATTTCAGGAGTTTTATTAGGGGCAACCGTTACGGTTATTCATTTTTATCTTCCTCAAGAGTTAGTTGCACTACCAGATGCTCATATTTTAATTGCTTTATTTATCACCTCTGCCCATATCATTGGGCTGACTTTTTTAACCCAACAACCTCGATACTTTTATCTCTTATTTATTCCCAGCACACTCCCCCTATTAATCGCTCAATTTACACATACACCCATTACTCAGCTGCCTTTTTATTTCGCCTATAACATCGCGTTCGTAGCTACCATACTCTGCGCATACGCAACTCAACGTAACTATAAGAAGATTTCTCAACTATTATTCAGAAATAAACAGCTCATTCAAATTTCAGAACAACATACTCAGTGGGCTGAAGAGTTATGCGTACAACTTCAACAGGAAGTGAATAAATCGAAAGATATTGAAGCCCAGCTCCAATTTAATAATCATTTACTTGAACAAAAAGTACGAGAGCGCACTTACGATCTCACAAAAATGAATGAGCAACTCGAAAGTCATCACTACAATTTAGCTTTTGCACATGAAACGGCAGGCATCCGACCTTGGGATTGGGATATTGAAAATCAAAAATTAGAAATTACGTTTTTCGATCAACAAAAGCAGACACAAACGACCGTTATTCATCTCAATACTATTTTAGATCGTTTACATCCCAGTGATAAAAAACTGTTTAACGAGCGCTTAAAGCAACATCTGGAAGGAACTACAGATCATTTTAATATCAATTTTAGGATTTTACGTCGAGATGGTTCATGGCGATGGATTCATGATGTAGGTCGTGTCATTACCAGAGATCCAAAAACACAAAAAGCGCTTCGTATGGTAGGAATGACCCGAGATATACATCAAGAGAAAAAAGATCAAGAACACTTAAGACTATCGGCAATTGTGCTTGAACAAGCAGCCGAAGGCATATTCATTTTAGATGAACATCTGAACTATATTGATATTAACCCTTACTACGAAAAATTAACTGGATTTTCTAAATCAGAACTTATCAATAAAGAATTATTTAGCATTGCAATTAATCAAAAAGAACTACAACAACAATTTCACACCTCAATTACCCAACAGCTCCTCGAAACCGGAGAATACATGGGCCAATTTGATGAAAAGTTTAGTTCTGGCAAAAGTGTCTATTTGTGGTTACACATCAATGTAGTCAAAGATGAGTTCAATCAAATTACAAATTATATTGGATTTGCACGTGACCTCTCTGAGCAAAAACGTCAGGAACAACATCTATCTTATTTAAAAAATTACGATAGTCTCACCCACCTACCGAACCGTCTTTACTATTACAATCAATTACATCAATATCTGGTAAACCCTTCATATAACATTAAAAATTTAGCACTGATACGAGTAAACATTGACCGTTTCCGCGCTTTTAATGAGTTTTTAAATAATGATAGTGGTGATGAACTTCTTAAACAATTCGCACAACGATTACGCCTAATTAATATTAATGCAATTTTGGTCGCCTATTTAAATAGTGACGATTTTGCAATTATTTATGAAATTTCTCCAATTCATCCAAATATTGAGCAATATTGCCAAAACATCTTGCAAGCGCTCAACGCACCCTTTTATATTGATAATCACGAATATTTTATTACAGCATCTATCGGTGTTGCATGCTTTCCTGAGCATGGCCGACAAATTGATCATCTTAACAACCATGCAGAACAAGCACTTTCAGAAGCAAAACGCTTAGGAGGCAATACCATTTCTTACTATTGCAATAAAGCAGAGCATCCATATAAAACTGCTGATTTAGAACAAGAGTTACGTAAAGCCATTCAAAATAATGAATTTGTCATTTATTACCAGCCCAAAATTAATCTACAAGATCAATCTATTATAGGTTTTGAAGCATTAATTCGTTGGCAACATCCTGAAAAAGGTTTAGTCATGCCAAATATGTTTATACCTTTTGCTGAGCGTAGTAGCCTAATTTCAGATATTGGAAAAGTTGTTTTAGATAAAGTTGGAAAACAATTACAAGAATGGAAAAATGCAGGCTATGCAAACATTCAAGTCTCTGTAAATATTGTTGCCCAACAAATACATCGTGGCTTATTACTTAATGATCTAGATGAGGTTTTGCAAAAATATAATATACAAGGTGCAGATCTTGAACTTGAAATTACCGAGTCAGCTCTATTAGATAATACTGATAATGTCAAAACGCTATTACATGCGATAAAACAACGAGATATTTCAATTGCTCTAGATGACTTTGGTACCGGTTATTCCTCTTTGGCGTATCTGACAGAATATCCAATTGATGTATTAAAAATTGACCGGGCTTTCATTTCTAAAATCGGTGATCACAAACAAGAAGCGATTGTAAATGCCATGATTGCAATGGGTAAAAGTATGGGGCTTAAACTGGTTGCCGAAGGCGTAGAAACAGAGGAACAAGTTGCCTATCTACAAAAACAGCAATGTGATTTTTTACAAGGCTATTTCTTTAGTCGCCCTATCCCTGCTGAGCAGATTATTCCTTATCTACAAACAAATTCGCATATTTCTTAGTTGTTCAAACGGTCGATTTTTACATATGCTGCTTTTTCCAAAAATGAGCGTTTTTGACTGTGAGAAATAAAGAAGTAGTGTTATATTCTTTAGCATTTAGCTCACTACAGGGCTATTGGCAATTCGTCTACTATTCTCTTAATTGATAAAAATTAAAGCATAGTAAAAGAACCGAGTTGCCTTCCCCTGAATGAGTGATTTGACTAGTTTGCTTTTTTGTATCAAATAGAGACTCAGATGGACGATCAATCTTTAAAACAGGCCGCTTTAAATTACCATGAATATCCAAACCCAGGGAAAATCAGCGTCACCCCAAGTAAGCAACTTGTCAACCAACGAGATTTGGCTTTAGCCTACTCACCAGGAGTTGCTGCGCCATGTTTAGAGATTGAACGTGATCCATCAACTGCTGCTAAATATACAGCACGCGGAAACTTGGTTGCTGTAGTAACTAACGGTACTGCTGTTCTTGGTTTAGGTAATATTGGCCCATTGGCTTCTAAACCTGTAATGGAAGGTAAAGGCGTTCTCTTCAAAAAGTTCGCTGGTGTTGACGTATTTGACATCGAAATTGCAGAAAACGATCCAGATAAAATCGTGGATATTGTTGCCTCTCTTGAGCCAACTTTCGGTGGTATCAACCTCGAAGACATTAAAGCGCCAGAATGTTTCTATATTGAAAAGAAACTTCGTGAACGCATGAAAATTCCTGTATTCCATGACGATCAACATGGTACAAGTATTATTGTAGGTTCAGCTCTGCTTAATGCATTGCAACTTGTAAATAAGAAAATTGATGAAATCAAAATCGTAGCTTCAGGTGCAGGCGCAGCAGCACTTTCATGTTTAGACTTGCTTTGTGCGCTTGGTGCTAAAAAAGAAAATATTATTGTTGCCGATTCTCGTGGTCTATTAACGACTTCTCGCGAAGGGCTTGATGAATCTAAAAAACGTTACGTTCAAGATATTACAGCATCTCAGCTTCATGAAGTAATGACTGGCGCTGATATGTTCTTGGGTCTTTCTGCTGCTGGTATTCTCACCAAAGAAATGGTGAAACAGATGGCTGAAAACCCTATTATTTTTGCTTTGGCAAACCCAGATCCAGAAATTTTACCTGAACATGCACATGAAGTACGCTCTGACGTCATTATGGCAACTGGTCGTTCTGACTATCCAAACCAAGTAAACAACGCATTATGTTTCCCATACATTTTCCGTGGTGCACTTGACGTTGGTGCAACTACCATTAATGAAGATATGAAAATTGCATGTGTACATGCAATTGCGCGTATGGCTCATATTGAAGCTGATGCAGCAACATATGGTGAAAAATCTGCTTCATTTGGTCGTGACTATTTAATTCCACGCCCACTTGATCAACGTTTAATTTTAGAAATTGCACCAGCGGTTGCTAAAGCTGCAATGGACTCAGGTGTAGCAACTCGTCCTATCGAAGATTTCGCTGTGTATCGTCAAAAATTGTCTGAGTTTGTATATAACTCTGCATTCTTGATGAAACCAATTTTTGCTCAAGCAAAAGCTGATCCAAAACGCATTGCATATGCTGAAGGTGAAGACGAACGCGTATTACGTGCAGTACAAATTGCTGTTGATGAAGATTTAGCTAAACCAATTTTAGTAGGTCGTACTGCTGTAATTGAAGCAAATATCAAAAAATTAGGCCTACGTTTACAACATGGCGTAAATATTGAGATTGTAGATCAAGAACAAAACCCGATGTATGAAGAGTTTTGGAAAGACTACTATCAAACAATGCAACGCAAAGGCATCACTGTTGAATATGCTCAACGTGAAGCTCGCCGTCGTTCAACGTTAATTGCATCTCTACTGGTTAAATTCGGTAAAGCAGACGGTATGTTATGTGGTACGTATAGTAGCTATAACATTCACCTTGACTTTGTACGCAATGTTATCGGCCTTAAAGAAGGCATGAACAACTTCTTCACATTAAATGCATTAATGCTTGAAGATCGCAACTTGTTTATCGCAGATACCTACGTAAACACTAACCCGACTGCTGAACAACTTGCTGAAATGACTATTTTAGCAGCTGAAGAAGTACGTCGCTTTGGTATTACTCCACGTGTAGCTCTGCTTTCTCATTCAAGTTTTGGTAGCGACCAAACTGATTCAAGTGCTCAAAAAATGCGTGAAGTTTATCGTATTTTATCTGAGCAAGCTCCTGAGCTTGAAGTTGAAGGTGAAATGCATGGTGATGCAGCATTAGACGAAAATATTCGTCAATTTGCATTCCCAGGTTCACGTTTTAAAGGTTCTGCAAACTTGCTCATTATGCCAAACCTTGATGCAGCAAATATTTCATTTAACTTGTTAAAAGCAACTTCTGGTAACAACGTTACCATTGGTCCAATTTTGCTTGGCGCAGCAAAACCTGTTCATATTTTGACACCGACAGCAACCACTCGTCGTCTTATCAATATGACTGCTTTAACTGTTGCTGAAATCCAGCAATTAGAAAAATAATTTAGAAAGAGCTTTTTACGAAAAGCCTGTCTAATGACTTGAGAAAACCTCTATTCTGTAGCATGATTGCTTGAAGAATAGAGGTTTTTTCATGCAAGTGTATTTAGTAGGCGGTGCCGTCCGAGATTCTCTACTTGGGCATCCCTATCAAGAAAAAGACTATGTTGTGGTCGGAGCAACACCTGAACATATGCTCGCCCAAGGTTTTCAACCTGTAGGCAAAGATTTTCCTGTGTTTCTTCATCCTGAAACGAAAGAAGAATATGCACTTGCACGTACTGAGCGAAAGTCCGGTAAGGGCTATCACGGTTTTCAGTTTTTTACTGATACCACAGTAAGTTTAGAAGAAGATTTAATTCGCCGTGATTTAACCATCAATGCCATAGCTATGGATCAAGATGGCAAATTATATGACCCCTATGGTGGTCAGACTGATTTAGAAAATAAAACCTTACGTCATGTTTCAGAAGCTTTTGCAGAAGATCCTTTACGAGTTTTACGTGTCGCACGCTTTGCAGCTCGATATTCTGCATATGGTTTTCATATTGCACCTGAAACCTTACAACTCATGCAAACGATGGCTGAATCAGGTGAACTTGATGCATTAACGCCAGAACGTGTATGGAAAGAAACTTCGCGTGCGCTTTTAGAAGATCATGCAGATATCTATTTTCAGACATTACGCGATTGCGGTGCGTTAAAACATCTTTTCCCTGAAATTGACGCATTGTTTGGTGTACCACAACGCCCTGAATATCATCCTGAAGTAGACTGTGGCATACATACCCTAATGTCTTTACAACAAGCGTGTAAGTCAAACTACTCGCTTGATGTTCGGTTTGCTGTTTTAGTACATGATTTGGGTAAAGCATTAACTCCAGTTAACGAACTTCCTCGCCATATCATGCATGAAGAGCGTGGCGTGAAACCCGTTACCGAATTATGTGAACGTTTAAAAGTTCCGACTCAAACTCGGCAGTTGGCATTATCGGTGTGTAAAGAACATCTAAAATGTCATCAGATCATGTCGTTAAAACCCGGCACTGTATGGCGTTTATTACAACGTCTTGATGTTTTACGCCGTCCTGAGAGAGTAGAAGCTTTTGTACAGGCATGTGAGTGTGATGCTAGAGGAAGATTAGGTTTAGAAGATCGCCCCTATCCTCAAGCTCAGTACATGTTAGATGCAATGCAAGTGGTTCGCTCTGTTAAAGTTCAGGATTTACCAGACAACATTAAAGGTGCTGAAATTGGCGAAATGTTAATTCAATATCGTATTGATGCTTTAACTGAGTTCAAACATCAACATCAGACACCTACACATTCTTAATTTAAGCCAATAAAAAAGCCTCATTACGAGGCTTTTTTATTTTACTGTTTAGGTAAAGGTATATATTGAGATTGACTATTTTGGTTTTTTCTTTCGCCAACTGTTACCACAAAGTTTTCTTGCTTTCCAGCTCGCTCAACCACTACATTAATTTCGCTATTAGGTGCTTGCAATGCAACGTAATTAATCAAATGAGATGCCGAAGTGATTGGTTCATTATTTACTTGAACAATCTTATCGCCAACTTTTATACCTGCTGAAGCCGCAGGCCCGCTTTTCAAAACATCAGCAACAACGACACCAATTTGTTGTTTTGGTGCCAATACATCGTCTTGTGTAGGCGGTACTAAACTAATGCCTAACCATCCACGTACAACGCGGCCATCTTTCAAAATCGAGTTTAATACTTGTTGGCAAATTTTAGCTGGAATTGCGAAGCCAATACCTAAAGAACCACCCGACTGAGAGAAAATAGCAGTGTTCACCCCAATTAAGTTACCAGCAACATCAATTAATGCACCACCTGAGTTACCTGGATTAATTGCAGCATCTGTTTGAATAAAGTCTTCATAGGTATTGATGCCTAAATCAGAGCGCTCAGTGGCAGAAATAATACCTTGAGTAACCGTTTGTCCTACACCAAATGGGTTACCAATCGCCAAGACAACATCACCTACTTCATTACCACTTAACTTAAATGGCAATACAGGTAATTTATCTAAATCGATTTTAATGACTGCTAAATCTGTGTCAGGGTCTGTTCCAACAATCGTTGCTTCTGCACGACGTCCGTCACGCAATGCCACTACAATTTGGTCAGCCTGAGCAATCACATGATTATTGGTAAGAATATAGCCGTCAGCACGTACAATAACCCCAGAGCCTAGACTATTTTCATTTTGCTGTTGTTGTTCAGGAACCTGATTTCCAAAAAATTCGCGGAATACTGGATCACTTAACAATGGATGATTTTGTTTAACTTTCTGGGTCGTAAAAATATTAACAACTGCCGGCGCTGCAACTTTTACCGCAGCACTATAAGACACCACCCCGCCCGCTCGTGAAGTATCAACCAGTGGCTCAACTTTCTCGGCAGGCATTTGTACCCCATCAACTGCAACAGTTGGTTTCGGCTGATGGTATTTTTGCCATGCAATAAAACTGGCAATTACAATAATAAGTAACACCCAAGGTAACCATGTAAAGGTGCGGCGCACGTTCATATCCTCTACGCAAAAAAGTTTTTAATTAAATTAATATATTGAACAAAAAGAGTTTTCAGTTAAGCATTTTAAATTAAATATGTCGATATACACAAAAAACTCAAAAAAGATTTGTCTAGCTTTAGTTACACAACAAAATATGTTTCTATAGCTTTAGCAATTATTTACTACTCAATTCAGGAAATATCATGGCGAATTTGCATGAAATTATTCAGTGGTGCGACCAAACCTTAAAAGCAGCAGAATTTAAAGATTACGCACCCAATGGCCTGCAAATTGAAGGTTCAACTGAAGTAAAACGTATCGTTTGTGCGGTTACAGCTTCCGAAGATGCGATTGATGCAGCCATTGCTCAAAATGCGGATCTATTACTTGTACATCATGGTTATTTTTGGAAAGGCGAACCCTACCCAATTACAGGAATGCGCGGCAACCGCATTAAAAAACTCATTCAAAATAATATTTCATTAGTCGCTTACCATCTGCCTTTAGATGCCCACCCAACTTTGGGCAACAATGTAGCCATTGCAGAAAAATTAAATTTACAGAATTTAGAACCACTTGATTTAACCGAGAAACATCCAATTGGAAATATTGGTTATTTAGAGCAAGCACTTTCTGTGGACGAATTTAAAGCAAAACTACAAAACAGTTTTGATTTTAAGGTAATTCATTTACCTGCAGGAAAACAAAGCATTCAAAAAGTAGGCTTTTGTACAGGTGGTGCTCAAGATTTTATTGCTAAAGCGGCTCTGCAAAATTGTGATGCATATATTTCAGGCGAAGTCAGTGAACGAACTTTCTATGAAGCAAAAGAATTAGGCGTTCACTATTTTGCATGTGGTCATCATGCAACTGAACGTTATGGAGTTCAACGTTTAGCACAAGCAATTTCACAGCAATTCGCTATTGAAACCCAATATTTTGAATTGAATAATCCGATTTAATTAAGTCTTTTTTTCAATCTGTGTTATGCGTATTAATTAGATCTTTATTGTGTATAGTTCTTTAAAACGATGCACTATTGTGAACAGAATCATTTACAATAGAGCCACTTAATATTGTATAACCCAGCAAATGCAAGGAATAGGAACATGACAACCATTACTTTACCTGCACTTCCATATGGCTATGATGATTTAGCGCCACATATTAGTAAAGAAACTTTAGAATACCATCACGATAAACACCACAATACCTATGTTGTTAACTTAAACAACTTAATCAAAGGGACTGACCTTGAAGGTAAAACTTTAGAAGAAATCATCAAAGCAACTGCTGGTGATGCATCTAAAGCTGGTATTTTCAACAACGCTGCTCAAGTTTGGAACCATACATTCTACTGGAATTCTATGAAGCCAAATGGTGGTGGTAAGCCTACTGGCGCAATCGCTGCTAAAATTGAAGAAGCTTTCGGTAGCTACGAAAAATTTGCAGAAGAATTTGCTGCTGCTGCAACAACTCAATTCGGTTCAGGCTGGGCTTGGTTAGTTGCTGATGAAGTAAACGGTAAATTATCTATTACTAAAACTTCTAATGCAGACACTCCACTTGCACATGGTCAAATTGCTGTATTAACAATTGACGTATGGGAACATGCTTACTACATCGATTTCCGTAACTTACGTCCTAAATACATCGCAACTTTCTTAGAAAGCCTAGTGAACTGGGACTATGCAAATGCAAAACTTGCAGGTCAACCAGCTGGTGTAGAGAAATAATTTTATTTCTTTCTAAAAAACCACCCTTTTTTGGGTGGTTTTTTTATTTTTAGTACCGCAAAAGCATATTAATCAAGCAAACGATTCATTTTCTTTAATATTCTTATTGACGCTTTTAGATTTCATCCATAAAATGCGCATCAGATTCTCCAATAGCTCAGTCGGTAGAGCGACGGACTGTTAATCCGCAGGTCCCTGGTTCGAGCCCAGGTTGGAGAGCCATCTACTAATCTCCCATAGCTCAGTCGGTAGAGCGACGGACTGTTAATCCGCAGGTCCCTGGTTCGAGCCCAGGTGGGAGAGCCAAGATTCTAAAAGCCCGCATCTATTGTGGGCTTTTTCTTATTCAATCATTTAATAATTTTCTATTATTTTTAATAAAATCAATGTTTCGAATATTTTTAAACCAAACGATTAGATATTCTCACTAATTCCGTTATTAAGACTTGACCCAGCCCCCTTTCCTCCCTAAAATCCTTTTCCAGATTCTCCAATAGCTCAGTCGGTAGAGCGACGGACTGTTAATCCGCAGGTCCCTGGTTCGAGCCCAGGTTGGAGAGCCAAGATTCTTAAAAACCCACTCATCATGAGTGGGTTTTTATTTGTATGATGCCTTCACATGTTCGAATCGAGTCACTTATTTTTTATTGTTTTAGGTTGTTTAAGCACCTGCATTTTTCTTGCTGTTTGTTTACGCCCTTATTTATTTCCAAAACAAAAATTCTTTGCTCGCCCTGTTATTACTAACTTTGAAACTCAAATGTTTATCCGCTTAAAACAAAGTTTTCCAAGTTATCATGTTTTAGCACAAGTGGCTTTTAGCGCTTTAATTACAAGTAAGGACTATAAAATTCGTAGTCAGTTCAACCGAAAAGTTACTGACTTTGTTGTGCTTAACGACAAGATGGAAGTAATTGCCATTATTGAGCTAGATGACCCATCCCATCTTGAAAAAGCGGAAGAAGATCGTGTTCGTGATCAAATGCTCACCGAAGCAGGTTATATAGTAAGACGTTATACAAACATCCCAAGTGTACGGCAGCTACAAAAGGATATTCATTAAAAGAACTGCTGTTATTTCACTTCAGAAGTTGCTGCTTCTTTTTCAGCTATTCTTTTTTCCATCTCTAAACGTTGCTGTTCATATTGCTTTTTAGTCTTAGCATCACTTTTTGCAGCCAAGAAAAGTATTCCAATAATTAAAAAAGGAATAAGTAAACCTAATCCCATTAATAACCAAGGAACAGATTTTTTTTCAACAGGTTGCTGGTTCATGACTACTTCAAACTCAAACGGTATCAATTTTAACATACGTAATAATATAACAAAAAGAGCCGCTATAAAGTGGCTCTTTTTTTAAAGCTAATTTTTAATTAGATAATTAAATCTTAGAATTTACCGGTACAGTGAGGACTTTGGCTAGCATCCTTCTGAGCATCTGTTAGTACAATACTCGTACCAGCTGACATATTGGCTTGAATGAAATCTACAGCATTCGCATTTTGACATATGATTGCTTGTGTATGGGTTGCATTCGGTACAATAGTTAGCTTATAGCCTTTATCGTAGGCTGCTTGTGGGAAAAATTTCAAAGCATTCGCTTTCATATTCGCGAATAAGCCTTGTGTGACTACAGGCAATACAGCTTGATCTTTTTCACCTTGAATAATAAATACAGGCGTTTTAATGACTTTCTCAACTGTAGCATTCGTCGCAGGTTGGGTTGCTGTCAAAAAGTTTTGAACAACTTGATCTATCTTGAATTTATTCAGATCAATACCGTACTGTGCAATTTGATGCGTAGGGTCTGATAAGTAAGCTAAAATACCCGCCTTAAACTTCGCTTGTAAACCATTTGCACTATCAGGCGTAGGATAACTTAAACAAGCCCCATCATCACCTGTACGTCCATAAGCCAATTCTGCAATGTCAGCCGCTCCTGATGTAAAAATTGTCTTAAAGTCATAGTTTGGTTGCTGTGCTTTAATCCCTGCACTTGCAAATGCTGCATATGCTAATAATTCAGCGTAACCATCAGCAATTTGGTCAATCATCGCCTGACCTTCAGCTTCTGTAATCAATTTATTAGCCACTGCATAACGAACTTGCAGCAAGTTTTCATCCAATTTATTTACTGCTTTAGGTTTTCCATTTGCGTCAAGATTAAATTGTGGGTCAATATAAATTTGAATAATTGTTCCCAAGCTTGAAGCAGGTGCTCCTGCTACAGCCCCCTTATAACTTGTATCCGCATTGGCAAATTCGGCAGTACCTAAAGATGCATGTCCACCTTGTGACTGACCAATCGACATCCAATCACCTTTTAACTGGGTACCATAATGCTCTTTTACTGCTTTTACTGCAGCAAGCGCTGATTTTGCTTCGCTAGATAAGTTTAAGTACGGATGCACTCCTGGTGTACCTAAACCCTCATAATCTGGTGCCACAATCACATAACCAGCCGCCAATAAAGTCTCAGCTAGGATTTTAAATCGTGGATTAATTGTATTCTTACTTGGCGCACAACCATCACCCACCCCAACAGTGCCGTGCTCCCATACAACCACACGATAACCATCTTTCGGTTGTATTGCTTTGGGGAACAATACCATTGCTGTGGCAGTTGCTGTTTTTCCTTGAACATTTGCCATGTTATAAGTCATTACTTTAATCGTTGAAGCATTATCAACTTGATCTATAGCGTAATTACTTTCAGACAGATAGGTTTTATCAGGGTTTACGCCAACATAGTCATCATCATTGTCATTACATGCTGCAAGAAATAATGTTGAAACCGATAATGTTATAGCTAAAGCAATTTTTGACCGTTTCATAGAATATCCTTTTTTATGTATTATTTATTCCGCATATTTTTTTATGCACGAATATTAAGACATAAAAAAAGTGCTCTGCATAGAACACTTTTCAACCTTACGGTCACTTTTACTATATGAAATTTAAAAATATTCCTAGAAAAATAATTAATCCAACCCAGCGATTGTGACGGAATGCCCAAAAACATACTTGAGGGTTGCGGTCTTTGGTTTTAATTGTTTGATATATAAAATCGAATGCAACAATAATTAAAGCAATGATCGCCCATGGAAATAAGATATTTTCTAAATATAGTGCGGCACCAATCAAAACAAGGCTGGTTGCCTGTAAAAGCGCAATAATCTGGATGTCATATCGACCAAAAAGAATAGCTGTAGATTTAACACCAATCTTTAAATCATACTCACGGTCTGTAATTGCATATTGAGTATCATAAGCCACTGTCCAAGCCAGATTACCAAAATAAAGTAGCCAGCAGATCAAATCTGGGGTTTTACCTACAGCAGTAAAGGCCATTGGAATCGACCATGAAAATGCCGCGCCTAAAAACACTTGCGGTAAGTTGGTATAGCGCTTCATAAATGGATAAATGAACGCTAAAAATAATGCCCCAAATGACCAGTAAAAGGTTTCAATAGGTAAAAAGAACAATAGACATGCACTTGCTAAAACGAGTACCAAGAACACATATACTGCTTCTCTTGCACGAATAACACCAGTTGCCAGAGGACGCGTTTTAGTACGCTCAACATGTGCATCAACTTTACGGTCTGCAAAATCATTAATAGCGCAACCAGCAGCACGCATAAAAATGACGCCTAAAATCATGACAAATAGAATACCTAAATCAGGTATGCCTTTTGATGCAACCCAAAGCGCCCACATGGTTGGCCAAAAAACCAGTTCAGTACCAATTGGCTTATCAAATCGACATAGATAATAATAAGCTTCTAAGCGCTGACGCCATGTTGTGCTTGTTGCAGTCGTCATAGTGATTCCTTGTCGTGCTGCTGATTTAAAAAAGCTTCAAAAGCCGGTAAGAATGTTTCTTGAACAATAAATTTACACCCATGCCAAGTATAGCAACTTTGTCTTGTCCAGCCTTCCGGCAAACGAATGACACGGCGGTCACAAAGCGGAGTTGTTCTTTGAAATAGAAAAAAGCCAATTGGCTTAGAACCAATGTGCTGAAATATACGGGCTTTTTTTTGTAAACTTTGAATTGGAAAAATACTTTTTGCTTTCACCCATGGCTCTGCTTCACAGCCATATAAATAAGTTTCCCTTACCCACGAAGTGTGAGCATGAGACATCTTCATCCACTGACTATCTGCAAAAGTTAAACGCTGAAAATGCTCTTGAAAAGGCTTTACACTAAACTGGCCACCACCAAGTTCAGTCAATTGTTGAGTCAGAGAACCGGACGCATACAACCATGTTTTCAACTCAGGATTTAAAGTCTTTTCCTGTTTAAGTACTGGTTGTCGTTTACGCATAATCTGCTCACATGAAAACTCGCACCTAGTTTACCCCAATTTTTTGATAAAAAACGTAGAGAATTCAATCAACACTCCAAGCAATAAAAAAGCCTGCATAAGCAGGCTTTTTTACGAAAATATGTATTACAAGCTGTAGTACATATCGAATTCAACTGGGTGAGTAGTCGTGTTAAGACGACGTACATCTTCAGTTTTAAGTTCGATGTATGCATCAAGCATTTCTTTAGTGAACACGCCGCCTTTTAACAAGAATTCGTGATCTGCTTGAAGTGCTTCAAGAGCCATATCTAAGCTATGAGCAACTGTTGGGATTTTTGCTTCTTCTTCTGGAGGAAGATCATACAAGTTCTTATCAGCAGCTTCGCCCGGATGGATCTTGTTTTGGATACCGTCGATACCAGCCATTAACAATGCAGCGAAACCTAAGTACGGGTTCATCATTGGGTCTGGGAAACGAGCTTCGATACGTTTACCTTTAGGGCTAGAAACGTATGGAATACGGATAGACGCAGAACGGTTACGTGCTGAGTAAGCAAGCATGATTGGTGCTTCGAAGTGAGGAACCAAACGCTTGTATGAGTTTGTAGATGGGTTTGTGATTGCATTCAATGCACGAGCGTGCTTGATAACACCACCAATGAAGTACAATGCCATTTCTGAAAGGCCTGCATATTCATCACCAGCAAACAAGTTCTTGCCATCTTTAGAGATAGACATGTGAACGTGCATACCAGAACCGTTATCACCTACCATTGGTTTAGGCATAAAGGTTGCAGTTTTTGCATATTGGTGAGCAACGTTCCAAACAGCATATTTGAACTGTTGAACTTCGTCAGCTTTACGTACAAGTGTATTGAAGCTCACACCAATTTCTAACTGGCAAGAAGCAACTTCGTGGTGATGTACTTCTACACGACCTGGGCCCATGATGTCTTCGATTTTCGCACACATTTCTGCACGCATATCTTGTGAAGAATCAACTGGAGGAACTGGGAAGTAACCACCTTTAACACGTGGACGGTGACCAGAGTTACCAGACTCGTAATCTTTACCAGTAGACCAAGCAGCTTCTTCAGCGATCAATGTATGACGAGCGCCAGACATATCGATGTCCCACTTCACTTCGTCAAATACAAAGAATTCTGGTTCTGGACCAAAGAATGCAGTATCACCGATACCTGTAGATTTTAAGTATTCTTCTGCACGGCGAGCAATCGAACGTGGGTCACGCTCATAACCTTGACCAGTTGAAGGTTCAATAACGTCACAAGTCACAACTACAGTTGGTTCAGCAAAGAACGGGTCAACAAAACCAGTTTCTGCATCTGGACGTAAAATCATGTCAGATGCTTCAATGCCTTTCCAACCAGCGATTGAAGAACCATCAAACATTTTACCGTCTTCAAAAGTATCTTCATCAATAGAATCAGCTGGGTAAGTTACGTGCTGTTCTTTACCCTTAGTATCAGTAAAGCGAAAATCGACCCATTTTGCGCCACTTTCTTGTATGAGTTGAAGGACCTTGTTCGCCATGCTCATTTTGCTCCAATGAAATTTTGTTGCACTTGTTAAGTGCGTGTTAATTGCTGGTATGTATATAGCAATTCTCATACCAACTTTATAAGACTTACCTAAAGCATTGAATTGCTTATAACTATCTATGATTTAGGTCCCTTGTCTTGAACCCATTATACTGTTTGCATCGTTAAATGCACCATATTCAGACATTTTCAAATTATGGCATACAAGAATAGCTCGCAATCGCCCTAATTTAGTGCAATATTGTTGCGCTAATATGAATCATCGCATCAATATCTAACAGTAATTCATGATCATAATACTTTCTCATATAGAAAGCTGACATTCTTATTGCAATAAATGAAAATAATAAAAGATGACTTATAAAATACAACTTTTAGCTGAGCCTGCTATATCTACTCATGCCTTTGCCAAAAAGGTTCTCATGTAAATATTGCCTTGAAGAATAGTCCTCTAAAAAATTAAAAAATTAGCTATGGGGTCATCTCTTTCACTTATTAAAATGCAGAAGATTGATGAAATTATTTTTCTTTTTACAACGCCTTCTATTTTTACACCAATTAAAAACAACTTATTTCCCCCTACCTTGAATCAAGTTTTTGATCAGCTTTGGTGCGGTAGCGGGTTAAGAAACTAAAGAGAAGTTTTTACCATTTGTTATATACCTTTTTTATACATGACCAACTTGCTTTTCGATTTAAAAAAATCTAAAAAATAAAACATAACTTTTTTTTATAACTAAACAAACTAAAAGTTTGGCTTATTAAACTACAAATACGTTCAAAGGATTTGAAATGAAGCATGAACTCGAACAATGTGACACAGCTTTTTTCGGCCATCCAAAACCCTTAAAAACTTTATTTTTTACAGAACTGTGGGAACGGTTTTCTTACTATGGAATTCGTCCCTTATTGATTCTTTACATGGTTGCGATGGTCAATGACGGTGGTTTAGGGCTTGATCGTCCTACCGCAGCTGCAATTGTAGGGTTATTTGCCGGCTCTATGTATTTAATGACCGTTTTAGGCGGTTGGATTGCCGATAACTGGTTAGGCCAAGCAAGATCTGTCTGGTATGGCTCCATCATTATTGCATTAGGTCATTTATCTATTGCGCTTACTCCTATCTTTGATCAATTCTTTTTTTATTTCGGTTTAGTTCTTATTGTTATTGGTTCGGGGTTGTTTAAAACCTGTATTTCAGTGATTGTCGGAACATTATATAAAGCCCAAGATAATAGACGTGATGCTGGCTTCTCCATTTTTTATATGGGAATTAATATAGGTTCTTTTATTGCTCCTCTTCTTACAGGCTTATTAGCACGTGATCATAACTGGCACTTAGGTTTTGGTATAGGTGGCCTTGGGATGTTAGTTGCATTACTCATTTTTCGTGTATTCGCTATTCCACAGCTACAAGCTTTTAATCAGTTGCGTCAAGAAAATGACAATTGGAATAAACCAATTGTTGAAAATAAAAATGCGCCAAAAATTGCTTTCTCTTTTTTACTATCTGTCGCAGTCGTTATTGCCCTGACCTTCTTTGGTGTCATTCATATCAATCCGGTCGCGGTAGCAACTTATTTAACAGTTGGAATTGGTATTGGTATTATTGCTTATTTTGCATATTTACTACTTTTCCTGAATTTAGAGCAGCATGACAAATTTAAAATTATTATTTGCTTTGTTTTATTAGCAGCATCTGCGCTATTTTGGTCTGCCTTTGAGCAAAAGCCCACAACTTTTACTTTATTTGCACAAGATTATACGGACCGTATTGTTTTCGGATTTGAGATCCCAACTGTATGGTTTGAATCAATCAATGCCCTATTTATTATTGTTTTTGCTCCAGTTGCAGCTTGGCTATGGGCGAAGCTAGGTAAGGCAAATAAAGACCCAAGCTATATCAGCAAATTTATTATTGCATTGTTATTCGCAGCAGGTGGCTTTTTGCTCATGTCTCTTGCCAGTCATTTTGCTATTAATGGCGGGGCAGTTTCACCATTTTGGTTAGTCGGTACTTTATTTTTTCTTACCATAGGTGAACTTTGCCTAAGCCCGATTGGCTTATCAACCATGACTAAACTTGCACCTGATGTCATCCGCAGTCAAATTATGGGTCTGTGGTTTACTGGTTCAGCTTTAGGTAATCTGATAGCAGGGTTGATTGGAGGACATGTATCGGCAGATGGCATTAATCACTTACCTACCCTCTTTATGAGATGTGTTTTGGCGTTAGTGATTGGCGCAATCGTGTTATTTTTATTAAAGAAACCTATTTATAGATTAATGAACAAAAGTACTAGTAAAGTTCAACCTGACTTGGAAACCATATGACCAATTTAACTGTTCAAGAAAAGCTAGAGAAACTTCGTGAACTCATGCTTAACCAGCATGTTGATGCGTTAGCCGTCATGAGTGCCGATCCGCATATGTCAGAATATTTACCAGATTACTGGAAAGCAAGACAATGGCTTAGTGGCTTTAGCGGTTCTGTTGGAACACTTGTAGTCACTCAAAACTTTGCAGGACTATGGGCGGATGGTCGTTATTGGGTACAAGCCGAGCAACAGCTTGTCGGAACGGGATTTGAACTTCAAAAACTGACCAGTGATGAATCATCAACACATCTAGCTTGGATTGAAAAAAATCTAAATAAAGCCTCAGTAATTACAGTAAACGGCCAAACACTTTCGATTCAACAATTTAAGGCACTCGAACATACTGCAAGACTTAACAACTATAAACTCGAAACTCAACAAGATTTAATTGGAGCCATCTGGTCTGATCGCCCTGAGCTTCCATCAAATAAAATTCATTTAATGCCTGAAGGTTTAAACGCTCTCTCTCGTAAAGAAAAAATTCAGGCTATTCGTGAAACTTTACATAGCAAGAATATTAAGGGTCACTTCATTTCATCTTTAGATGATATTGCATGGGTCCTAAATGCACGTGGGCAAGATGTAGAATATAACCCCGTGTTCCTTTCACATTTATATATTAGTGAAAAACAAGCTGTTCTTTTCATTGATGCGGACAAAGTTGATGTAACCATTCAACAAGCTTTTAAAGCCGATGGTATTGAACTTCGTAACTATGAAGATACAGCTAATTTTTTAGCGAATATTTCTGATGCCTCAGTACTTTTAGATCCAGCCAAAGTCTCGATTTTTCATGAACAAGCCATCGCAAAAGATATTCAGGTTGTATACGACATCAACCCGAGTACGCTATTTAAATCACGTAAGCATGAAAGTGAAATAGCTCATATCCGTCATGCAATGGTTAAAGATGGAGTCGCCCTTTGCCACTTTTTCCACTGGCTAGAAAAAGCACTTCATCAGGGTGAAAGCATTTCAGAACTAACGATTGATGAAAAAATTACAGCTTTCCGTGCTCAGCAAGATGGGTTTATAGGGCCAAGTTTTTCAACGATTGCTGGCTTTAATGCCAATGGCGCTCTACCTCACTACCGTGCAACTGAGGAGCACTATTCATTTATTGAAGGTGATGGGTTGTTGCTGATTGACTCAGGTGGGCAATATGTAAATGGAACAACAGATATTACTCGTGTAGTTCCTGTGGGCACGCCAACGCAACCACAAAAACGTGACTATACCTTGGTTTTAAAGTGTCATATTGCTTTGGCAAAAACGATTTATCCAGAAGGTTTAGCTGCACCGCTACTCGATTCAATTTGCCGCCATACCTTATGGCAACATGGTTTAGATTATCGCCACGGAACAGGTCACGGTGTAGGCTTTGCCCTTAACGTTCATGAAGGACCGCAAGTGCTTTCTTATTATGCTCCTGTTCATGCTTACAGCAAACTACGCGCGGGAATGATCCTTTCCAATGAACCGGGCTTATACCATGAGGGACAATACGGTATTCGCATTGAAAATTTGGTTGCAAACCGTCTTCACTCTGGGTTTGACAAAACTTATGGGGAATTTTTGGAGTTTGAAACACTTACGCTTTGCCCAATTCATTTAGATTGTATCGTTGTTGATATGCTAACTAATGAAGAGAAAGATTGGTTAAATCGTTACCATCAAACTGTTCAGGAAAGACTCGCTGAACATTTGTCTGGAGAGGTTCTAGACTGGCTGATTTACAACACTCGTGCGATTTAATCTTCTTTTTTAATTCAGGCAGAATGATTTTCTATTTGCAATGAAAAGCTTATTTTGCCTGAATTATAATTATCTCTCTTTCAAACAGACTAAGATGTATCAAAGCTGATTATTTTTCAGCAAACTTCTAACGAATGAAATAGTTAAACTGGTCACTTCATTTTTTGTTATATTAGCCGCTTAGAAAGTGGCTTTTTATTTTTTAATCAAGAAGTTCTTTCTAAAAAGTGAGTATTAATGTGAGTAACTATTCTAGTCACTTATTAAATATATATTAATTATTATGAGGTTAAGTTCATCATGCTTCTAATGATCGACAATTACGACTCTTTTACCTACAACATCGTCCAGTATTTTGGCGAGTTGGATCAGGAAGTAAAAGTTGTTCGCAATGATCAAGTCACATTAGAGGATATTGAACGATGGCAACCTAAATATCTAGTTATTGGTCCTGGCCCTTGCTCTCCGAGCGAAGCGGGTATTTCAATTCCTGCAATTAACCACTTTGCCGGAAAAATTCCTTTGCTTGGCGTGTGTTTAGGGCATCAAAGTATTGGGCAAGCTTTTGGCGGAAATATTGTAAGAGCCAAAACAGTGATGCACGGACGTTTATCTGATATGTACCATAGCAATAAAGGTATTTTCAGTAATCTTCCTAGCCCATTCTCGGCAACTCGTTATCACTCTTTGGTGATTGATCAGCAAACACTGCCTGATTGCCTTGAAGTAACGTGCTGGACCAATGAAGCAGATGGCTCAATGGAAGAAATCATGGGTGTTAAACATAAGACATTGCCTGTTGAAGGTGTGCAGTTCCATCCAGAATCAATCTTGAGTCAACATGGCCACCAAATCTTTAAAAACTTTTTAGATATTTATGCATAAGTGATATTTATGAACATTCAACAAGCACTTAACCATATTACAAAAAATATTCACCTGACTCAGCCGCAAATGGAAGACATTATGCGTAGCATCATGCAAGGTGAGGCAACCGAAGCACAAATTGGTGCTTTAATGATGGGCCTTCGCATGAAAGGTGAAAGTATTGATGAAATTACTGCTGCCGCACGTGTCATGCGTGAATTCGCGATTAAAATTGATGTCAGCGATATCAATTATTTAGTTGATATTGTTGGTACTGGTGGTGATGGACAGAACCTATTTAATGTCTCTACTGCTTCAAGCTTTGTGATTGCAGCAGCTGGTGCGACCATTGCAAAGCATGGTAACCGAGGTGTTTCAAGTAAATCGGGTTCATCTGACCTACTTGAACAAGCCGGTATTAACCTTGATTTAGACATGCAACAAACTGAGCGCTGCATTCGTGAGATGGGTGTAGGTTTTTTATTTGCTCCAAACCACCACAAAGCAATGAAATATGCTGTAGGCCCACGTCGTGAGCTTGGTGTTCGCAGCATTTTCAATTTACTCGGCCCGCTTACGAATCCGGCTGGTGTAAAACGCTTTGTCATTGGTGTCTTTTCAGATGAGCTTTGTGGTCCTATCGCAGAGGTAATGAAGCAACTTGGTGCTGAGCATGTCATGGTGGTTCATTCAAGAGATGGACTTGATGAAATTAGCCTTGCTGCTCCTACTGCTATTGCTGAACTTAAAGACGGCGAAATTACCGAATGGACGCTTAATCCAGAAGATGTCGGGATTGAATCACAAACCTTAAATGGTTTAGTGGTAGCAGATGCCGCAGCAAGCTTAAAGCTGATTAAAGATGCATTAGGTAAAAATAAATCTGACATTGGTGAAAAAGCAGCAAATATGATTGCGCTTAATGCAGGTGCAGGTATTTATGTCTCAGGCATTACCAAAACCTATGCTCAAGCTGTTACCTTCGCCCAAGATATTATCTATGGCGGACAAGCTTTAGAGAAAATGAGTGTTTTGGCTGAATTTACCAAAACATTAAAACAATGTCAGGCAGATTAAGGACTTCTCATGATTAATATTCAAAATACCATTTTAGGTAAAATTGTTGACCGTAAACATGAGGAACTTGCTGCGCGTTTAAAACAACGTAATTTGCAAGATATTGAAGAACTTGCTAAAGCTGCGACTCCTGTACGAGGATTTGCAAAAGCGTTACAGCACAAATGCCCTGCCGTGATTGCTGAAATTAAAAAAGCATCTCCGTCAAAAGGCATTATTCGTGCAGATTTTAATCCTGCTGAAATTGCCGAGCAGTACGAACAAGCTGGAGCAGCATGTTTATCTGTTTTAACTGATGTTGATTTCTTTCAAGGTGCAGATGAAAATATTGCGATTGCCCGCAGTCATTGTGCCCTGCCTGCTTTACGTAAAGACTTTCTGATTGACCCATATAATGTAGTTGAAGCACGTGCTTTGCATGCTGACTGTATTTTATTAATTGTTGCTTGTTTATCTGACCAGCAACTCGAAGAAATGTCTAAAACTGCGTTTGAACATCAACTCGATGTATTAGTTGAAGTTCATGACGAAGAAGAAATGGAACGCGCTTTAAAGCTTTCTGAGCAATGTTTATTAGGCGTGAATAACCGTAATTTAAAAACATTTGATGTAGATTTAAATACATCCATTCGATTGAAAAAATTACTTCCGGCCTCACGTTTATTAATCACTGAAAGCGGTATTGCGACTCCAGATGATGTGCGCATGATGCAAGAGCATGATATTCACAGCTTCTTGGTCGGCGAAAGTTTTATGAAACAACCACGTCCAGATCAAGCTTTTACTGCCCTTTTTGGACAACCTCAAACGGTTTAATGAAGATATATGAGTAATAAAGATTCATCGCTTTCTAAAGAGCAACAAAAGTTACTGAAGCAATTTAAAAAGCAAATCTCCAATCCTCATTCAAGCAAAATCGCAAGTCAGTCTGAGGCCCCAAAACCTCAGGCTGAGTCTGAAGAATTGGAAGATGCAAACCTGTTTCAAAGTGCTCTAGCAGGTGTTAAGCCCATCAACAATAGTAATATTGCTGATGTAAGAACGCCTCGCACAAAAAAAATTGATGCTCAAACACTCGCTAAACGTGCAGCTGCAGAAGGTGGTCGTGAAACTGAACATGCCGAACTATCTGATACACAAGCTGCTTTAAATCCTGTCGCAAGTCAAGCAACGTTAAGCTATCGCATTGCGACTCTTCAACATAAGGTTTTTGAAGATTTAAAAGCAGGCAAGATGCGTTGGTTTGAAGCTGTAGATTTACACGGTTGTACGATTGAGCAAGCACGTGACGCAGTTTTACACATTATCCAGATGGCAAAAGATGAAAATCAAAATGTGATCAAAATTGTACATGGTAAAGGCCCTGAAGCGGTCTTAAAAACCTATGTCAATGGATGGTTACGTCAGCACCGCGATGTTTTAGCTTTTGTAAGTGCACCAGAAAACCAAGGTGGCACAGGCGCCGTTCTCGTACTGCTTAAACGCGCAGAAAAAAATCCCAAGTACCAACAATAAAGCGGCATTTTCTACAGAATTCAGACTTTTTATAGTTTTCTGATAGAATGCCGTTTTGTTCAACCAGTGTAAGTGAACATTCTTATGTCTATGCAGCAATCGTACGCAAATATTCTGACTGCCGTCGGTGAAGATCTTGATCGTCCCGGCCTTAAAGATACGCCTGTGCGTGCGGCTAAAGCTTTTTCATATTTAACTTCTGGCTATAGTAAAACTTTAGAAGAAGTCACCAATAATGCGGTTTTCCCATCAGATAACCATGAAATGGTATTGGTGAAGAATATTGAATTTTATTCGCTTTGCGAACATCATCTGCTCCCATTCTACGGCCGTGTTCATGTTGCCTATTTACCAGAAGGCAAAGTTCTTGGCTTATCTAAATTTGCGCGTATTACCGAAATGTTTGCTCGTCGTTTGCAAATTCAGGAAAACCTGACTCAGCAAATCGCAGAAGCTGTAGCTGAAGTCACTGGCGCACGTGGTGTCGCTGTCGTTATCGATTCAGCACATATGTGTATGATGATGCGTGGTGTAGGCAAACAAGAGTCAACCACTCGTACAGTTTCATTTATCGGAGACTTTAAAACCGATAAAGAATCACGACGTGAGTTCTTGAGTGCAGTACCAGAAAGTTACTAAATTCTTTTTAGTGATAAATTTTAAAGCCCAACTTAGTTGGGTTTTTTTATATCTAAATACAGCGTTTATTCTATAAAACATAACAATTAAATTATGTGATTTTTGTTATAAAAGTACGTCCCTTCACTTTAAAATGTTTGATGAGTTGATAATGCGATTCAAAAAAGTTTCTTACTTAATTCTACCTTCTCTTTTTATTTTTAATACCTCAATTTATGCAGGTAACACATCAAAAGAACAAGATATCAAGAAGGTTGTTGATCAGAACTTTAAACCATTATTAGAAAAATATGCCGTTCCCGGTATGGCGGTTGGTGTCATCCAAAACAATAAAAAGTACGAAATGTATTATGGACTACAATCGGTTCAAGATAAAAAATCCGTAAATAGCAATACCATTTTTGAGCTAGGCTCAGTCAGTAAATTATTTACTGCGACAGCAGGTGGATATGCCAAAACTAAAGGAAAAATCTCTTTTGACGACACCCCAGGAAAATACTGGAAAGAGCTAAAAAATACACCGATTGACCGAGTGAACCTACTTCAACTTGCGACCTATACGAGTGGCAATCTTGGCTTACAATTTCCAGATGAAGTACAAACAGACCAACAAGTTTTAACTTTTTTCAAAGACTGGAAACCTAAAAACCAAATTGGTGAATATAGACAATATTCAAACCCAAGTATTGGTCTATTTGGAAAAGTTGTAGGCCTATCGATGAACCAACCTTTTAGTCAGGTTTTAGAAAAGACAATTTTTCCATCTCTTCACTTAAAACATAGCTATGTAAATGTACCTAAAACTCAAATGCAAAACTATGCATTTGGCTATAACCAAGAAAATCAACCGATTCGTGTGACCCCAGGCCCACTAGATGCGCCTGCCTATGGGGTTAAATCTACATTACCAGATATGCTTAGCTTTATTGATGCCAATCTAAATCCACAAAAATATCCGGCAGATATTCAACACGCGATTAATGAAACACATAAAGGCTTCTACCAAGTAGGCACGATGTATCAAGCATTAGGTTGGGAAGAGTTCTCTTATCCAGCACCTTTACAGACTTTATTAGACAGTAATTCAGAGCAAATCGTGATGAAGCCTAATAAAGTGACTGCTATTTCAAAAGAACCTTCAGTTAAGATATTCCACAAAACTGGTTCGACCAACGGTTTTGGAACCTATGTCGTGTTTATTCCAAAAGAAAATATTGGTTTAGTCATGTTAACCAATAAACGTATTCCAAATGAAGAACGCATTAAGGCAGCTTATGCTGTGTTAAATGCAATAAAGAAATAATCGTCTTGTCTAAAAATAAAAAAGAGAAATGAATAATCTCATTTCTCTTTTTTTATGCATTTATTCTTTAAAAGAACCAAACGTAGCCTAAACTAGATTTCATCCAGTCTTGATGATTTTGTTGTTCATAATCCCAGTTTAATCGAACGGCATTATTGCGATTAATCACATATTGCCATTGAGTATTTACTCTCAAATTCCATTGATTTTGGTCTTCCCAATATGGCAATTCAATTTGTACCACAGAGTTAAAACGGTCAAACCATTGGTTCATACAACCTAAAGTCGGGCCCATTCCCACACGCCACCCTTTATCCAGATTTGAGCCTGTTTGAACATAGGTTTGTAGTTGCCCATAGCAAATATGTTTGCGCTCATAGTCTGCAAGACTGTAACCAAACTGAGCATTAAAATTCGCTACGCCATGCTGTTTTTCTTCACTAAAGTTTCCATCATGAATTGCTTCTTGACGCCAGCCTAAGTTAAATCCCCAACTCAGCGGTGTTTTAAAAGGTTGAATCGGGTTATAGGAATTTACTTCTAACAGATCAAGATGTTCAAGTTTTAAATGATCGTCTCGCCACTGTGCATTACCATTTAAAAATAGTAATTGAGTCCCAGCACGGTATCCCCCTTGAGGATCTATTAAGTCGTGATAGGCTTGTCGATGACCAATTTCGATAAACTTATCACCTTGGACTTCACCAGCTTTCAATGAAAGATTACGTGCATTATGACCTTGAGTTGGCTCTTTTTCTGGTCGTTTAGGTTCTTGACGCTGTTTGTCCAAATCAATCTGGCTTCTTAAAGCCAAAAGCTGACGTAACTGTGGCTGAGCAACGCTTTCTTCTATTTGACGGCTCGTAAATTGAAGATATAAATCATCGTAAGCCATCTCTAGAATTTTGGCCTGATCTTGCTCACTAAAGGATTTTAAAAGCTCAGAAGACTGCTTAATTGGCATCATCGTAATTTGATGTGCAACCTTCGCTAGTGAGGCACCATGCTGATGAGCTTGGGCCAGTAGCTGAGTTTCTAAAGCAGGCCGATATACAGGAGCTTTGGTGAGCCCTTGCTGTTGCATCGATTTAATGGTTTCCATCGGAATAGATGCATAAGTAAACTTTTCTTGTAAGTTAGACTCAGGTTTTACTAAATCGACCAAGCCCAATAATCTATAGGCACAGTTATCACTCACGAAATAATAAGGGAAACTTACATGCTGCATTTCCCAAATATGGCTTACTAAAAACCGCGTTTCTTCAGGAGAAAGTTTCAGCTCATATTCCCATAAATCACGGCTTTCGAAATCACCGTACTCTTTTACCTTACGATAATAAGGCATAAGTGAATATTC
Organism: Acinetobacter sp. 1124_18A; assembly: GCF_052824995.1. Taxonomy (NCBI): domain Bacteria; kingdom Pseudomonadati; phylum Pseudomonadota; class Gammaproteobacteria; order Moraxellales; family Moraxellaceae; genus Acinetobacter; species Acinetobacter sp. 1124_18A. The sequence goes on along the minus strand of NZ_VTDF01000001.1, from coordinate 356,202 downwards.
ACCCGGATATTGCCCTGTTAAACCTTTCCATGCGTACGACCAGTTGTCGTTCCCCGCCACAGTTGCTGCATAATTTACAGCATAAGAAACTAAATTTAACTGCTGCTGATCTTTGGGGTCTAAACGCAATAAAGTATGACCAAACATCGAGCTAGGGTTGCCCATAAAATCTGTCGCATAAATTAATGTGGCTTTATAAGGCTTAATCTGTCCAATCCAGTTTTCAAATTCTGAACATTTTATTTGAGGCAATTCATTTTCTTGAATGCCTATTTTTTGCATGAGCCATTGGCTTCGAGCCGGAAACTTACAACGAATAGACTGATTATCTTGAGCAGGTATAAATAATGCCGAGATGTCAGCTTTCAGTTCTTCTTTTAAATTATTTTTCCCATTTTCTGACATGAAATAACCAGAATAAGTGACGTCACTTTTATGGTTTTTATTAGCATACATGAGCCGTTGCCATGTAATGTCTTGATCTAGATTTTGTTGTTCTGCAATCGACCAATATTTTTGAATAGATGGATTTATATCTGCTGAATACGCAATATTAACTGCCAAAGAGGCAAAAACCAAAACAACTGACTTCATTAAAATCATCAATTTTTATCATTAAATATAAGAAAAACCCTGCCATACGACAGGGTTTTCAATTTCAAACTTATACGTAAGCTTTTAAAACGTCGTCTTTAGCCATTACAGTTTGTAATGATGCTAAAACTTGAAGGGTATTTTGATTATTTGCTGAATAGATTTCACCAAAGTTTGCTTTTGAAACTTTAAAGAAACGGTCTTTATCTTGAGGTTTAATTTGCATTAACTCAGCAAGTACATTCAGGCTTTCACCTTGGCCTACTGCCATATCACGTGCTAAAGCTTCTGCATTTTCATTTGTGAATGTTACAACTTGCGCTGTTACTGTCCCGCCTTGACGGCATCCTAAAGTACCGAAAGTAATCCCTAATAATTGGTTAGTAAAAATACCGTTTGTTGTTGCAGCAAGAATTTTAGGCGCTACTCCTTTTTTACCAGCCCATATTTGTGTACCTGCACCACAGCCCACATCGTTGTCAGCCATTGCAACACTTGAACCAGCTGCTAATAAAGCAGCTAAAGCTATTTTTTTTAACATAGATGTAAATCTCCAAAAATCATTATTGATTGTTTCTTATGTGTTGTATTGTTATGTGTAATTCTTATTACACGATATTAAAGATAACGAGAAGGTTGTGATTTAGCAATTAAAAAATAAACAATATGATAAAAAGTGCAAAAGAAAAATTATCTTAAATTCCAGTTACCTTGATCATCTCTGTTGCCTAATATTTTAAGCACAAGTACTAGACTTAAAATTAATAATAAATACCACGACCCTAGCTTGCCCCAACCGACCATATGCCAAGCATCGACCTGACTTGGATAAAGCCAGATTTTATAAAATGTACTTATATTTTCAGCAATCCAAATCAAAAATGCGAGTGTAAACAGCACAGGTAACATCGGGATTTTGAATTTATGTTCATTTAACTGGAAATAAAGTTTTGTTTTCCAAAAAATAAAAATACTAATCGCGAATAAAATATAACGAATATCGGGAACAAAAAATTTACTCATAAAATTTATATATGAGAAAAATGCCAGTAATAGCATAGTTGCAAAACTTGGAAGTTTTTCAAAAGACACTTGAAACAGTCGTATTGAACGTGCAAAAAAACTACCTACAGCCGAATACATAAAACCTGCAAATAGAGGCACAGTTAAAATTTTAAATACGGCGGGCTGTGGATATTGCCACGATGCAATCGCAGGATGCGTTAGGAATATTTCCATGAACATTGCCATGACGTGAAATAAAGCAATGACCTTGGCTTCTGCCCATGACTCCAGTTTTAAATAGAGTAAGCAGATCTGGATTAACACTGCATAAGTCAGTAAGTAATCATAACGATAGAAACCCATATATTCATGGCTTCCCATCGGTGCTGTTAAAGCAAAAGCAATTAAAAGCAAAATACCAAACAAGGCTGCCGAGACAGCCTTGCCGATAAATTGAAACGGTAAAATTAGATATTGCACAAAAACTATCCTAGATATTTAGCACTATACTCATGCACTGTATCTACAAAGATTTTTGGTTGCGCAGGGTCTACCCATTGAGTAATCCCATGGCCCAAGTTAGCAATGTAACCCGTCTTTTCACCATTTGCGTAGGCATCGTCCAACATTGCTTTCACTGCTTTTTCAATTGAAGCAGCCGAACCGTATAAAACAGCCGGATCAAGATTGCCTTGTAAAGCGACACGTCCAGCTACTGTAGTTCGAGCCGTATTTAATGGTGTCGTCCAATCTAAACCTAAAGCATCTGCACCTGTAGTCATCATTGGCTCTAACCATTGTCCACCACCTTTAGTGAATACAATGATAGGAATACGTCGGCCATCTTTCTCACGTTGTAAACCCGCAATGATTTTATTCATGTAGTTTAAAGAGAATTCGAGATATTCACGATGTGCTAATGCCCCGCCCCAGCTATCAAAAATCTGGATTGCCTGAGCACCTGCATCAATTTGAGCATTTAAATAGTCAATGACTGAGTCTGCTAAATGATCAAGCAAAGCATGCAAAACTTCTGGTTGAGCGTACATCATCTGCTTGGTAAAACGGAATTCTTTACTTGAACCACCTTCAACCATATAAGTTGCAAGCGTCCAAGGGCTACCAGAGAAACCAATCAGTGGAACTTGACCACCTAAAGCAGCGCGAATCGTGCTTACCGCATTCATCACATAATCAAGATCTGATTTTGCATTTAACTTTGGTAAATTTGCGACATCTTGTTCAGTACGTACGGTCTTTTGAAACTTAGGGCCTTCGCCAGTTTCAAAATAAAGTCCTAAACCGAGTGCATCTGGAATGGTTAAAATATCTGAAAATAAAATTGCTGCATCTAAGTCGTAGCGACGCAAAGGTTGTAAAGTCACTTCACAGGCAAAATCTGTATTTTTACATAAAGATAGGAAATCACCTGCTTGTGAACGTGTTTCACGATATTCAGGCAAATAACGCCCTGCTTGACGCATCATCCACACTGGCGTGGTATCTACAGGTTCGCGTAACAAAGCACGGAGGAAACGATCATTTTTCAAAGTCGTCATTACCAATCTCTATCTTCTTTATGTGGCAGCATCATATCAAAAACAGAGACATTTTTATAATTTCAATTTCACACAAAAAACTCGTCAATCTACTAAAAAATGCATATTTACACAAAAGTCTACTGCAAGCCGTGGGGTTTTCTGCAATACTTGCAACATGTTACATTGGGGTCATTGGATATTCTTTTAATCACTAAATTGCCAATCTTGGGCTCATAGAAATGAGTTATTGGTAGTTTTATGCACTTTGAGATTAGATCAATTCCCCTATTGCTTATATGAAAATTCTTAAGGTTGAATTACATGTTTGTTCGCTCATTACTCGCTATGAGTTTAAGTTGTATTATTGCTAATGTTGCTTTTGCTGCTTCAACAACTGAGCAACCCCTGAACCCTAAAAAGGTATCAGCTCCTGTGGAAGATCCGATTGATCCTTTAGCAGTAGATGCAGCTTCAACTGTAAAAGCTCAAGCTTCGACACAAATTACCGCTCAAGAACAAAATGACTTAAATCGAGCGTCAACAACATTACAAAATTTGCAAAAAACTGAAGACCCAAATGCTGAATCAGGCATCGCGGCGTCTACGCCAGCTGTTGCTAAAAGCACTGCTGCGTCTACGGCTCCTGCGACAACTGCTGCATCATGGACTTTAGATAGCTTAAACTCGGCAGAATGGTCTGAAAATATTGGTAAAGGCCAACTTCCAGTTTATGCGCGTGCCCATGTAATGCTCAATAATGCACATGCATCGCCAGGTGCAATTGACGGCATGAGCGGTAAAAATACATTAAAAGCAATTTCTTCATTCCAACAAATGAATGGTTTATCACCTACTGGTGATCTGACCAAAGAGACTTGGGATGCGTTGGTTGCGAAACAAAACAAGCCAGCATTTATTGAATACACGATTTCTGATGCTGACTTAAAAGGTCCATATGCTGAGTCGATTCCTTCTGACTACGCATTACAAGCTAAAATGAAAGGTTTGTACTACACGCGTGTGACTGAAATGTTGGGTGAGAAATTTCATATTGATGAAGGTTTCTTAAAGAAATTAAACCCAACTGCGACATTCAAAAAAGTGGGTGAAAAAATCATTGTTCCTAACGTGCGCAATGATTTACCAGAAGATATTCATTTGATTATTGCCCATAAAGGTGCAAAACAATTGTATCTCTTCAATAGCCGGAACCAAATGATTGCCTCATTTCCTGCAACAATTGGCAGTACTGATACGCCTTCTCCGGCCGGTACTTACAAGGTAGTTGGTGTGGCACGTAACCCTTGGTACAGCTATTCACCTTCGAACTTCGTACAAGGTAAAAACTTAAAACCTCTTTCTTTGCCACCTGGCCCGAATGCTCCAGTAGGTAATATCTGGATTGGTTTAAGTAAAAAATCTTTTGGTATTCATGGAACTCCAAATCCATCTTTAATTTCTAAAACTGCATCACACGGTTGTATCCGTTTAACAAACTGGGATGCCAATGATTTAGGAAATAAAGTACGTTCTGGCGTAACTGTTAAATTCCTTGAGTAATCAATATATTCTTTAAAAGACCTGCCTTCATGGCAGGTTTTTTTATTCCTAAAACTATTGATCAATAAAAAACTTTACAACCATATCAATTATGCAACGACATGTTGCAGTTAGCCTATTTTTCTGGCTTCTATAGAACGTTAATATATTTCTCAAGAGATAAATAAAAAATTTGGGAGATTAGATCATGAATGCTTATCTACATCGTGGTGAAGATCGAGGACATGTAAAAGCGGGTTGGTTAGAGTCTTATCATAGCTTTTCATTTGGTAGCTGGTACAACCCTAAATATATGGGTGTCAGTGCTTTACGAGTCATTAATGACGACAGAATTGATGCGCATAATGGTTTCGGTACGCACTCGCATGACAATATGGAAATCTTAACCTGTGTGCTCGATGGTGCAATTTCACACCGCGACACGATGGGAAATGAAGGCCAGATTAAAGCAGGTGAATGGCAGTTAATGAGCGCTGGCACAGGTGTTGCCCACAGTGAAATCAACAACACTGATACACCTGTACATTTATTACAAATCTGGATTATTCCAAACGTAAGAGATGCAGAGCCAAATTACCAGCAAATTAATCTTGACCCACGTAATGATCCAAACAAATGGCATTTAATTGCAGGTCCTGATGCAAATGCACCGATGCATATTCGCCAAAATGCAGAGATAAAGTCAGCTGTATTGGAAAAAGGACATGAGTTAAGTGTTGATCCGGTTAAAAAAGTGAATTATATCCACGTTATTTCAGGTGTAATCCGCATTGGCGATCAAGAAGTTAAAGCAGGCGATGCTTTCGTATTTGAGGATAAAGCGACGATTCAGGCAAACGAAGATAGTCAATTTATTTGGTTCGATTTACCTTAAATTAATCAAAAGCCCTTTGAACAAAAGGGCTTTTTTAATCTCCACCACCACCGCCCCCATCACATCCTCCCGAATCTGAAGATGATGATGAACAGTCATTTGAATAACTAGAACTATGATAATGGGAATCAGAGTAATGATGGGTTGAAGAAGATGAATGATCATGCTCGCCAGATGACGAAGAATTTTTTAAATTTCTAAGCAGTGCAATTAAACAGATCAGACCAATACTGGAAAAAATTGTTATAAACACAATAATAAATAACTTCAAATAACGACCTCCTTGATCAAGCTAAACACACATTAAAATAAACTATTTTAAGTTTCCTTCACATATAAATAGGCACTCGCTCTTGATATACCTAAATGTTGTGCAACAGTCTCTACAGCCTTTTTAATGTCTAATAAACCATTATTCTTTAACTCGTGTATTAATTGTTTTCTCTCATTGAGTTTTAACATACGCGGCGTAGTCGCATGTTTTGAGGCAAATTGATCGATATATCTTCGAATTGCTTCAGACCCATTCGGTTCCAAATTTTCAATAATGTTGTCAGTTTCAATTTTAGTAAACTGATCTAAAGCGCTTTGCATGCCCCTAAATAGGGTTAAATCAATATTCATACATAAAGCGGCCACATATTCGCCCTCTTCATCTTTAATACCAATAGAAGTACTTTTTGCGGGGCGACCATCTGCAAATTGGTTTGCATAGTTTGAAATAAGATTTGGAAATTCTGGAGACATAATTCTTGCCAGCCCTAACTCTGTTGCTGGATCTCCAATTTTTCGACCAGATAAATTATTGTGTATTGAGAGTATGGCATGTTCAGGATTTGTTAAGTCATGGACAACAACTTCGCAAAATGGAAATAGAGTTTCACTTAACCCCTTCGCGATTGTATCTAGTTGAGTGAGTAAATGTTTATCACGATTTCCCAATGTATTTCCTCCAAATGACTTGCTTACTATTTCAAACCCTAGCGTGAAGTATGTAATAGTAATTTAGACTTTTTATCTAATTTTAAACTTAATGTAAATCAAAATCTTATATCTCATTGTTATCACATCAGAAAATAAAATTAGACATTTTATCTAAATATATATATTTTATCTAAACAAGGTCAATATATTGTGCGTTGCTTGAGCAATACGAAATCTTGCATCCGAAAACATTGAATAGAATTAGGTTTAATTATGAAAAATTTAACCCTTCCAACTTATGAAGATGTCGCAGCCGCTGCTGAACGTATTAAAGGTTTTGCAAATAAAACCCCTGTTTTAACTTCACGTACTGTTAACAATGAATTTGAAGCAGAAGTATTCTTTAAATGTGAGAATTTTCAGCGTGTTGGCGCTTTCAAATTTCGTGGTGCAATGAATGCGCTTTCACAGTTCGATGAGGCTCAAAAAAAAGCTGGTGTGGTTGCTTTCTCTTCGGGAAATCATGCTCAATCTATTGCGCTGTCAGCAAAAATCCTTGGTATTCCTGCAACAATCATTATGCCCAAAGATGCTCCTGCTGCAAAAATGGCAGCGACGCGAGAATACGGAGGCAATATTGTTGAATATGACCGCTATACAGAAAATCGGGAACAAATTGGAAAAGAGATCGCCGAAAAAAATGGTCTAACATTAATTCCATCCTATGATCATCCGCATGTTATTGCAGGTCAAGGAACCGCTGCAAAAGAGCTATTTGAAGAGGTTGGTGAGTTGGATTACCTCTTTGTAGGTTTAGGTGGCGGTGGTTTATTGGCGGGGTCTTCCTTATCTGCCCGTCAACTCTCTCCCAACTGTAAAATATATGGTGTTGAACCTGCCCTAGGAAATGATGGGCAAATGTCCTTTAGAAAAGGAGAAATTGTTCATATTGATATACCTAAAACAATTGCCGATGGTGCTCAAATTCAAAGTTTAGGCAAATTAACATTTCCTATTATTCAAAAGAATGTAGATGACATTTTGACTGTAACAGACGAAGAACTCGTTACCGTTATGAAGTTTTTTGCTGAAAGAATGAAGATGGTGGTTGAACCGACAGGATGCCTTGGATTTGCGGCTGCACGCAATTTGAAACATGAGTTAAAAGGCAAACGTATAGGCATCATTATTAGTGGCGGGAATGTCGATATTTCTAAATATGTAGAGTTTTTATCAGCTTAATAAAAGTTGATGTCTATCTATGATTTCTAAAGCGTCATGGATAGACAATACATGCTACTAGTCTCTCGAACCGTTCACGTCTTAATTTAAATATTCACTTTTGGAAATGGCTATGAGATTTATTTCTGAGTCTGAATCTTCTGCTCTCATCAATCATGAACTCGCTTACGATGCCATTTATCAAGCTTTAATTGCTGCAACTCAACCCGACACTAAAAGTTTTCCTGTGGTTCATGGTCAAGCGTCTAATACAAAAAATACGTTTAGTATTAAATCATCTGCTAATCAGCACTTAGCTGGTCTTAAAGTCGGTTCGTTTTGGGAAGATAATCCTAAAAATGGTTTACCACGCCATAACACGCTCATTTTATTATTTAATCAAGCGAATGGAAAAATGGCGGCAGCCATCGAAGCAGGCAAAGTAAATGCCTTCCGTACAGCAGCTTCTAATGCAGTGGCGACCAATACATTGGCAAGAAAAGATTCAAAAGTATTAGCCATATTTGGCACGGGAAATCAGGCCAAATATGAATGTGAGGCATTAGCGAGAATTAGAAATTTCGATCAGATTTTGATTGTAGGACGCGGCCAAAGTAAAGCCGAAAAAATGGCAGAAGAATTAAAACCATTAGGGATTAAGCTTAAAATTGCTGGTGCAAAAGAAGCCTGTGAACAAGCGGATATTATTGTGACAGCGACTTCTTCAAAGACTCCTCTTTTTAAAGCAGAATGGGTCAAAGCTGGTACTCATATTTCATCTATGGGTTCTGATAAGCAAGGTAAACAAGAACTTCCTCCAGAATTATTTTCACAGAGTGGTTTATTTTGTGATCTTAATACGCAGTCTAAAGTCATTGGTGAATTCCAACATGCGCCCGAGTTCACAACTTTAATCAATATAGGCGATGTGCTTTTAGCAAACGCTCAAGGAAGGCAATCTCAGGAACAAATCACAATTTATGATAGTTCGGGACTATCTATACAAGATTTATATATCGCCCAAAAAATTTTAGAAATTTCTTAATATTTATCACTTAACTGCATCATTCAAGCTGATGCAGTTAAGTGATAAGGTATTTCTTTTTATTTGCATTAAATAAACTGCATTAAAAAATAATCCAACAACCGTTCCCTTTCCCCTGCCTTATTTGGGTCTAAAAGCTGAACCATTGCCCCATCAATCACAAACAAGAACATGTGTGCATCTTGCTTTGAAGCATTTGCATTGGTTGTTAAAAGCAAATTATAGATTTCATTAATAAGCCAGTTTCGATAGTCAATCACCACCTGATATGCCTTGGGATGTGTTTTCGCAATTTCAAAAATGGCTTTAAACGGCAAATGATAAAGGCCATCTAAGTTCGCATGTAAAAAATAAATTTTGCGAAGCTTTTCAAGCAGAGTTAAGTCTTTTTGAACATAAATGATGGAAAGCACTTCTTCTTTTAAACCATCTTTTTGAAAAGTTAGACTCATTTCAATGAGGCGTTCTTTTGAGTGAAAATAATTATAAAAAGTTGCTTTAGGCGTTTTTGAAGATTCAATAATTCGGTCCACCCCGACTTTATGAAAACCATATTTATTAAAAAGATATCGAGAGGTATGAAGTACGCTTAAAGCACGAAATGGGAGATCTGAATGTGGCATATTTTTACCGTTATAAATTAAATTTTTGTTGTATATAAATGAGATACAAAATCCGCCACCCTTTTTTGAGAGAAAAAAAGGCATAGCAAAGCCATAAAGACTGTGCTTGGCACATCTCAAGTTTTATTGTTGAAATAAGTTTTTAGCCGTAATAACTTAAAGTCTGAAAAGCCAATGAGCCTTCAAACTGTTTAAAGATGAATTAAGTAGTGTCATTATAGCTTTTGGCAAAGGCTGCCAAGAAATTAAGAATGTGCAAAGCCAACTCCTTTTTATTGGGAGTCCTGCCAGACATTTATAGAATTATGGTGGCAGAACGGAAGAAGGTTGACAGACTAGTATTATCTCAAACTAGCACACCCGAAAGTGTCCCTCTCCCGTCCTACCGCTACGGGAGGGAACGAGTGGTACACCACACAAGGCTATTCCTCAGAAGAAATAACTCTGATGCGGGAGATAATATTCAGCCTGTCAAAGCCGACTGGCAATGTGGCCAGCAGGCAAAGGATAAGCTTCACATTTGTTGCAGTCAAGCACACAAAATGACATTTGCTTTAAATTAGATCATTAAAAAGTAAGGTTAAATAATGAATAAGTTATTGTTAAATTGGGGTTTATAAAGTTGCGGAATTTTGAGATATAGGAGTTTAGGAAACTAGAAATGCGCTAGTGCGGCTTCCGCCACCTGCGCTTTATTATCAAAGTTATTGTGTAATTGAGTATTTGCAATGTGCCCTAAAGCTATGAGGGTTTTCTATTTTTAAAAGAACGCTATCCTGCAACGTAAAATGTACTACGTTGATAGATTAATTTATTTTATCAATTTTAAAAATTTTACCACTTAGAGTACTTTGAAAAAACATTTCAAAACCCGGTCGTATATCTTCACCTTCAACTGTAATGTATTTTAAATTAGAAAAACATTGAGTATTAGCGAAATAATTATCTACTGTTGCCTGAATGACGTATTTAATTCCAAACTGGTCTTTGACACTGATATTTTGTTTAAGCATGACGATATCCTAATAAAATTATGGCAGAAATAATGGACCCGCCTAAATATCCAATAGCAAACTGAGTTTTAACTAACTCTATAATCTAATTTAAATAGTTGATTTATAGACGCATAAAAGGTACGCCCATCTAAATTTAAATCAACTTCAATTCCAGAGGAAAGAAGAACTCTTTTACCAACTTCAACAGTTTTAAAACCTTCACGTGTATTTTGTATTCTATTTAGAGGAATTAAAGACACTAAAATTTCTGTACCATTTTTAGATTTTGCAATTAAATCATTTATTTTTAACAATTTATATCCTAAATTAAAATTTACTTATAATCTTAAAATAATTTTAAAATTAATTTAAAGTGAAAAGCACTCATTAGTGCTTTTCATTTATGACTGCTTATAATTATTTATAGAGCAACAATATTTACAGCATTTGGGCCTTTTTGGCCTTGTGCAACACTGAATTCAACACGTTGACCTTCAGCAAGAGTTCTGAAACCTGAGTTAGCGATTTCGCTAAAATGAGCAAAAACGTCTGGTCCTGATTCTGGTTGGATAAAACCGAAACCTTTAGCTTCGTTAAACCACTTAACAGTACCTTTCATGATATTTGAATTAGACATAATACATCCTAGTTTTTTTAAAAATTTAAACCATTTTATTGGTTATGAGTAACATCGAAATAATAAAGAATGGAGCTGAAAATCTGAAAAAAACGAAGGATTATGACTAATACTGCGGTACTTAGAGAAGATTTACCAAACATGACTTTTTCTAGTTACGTTCATTGTATACGAAAAATAAAATTAATCAAGTTTTCTAATATATATATTTATTTTATTTATAAAATAAGGTGGTGTTCTGCTTTATAGACGAGTTGTACTCAATGTAGGCAGGCAAAGGACAGTGCTCTACCCTTTTGCACTCAAGCAAATGACATTTGCTTTAAATTAGATCATTAAAAATAGGGATAAATAATGAGTAAGTTTTTGTTTAATATTGGTTTATAAGGGTGGCCGATTGAAGAAAGGAATATATTGGTGTGGCTTTCAGTCCCCAGAATTTTATTATTATACGTGTAAAGCTATTTCAGTTTATATTTCTGATTAGTTATATTTAATATCAAATTAAATACAACCATTTATTTTAAAATTGTTTTTATAATATAGAAAATTATAAAAGTTAAAATTTATCAAGCTTAATCCTACTTTGAGGGTTAGTATAAATTAATAATCATTTATGATTTTTAAGATATATCTCCCCCATCACAGATATTAGATTCTGTATATTCTTAATAAAACTAACTAATACCTAAGTTCTTCCAGCCATCAATTATATAAGTATTTTCATCCCCCATTCGATTTTTCTGCTGAGGCTTCGACGTCCTTCTTTGGTTTAGAAGCATCTAGAACAACTGACGTTTGTTCTACAACTTTACCTAATAGTTGGGTTATATTATTTGGTAAATCATTTAACTTTTGATTTAAGTTTTGCTCTTGTTCGTCTTTTCCAAAATAAACATCTACTAGCTTTTCATGTATTTCTTCTTTTTTCGTTTCTGACATATCAGCAATAAATGACTTAAGAGCAGTTAAACGCAAGAAAATTCCTTCATTTTTTTTCCAATATACATAGCTTTTTGATGCTAACCGTGAAGTAAATGTAATAGTAGAAAAAATTAGAATTGAGAAAATAAGTCTAATTCCAAGATAGACTAAGTCTAGTGAAGTATAGTTACCAGTATGTTTTGTAGCAAATTCGCTTAAACTTGAATAAGAAAAATATATCGCAAAGCTTATGATTCCAAGACTTAAGATATTAAAAACATAATAAGCAACCATTTCCCACTTAGCTTTACTCTTATAATCATCTGTTAATTTTATTGACGTCTCATCGCTAATGAAATCCTTAAAACTTCGTGAAGTATCTTTTATAGACTCAACTTCTGCATCAATTAAAATATAAACCTGATCTAACTCACTTATAAGTGCATCCAATCTTACACGAAAGGACTTATAAATTTCTTTTTTAATAATATCAACACTTTCACCCATTTTTACTTCTAATTTTTGCTGATTTTCATTATATAATTGATCAAAATTCAATAAATCATTTTTTAAAATAGCAATTTTATTTTGCAATGTGCTTTGGTCAGAAGTTAAAACTATATTAGAATCCTTAAGACGATCAAAATCTGAGTCAAAACTTTTAAGTTTGTTATTCACACTATCAAACTCATTTTTCAAAGATTTTAAGTATCTATCCATCTCAGACTTCTTCAAGTCAATATATTCATTTAAATTTGACTCAATAGTTTTTCTTGAAGCCTCAAAAACAGGGATCATTTTAATATTATTTCTATAACCATCAACTAGTGGCTTAAACTGAGTTATAATATCTTTTGTTTTTTCTACGATATATTCTAATTCAAATTGAATTTTTAAAAGTACATTCAAACTTTCATTATTTATTTTACTTATATTAAAATTATCCAAAACCATAGAAACATTTAATTCATTAAAATCACTATAACTATGTTTTACGAAAGAGTCAATTTCTCTAACAGTATTTCCATCAAGTTTACTCTTATTTAAATTATAAACCCTTAAATAATCTTCATTATTATCCATGTCAATAAAATCAACGATATAACTTTCTATGGTTGACCAATTTCTTTTTAATACATTTAAATTAGAATTAATTTTATCTATTATCTTTTTAATATCATCAATTAATAAGTTTGTATAATCACTACTATCATCTTTTTGACTTAAAAAAAATGCTAAATCCTGTCTAATCCTTTTTATTATTTCTTTAGACTCTAAAATTTCACTTTCGGCTTCTAAATTACGCATAGTACTTTCACTTCAATTATTATCGAATTTGTATGTGTTAATCACGTACAAATTTATGTCCATATTTTATTGTATCAAAAATTAGTGATTTTTCTATGTACTATGTGAATAAAATTTATTAGAATTATCTGCAATAAACTCTAGTATTGTATTTCAAGGTTCATGAGCAAAACTGAACTAGAAACAAAAACTAATAAAATTTATAGAGACATCTGAAAGAGCTCATAGAGCTGTGCTATTTGTAAACAAAAAAAAAGATAAAAAATTAGTGTTTTTCTTAAAAAAACTAATTTATATACAAAGAAAATGTATACCATTCTATTAATGATGTAGTCAGAAATTCAGATGAAATGCAAATAGTACAATTTTTGTAATTAGAAGCTACAAAGCAAAATACATTACGATTAGACAGATGCACTAATGAGTTAATTGATATTTTATATCCATATTCGATATATAAGAAATTCCTTTAAATAGATATAAATTGATCATTTTTACTTTTATGATCTTATATCTAACCTACTTTGATTAAACATAAATTGAAAAAGGATGCAAGAAAGTAAAGAATAGCTTGGACAATTTTTTTAAATAGCATTGGTATAGCTTAAGAAATCAAAACTAATGAGTAAACTTATGGAATTAGAAACAAGATTAGTATTTATTGATACATGTGCTTATCAAAACAAAAACTTTCAATTTGGTGATCATATACTTCAAAAGCTTCAAAATTTATTGGAAGAAGACAAAATTCAACTTCTAATTACTGATATCACAAAGAAGGAAATTGAGGAACATCTTCTAAAAAAGTCAACTTTAGCAATTAAAAAATTAAATGACTATATCCATGCTGATGGAAAGATATTACGAGCAACTCCAGAGCTATCTATCCATTCTATTTTTGATAAAATTACTAAATATGAGGTATTTAACAACATCAACTCAAAATTTAATGAATTTCTTGAGTCTCCACATGTAGAAAATATTTCGATAAAAGATGTGAATCCTGAAGTAATTTTTAATAAATATTTCGCGAATGAACCACCATTTATAAGTGAAGCCAAAAAACATGAATTTCCAGATGCATTTGTTCTTGAAGCTGTAAAAGACGTAGCGAAATCAAGACATCTAAAGATCTATATCATAAGTACCGATGATGATATGAAGGCATATGCTGAAAAAGATAAAAATTGCATTCATCTCAGCTCTATTGATGAATTAGTCGATTTAGTGTTACGAAATGACCAAGAGCTTTTAGAACCAATCACCTTTGCAGATGGTGTATTCTTAAGTTTAGAAGACAAAATAATACAAAGAGCGAAGGATACTTTAGAAGAATCTCAATTCGAAGCAGAATTTGAAGGTTATGAATATCTTGATGAAGAAGTCTACGATTTAGAAATTGATAAAATTGTTCTCGCCAATAAAACTTTGATTGAAGTTACCGATGAGTCAGCTGAATATGAAGTCGAATTTAAAGTCGAGTTGACTGCAACATATATGCTACCCGATTACGATAGCTCACCATGGGACCCAGAAGATAAGGTTTATGTATTTCTTAGAAAGAATAAAATTACTAAAACCCATAAGCAAAAATATTCTGCAAATATAGAGATTAGTTATTCAGAAGGGATAAAAGCACATGCTGAAATATCTAATTTTCAATTTCAGGACTCAGTGTTTATCTTAACTGAAAAGAATTCAGAAATTATTATAACGAATCCAGCATATAATATGTATGATTAAATCAAAAAGATTATTTATAAGTTTTTAAACTAAAAAATAGGGCTATATCTAATAGCCCTGAATCTTCTTTTAATTTTTCTTATAGTGATTGTAACTTTTCTAAATTTGACAGAGTTTTAAGGTCAAATGTAGCAAATGCTCCATTCCATTTCGGAATATATGGATTAGAATAACCATACTCTGCTTTCTGAGCAACATTCAGTATGTCTACTATGAATTGTAAATCTTTAACATTTAATACATTCTTGACTTCTTCAAAATAAGATGCTCTTTCTGATTTAACAAAAACTCTTAAAGCATGTCGCCTATTTCTTGAAATATAGAAAGATGCATGGGACCACCATACTTGTTTATAAAAATCACCACTCTGCGAAAATTGTGCTAACGATTTAATATACAGAAATGTATCAGCCTCACAAATCTCTTCAAAACTAATAACGTTATCATCTGTATAGTCTTTTAGAAGGTCACCCACAGGAGAATAACATCTTTGCTTTAAGTGCTTTGCAATAAAATCATATTCTTCGAGATTAAAAATTTTAAAACTTACATATTTTTTTTCTATTTGATAGCGATCATGAAAGTTTTCCGGCAACATATATAGTTCATCAAGAATCTCTTTAAGCTCATTAAATTGCTCATTTTTAATTAAAATTGTTATAAGTGAGAGAAAAATTTGATAATTAATAAAACCAAATAACTCTATATCTGCGAGTAAACGCCCAGTTTGGTTTGGAACTACTATTAATAAATTTAGAAGATTTTCAAGAAAACCACGGAAATGCTTAAAAATTTTCGGATCATTAGAATGGATACAAACGACTTCAACAATTTTTTTAAACTCATATAAATGAGGTTGGAAATGTTCTAATTTTTGCTTAAAGACATCCTCAATTACACTATCATTTTTAGAAAGAGCAAATTTAGGTAATTCAGAATAAAGCTTATCTAAATATTGCTTTACCAGACTACTAGCATTACTTTTCCCCTTCTCAACAGCATCTAATGCCATTTTAAATTGAGTATTTGTAAATAAGACAACCTCATCATCCTCTGCCACAATAAAACTTGGTGCAGCTCCAAGATTTTTTGGCTTTTCATATTTATATTTATCAAATGCCCATCGTACTAACTTTTCATATTCTTCTGCATATTTATCAGAATTCGACAAATCGACATGTAATCTTCCCGCATAAAAAGTGGGCTTAGATGTATCAGGTTCTGCAATTACAGCAACTATTTTATTTTTATCCCGTTTACTATAAAGCTCATGAGATAAAATTGTGGATTCTGTGCCCACCCCGCCATGTCGACCATTTGCACGATCTGTATATTTACTATCAATGATCATAATAATTTTTGTTATAGATGAATCGTTAACCATACTTTCCATGAAAGCAATAGGATCATCCCCTTCTCGCAGTTCCCATTTATCTAATGCGATATCAATACCATCCTGCATTAAATTTTCAGCAAGATCCAATACCCATTGTTCATGTTCAGGACTTGACCAACTATAAGATATAAATATTTTAGGAATTTGAATTGGCTGCATTTTATTTTCTCTAATCTGTAACTTATTAATAATTAAAGCTGATTTATTATAATATAAAATAATTTATTAAATTTATTTTCTATTTAATACCTAAGTAATATTGCTCTTTAAAACTAGCTTCTATTGCTTTCTAAAATTTAGAGTATCTACTATGAAAAGACAAACTTTCAATTAAATACTTATACTATTCTTTGCATGAAATCTTTAAGACTATCCATAAATTATAAAACCAATAAAAAAGCCCTAAACCATTATAGTTTAGGGCTTTTTAAGTCATGTATAGCTATTCGAGCTTATATGACTTTAATGTCTTGGTAGGTATATCCAGACTCGAACTGGAGACCTCTACGATGTCAACGCACTACATTATATTTAAAATACAATAACTTAAATTGGTTTGGCGAAACTTTGGCGTAATTCACTATTTATCCACAGGCTCTGAAACTAATTTTTCTTCTTATTAAAATGCCACCAAGTCTTTTTATAATAAACTTCGTCACGCAAGAAATTAATTTTTAGTTCATTGCCATCATAGTCATAAATTTTTGTGATTTCGCCATTCTTGTCAATGTCGGCTAATAGGTCCTGTATTCGAGTATTAGCGAAATCATGAATCTTAATTAGCTGACTTGACATTAGAGCGCTCTTACACAAATAGAGACATTCACATTACTATTAATTGTGTGAGCTGTGCAACCCGAGAAGATTAAGCACAGCATTAAAGCTAATTTGCACTTAAGCATTTTTGGTGCCTGTCTTGTTGTCTTACCCAAACCCCATAGCAGCCATTTTTACGAATACTACAATCACGCTTTGCAACATACTTCCATTTAAGTAGAGCATCACATGCTTGTCTTGGTTTGTTTTGCAGTAAAAGTCGCCTCATAGATGATTGATTCCAGTTGCTTTGTCCAAAGTTGTAAACAAAGTCCAGATAAACATCGTATTCAGTCTGGGTTAATTTCACACCTGGTAGAGATTTACGAAAAGCTACCTCATCTTTTGAAATATGAGCTTTTGAAATCTCAATAGCATGGTCTTTTGTGATTGACTTATCAGTCATTTTGACTGTAGTGCCATTTTCATATTTTGTGGAACCAATACCAATTGTTGCTACTTTCCCGCTATCTAAATAAGGCTTTGAGCTGTAACCCTCATACCCAATTAAAGATACAAAAAAAGCAGCCGATGCTGCCATGCCTACTGCAAATTTAGTTTTGTTTGACATTGAGTCCTGCCTCCATTTGTTTCAGCTTATACTCATGAATCTCCTGCTCTCGTTTGGTTCGCAAAAGTGATTCAAGCTCTTCTCGCTTATTCTTTTTAATCTGGAAATATACATTAAGTGCAAAACCAGCCAAAGCAATTAAGACACCTGTGACTGCCAGCCAATCAACAGAAGCAACCCACCCAACTACCGTAGCAGTTCCTCCTGCATAAGTGGCTTTAGATCCAACTGTTGTTGCTACAACCTCAACAGCTTGTGAAGTATTCTCAGACATGCCTTCCCCCTAAATTCAGGCAAATAAAAACCCTAGCGAGTGCTAGGGCTTGTGGTGGTTTTTTGGGCAATAGATGTATCTAACCAAGTAAAAAGCACACTGGAGTACTTGTTTACTTATCAGACTAACCATGTGATAGATCTATATTGACTAAGAGCTGCCATCGTTTGAGTTCGAACAATGAATTGATTTGCTGATGCTGTTTTGGCTGCAAGAGATAATGTTCGTCCACTCCACGAGAGGGTTAAACCATAAGTGGCATCATTTATGATCTCCTGTGCAGCAGTTACACTAACCAAGTTATCAGTGTCAATATATAACTTAATAAATGCCTTACTACCCGTAGTATCTGTGGCATCAGCTCCACAAATAGTAATTTCAACACCCGCACGTATAGGTACAGTTAACACTTGTACTGAGGTAGTTGTGAGATTTACTTGTCTAACTTCAGTTTTACTATAAGCAGTTAATGATGCACTGGCTGGAGAACTAATATCTAATACTTCTCGATATTGCCTTGTAATTGCTCTGCGATCAATTGGTGCAATTGCTGTGGATCCACCAGTAAATGTATTTAGACCCCATGTAGCTTTAGTATCCGCCGGTGCAAAACCAGTAACACCATCAAATATATTGTTCTCAATAACAAAATCTGGACCAAAGTCTGTTCCATACTCAAATGCTACTGTGCTCTTAACAGTGTTATAAGAGAATGTGCCGCCTGAAATAACATAGTTATTGTTTGGCCCCGTGAATGGTCTGCTTTCGAAATAACAATTTTGAACAAATGCATCTGACCAGCCAGTAGCACAGTTATTACGAATGCCAGCAGTTCCTGTAAAAGCAGAATTAATAATTTTTAAATTCAATCGACCAGATGGTGTATTTTGAGATTCAGCAATTAGTGTGGGCTCACCTGTAATTTGGGAAGTAACAGCATCAAAATGACAACCATCAACTGTCACATTGTAAACAGTGTCTAATGTCCCATCATTTGGTTCAATATCAAAAAGATATTCCCATCCCTTTGTTGCATTATTCTGATAAAAATAACATGATTTAAAGGTAATATCATGGCACGATACTAATGAAGTAGCATTGCGTAATGAATTGCCAAATTCGCATGATTCAACCCAATGATTGTAACAACTCTCCGCACCCAACTTCCCACGGAAATACAGTGGGTCAAAACGAAACCCCTCACCTTTTACACGGTAAGCTTTGAAATTTTTACCAGCAACTCGAATTCCATAGCCACACATTGAAGCTGATTGGTCGAATCGAAGTGGCTTGACTTCAAGGTCTGATATCGTAACATTATCTACATTTTCACCAACATAAATTAAATCTGTTGAATTTGTAGAGTAGAGGAAAGTACCATGAGCAACCTTAACAGTGTTGATAATAGTTTGCCAATTGGCAGCCATATCTTCCATGGTAGCAGTGGTGACATAACTAGCTAATGTTCCTTTTAAATGGACATTGGCTTTCATATTTACTTTTGAGTAGTACGCACCTTGTGGAATTGTAACTGTACCACCGCCTATTTTTGACACATAATCAATAGCCTTTTGGAAGTAAGCCTCTTGATTTATTTTGTCTGTAACAGACAGTTCAGCATAAGCACCAGCTTGAGTAATATCCATCGTTCTATCAAATATAACAAGCTTCCATCGCCCTGTAGGTATTCCTGCAACAGCAATGCAGCTAAATCCATCATCGTCTTGCGTCGATGTATTATCCCATTGGTATACAGAGCCACCAAATTTTGATTCTGCATAGTAGGCAAGTGTTGCTAGTCTCTGTTTGTTTTTTCGCCCTTTAACTTTTCTTAAATCATCTACACTAGCTACATAACGCAGTGTACTATCATTTACTTCACTTTGAGTTTGAGTGCCATCAATAACATTATCTGTAGACAGTGTGCTAAACCAATCCCCAATATCGTTTACATCATAGATCTTGACCCCATATTTTGATTTAACAATAAATCTATAGCGGCCAGACAAAAGATAGATTGGGGCATCACCGCGTTCATCAAGAATAATTGGATGTGTATTTAATGTTGTTCCCTCTGCATCTGCAAAAGTATCTTTTGGTGTGGTAGTTCCTGATTCATATGCAAACACATTTCCACCCGCCAATGGGTGTCCACACTTATCTTCAAAATGTGCTTTCAGTTGCATCATTGGTGTGAGTCTTGCCATTTTATGCATCCATAAAAAAACCACCTTCCGGTGGTTATTAAAAAATTACGAAATCGACTAAATCTGGATCAAAACGCCCTTGGGTGTTATCACCCCCATATGTGCATACAAGACGGAATTTAGTAGTAGTCTTTGTGAAGGAGTAATCCAAGCTCACAGATTGTGCAGACGACCCCCCATTATTTGAGGCTGCTGGTAGAACCTGATAATTTACATCTGCCAATGCGGTTTTAAGCTCAATTTCATAAGAACCAACGCCCAACCTAGTAATGGTTTTAAAATTCCCGCCATCACCAACTTTGATGCCATCAGCCCCCTTAAATGTTCCTCTAGCTCGTGCAGCAAAAATTGGGGTATCGCCAGGTGCTAAGTCTTTCTTTTCAATTTTCTTGTCATTAAGGATTTTTACAGCTTTTGAAGTAGCAAAGGTATCGGTGTCATCAAGATCAATAGCATCACTTTTATTTATATAAATTGAATCAATCTTGTTCTTATCGTCCAATGGAACAATCCCATCAGCCACACCTTTTTGCGTTTGAATCTCTTGCCTAACAATTGTTCCAAGAGACTCCTCGACTTGATCTAATTTATCTAACCCGTCTTGAACTTCTTGCTTAAATTCATCCAATTCAGTACTTGTCACATAGCGCGATAACTTGTCAGTGTCAGCAATAAGTACATCATCAATTGAAAGGACTCTTACCCGGTAAGCTCCACCATCTAGATAAATATTTGCTCTTCCAGCTTCATCCAAAATGATTGGGTTTGTATTAACTGCACTTCCACTTGCATCACTAAATGTGGGTTTTGGTGTTGTGGTACCAGACTCATAAGTCCAGACCTTTCCACCAGCCAAAGGCCGCCCTATGTCATCAACAAATTGTGCTGTGACATTGGTCATTAATGGGTACATAAAGGACCTCAAATAAAAAAACCTCCCGAAGGAGGTTATGAGATTGATTAAGTTTTACTGTCTTGTTGAGCCTGCACCACCAAGTAAACCCGCTTGGACCAACCGGTCAATTAGGGTTTGCTCTTGTTGCGTTGGAGGTGGCGGTGTTACTGTTGCACCAGATAAATCTGGACGGAGAGATTTGTTAACAGCTCGTCCATTTCCATAGTTAGCTATTGGATCGACTACATAGTCTTTAAGATATGGAAGATTGAGAACTGCTTTAACTTTAGAATTTCCGAAAAAGTCCATTAACCGATTCATTGTTGCTGAAGCAGTATTTGAATTGTTTACATAAGAGTGGGCTGGCTGAGTAACTAAATATTCGCCAGCTTTACTAATGTTCTTAATGTTCTTGAGTTCCGATGGCTCAAACAATACCGATAGTCTTCGGTCTCCAATCCCATCTAGTGCACGCTTCATACCCGCAGGGCTAAATTGCCCATTTTGATTGACAGCCTTACCAGCAATAAACTCTAGAGCCTGTTGCTTAATATCTGCTACTGATTGTGGATTTACGTTATTAAGAAGATCAACCGTTTTTTCTAGCTCATTAACATTCCCATTAAGAATATGCTTACTAAAGAGTTTGTCAGGCTCAACACCCTTTCTAATGTCTTGTAGTAGTGGTATGCCTTCAATCTGATTCATGTTAAATTGGTTTGCTTGCCTTGCGAATTGGTATGCCTTCGCAGCATCATTACCACCTGAAGACAATAAGCTCTGCATAGCTTCAGCCTGTCGTCCATTTAACGCATCACGCACCAAACCAATTGAATAGGTAGAGCTAGTTGGCTGCCCCATTTGTAATGAAGATTTGTATTCACGGTTGAGGATCTTAATTAATTCCTCTGATTTGCCCAAGGTGAATTTATCAGGATTTTCCGCAACATCTCGCATGATCTTTTGAACACTTGAAGGTAGACTTGAAGCTGCATAATTCTGCTCAAGTGCGGTGAAGGCGTCATTTGCAAAACCGCGCCCATCAATTACTACATCATTGCCAGATGCCTTCTTTGCAGAATCATAAGCAGCACCAATGAATTGCTTATTTTGATCAAGCTGTGAATTAAGTGAGCTTACGACACCTTGCATTGTTCCAAACTGATCAGATGCTTTACCACCAGTTCTAGAAGTGGCGACATTAAGCAAATTTGCCAATTGCTTATTATCGTCTATGAACTTTTCTCGCAGTGGCGCACCAACATTCTGGATCTTTGCTAATTCAGCCTCCTTTTGCCATTGCTGCGCATTCCCACTCACCTGTGCTTTTGTGCCTTTAATGCCAACTTGATCAAGTACAGCCTTTCGAGCTACTGCTTGAGGGTTGAGGTTTTTGCCAGCCTTCAAGGCGTCTGTAGCTTCTTTGCGCAACCCTCTTACAACATCATCAGATAAATCACTGAGTGACATGCCTTGTTGGCGCAAGGCATCATCAAGGTTTTTATCAATTGCTTGTGCTGTAGCTTGGGCCGCTTTAGTACCTGAGTTTTTTACTGCATTAACAGCTTTAGAAACACCTTGACCGATCTTTTCTCCAATGGCACCACCTGCCGCACCGCCAACCGCCCCAAATGCTGTATTCTCCAAACGCTGCTTTGAATCCTCAGCAAATCCAGCTCCGCCAATTGCCGCACCCACGGCCGCATTCTGTGCTGCAACTCCTGCACCTGCTTTTGATAGTACGTTTGCACCTTGGTAGCCGCGAGCCAATGCGCCTAATGGCGCAGTTGCTGCCACCTGCCCACCTAATCGGCTCCAATCATAACCTTGCCCTGCTTGTTGGCGACGAGCTTGATGATAGTCTTGAATATCTTTCCGTTGGTTAGTGAAGCGATCATATGATCCTGTGTCAAAGTTAGTTCCAAGTGCCCCATTCAATCCTTGGCCTAGTTTATCACCAGCATAAGCAAAGCCTTGCACAACACCAGCTCCCAAATCAGAAGCCCCAAGCAAAGCTGATTCCCACATTCTCGTAGGTCCTGCATCCTTGGCTTGTTTTTGCATAGCTTGTTTTTGAGCTGCCTGCCAGTCAAATGGCTGACGAGTTGCTGAGACTTGAATAGGTTGCTGTTGACCTAAATTCTTTTGCAAATTTAAGCCAAGGTTTTGTGCAATTTGAGCATCAGAAAAGCCTTCTTTTTTAGCCATTGTGATGCGTTTACCAAACCCAGCATTGGACGCTAGGCTTGAGTAGATCTGCTCGTCTGTGTAGCCTTCTTTCTTTGCGTCTGCAATTCGAGTTGAGATATCTTTTTGACTAGCCATTTATCCACCCTGAATTGTATGACTGATCATGTTCATTGGAACATCCTCTGGTTCATAAGCTGGCAAGGATGACCTTCCATTTCGCAATAAATCTAATGGAACATCTTCAGGCTCATATACTTTAGATTTTTGAACAATTGCAGTAACTGGAACATCTTCTGGTTCATATGGAATAGATGTAGCTTTATTACCTAGTTGAGTATTAATGAACCCCCAAGACCGCTTGTTCTGCGCATAGTTTGAAGATGGTAATGAAGCCCAAGTTCCACCCGACTTTTTAATTGCAGTACCAAAGTCGCCCTTTAGCACATATGGCAACGCCCCGATCTGATCAAGCAGTGCTATTGCACCTATATCTTGCGACTGTGGCGAAAAGTCTCTTAAGCCATACTGTCTAGATAACCCATTCCATGTATCATTCAGAAACTGATAACGACCTGCCGCTGTGGTGTAATTCTTCTTACCATCCGTTTGAGTGAATGCCTTGCGAATGTTTGGATGCCCTGAAAGATCATCAAAACGTTGATTCCCGAATAATGTGTTGTACCCATGACTAACACCCTCAGCACTAGCAATCAAATCAAGCATACGCCTAGCATTAGGATTGTTAAGTAGCTGCATGTAATTTTGAACTGATGCCATAACTTTTCCTCGGGCAATAAAAAACCGCCTTCTGGCGGTTCTTGTTTAACTATGATAAATACCATTCAATTGTATGGATAGGCTGCCCACCTAGTTGCGAGTAGTGTGTCATCCCGTGTTTTAATGCCCTTCGGTTTAGAGCATTAGCATGTGTAACCATTTCCTGAGTTATCCCTATAACCTGTGCAGCATACTCGCTACGTAGGATGCTTAATGCTGGGAAGATATCATTCTTAATGATTTTAGAAATCTTGGGAACAAACCACATTAAGAATTGAACATCAGCATCATTCCAAGGTTCATTATTCAATTGCATTGCTACTAATGTGTTTTCTACCTTTCCTTTTAATTCCATGCTGAGCAGATATTGTACAGAATCTTCGAAGTGGATAGCCAATAGTTCATGGTAAGAGTTAATTTTGAAATGACGATTATGTCGTGTCCAAATTTGTGCTCTTAATCCATTGTTTCCACTCACCTTAGCGTCGACAATTTTCTGCAATGAATCTTTCTGTTCTGGAGAAATTACTTTTCGTGTTTCAATTGCACCACCCATGAACTTTTCTTTCATGGACTCAAAAGCTAATTTTTCACAACGAATGAAGTAGCGTCTAGCTTCGCGACCCTTATCATTGTTCTCAACCATGCAAAGTTCTTTTGCCATATCTAAACTTAATGAATAGTCTTTTTGAACAACATTTGAACGGACGCCCGTTTTGGCGAGCGTTAAAACAAAGTCTACATTCTCTTGGAATTTGTACTTGGATATACGTTGTTTTATCCAATTAGCGAAATCACGACCAACTTCTAAAAAGGAGTGTAAAGATCTGGCATCTACGGCAAACTGCTTGTCACCACTAATATCCACCTCAACTAGATCAAGTACCTGATCGCCAGTTAAGGTATGTTGTAAATCAATTTTTTCTGCTACTATATTCATAGTTAATATCCTATATTGACATCAATTAAGCCCTGTCCGCCAAGATCACGGGCTTTTTTGTTGTCTGTTGATTTCATGCTTTCGCACTCTCTTTACTTTGTAAAAATTGCTTAATAGCTTGGTTAATCAAGTAATTAAGCGATCTATCTTCCTCCCTACCTCTTTGTTTTAAAGCTTCATGATCCTTATCATCTAAGAATCTTAATTTATATTGCTGACCTCTCTGATTAATACTCATATTTACTCCATAACATCATTTAGGTACGTTTATATAATGTACCTCTTTTATGTCATTGTCAACATCAAAGAGGTACTTTATGATGAGTATGTTATTTTTGCGGTATATGGTTTATTTCTATGAGTGAGAATCAAAAAGAACCTCAATATAAGTTGCGTTGGAATGAAGATCTGCGTAACAAGGTTATGAACTCAGCAAAAGCAAATAACAGATCAATAAATCAAGAAATTATCGTTCGACTAGAAGAAAGCTTTCAAGAAGATATTGAAAAGTATGAAGATGCTTTAAAGAATGCAAAGCTTGAATTTCTACTAAAGGAACTAGCCTTAAGAATGGGTGTTTTTAAGATTACTGTCTCAAGCACTGAGGATGAATATATTCAGCGCCAAAAAGAAATCGAAGAGATGAAACGCAAAGAGTTGTTAGTAGATGATAAAAAAGCACCCTAGGGTGCTTTTTTTAAATCATTCATTGTTTTGTTTCTGGGCGTCTTTTTCTTTCGCTTTTTCCATTTCTTGCTTAAGTTTCAACATATTCAATTCATAAACTTGCTGCTGATAGGCTTGTTCTTGAAAGTACGGAACTATTAATCGAGCCATCTTGGATTTTTTTGCTAATTCCAACATAACCTCTGGATCTCCATCTCCCTCTTTATAAATTCTGGATTTTTCTCTTTCAATATTATTGCTTTGCATTATTTGAGACATTCTTTCACTGTCTTGCATCATCTTATTTGCGTCAATTTGTCTTGTCTGTAATGGGATATAGGGATCTATACCTCCACAAAAACCAAAAATAGGCAAAAATATGCCAAACAAAAATATAATTTTTCTCATTTCAATCCCCCACCGTGATGAGGGAATTTATAGCACAATTATTTGCCAAACAGAATATTGTTCAATTTTGCTTGGTTGGCTCCTGCTTGAGCTGTCTGCTTTGGAGCACCTTGAGAACGAGATAATCCGTAGTTGTCATAGATACCATTAATATTCTGATTTAGAACTGCAATAGTATTATTTTGAACTGCGGCTAGTCGTTGCAATGCTTGTAATGCTGCTGCATTATCGCGTGGTGGGTTTGCTGCAATAACTTGTGCTGCACGCTGAGCATCGCCTTCAGTTTGCGTACCTTTAGCCATCATAAGAACATCATTAACTGCTTGGTTTAAAGCTGTTTGGAAGTTCTCAACACCACGGCTATTTTCATCTGATAAGCCAATCATATTTTTAGCTTTCGCACCCAACTGATTAGCTGCACTAAGATTTAAACGGCCGCTTTGTACATCACTAATAAGACCATTAATCTTGCCAGAGTTTTGACTAGCGGTAGATAGTTGTACATTCAGATCGTTGACAAGTTGAAGTGCTTTATCACTCAGTTTTGGCTGCCCATTGCCACTTTGTTTTTCTACGATGTAGTTCCCTTGATCATCCTTAATATATTTGGACTTTCCATCTGGCAATATTGCATATTTTCTTCCATTAACATCAACTCCAAAGCTAACAGGCTTGTTTCTCTCAAAATAATCCTGTTGAGCTTTAAAATCAAAATTTTTCTGAAATTGCTTATCTTGCTGTTCAAGGGATTTTTCTACTGTTTTGGCTGTTCGAATACTATTCTCGGTCAAAGTGGCATTGTCTGCTTCATTATTCTTGGTCTGATAAAGGTATGGAGCAAGTTCTTTATTTAATAAACCACTATTCATTCCATATTGCTTAACTTCTTCGGGTTTCATTATGCTAACAATTTTAACATTGTGATCATAATCTTCAGGCGAAATTATCCCTGTTCTCTTCATTGCGTCTAGCGCTAATAATACTTGCCCTTTATCTCCAGTTAGTGCTGCTTGCTGGAAAGCACCCTGAATAGCTCCAAACTTTTTCTGAGAGTTATCTAACGTATAACCACCTGCTTGCGCATTGTTTTTTGTGGCTTCACTAGTTGTTTTCCCAATCTCTGCTAGTGTCTTCTGCTGATCCAGAAGGTTTTTTTGACTAGCAGTTTGTTGGGCTTGTAATTGAGGGACTATGTAACGAGCCATTTGAGATTGCTGGCCAAGATTCAGCATTTTATTAACATCACCTTGTGACTCATTGTAAATGCGGTTTAGTTCTTGATCTGACTTTTGCTGACGCCATAACTGAGATAATTTATCTCCATCGGCAAGCATCTGGATTGCATCAACTCCGCGAGCTTGCAATGGAATAGACGGATCGATAGCCATTAGGTTACTCCTGCCTTCCTATTATTCATGTATGCCGAGCCCAGTGTTCCAAGCTGTTGAGCTGCATTAGCCCATGCATTACCACTTGCAACTGTTCCTGCTGCTGAAGCATTTGCCCCCGCCATGGTGTTATTGGCAATTGCTTGACCTGTTTGTAAACCAGCATTACCAGTCTGAGCTGCTGCGTTCTGCCCCACACCCACCAAATTAGCTAGACGGTTGTATCTATTGGTCTGATCAGCATTAAAGCGATTGTAAGCGTTGGAGTACTCTTGACTTGCAAAGTCTGATCCATAATTATTTAAGGCCTTTAAGGTTGCACCGCTCAATAAACCGCCCTGAGATGCGGCACCTGATTGGACGGAATTTAAACCTTCATTAAGTCTAAATTTGTAAGATGGATCATCATAAATATCCTGACCATTGAATGTCTGGTTGAAATATCCATTCTCACCCATCTGGCCCATTAATTGACCTAGTGCAGTACTACCAGCATCACGATATGGATCTAAGTCCTTACGAGTCTGGTCATACATGTCCTTTTGAACTTGTGTTGCTGCATCTGCACTTTTTGCTTGTTTCCTTGCTGCACTACCTGATGTGGCAGATGATAATGCTGCCCCACCAATTGCAGCCGCTGCGGCCCATGGCATAATTAAACCTCCAACAAGTGGTGCTCTTCATTCACATCAATCTCACCTGAATGTGAAATATTGTGGATGCAGTAAATAATTGTGTTTGGCTCTAAACTCATGAACGTATGCTTTACATTTGCAGGAATCTTAATTCCCACAGGCGCTACATAGTCACCTGTAAAGACACCATCCTGCCAAACACGTACAGAGCCATGTGCGAGCATGGACATGTGTTCATAGGTATGTGAATGCTGAGGAATGAACATACCTTCATGTTTGATATGCATTTGTTTGGTAAAGATGTCATCAGCTATGTAAATTTCTGAATTTTCTTCAGGGGCATCACCTTCAGCAACCGGCATAAATTCAATTTGATCTAAATCGTAAATCTCTTTTAAATTAATCATCTTGCTTTCTCTCTCTGTGTCCGGATGCAAACAATGAGTGTTATGCGATCTTGGGTGCTGTTGTTTTCTACCCAATGTTTTTTATGGTTATCAAAGAGCCAGCAATCACCAACTTTTGGATTCAAGCACTCTGTAATTCCATCATGTTCACAACAAAAGTTTGCACCTTCTTCGCTTTGCAGACTGATGTAATACTTATCAAAGTAATCAACATGCCAACTTGAATCGGTATGTGGAGCAATTCCGTGATTTGGAGGAATACGCGTAATTAAAATCCCTCCAAGCATTTCGCCCTCAACCATTGCCATTAGCTTAAAAATGATTGGTTTTAATGATGGGAGTGCTTCAAAAGCCGAATACCAGACTGGCAAATGAGGATCATTGAACCCTGTTAAATCGCCTGCATCCAAATATGGCTTCACATCGTTGTAGCGAACCCAGATATCTGACATTTGCGAATGAGGTGTATTTTTTGCGGTTCTTCGAAGACTGTTCGCATCCCATAATTCGGAATTGGCTTTCAACTCTTTCATTAAAGATGAGACATCAATCCCTTCATCAATCTTCTGAAAATGCATCATGGATTACTTGCCTCACTTAATTTGACTAGTAGTTTCGTCACCTGATCAAAGTAGGCTCGCCAAGGTACTGTCATTTGCCCGTTTTCATACATTGGATGTTGATAAGGAGGTTCTAAGTTCATTCACTCACCTTCACCTTCGCACCAAGCAATACAAGCCTTGATGCATCTGTAAACCTCAAACGAAAAACACGGTTAAATGACTGCCCAAGACGCTTAAAGATCAACCGCTTGTCATATTCACCAATACCACCTAAGTCCATTTGTCGTGAATAAGACCAAGTTCGACCTCGGTTATCTGACCAATCTAAAATGACTTGAGGCTCAGTATTTGTTTCTTGGCCAACTTGCGCTGAGACTTCCAAATGATGAAAGATCCAGCGGTCTGTAGTTGGATTAACTACTGGAGTAATACGCTCACGAACAATTGATTCACCGTCATCTGTATTGCTGTTTTGAGTGAGTTGATAGATCTTGCCATTTTGACGATCACCAACTAGCTGCATTCCATTAAAGAAGCAATGTACAAATGCCCGATGATGCTCATGTAAATAAGTTTTGGGATTGTAGTAGCTGCGCTCATGCCACATTTGCGTTGTGGAGTCATAACACCATGTCTTTTTAGCGCTAGGAAACGTCATGACAAGGAAGGCATGACCGTTCTCTTGATAAGCGAACCCATACGCATCTTGAATGCTCTGATAAGTTGAGATGTCACTTTCAATTGCATGGTTTGATATTCGTAGTGTCGAATATCCTTCAGTCATTACAATTTGGCCCTGCCCGTGCTCAGTTCTAGTTACCCAAGCGAGACTTCCACCAAATCGACAAACAGAGGCAGGTGCAATGCATCCTGTTGGAATAACTGCTCCACCCATTCGCTGAAATGGCAGATCTTTATTATTAGTTGAGCCCCAAATCTCAGTTGTTCTTTCACCAATTAACCAAAGCAGTCCGTTGTTTTCAATGGTTCTTACAAGGTTATCTGACTTAGCCTCAGCAGTGGCATAGCTAAGAGCTGTTGTTTTGGTTGATAGAAGATCTGACCATTGGATACGACCAGATTGTGGGACAGTCCAGATAAAACGTGAATCAAGGAAGGTAACATCTGAGGCGCCAAAAAAATCACCAAGATCAAGTTTGGTTAAGACATTGCTCTTTAGGTCCAGACTGTAAGTGTTATTACTTACAATCATTGCTTGAACCTCATTATCAGCAAAGTAAACTCGACCAATGCCAGTCACTTCACCCAACTCTTTAACAGTGTTGTCAGGTCGAACTGATAAAAGCTTTTGGCCTGCAACAACCAAGAATTGGTCACTCATGGCATACATGCCACGAATATAGCTATCAAATTCAAACTTCTTGATCAAGCCAGATGTGGGAAGTAATGCGGCAACTTGTGGCGCATTACCGCTTTCAACCACTTGAGGAAAAAGGTTTAGTGTGCGTTGACAATCAACAGACCAGTCTTTTAAATGATAGGACTGCCCAACAATAGGAATTTCAATGATGGTACTCGCCATAACATCTAACTCCTACTGGTAGATCGTTGGTTGCATAAGCTGGAACTGAGTTACTGTTTTTAAGCATCTCAATTGCATTACTTTGATTTTGAACCACGCTTAATGGCGGCTCTGTGCCAAACATTGAAGCGATTTCAATTGCTAAAGTCAGTTTTAATGGGCGCTTATATTGCGGAGGTAGAGGGATTTCATCTTTGGGTTTAAGGTTCTTAGGAAGCGTATAGACCTTAATTTTAAGTTGCTTAAAGTTACCTTCTTCAACTTTAAATACCCAAGCATCAGGCTCTTGCCAATACTCAACCGGCGCATATACTGGTGGTGTTCGGTTTGTATTGCGTACAAGCTTAATCTTGCAGCCATCAAGCCAAGCATCATCAGATATCATAGAAATATCAGCAATCATGGTTGGTTTTGGTGTTTCAGCAGTACAGCCGCAAGTACATTCACAAGGCTCTTCAGCAGGCTCATCAGGTGTGCATACTGGACAGTTTGAAATCTCGTACTCACAACAGTCTTGGATATTTGCCTTATTGCCTATGCGGTACTCACCTGCACCAGTAAGAGGGATGATTAAAGTAATAGCCTTGTAAACATAAATCTTATCTAAAGCCCATTGGTCCAAGAGGTCTTGCAAGCATTCAGTGCCATCAGCAATATCATCACCACTAGCACGTTCACCAGAAGCTAAGATGCCCAATTTCTTCATGGCAGACTCTACAATCTTACTGACGATCATGACTGCTCCTTAAGGTCGTTTATTGATTATCAAGAACAAGCTTTACCAGTGCAGGCTTCTCATCACGCGAACCGTATTTAATGCCTTTGCCATCAAGTACAGTTCTTAATTCTGCTGCACTCATAGCTGAGTATTTATACTGTGCATTTTCTTTAAGAAGTTGTTCGCGCTCTTGATAAACAGCGTCATAAACTTCTTGAGGGACGCCTGTTGATGCAGGCAATGCCTTTAATTCTTCTTCAAGCTTTTGCTTTTCTAGCTGAAGATCATTAATTCGGAAATGGAATTCACCTTTTGCTGTAGCAAGTTGTTCTTCAGACTCGGCTAGCTTTCCAGCAACTTCATCAAATTGCTCAACCGGAACAAAAGCATCCAAGTCAATTTCTTTGATGTCGTCTATCGAATCATCAGGCTCGCCAATGCCTTGTGGTTCACCTAATTCACGATGTTCAACCCAGCCATCTTCCATTAACTCTTCTTCATGCTCTTCTGAGTCGGCAGTGGTGTATTCAAAATTAACTAAGTCACCCTTATAGAGCATCTTTGGATATTCATTTGACATTTCAGTCCTCCAAAAATGACGACGCCCGCAAGATGCGGGCATTTGTCGTCAAGAAAGTTTAGGCTTGTGTAATACGACAAGCATGTAATGGGCGAACAACTTGGAAACCGTATAGCACGTCAATACGTGTGCGCTCAAAGTCGTTGTTACCATCACCAAATGTCATAACACGCACTGAGATACCACTAGGCAAACGAGCTGTATAACCTTCACAAGAAGCCAAGACTGGCAGTGGTGCGAATGCAGTTGTAAATGCATCTTTATGGAATTCCAAGTTTTGGAAGCCGTTAGTAGATACAATAGTTACTACTGCACCATTAGCTGGCAATGCACTTGTAGTTTTGTTTGGCGCAGTAGCGTTAAGCCCTGGATAGATCGAAACAGCAGTATTGGTTCCAACTGTAGCTGCAGCATTAACAACAAACTGCTGAAGAACGCCAAGATCCTGACCAGTTAAAGGATGAACTGCATTTACACCAGCAATTGTAAAGACTGTACCTTGAGTTAATGTTCCAGCAGTTGAGGCGGATAGAACTACTGTTTTACCAGTTTGGTTAGCACCGCTAACAGTAATACCAGCAGCGGTACCATTATTGAATACAGCAACAGATTGATGCTCATATAGATCGGCACCAAATGCAGTAGCTACATAACCTTGTAAGTAGGCCTTGCTTGATGTTTGTGTCGGGTTATACATACGCGACACTTCACCACTTAAAGCAACGTTTGCAGCACTAGAAAGCACCACAGAACGATCACCAGCTGGAGCAAGATACTGATTCAGCTTCGCACGACCTAGTGCCAAAGCATTAGATGGGTTTGCCCCGGATAATGACATTGCAACTTGGTTTGGAGTACCTAAAACACCACGGGCAATAAGATCTGCCTCAACTACAGATGAAAGTGTCTGCATCTGTGGGCGTAAGATACGATCCTTAAAATCTGTAATATTAAGAATTTTCTCTTTTGCACCAAATTGCAATGCAACGTGTTTCTGAGTATCAAGTTTTAGATCTACAGATTCTTCAACTACATCTGTAGCGCCATTCCCTTCCGCAAATTGAGAGCCGTTATATACTCGACCAGACGTTGGGATTTTGATTTTTACAGTGTCGCCTTTTTGATAACCTTGTACATCTTTACCAAATTCGTCTTGGCGACCTTTGTTAATGTTCGCAATAAATGGCGCTTCTTCTTCCAGCATTTTAGCTGCTTCACGAGCGATCATTTGGTGCGTAAGAATGGTATTAGCCATAAATTATTTTCCTTTATTTCGGTTCTGTGTTTCAGCCCTATACCACTCGTCATCACTCATTTTTGAGGCGTCACGAACAGCAGGCGCATTAGCTTGGACAGGTTTTATTGGCTTTGGAGCTTTTGAAACAGGAGGTGGAGTTGGCTTAGAGATATGCTTATCGATCTCTTGACCAATTTTTCGAGCAGCTTGAACAGCACTCATTTGTGAGAGGTCCATCCAAAGATCTGTGTCTTCAATCAGTTTGGCTGCAACAATTAATGTTTCTTTTGCACTCAAACCAAATTCATTTAGATCTAATGGCAGTGGCGGTAGAGTTTCAAGCTTCTGGTTTAATGCATCAGCATCGTAACCTTCATCTTCTAACTCGGTCATTGCAGACTCAAACTCAACTTGACGTTGGGTTTTAGACTCTTCCTCTTTGGATTTACCTTGCTTTTCAAGGATGCGACGCTCAGCTTCACTAATACGCCATTCATCTAACTTCTCTTCATATTCATCATGGGCTTTAGTCCACTGCTCATATGATTCAAAGTCTTCGATTTGTGGTTTAGATGGCTTAGCCTCAGCTTTAGGCGCCTCTTTCTGAGCCTCATACTCTTTGAGTTTTCGCTCAGCCTCTAAGGCGCGCTTAACTGCTTGCTCTACACGTTCCTGAGCGCGGTTACGCTTCGGTTTCTCAGGTTCTGTTTTAGGCTCGCCATTTTCATCTAGCTCACCTGTATCAGGTTCCTGATTTCCTGTTTCTGGAGAATTTGGCTCTTGACTTTCAACACCAGTATTTTCCGTTGCGGTGGTTTCAACGACGTCTTGAGTATCAGAATTCTGGTTCATCTTGTTGCTCCAAATTAGGCAATAAATTACCTTCGATCAGTTGTGCGCCTTCCCCAGTCTGATCAGGACTAGGAGCGAAGTCTTCTTGTTGAACCGTTTCTTCAGGCATTAAAAAACCCTGCTGATCGGCAGGGTTCTGAATGCTTGGCGCTTGCTGAGGTGGTGGTTCATACACACCTTGCTGCGGATAATTTTGTTGTGGTGGATCAACTGCATAATTAGGAATTGATTCACCTTGTGTTAGCCATTGCTGAGGAACTTGAGTAAGTCCAATTTGCTCTTTAAGTAAAGCAACAGTGCCCTTCAATTCTTCAACATCTGCACGGCTAGCAGCATTGATTTGTGCTACTTGCAAATCCTTCTCAGCATTGATTTGTGCTTTTAGTAAATCAAGATTGCGGTCTTCTACTTTGTCTTGTACTTGTTTCTGTAGAACTGCAAGCTCACCAGTAAGCTTCTGTACAAGTTGATCAAGCTGTGTGATCTGTGCTTTAGCTTGCTCAGGATTGATTTGACCTTCTTCCAGCACTTGAGGTGGCATTAATTTCTTCACACGCTCCGCAATTTGCTTAGCATTCAAGAGCGGTGAATCTTTAATTACCAAGTCACCAGCGGCTTGCATGATATTCGGTGCAAACTGAGCTAGTTGCATCATTAACTGGAATGACTGTTCACGCTGAGTATTGAATGATGGGCCTGTATCCATGCGGACATCATAGCGCCCGATTGACATATCATTTAATACGCCATTGATCGCTTTAGCCTGCTCGTCTTCATTTTGTGGCTGTGCATTTAGCTTAGCCATCTCAGACTCACCATCTGACCCAATAATGCGACGCACCATAGGTGTATCGTAGTAGACTGGATATAAACCCAACAAAATGCGCCCACACTGTCGAATAGACTTATTGTCATTGTCTTGGAAGTGGAACTGAGAAGTTTCACCCTGACGCTGTAATAAGCCAATTGCACGACCTGATTGTTGATTAACATCTTGCCCCATTTGTGGAGCATGCATATTCAACGTATCAGCAATCAAAGCCTTTGCAGACTCAGAGGCATTTAAAATACCTACAGGCACTTGAGCTGAGCCAATTTTTGCAGGTGCTGGACGAGGTTTACCGTTTTCATCCAAGTAATCATAGCGGAGGTGTTTATATGCTGACGGGTTATCCCACTCTGGATAGCCCTGAGTCGCTTTGGCATCCACCACAGTCAATTGATCTTGGTTCTTCTGAAGAATATTTGCTTCAGTTGATTTCCAGTAGTTGAACAGACGTTGTGGATCTTTGGCGAAATGTACAAGTGAGAAGATATGTCGCTTATCACCAATCCAAATTACTTCGCCATATACGGGCACAATTGGAATGTACTTGCCGGGGAACACGCCAGTTTCAAGAACTTTGCAGCCTGATAATTTAGCCCATTTGATTTCAGTTCGAGTTGTATCGCGCTCATTAATAATGAATGCTTCCAACTCTTCCTTATCAAATTGCTTCATGAGTACAGATTCAAATTCTGTTGTGCCATCTTCAAGTAGGATGAGATTATCTTTAACTTCATCTTTATAGAAATACTCAGCGATAAGAACAGTATTTTCAGTTTCATTGAACCAGTTTTCGATACCATCCATTTCAAAATCAGATACAGCATCTTTGCCATACTGCTTTTCTATAGCATCTTTACACACCCACTCACACACAAGCGCTTTGCTCATGTCTGAGCCGTCCATTTCGCGTGATAGCGGATCAATTAGGACTGCTTCGGGGTTATGTACTGCTTTGAACTTTGGTTCCTGATTAAAGCTCTTTTCATGGATGTAATCGGCAGTGATGCGAATAAAACCAACTGCACTATAAACAGCATTTTCAACCGCAATGTCGTTTACATCTTCAAAGTTGCTTGATTCTTCAGTGTCTTTGATCAGCCCACCAAGAACCTTAGCCATATCTTCATCAGCGCCATCATCAACCGGCACAACTTGAATCTGTGGTCTGTTTTGCTTGTGAGTGTTGACCTGTTGGCGGCAATAGGTATGAACAAGGTTAAACTCTAAAGTTGGCTTACCTTCTTGCTTCCGCTTTTCAATTGCACCATGTTCCCACTGAGCGCCTTTAACTGTCACAAATTCTTTATCTTCTCGACCTTGGCAATAAATTTCATTCCAATAGTCTTGAGCATCGTCACGAAACTTCTTTGCTTGAGCGAGAATATCAATTTTGTCTTTATCGACTTTTTCGTCTTTATCCATTTTATCCCATCCAAGATGAAGCGGCTTTAGGTGGTGGTGGAGCTGATCTGGCTACTTGTCCAATCTTGTCTCTTATTTGTGCGAATTGACGTAATGCATCAGCTGCTTCTGAATGACCATCTGTTTTAACTGGTTCACTAGTGTAGGTTTGGGCGTGTGCATTGAATTTGCGAGTGTAATTCTCTACATGCTTTAAGCCTTCTTTGCATCTATCAACATCAAACCAAACATCATTCATTAACGCTTCGCGCGTCTTGTTGATACCGTGTAAGAGTTCCGATACACGTGGCACAATTTCAACACCCGTTAAACCAAGATTTTTAAGCATTTCTTGTGGCGATAGGTTCTTACTTTCACCTTGTCGAGCATGAGCACCGTCATGTGGCAAATAATGCTTACCCCACAAATAACCTTTACTTTGCATAATCTTCACAAAGTATTCATATGGCTCACCCCAACCTTCTTCAAAGTCAATGAAAAGGTCTTGCATGCCTACACGTTGATGGAACCAAATAGCAGTACCATCAGAGTTACCAATATCCCAAAAGGTATTTACCGGTACATCTGTGCGGATTGGCAATGAGCAGATACGTTGCTCTCGGCGGACTTTGATGAATTGCTCTGTGTACCAACAGCCCTCTTTAGACTTCTTGAATGCCTCTTCTGGTGTTGAAGGGTATTCTTGCCACATCAATTCAGATGAGCCTTGGAAATCATTATCACGAGTTGCTGCGTACCAGCTACGCTGAGATGAGCCAATCTGAATACCACACTCTTGCTCTATTCGATCAAAATATTCATGCTCTTTTGAGGTAATGTGAACATCAGCATCAAGACTGTATTCATCGGCACCATGCCAAGGGTAAAAGTGAAATTTATAATCTTTCTTAGTTAACTCAGTACCTGCTTCTTTCTTCTTGCGGGCAGTTTCTGACATGTTGTAGAAAGGGCCTTCATCACCTTCGGCAGTAGATTCGATTACAAGTATTCCATTCGGTGCAACTGCTGGAATAGAGCCAGTTAAAACCTCTTTGGCTTTATCTGGAAACTTTGCACAAATCTTACCGAACTCAGAAACGTGCAAATACTGCAACGTGCCTGATCGCATTGACGTACCAACAGTGATTGAACTGTTGTTATGAGCAAACAATAGTTCACTTGCACTATCACGCGCTAAAGGAAACCTAGCCTTAATTTCAGGTGGCAGGTTGTCATATGCAAACTTAACCTTATCTCGGAAAAGCTTATCAGCTGCATACTTATCTTGTGCAATCATCCCTGCACGAGTATCGCCTTTGCCAAACAAACAACAATCTAGAAAGTAGATTGCTACCATTGTAGTAAAGCCAAGCTGACGTGCTTTTAAAATAATATTGCGATACCAAAGATTATTAATGAAATCTAGCTGGTGTTCATTTGGGATGAATGGAGCTTTAAGCCCTTCTGTTTCTTCATCACCTTTAATGAGGATTTGATATAAAAAACCACTTGTCAGGCGCCACCATGGATCAGACAAGTTTTTCTCTAGCTCGTCTACTTCCATATGTTTACCCTTTTGGTTTCAAAGTGTTCCCACTAGCTCGTTGAAGTAATTCTTTAAGAGGATCTGAAACATCATGTTCGATCTTCTCTTTAAATGCCCCAACATTCACATGTTTGCCTAGAAGCTCAAGATTTTTAACCTTGTCAGGCCATTTAATTTTCTTAAGCCAGCCGACTTGTTCTTTATCGTCACCACGACCGTCAAACTCTTCAATATTCTCGATGTTTGACACGTATTGACGCCAAATAGGAGGCCATTCTCCAATAGGTTTAAATGCGTAGTTATCACCCATGATGTCTAAAACATCCATCTTGTCGATTTCTACAAGACGTTTGAGCACATAGTCTGCATTCACATCAACACGTTTGAGGCGCTCGCCATTCAAGTAAGCAATACGCTCTTCAACTTCCTCACGTTGCAGCACATCCCAAGCATGTTGTCGGGTTTTAAACCCTACTGCTTTGCCAGCCTCTTGAGCGCTTAACGTTTTTAAATATTCGTGGCAGAACTCTTCATGGCGTAAATTCTTTAAGGGTTCTGCGCCTTTGATTTGTTCTTCCATTGGTACCTCTATTCAATAACTCTTGCTAATTCGATTTTTTCTTTGCCTACTTTGGCTAAATATTTTCTTAACTTTGACATTGCTTGCTTTTCGGTCTTAGCAAATACAGTGTAAAGCGGCTTCGTTGTTCCAAATTCAACCCAATGATATTGATTCATCGATACTCCAACGCATATTTAAGATCATCAGGCGTTTCTAAATAACACCCTTGTTTCAAGCAAAATGCATGTATGTCGTTTAGGTATTCAGTGAATTGGGCTGTGCTTGCATCAGTAGTGCTCATTAGTTCACACAGGCCGTTTGCTACATCTTGGTAGAGTGGATGCTTAGAATCCTTTAATTCTCTAACGGCTTTAAATGTTTTCTTGTATTGTCCAACATCATCACGGTCATAAATCTTTGCTAAGAAGTTCTTTTTAAAGAACAGATGTTCGTAATCTTTATCCGTTCCCTGCTTCTTGGACCATTGATTAAGCCACATCCAGTACAAACGATTCTGAGCTTTAGATCTATCTTTCTCTTGAGGTGCAATCAATACAACCAGAGGCTTACCTTCAATTGCTGCTTCAGCATGGTTCTTATTTAGATAATTTGTCACATAGTTGATGTCAGAATGGTTTTTGATGACGAATCTAGGTTCCATTTCAAAACACCTCACCATCTTTAAGATTAAGCATACGCTCTGTTTTTTCTAGCATGTTTGCGAACCATTCTTTTGATTCTAAAAGTCCCATCCCTCGATACTGATCGAACCATTGGTGACAGGAATGGCATAAGGAAATTGTGTATTTATCATCTGCTTTAATTCCCTTGCCTTTACCATGTTCACTGAAGTTGCTGTGTGCTGCCTGACTTGGACCACCACCGCATCTAACACAAGGTAATTTCCTTATTGCAGCAAGTCGCTTTGCATCACGCATTTTTAAGGTTCTGTTTGATGTTAGCAATCTGAGTGTCAATGTCTTTGATTCGACGCTTGCAGTCTTGTTTGAACTGATCTCTCGCATTGAGATGATTCAAATTCTCAAGATTAAACCGATCTTTGTAGAGTAAATTTAAATTCTTCTTCGCTTCGATTGTGTCCATGTTCACCCCAACCCATTTAACTTAATGCATATATTCCAGTAATGAGAAGAACCACAGCCAAATGAAGTGATTGATCTATATTAAAACTTATTTTTTTCTCGCACTTCATCAAATCAATCAGAAAGTGGGTGACAAACATCAAAGCAGAAAGACCCAGCGATTTAGTTAATAGGAAAACTGGCAAAGCATGAATTGCACAATGGGCACTTAAAACCCAAACCCACATATCATTCTTTTTTTCACCCACGAATCTAACTTTGAAATTAGCAACAAAATCATTTTGAAGTGCAAAATCACACAAGAAGTGCGCCATTACTAAAGCAAATAAAAGCTGTGCAATTTCCATTGTTATCTCCAAAAAAGGAAACCCCGTCAAACGACAGGGCTACAAACACTTAATCTTTCCACACTTTCTGCATTCTTTCTGATTAAACATGTCGGATTCATATTCCCAAACATGTATGCAAAAGACCTGCTTAATTATTCGGAGCATGTGAACATCCAAAAAGCCTTAGGCTTTAGCTTGGTCCTTCATGATCTTAACCAACATATCAAGTTGATTTTCAAAATCCTCGCCAAGCAAATTATATAAATCAGCACCCGCACGCAGAATAATTGTTGAAGCAAAAACCTCTTTACCTTCTTTCTGTTTAATTTCATTAAAGAAAAGATTTACCTTTTCATCATAAATTCGATTTGCTGAGCGTGATGCAACAACGCCAACTTGTGTGATTTCATTGCGCATTTGTGCACTCCCAAAAAGCAAAAAGCCCACTATTAAGTGAGCTTTGATGTGTTGGTCTTCGGAAATCCGTAATACGACCAGTATAGAAATACTATAACTCGCTCAGAGAAATATTCCTAGACTTTTTTCAAGCATCTTTGTAAGTATTTCTTTTGTACTTTTCAACCGCCTTCGATGCAGCATCAATTGCGGACTCAATAGCAAGACACATTAACTTTTCGTACTGTTTCCAAGTTCCATCATAAGCCTTCAATGACATTTCAGATTCTTTGATGCCAGCTGCTAATTGCAATCTACCCTTTGCAGTGAAGTTTTCTTCCATGTCAGGTTTCAGAGCAAACATGGCAACCATCCATGCAACTTTCCTTGCAAGGTCTTCAATCTTGATGTTCTTTGGCTTTAAGCGCTTATCTTCTTGTGCACCTACAATCATAATTCTTGCCAGATGATTCAGAATATAATCAAAGTCACCTTTGCTTTTCTGACCAAAGATAATAACTGAGGTCACTGCTTTTTCGAGTTGAGTATCCATTGAAGCAATAGCACCCAAGCGATCTTGATAGTTCAATGGTTTTTCTCCTGTTCCACGGACCACTGGCTCAATACTTGGCGAACTCGCAGTTAAACCATGAGTCAACCATTCAAAACGTTCAAACTTCTCAACTGCTACTGCATTCATACCGTCACCCTAAATCATCAAATACTTTTTAATTTCATCTATGGCTTCATCTGCACCGAAGCAGACTTTGC
Organism: Acinetobacter sp. 1124_18A; assembly: GCF_052824995.1. Lineage (NCBI taxonomy): Bacteria > Pseudomonadati > Pseudomonadota > Gammaproteobacteria > Moraxellales > Moraxellaceae > Acinetobacter > Acinetobacter sp. 1124_18A. The sequence goes on along the minus strand of NZ_VTDF01000001.1, from coordinate 315,208 downwards.
ACATGTAACCTTGTTCTTCTAAGCGTTGGATCATAAGTCTTTGGCTCGGTTGCAACTTTCCTTTCTTGCCTTTTAACTCAATCCATAAGCCATGAATCTGACCATTTGGAACGATAAGCTGAAGGTCTGGAACACCAGCCTTCACGCCCATCTTCTTAAACTTTGCAGCCTCAATGATGTTTCTAGATCCACCATTAGGAATATGGAACAGGTAATCACTCAAACGACCTGAACCATACTTCACACGATGCGCCCAGCTCATGAGCGTCATCTGTTCTTGATCTTCTGTAGGCACTCTATTAAATCGCTTAGAACGAGCTGCCTTCTGTGACTGGATCTTTTGAGCCTCTTTGAATGTGGTCATTGGTCACCTCTCACCCAAAGCTCAAAATCTTCAATGGTCATCTCATTCTTTTGAATTTTTGAATAAACTATTTCAACGTCATCTGGCATTTTCTTCTTAGCGAAATATCGCTTTAATTCTTCTGTGACGTTATAAACATCGTTCTCTCGCTTAAACACTAGGTACAGCTGCTTTCTTCCCTCAACACTCGCGTAATCCTCAAAATAGCGTTGTAGTTCAAATTCTTTATTGCCGAGCTTAACTACGCCATAGAAGTAAAAGTCTTCATCTAGAGATAGTGTTTTCGATACATATTTATGAAGCCACTGAGCTATGTCAAACTTGATATATCCATTAGTTGATGTGTATTCAACCTCTGTGAATTCATAACGACAGTCTCTTTTAAGATCACTACTACAAAAGACCCAATCTTTCTCTTCCGATGTTAAGTACTCAAATTCTTTAGTCTGAGGATTGAAGAAATTAACTGACCAACTCTTATCATTTGGCTCAATAACAAGATGCTTCTCGGAATTACCGTAAACCTCTGTCCCGTCTGGCAATTGATACAGAACATATGGATGAGTAGACATAAGCAGAGTCTGATTTACTTGCATCCATTTATGTGGTTTTTCATTTTTAATCTTATTGATAAAATACCTTGGGATATTACTCATTTCCTTCCCCCTTGAGCGCTCGCTCTATCTCAATTACGGCTTTGGGACACTGTGACCTCCACGTGTTGCATATCTCTAATACAGCATCCAACCGCTTTTGCAGCTCATCCTTTTCAGCCACATGTTTTGCAATGATGTCATTTAGCTCTTGAACATATCTGTTTCTTTGACCAAGCCACTGATCGTGTTGATCAAACTTGACTTGCAGCTCATCCACTTTTGATTGCTGGTGTTGCCAAACTAGATCAGCAATGGTCATGCTCATATTTGGATAGAAGCCAAACTCTTCATTAAATCTGTTCCAGTTAGGCCCGAGATGATTAGCCATCATCTCTTCGCCAGTGGTTTCAATTAGCCATGTTTCCAGTTCTAGGTTTCTGCCTTTGTTATCCATCTCAAACATCCTTTGATTTGCAGTTTGGGCTGATGTGGTTTTCTGGTTTGCCTAGGGTTTCGCAGTCAATGCGGTGGCCTGCTGCTATTTCTTCTGGTTCCGCTAAACGATGGACTTTAGGATTGCAAAACATTCCTGATCTTGTTGTGAAATAACCGTCTGACTCAACATTCGCAACCACATCTATATGATCGTAAGCACCATTTGTGTTCACTACATAATCATCTACTTCAAACTCTTTAAACTCACTCATGGCTGGCTCCTTGAATCGAAAATGCGTTATAGAAATCCTTGTATGGTCTTGCGTAAATATTCCCATCACTAAGACTTTGATAGACAACCATCTTGGGGAACTTCTCGTTATCACACTTGTTTGCAGTAGCGATAAGGCAATATAGATTCCCTGTTTTATTGTGCTTATAGAGCATCACCGCCTCCGTATATTGATTCGTGGTCGCGTACTGCCTCAATCAACTGCCACTTAAAGAATCGCTTGTCACTGCCTTTGACTTGATATGGCATGTCACTATCTAGATCATCAATCCAAGATTTAGCCTGTTCTAAGTCATCAAACTCATTAACCAAATCAACAGACTCCACGAGACGTTTGAGGTCGGAAAGGCTGTAAGCCAAATCAAGTGGATTACATTTCCCAAAGTATTCGAGCCATTTGCTATAGCCATTACTCCATTTAAACCACTTGCCATCATCTTCACGTTGTGAAAAGTACATCTCACCATCTAAGCAAGGAATTACGAATTGAGAGTGCTTAGGAGCCTCTCCTAAAAGTCGTTTAACTTCTGGCAAACCTTGCTCACGAATAAACTGTTCTGGTTTCATTGGCTGCGCTCCCATTTAATAATTTTTGAGTCTTTCGAAAGATAGAGCGGATGCTTTGGGGAATTATCTTTATTTAATCCTAGGCACTTAGGTTCAATCCCAATTGCTGTTAATGCTTCTATAACTTTTTTTACCCTGTTTTTTTTTGCATTCTTACCCCACGCGCAAACAACTACATCTGATCTAATCGACCCAATGTGAGAGTCATTTAAATCACCAACAGGATCAGGGCAATTCCATAGATTTTCTGGATCAGTTGATCTAAATGCATAAAGATTTAAAACTACAATCCCATCAAAACCATTATCCTCTGCAAACCCCATACAGCGACGAATTGTGGGATCATCATCCATATGGTCCGCAGTACTTGGATTTAACATAATAAAAACTAGGGGGTTTAAGCATTCACCACGCGTCAAAACGTATCTGTACTGCTTACAATCACTAAGAACAGCAGTTTTAATATTTCTATTCATCGCCCTTCTCCGTCACGTTTAGTAATGGCTTCCAATCTCTTGATCTCATCATTGATGTACCAAACAGCCTTTTGTAAATCTTGGATTTGGCTATCTGAATCTTTTAATCCATTGCGCCATAAATACTTGATTGCATTGCCAATATTAAAATTACGATGTCTCGTGATCTGAATACACTCAATACCGCTTGGATCACTGGTGTAATGCTTAGGGTGGTTTACGTTGTCAGTCATGCCACTTTCTCCAAATGCCCGATTAAGCTATCTAGCAACTTAGCTGCACCATTGACCTGTTTAACCATTGCCACACACTCAGCACGTGCAATTGCTTTGACTGCCTTCCATGAATCGTCATAGTCTGCGTCTAGTTCTTTGATCCAATTCTTGGTAACCCCGATCCAACGAGTCTTAATACCGCCTACATTAATCTTGATGTGCTTGGCACCGTTTAGCACTTCATGCATAGACATTGACTTATCGAACTTCCATTCCATTTCACATTCAGAAGTACGGCCATCATCACACTCAAGGTATGTGGTAATCTTCAAAGTCCAGACCTGTTTAGGCTCTACTCGTTTTGCATTGAACAATGGGTAAAAGCTACCTTCGAATATTTGAAGCATTTCGTCATTTGTAGGATCACGGCCTAAGGCTTCTAACCACTCAGCACTTGAGATAACTTCCCATTCGGCATGTAGATTTCTTTTGGTACTTTTCATGCTACAAGCTCCCCTTTAACGTTTAGCAAGTCCTTTGCGTACTGAGTCGCTTTGTAGGTTGCATATGAATCTTTTTCTAAGTAGCCGCTTTGAATTAATTCCTGCACATAGCATTGGATGGTGTTGTTAGGTGCATCCAATACAAAGTCATGCAGGTCTTTCATCGTGAAAGGTTCTGTTGCATGAGTAGCGAACAACAAAATGTCAAAAATATTTTGGAATGCTACAACTCGTTTTATTGCTTTCACGCTGCACCTCCTACTCGACCATCATTCCAATTGCACTCAACTACAGTTAAGCCGCCATGCTGGAAACGAGACCATAGACGATCCCCTAGATCCGCTTTGAGCTGATCAAGTGTCATGTTTGAAATAAGCATGGTTGCTTTAGCATCGTCATAACGTGAGTAAAGAACCTTATGTACAAGCTCTAAGCGCTTCTCACGGTCATGCAATCCATACTCGTCTAGGATTAGTAAGTCATATTGAGTGAATTCATAAATCACTGAGGCTTCTGATTGGTCCTTGGTATCTTTGTCCCATGCCTTCATGATCTTCTGCGCCATGTCTTCCGATGTGATGTATCGAGCATATTTACCCTTTGCGAGCAACGTGCGTGCTGTAGCGCATGACAAATGGGTTTTTCCTGTCCCGGTACTACCAACCATCACAAGATTAACTACATCACCGTTTACAATCTTCTTTGCATAACTAGCTGTTTGGAGTAATGCATTCTTCTGTCCTGCCAGCTCAGTTGTGTAGTTGCGAAAACCTGAGTTCTCATGGCGCTTTGGAAGCATTGCTCCTGCAAAGTGTTTTTCACGTACTGCTTGGTTTACTTGCTTTGCATGCTCTTTGTTTGATTGATCAACAAGTTCAACAGCACATGCTGGACATGTCTCACGCCCGAACATCACGATCAATTGAGTATTGTGCTTATGGCAAATTGCCTTGCTTTGGAGCATTTCAGGGTTGAACATCGCATTCATACCATCCACTCCTCTAGCTCTACTTCCTCAACTGGCTCATAATGAGTTTGAGTTTGTTCCCAAGCTTGATTTACGTTTTTGTTGTCTGGTGTAGGTTGTGTTGCTTTTGGCTGAACTGGTGTGCTCATACTGATAAAGCGATCTAGTTTTTCAGGTTCACGACAAATCAATTCGATATCGTTGTAGACAGTTCCACGTTCGTTTTTACCCATGTGGTAATCAGACTTAGAACAATTCACAATTGCTTTCTTGATATCTTCAACTGAATAACCTTGCTCAAGACGTGCTTCAATTTTCTTTTTTCGTTTTTCAGTGAGGACTGTTTTTGAGCTGTTGAAAGTGGTTTTCCAGAACTCAAAGATCACATATATATTTTCTTTAAGTGTTTCTTTAAGTGTTTCTTTATTAGTGCCCCGTTTGACGGGACTGGTCCCATCCCGTTTAGTGGTACTAGCCCCGTCACCTTTGATGGTACTAGTCCCATTTGGCGGTAGTACCGTTTCAAGGGACGGGTTGGTATTGATTGAGTACTCATTTAAGCAGCCTGTTTTACGGCTAACAAAGATGATTTTTTTATCTTCAAGTTCTTTGATGCACGACATAACCGTGTCACGTTTTTTGATGCCACAGTACTTTTGAAATTGTGTGATTGCTATCGTATGTAATGTGCGATCAAAACCAGATGTTTGACGCACTATGAGCATTAGGCATTTGAAGGCCTTATCGTTTAATTGCGCCATTATCTGGTCGTCAATTAAAGAGTTAGGCATTCTGGTATAGCCCTCTTCTTTCTTTGACATAGCTTGGAGCTCTTTTTTAGGAAACTTGAGCACCTCTGCTTGAGGTGGCTCATGCTTATGTGCTAAATTTGTTTTCATTCATTGGTTCCTAATTGATGAATACTTAAGCCTGATTTACGAGATCAGGCTTTTTTATTTGTCTAAATCCCCGTTAATCCCTTCTGATCCCTCACCAAAAATTACTTCGGTTGATAGATCCCGCATCAAAGCTCCTAATCCCAAGCGCTCAAATGATTTTGCTTGTAAATTAAGTACATGCCACTCACCTGCTATTTCTTTCTCAAGTAGGTAAGCAAGGTATTGAGCAAGGTCTTTACCTTTAATTTCAGCAAGGACTTTTGCACGTTCATGGTTTTCGGGAGATAAACGCACATGCGTAGATTTTTTTTCAAGGCTCATAAAATTGTCCTTAAACAACAGTTAATTCTGAAAAGTAGTTTTTTAATTCTGGACATAGGTCCAAAGCTTTAAATTGCCCATTTGTTCTCTTCTGGATGATCAGTGCTGACTTAACAGATACCTGACCAGTAGAGACCATGTGATTAACAGTTGGTTGGGTAATATCCAAGGCAGTGGCTGTTTTACGTTGACTGCCGAAGTAGGAAACAACCTTATCTATTTGGCTAGTTGACATAACCATCTCCTCTATATTTATAGACTAATTTATAGAATATTCTATATTTAGTCAACAAGAGTTAATAGAAATTTCTATTTTATTGTTTCTATTAAAATTTGAGGCGATAGAAATGTTTATATATTATTAAGATCGATCTATATGTTTGAGATTCAGAGCATGTCCACCCAATCGGAAAGATTGAAAGAATCACGCTTAAAAGCTGGGTTATCACAAAAACAAGTTGCAGAAGCAGTGGGTATGAAACAGCCTTCTTATGCTTATCTAGAAAAGTCAGCAAAACATGGCTCATCTCATTTGGCTGAGATAGCTAAAGTATTGAATGTAGATCCATATTGGTTGAGAACTGGGGAATCCACTGAGGATACCGACAAAAGTCTAAGTCAAATTATTGAAAACTCTCCAAAGATTACGGTAAGCTCAGAAGAAGAAAAAGACGAAAGAATTTGGATTGATTTAGTGAATATACGGTTTGCCTGTGGGGATGGGGAATCGATTGAATTTCATTTTGATGAAGTTCTTGAAAAACGTGACTTCCCTCCGCAATTTTTTAAAAAACATGGTGTTAAGCCTGAAAATGTCAAGCTAGCGCTTGCTTCGGGTGATTCACAAGAACCGTATGTTTGCACGGGAGACGTGTTCGCCATTGATTTGGCAGATACCGAAATTCGAGACAATGAGTTCTATGCGGTCTACTTTGAAGGTGAAGCGATGTTGAAGCAAATCTTTAAGGAAGAAGGTGGGAAACTAACCCTACACAGCCTCAATCCTAAATATAGAGACAAGATCGTTTCTGCTGATAATGGCGCTAGTTTTAGAGTGATTGGCCGACAATTCTATCGAGCTGGATAGAAAGATATAGAAACAAGCCCGCGAAAGCGGGTTTTTTAATGCCTAAAATAAAAAATTTACAAATATTTTCTCTATATTTTTAATAATTTAATAGATAAAAAATAGAAATTATAGACAATATATAGAAATTTCTATTGATTACTTTTATAGAATATTCTATATTTATCTCATCGACAAACAAAAAAGTCCCAGACATTCGACCGACGGGACTTTTACTCAATGAGTGAGAAGATTATGACACAGAAATTCGAAATTAAAAATCGTTGGACAGAAGGAGTCCTTTTTACCTGTGATGTTCCTGAAGGAATGGAATCAGGAATGATTGCTCGTCATGCGTTGGAAAGTGCGATTGCTGGCGGTGCCAACCTTCGCAATGCCAACCTTCGCGGTGCCAACCTTTACGGTGCCAACCTTTACGGTGCCGACCTTTACGGTGCCAACCTTCGCGGTGCCAACCTTTACGGTGCCAACCTTCGCGGTGCCAACCTTTACGGTGCCGACCTTCGCGGTGCCAACCTTTACGGTGCCGACCTTTACGGTGCCAACCTTCGCGGTGCCAACCTTTACGGTGCCAACCTTCGCGGTGCCAACCTTTACGGTGCCAACCTTCGCGGTGCCAACCTTTACGGTGCCGACCTTTACGGTGCCAACCTTTACGGTGCCAACCTTTACGGTGCCAACCTTCGCGGTGCCAACCTTTACGGTGCCGACCTTTACGGTGCCAACCTTTACGGTGCCAAAGCTGCCCCACTCATTGTCTCCGGGCTACGTTGGGATGTGATTATTAGTGGCTTAGGAAAAATGCGAATTGGCTGCCAAGAACACACTGTTGAAGATTGGAAATCATTTGATGATGCACACATTACGCGCATGGACAGTGAAGCACTTGAATTCTGGAATCAGTACAAATCAATGCTTTTGAATATGTGTGATAGCTACGTTCATCCAGCTCAGGAGGAATCTAGCAATGACTGAGAATAAATATTCAATCAAGCAAGCGTTTGTTGATGGTACGTCGGGATTCTTATTGTTCTGGGTAGTGTTTTTTTTAGCTGTAGGTCTTTTACGTGGCTGTGCCGACGAGCAACACGTCAACGAACTCAAAGCAAAAGAAAGCTTGTATGTGCGTGTGCAAGTGGAAGGAGCTAACTCATGAATATGTTAGCGAAACTTGTATTTGATGCTGCGGTATTCACAAGCCTTGAAGTGATGAATGTAGGTGTTGAGGATGGCGTTGTTCAGTTCTCTTTATCAGTTCATAACGCTGAGCACATCTACATCGTAGCAAGTGTCAAAGGAATTGAGAAAAACGACACTTTTGAATATGGCGAAGGCTTGGATTATCAAGACTGGAAAGATGTGGATTACACCATGATGACAGTCGATTCAAGTAGCCGACCACATGTCGATGAATACAACTATGTTGATGCAGTCGAAGGTATGCCCTTTGCCCTTACTTCTATTCAGATACTTAAGTTGAATGAGTATTTAGAAGAACTGGCAAGAGAAGACAAAAAGAAAGAGTTGAGAGGTGGGTGATGGGAACTAAATACGATTGGTCGGAAGTTCCACCAGATGTTCAGTTTATGGCAACAGATTTTGATGGGTGGGCATTTGGTTATAAATCTGAGCCTGAACGATTAGCAACTGAATTTAGCGGTGATCTTGTTTATGGAGTTGTAGTACTTCCTTACAACAACATTTATGAGGGCGATTGGGAAGACTCACTCGAACAACGCCCAGTAAAAAAGAATTAGGAGAAGATTATGAATGCGCCAGTGAAAACAGGAAACCAAATTGTTGCTCATACTCCAGAAGGACAGCTTTTTAGTCTGGTTGAAAAGGTTTTATCAAGCTCAAATCCTGACATGGCTATCATTGAAAAAATGCTAGATATGCAAGAGCGCGTGATGGCTAAACAGGCTGAGATGGCTTTCAACCGTGACTTTGCAATGATGGCTCCGGAGATCCCAGTAATTGCTGAGACTTCAACTGGTCATAACATTACTTATGCAGCTCTTGAAACTATCGATGCAGTAGTGCGCCCCATCCTTTCTAAATATGGCTTTGCTACTTCTTTCCGTGTTGAGCATCCAGAACCAACAAAGGTAAAGGTTACATGTGTTTTGATGCATAGAGATGGACACCGTGAAAATACGAGCATGGAATTAAATGCTGACAGTTCTGGATCTAAGAATGCTGTTCAGGCTTTAGGCTCAAGTGTCTCTTATGGCAAGCGTTACACCCTTTGCGCAATGTTAAATATCACCACTGCAAAAGAAGACGACAACGGCTTTGCAGCTAAGCCTTTTTGCCCAATGACACCTGAGCAAATCCAGATGCTCACAGGCTTACATGGTCGTCTTGAGCCTTTCCAACAACAACTATTCTTTGAACAATTTGGAACTATCGAGAACATTAATAAGTCTCTGTTTACCAAAGCTCAATCAGCATTGAATAAGTTGATCAGACAAGGAAATGGCAATGCTAATACTTGATTGTGAACAAGGTTCGCCCGAGTGGTTACAAGCAAGAGCGGGTTTAATCACCTGCTCAGAGCTTGAGGCGGTTTTCTCTAAGAGTAAAGGTAAAGGACTATTTGGGCAAAAGGCCATCACTTATATGTATGAGTTGATTGGTGAGCAGATTACAGGTGAGCCTAAAGAGAGTTTTTCTGGTTTTCATACAGAGCGCGGACATGTTCATGAGCCAATGGCAATTGAACTCTATGCAATGTTGACAGGTAATGAAGTTAGTAAATGCGGCTTCATTGTTGGTGAGAAGTTCGGGTATAGTCCTGATGGTTTAGTAGGCGCAAATGGCTTGACAGAAGTTAAGTCGAAGTTGCCAAAGCTGCAAGCCCAGATTCTTTATGAAGGTGTTTTACCGCCAGAGCATTACTACCAATGCATGGGGGGTGTTTCAGCAGCAGAACGTGAGTGGATTGACTTCATTAGCTACTGCCCTTCAATGCCTTTGTTTGTAAAGCGTCTATACCGAGACGAGAAAGTAATAACAGAAATTAATAACCGTGTTGATCAATTCTTAGAAGAGCTGGACAAGCGGAAACAGGTGATTTTGGGAGTGGCAGCATGACAATTAACAACTTTAATGACTGGTATTTCGATTTATTCGAAAACTCTAATGGTGGTTGCCTGAACCAACAAGAAGTTGCAGAAGAAGCTTGGGATTATCAACAAGAAAAAATACAAAAAGTAGTAGCACTTTTTGATGGTTATGAGTGCGGGCAAAACATCGAGTTAATTATTTTTAAGAAAAAAATTATGGAGATTTTGAAATGACAGATTTGAATAAGTTAAGAAGTGAGTTTGAGGCTATTCCTGAAATTAAAGACAGAATAACTCGTTATGGAATGTCTTTTGTAAACGAATCATATGATAGCCCTTTTTCTCATATGAACGAATGGATGAATGGAGCTTGGTTTGCGTGGGAATTAAAAGCCAAAGCTCAGGCGGTGCTAGAACACATTGTAACCCTTCAAAGAAATGGCGAAGTTTTTAAGTTTGATTTGTTGGATTTACTACGCAGATCGTTAAAGAGTTCAAAAGTATTGAAGACCCGTGAAAACTGGTCACATGTTTCAAAGATGGTCGGGATTGGCTCTACAACATCAACTCTCTTATGTAAAGAAATGAATGTAGATCCAGACGGAACGGTATTTGAAGCAAGCGAATCGGGAGCTGAAAAATGAGCATAACTCTTAATGGATACCAGTTAAAAAGCCTTCTCGAATTCGTAAATCCAGATGGTGAAAATGATTTAGATCAACTTGAAACTGAACTAACTATTAAATTCTTTGAAGATGGGCACAGCGGCAAAGGCTATTACTTTTGGATGACCGAATATCCTGAAGAAGGTGCAATGAAGTTGGATATTGAATCGGGAGCTGAGGGATGAGTAAACCAATTCCAAAAGAAGTGATTCGTGAAGAATTACTTGAGAACTTTAGAAACCTAGCAAGATACTGGGCACAGAGTGAAGGCTCTGATTTAGAGAAATGTGAAGGTCTAGTTCATTCGATCTTAACAACTTTTGATGGTCTTTCAGTATTTCCAGCTATCGATTTGGTTGTTCGCCCCCACCCTGAAGATAAGCAGTACTTTATAGATAATGGCTGTGACTATATCGAAGACGGAACTGTAATTAATGATGATTTGGTGTTGAACGATTTGTTTTTTAGAAAAGCGGAAAGTAAGGAGGGGTGAAATGGAGATTCAACAACATGTTGTTATTCACAAAACTAGTGAATATCCAAGCGCACTTAAAACTGCTTCAGAAATTGCTGGAAGTGACACATTGCCGCTTGAAAAACTTATTGCTTATACCGAGGCTGGTTATATTCCTCATTATAGAATTGATGGAGGTGAATTCCTCTATAAATCGGGAGAAGTAAAAAGCTGGATAGCAAAGAACTTAATGGGTCGTTGTAATGGTGCCGACTTACCTTATGAGCTAAAAATTACAGTACCTGCTGAGAAAATTAGCACATATCCACCTGTGTCCATAAGCAACCTGCCTAACCTTCAGCAAGTCCCAAAGTATGGCTTTAACTCAGGTATTTACTTCTTATGCTTTGGAGATGAGGTGGTTTATGTTGGTCAAAGTACATCACCAGCATCACGTATTGCCAATCATGTATTGGAGGGGAAAAAAGTCTTTGATCGAGTATATTTGCTACCCATTCCAGAGCAAGACTTAAATAATGTTGAGACTGCATTTATAAAAACTTTCAACCCAAAATACAACGGCAAAATAAGAGGAACTGACAAACCTATTACTTTACAAGTTGCTGAATCTGTAGAAAGTGTTTTTTCTCGGATTGGATATGTTGTGGAGGTTTAATAAATGGGAGCACATAAATATATTATTACTGTAGAATCTGATATTCCTCCTCAGATTCTACTAGGTCAAAATCTTGGTGGTGCAATCGTCACCAAGCTTGAACAAGAAAAGCTAGAGCTTGTAAGTGCCGCAGATTTAGCAGTTAAATACAATTTATCTGTGGATACAATTAGACGGAAATTGTCTGCTATCAACCAAGGTACGGAAGGTAAAGCTCTATATAACCCAATCCAAGCTGATGCCCTTTTAAAGGACAGAACCAAACGTGTTGGCAGAAAGCGAGCAAATTAGCTCGCACTGCCATTGAACATTTCAACGAGCTCTTGGGCATCTGGGTTGTAGTAAACATTCACTAAGACCTCAATTTTTTTATGCCCTGTAATTTTAGCAAGCACCTCTACTGGCAATTTACGCACTCTTACCATTCTTGAGATTGCTTCATGCCGTGTATCATGGAAATGCAAGTCTACAATATCAGTCTTTGCTTTTTTCTTTTCCCACATTTGTCTAAATGCATTTTCTGACTGGGGAATTATCTTTTCTTGCTCGCGACTAATTAAATCAACTAATTCTTTTGCAAAAAGTGATAAAGGGACATTCCGCTTAGTACCATTCTTGGTTTTTGGTAAATGAACATAACCATCATAAATATCAGATTTCCTCATATTTAGAATTTCACCACGTCTCATTGCTGTTTCTATTGCAAATAGGAAAGACCAAGCAACATAATGGTCAGACTGAGTCGGGATTTGCCCCACTTCGTAATTTAGAATCTTCAAAATCTTTTCAATTTCTTGTTGTGATATTCTTCGATATCTTGAATCTGGCTTGCTTGGCTTACTTATCTGCATCCAAGGGTTTTCGGTTATCAAGAAAAGTTCTTTTTGGGCATATGTAAACATAGCCGAGTAGAGTGATATTTCTTTTAAGACTGTATTGTCAGAAACTTCCTTTAACCTTTTGTTACGCCAAGTAGTAAGCTGTTTTGGCGTAATGTCATAGATTAAAGTATTGGCTAGATTACCTACTTTCTTTTCAAATGATTTTAATTGAGTAAGGTTCCAAGCTTTGCTGTCTGTATATTTTCCAACACTGTCATAATATTGGTTGAATAAATCCATCCAAGTAATGGTCGGCTTCACTGGCTTATTATCTTCTGTACGACCTGTCTTTAATTCTAATAATTTAATTGTTGCCCAGTGCTCACATTCTTTTGGTGTATCTCGTGTGCATGAGTAGCGCTTCCCATCGAACATAATTTCAATGCGATATGAATCACCTCTTTTTCTTGGCTTGGGTATTTTCATGTGTGGCGTAAAATCTGGCGTAAACTTGGCGGAAATTATGCGGCATTTTCGTTATTTTTTACAGCATCAAAAGCAAGTGCCGCACAATAGGCGTTAAAAAAGGGCTTACAAGTTGTTGAAAAACTTTGTAAACCCTTTATAAATCTTGGTAGGTATATCCAGACTCGAACTGGAGACCTCTACGATGTCAACGTAGCGCTCTAACCAACTGAGCTATACACCTAGAATGGAAAGCATAATATTCATTTTTCAAAAGCAAAACAAGTGATTTTCAATTGAAAAAAATACAAATGAGCAGACTTTAAGCAAACTCTTTTTCATTTCCCAAAAAAGTAAAACGGTACATGGTTTAACCACATACCGTTTTGTTTAGCTGAATTTAACTCTCAACTTAACAAGGGCATTTCTTTAAAGTACCGCCAGCCGATGGATAACGCGCATCTACACAATAGCGATAGAAAGTTTTAGCATCCATTGGTGTTAAATCAGAATGATGAAGCTTCATATGTTCCAGATAAGTTTGATAATCTGGCACACCGACCATGAGTCGAAAGCTTTGCTGCAAACGCTGCCACAGTGTTGCAATACGTGACCAGTTCTTTGGAGAGAGCAATAGCTCTTTTTGTGAGAGCACCGTCATTTTGATGATTTTCGCAATAATGACAGTTCCATTCTTTGCAAATTTAAAATTCATCATTACTCTCCTCGCGTGGTGATCACTTCAGGATCAGCATATACAGCTGGGGATTCATTTACAGTCGGTGTTGGGCTTGCTAAAGCACGGCGTACAATACCAATTGAAGCAATAATCATGACAATCGAAACAATCATAAAGAAGCCACAAAGTGCAGCATTAATCTGATTCGACATCACAATGTTTTGCATCTCAGCAATAGTTTTGGCTGGTTTAAGAATTTCACCACGAGCAATTGCATCTGAAAATCTATTTGCTTGCGCTAAGAAACCAATCTTTGGATTTTCGTGGAAAATCTTTTGCCAACCCGCAGTCATACAGGTCACGAATAAGAAAATTGTTGGGATGATTGTCACCCATACATATTTTTCTTTTTTCATTTTAAACAGAATGACCGTACCCAAAATGAGGGCCATTGAAGCCAACATCTGGTTACCAACACCAAATAAAGGCCATAAAGAGTTAACACCGCCGAGTGGATCAATCACGCCTTGATAGACGAAGAAACCCCATCCACCTACCGCAACAGCCGTACCGACCAAGTTACCAAAGAATGAACCTGATGCTTTAACCGCAGGAATAACAATACCAACCGTATCTTGCACCATGAAACGACAAGCACGTGTACCCGCATCTACAGCAGTTAAAATGAATAACGCTTCAAACAAAATGGCAAAGTGATACCAGAAGGCCATCATTGAACGGCTATTGAAAATTTCCGAAATGATGTGCGCCATACCAATCGCAAACGTAGGTGCTCCACCTGTACGCGATAAAATCGAAGTTTCTCCGACTTCCTGTGCCAACAGCGTTAACATTTCAGGAGTAACCACAAACCCTAAATTACGTACAGCTTCTGCCGCTGTTTCTACAGTTGTACCCAGTACAGCCGCAGGAGCATTAATTGCAAAGTACACGCCTGGGTCTAAGACAGTTGCACAGATCATCGCCATGATACCGACGAAAGATTCCATGAGCATGCCGCCATAACCAATCACACGAATATCAGCTTCGTTATCAATGAGTTTTGGTGTTGTACCACTTGATACAAGTGCATGGAAACCAGAAATCGCACCACAGGCAATGGTAATAAATAGGAATGGAAATAAGCTACCCGAGAAAACAGGGCCAGTACCGTCAATAAAATGAGTCACTGCAGGCATTTTCAATTCAGGTAATGCAATGATAATACCGACTGCTAAACCGAGAATGACACCAATTTTAAGGAATGTTGATAGATAATCACGTGGCGCTAACAATAACCAGACAGGTAAAACTGATGCAATAAATCCATAAATGATTAAGCACCATGTAAGCTGTGTTCCAGTTAAGGTGAAAAATTCACCCCAATAAGGATCTGCTGCAACATGTCCACCGTAAACAATGGCAAGCATCATTAAAACGAAGCCAATAATAGAAACTTCAGCAATACGTCCCGGGCGAATAAATCGCATGTAAACGCCCATAAATAATGCAATTGGAATAGTTGCTGCAATCGTAAACACACCCCATGGACTATGAGCGAGTGCTTTCACCACAACTAAAGCCAATACCGCAAGGATAATAATCATTACCCCAAGCGCACCAAGCATTACAACGATACCAGCAAAAGAACCCAGTTCCTGTTTTGCCATTTCACCAAGCGAACGACCGTCTCGACGCGTTGAAA
Organism: Acinetobacter sp. 1124_18A; assembly: GCF_052824995.1. Taxonomy (NCBI): domain Bacteria; kingdom Pseudomonadati; phylum Pseudomonadota; class Gammaproteobacteria; order Moraxellales; family Moraxellaceae; genus Acinetobacter; species Acinetobacter sp. 1124_18A. The sequence goes on along the minus strand of NZ_VTDF01000001.1, from coordinate 299,953 downwards.
TAAATAAAACTAAGAAATCTTGTACTGCACCCGCGACAACCACACCGACCAGTAGCCAGAGCGTTCCAGGTAAAAAGCCCATTTGTGCAGCCAAAATTGGCCCGACTAATGGCCCCGCTCCTGCAATTGCCGCAAAGTGGTGACCAAAAAGTACATATTTATTGGTGGGAACATAATCCAGACCATCGGCTAAACGATGTGCTGGGGTTAAACGTCTTGGGTTTAATTCAAATACTTTAGTTGCAATAAATAGACTATAAAATCGATATGCGATGCTATATACACATGCTGCAGCCAGTACAAGCCAAACCGCATTAACATGTTCACCACGACTGAGTGCCAGCATCCCAAAAGAAATTGCACCTATAATTGCCACTAGGCTCCAGACCAGCTTGGAGGGAAGCGTAGATTTCGCTTGCATTGTGTCCATTCTTAACCTCTCAATAAATAACTACAGCATTTTTATATTGTTATGTACTGTTCTATCAAATCCTTGTGACTGTACTCCTCCTTTAATTTTTTTCCTCTTATACTTTCGCATAAAAAAAGGGATGATTTACATCATCCCTTCGATAATAGTTTATTTTTTAACTATTATGCACGCTCTAAATAATCGCCAGTACGAGTATCTACACGAACGCTATCTTCTTGCTGAACAAATAACGGAACACGAACAACCGCACCTGTTTCAAGCTTAGCTGGTTTACCGCCACCGCCAGATGTATCACCGCGTACACCTGGATCAGTTTCAACAATTTTTAATACTACGAAGTTCGGTGCGCTTACAGTTAAAGGCACGCCGTTGAACAACATAATAGTACATTTTTCATTTGAATCGTCTTTTAACCATTTAGCTGCATCGCCCATTGCAGTTTTGTCTGCAGCGATTTGCTCAAAAGTTACAGGATCCATGAAGTTCCAAAGTTCGCCATCATTGTATAAGTAGTCCATTTCTACTTCTACGATGTCAGCCGCTTCTACAGTATCGCCAGACTTAAAAGTTTTTTCTAAAACTTTACCAGTTCTAAGGTTACGTAATTTTACGCGGTTGAACGCTTGACCTTTACCTGGCTTTACGTATTCATTTTCCATGATTGAACATGGGTTACTGTCAAGCATGACCTTAAGGCCCGGCTTGAAATCATTTGTAGAATAATTGGCCATGACTGGCACACTCCAAACTTAACAAGTCAACTATGCGATATAATGCGTTCTTGCATTATCTTAATCGTGTCAAATGATAAACTATTTATACCAAGAGCAAAACTGGCAATCGCAACTGAGTGACCTTATTACTGATCCGTCGGAGTTGCTAAGCCTACTCGAGTTATCCACCGATCAGCTATTATCAGGTGCGATTCTGGCTTCTGAACAGTTTAAATTGCGTGTTCCTCGCGCGTTCGTCGGAAAAATGAACGCTAAAGACCCGTTTGACCCGCTTTTGCTACAGGTTTTACCCCATCATTTAGAACTCGAAGAACATCCTGAATTTGTAACTGACCCTTTGGGCGAAGAAGCCGCAAATCAATTACCCGGTGTATTACATAAATATAAATCACGCTTTTTACTGACTTTGACGGGTGCTTGTGCCGTACATTGCCGTTATTGTTTCCGTCGTCATTTTCCCTATCAAGAAAATTTACCGAAAAATGACGATTGGCTAAATATTAAAAATTACATTGAAGCGAATCCGCACATTAATGAAATCATTTTAAGTGGTGGAGACCCCCTTACGCTTTCTAACCGTAAATTAGCACTTTGGCTAGAACGTTTATCATCTCTCAAACAAATTAAGATTCTGAGAATTCATTCACGAGTTCCAATTGTTATTCCAAACCGGATCGACGAAGAGCTGATTTCTTTATTAAAAAACAGTAGGCTGCGTATTATTCTGGTGGTACACTCAAACCACGCTTCTGAACTCGATGACTTTACCTGTTCAAAATTGTTAGAGTTATCTGCCCAGCACATTACTGTACTTAATCAGGCAGTGTTGCTTAAAGGCGTTAATGATTCTGCACAGACATTAATTGATTTAAGCTATCGTTTATTTGAAGCTCGCGTTATGCCTTATTACTTACATGTTTTAGATAAAGTAAAAGGTGCACAACATTTTGATTTAATACCATCTGAGATAGATGATATATATCGTGATGTGTTAGCGAACCTACCGGGGTATTTGGTTCCTAAACTCGTCAGGGAAATTGCGGGCGAAAAGAATAAAACACCGCTTTTTGGGGCAACAACATTTTGAGTTATATAATAAGTGATGATGAATAATGCACTATCAGACATTTTTCACAATCAAACCGAGCTCACTCGTGAACGGTTAAGCTTTTGTGAAGCCAATATTAAAGATCTTAATGAATGGGTCACTACCCTTTCTATTATGCAACTCGGCGATACGTCAAAAGCATTGTTCACCGCTATTTTAGAGCTCAATGAATTAAAATGTAGTGAAACCTTGCGTTTTGATCTTATACAAACGCTTCATCCCACCATTAATAACGTTCTTGCAAGTCTAGAAAAAAACTTTTTTAACCAAGGGGTTATTAGTACAGACCGTAACGAACATATTATTGAGTTAGCAATGTTGCTGCGTTGCTATTTCGCCAGTATTTATTTAAATATTGCTCAAAATAGCCATGGTCAATTACAGCATCAAAAGTTTTCTCTATTTGCCTATAAACAAAAAAAGAATTTGCAAACGGCACGCACATTATCGACTTTTCATGCGCTACAACAGTTAACGAGTCTCTTATATCAACAGCATATGCTCTATAGTGAGCCTCTTAAAGGACAATGGTTAGTTGCACATCAGCTTTACGAAACCGCTGTTCAACATAAATATCATCTCATTAATATTAATCATATTCAGGGTATCCACCACCCTCTAGCAAATATTACCCAAGCTTATGCTCAGCTAATTTTGCTCGATATTTTAAATACAAATCAGATTCGCCAGTCAGAAATTCAGGCCTTATTTCAATGTAGTTTTGACTGGGCAAGAATGATTCATATTTTGCCGAAAGATACAGCCTTAACAAAATATGTGGTCGACCCAAGTAAAGACCATCCGCCAGTCTATAACACCAAACGCAGCTCCAACTTTAGCCCAAGCATTTTTATAGGCACACAAGCTTTACTTGAGCATGTCACTGCAACCATGCATAAAAATGCGCAATATATTTCAAAAAATGAAAAGTTTTATTTAAGCCCAGCTTTAAAATTTCATGTTCAAACCATTTTGGGTACTACGGCTCAACGTCGTCACGAACGTTATGAGTACAATGCAGAGCTACAAATTTGTTTCGGTTTAAGTACGGCTCATTTCTATCTTGCCAAAGCAAAAAACTTTGAAGAAACGCTACAACTTAACAATAACTACAACTTACAAAGTGAGTCTAAAGTTTTATCAAATTTAGAGAAAAAAGAACAACAAACCACATCCTACCAACGCTTAAGTCGTGAAACTAAAACCATTTATCAAACCACGGTTCTAGATATTAGTGTCAATGGATATCGTATTAAATGGTCTGGGGAAGCACCGAAAAATCTAAGAACCGGTGAATATATTTTAGTAAAAGAAACCTTGCATGGACAATGGCGTGGTGGAGTAATCCGCTGGATTAAGCAATCGACAGAAAAATCTCTAGAGTTAGGTCTAGAGATTTTGTCACAGGCTATGTTCCCTTGCGCAGTGCATATTCAAGCTGAGCGTCATACACGCAACTATCATCCTGCACTATTACTACAAACACAAAATCTAGAAGAAATACAAAATACGTTGATTTTACCGGGGTCACAAATTTTTAGAGAGCAACAAACAATTCATTTACGATTGGGGACAGAAGAAATCAAAGTGTATCTACTCAAAGCACAACTCATTACTCAAAGTTTTATTCAATTTCAGTTCGAACTTCTGAATGAGCAGCAACAAAATCTGCTTGATCAGTTCATGATGAAAAAGAATAGTAACTCTAGCAGTCAAGATTTATGGGAAGCACTAAAGTGAGAAACTCTTTATTATCTAAAAAGTTAAAACGTACTGAAACACGTTTACTCATTATTGATGACAACCAGCTACGTTATAACCAGATTTTAAATTTATTATTGGGGAATAATTATCAAGTTCATGCTTTATTACTTGATGATCTAAAAAGTTTCGAAAAACAGTTAAATACGCCTTGGGATGCTATTATTTTTGGTCGTGCTTATGACTTAAAAATTGAACAAACCCTCTCCCTTATTCAAGCATCTGAGCAACCACATTTACCTGTTTTATTATTGCAACCTGAAGATTATCAACCTCAGCAATATCAAGCGTATATTCATAAAGGTATTTATGATGTAGCTCCATTAGAGCCATTAGATTATTTTTATATCACGCTTATTCGAACCTTGTCGTATAGCCATTTATTGCAAACCGAGCAACGTCTGACCAATGAACTAGAGACTATTCATTCTCATACACAAACATTGGTCAATAATAGCCATAAGGCTGTTGCCCTCTTTCAAGAAGGCATGCACGTTAAAGCAAATACTGAATACCTCAACCTTTTTGGCTTTAAGCAAGAAGAAGAGATTATTGGCCTGCCTATCTTAGATGTTTTACAACCCAATGATTTAAATATTTTTAAACAAAGATTTAAGAAAATTTCATTAGGTCAATTTGATCAGGCACGTTTTGAAATTCAGAGTCAGCATGCAGCAATTTCAGGTAATAATGCTTTAAAACTTGAATTTATTCCTAGTCAGGAAGAAGATGCCGTACAGTTAACTATTGACTACCAACTGGATTTACAAACACCTGCAAATACAGTTTTTTCTGAAAAGAGTTACGGGTCAACTGCACCTTGGCAACAGATTAATCGACAACTATCGACACATCCAGCTCAAGCAAATGCATTGGTTTTATTTAGATTAAATCAGTGCCCAGAACGTGTGTTTCAACTCGATTGGCAAACGCCTGGACAATATTTTAATCAGCTGCAAAACTTTCTGAAAGAACAGGCTCAAATGCCGATTTTCAATCTTGAACTTGGCGCATATCTTGGGGTCTTGCAAGCTGAAAACAGTACAGTCCTTAACTCCCAATTGGCTAGTCTGCAAAGTTTGCAAAAAGAGCATTTATTAACGGTTGATGAACTTAATTACTCAGTACAATTCAAACTGAGTTATGCCGAAATTACTGAACAGTTAAATGAAACTAACTTTGCAAAGCTTATTGATCAAACAAATCAGCAAGAGCTACCTAAGGCAAAGTCAGAAATTGAGTTAACTCCAACAATCGATATTATCTCTTCTGAACCTACCAGCTCGTCTCTGTCACTTGATTTAAGCCTTCAACAGGTTGATGCTCCTGTGCAGTCACCGCTATTGCAGCAATTAAAGCAACAGCTAGCACGGGGTGAAATTCATTTAAAATATCAGCAGATCTATGATAAGCATGATCAAGAAACCCATAACTACGAAGTTACTAGCGGTTTTATTGCAGATGAACAGTGGCATGATTTAAATGATTTAGTCGCATTAAGAGATGATAGCGAACTTTCAATTCAATTAGACCGTTGGATTTTGGTCGAAGCTTGCAAGCAGCTACATAATTTCATTACGCAGTACCCGAAAGCTAAGCTGATTATTAACTTAAATATTGATATCTTACTCAAAGATAAATCAGCCCCTGAACTCATTTCGAAATTACTCACCATTATTGGTAGTAAGCAAGAAAGTCCGTTGATTTTACAATTTTCAGAGCACGCGATTCAGCCACACCTTGCAATTGCGCAGCAACTCATAGCCCGCCTACGTCAACACGGCGCAGAAATTTCAATTCGAGATTTCACATCTTCTATGTATAGTGAATCGATATTGCAACAACTTGATGTTCAATATTTAAAATTGCAATCGAAGAAGACAGAGCTATTAAACTCAGACGCTGGCTTATCGCAATTACAGGAAAAGATTCTGAATTATTTGACTGTAAAACCTGTGGGGATTTTACTTGCAGATCTTAATGATATGAACTTATTTGCGAACGCTTGGAATGTGGAAGCACGTTTCTTACAAGGTCGCTATTTCCAGAAAAAACTTGATCGCTTAACAGATGTACAAGACCAATAATGGTCTTGTCGTTCATAAACAAAAAACGGGCATAAAGCCCGTTTTTTGTTTCGTTTTTCAGTATTAACGCTTGATAGTGCGAGACATACCAGAAAAACGTTGTTTGAATTTGTCGATACGACCACCAGTGTCTACATTCTTTTGCTTACCAGTGTAGAAAGGGTGGCAAGCTGAACATACGTCAAGGTATATAGTGTCTTTACCTAAAGCAGAACGAGTTTCGATTACGTTACCGCAAGAACAAGTTGCTACTAATGTTGCATATTTTGGGTGAATATCGGCGCGCATCGTCGATTACTCCTAATTTAGAAAGGCTTAAGCTGTTATCGCAATTGATCACTCTCAAAATAAATCGAGGAAAGCTCAAAATGAGCAGATCAACACCACAACAGACCATTCTTTTGGCTCACCGAAACCCCTAGGGTTAGAGCTAAGCACAACAAGTGGACAAGATTATACGTCAAATAATTTTTATTTGCGAATTAATCTTTAGATTTAGCCCAGTAATTTGCAATGACCCCGCAAACCATTAATTGGATTTGGTGAAAGATCATAATAGGTAACACGATCATGCCTAAAGGCTGGCCAATAAATAAGATTTGTGCCATCGGCACACCACTTGCCAGCGTCTTTTTTGAGCTGCAAAAGAAAACCGTAACTTGATCTGCTCGGTTAAATCCAAAAGCACGCGGTAAATAAAGTGCTAATAGCATAATGATGGTTAAAAGAACTGAACAAGCCACCACTAAAATAAGTAAGGTTTTCCAGTTCACCTGATGCCAAAGCCCTGCGACCACTGCCCCACTAAATGCGCCATACACCACCATCAAAATTGAACCTTGATCGAATGCTTTAACAATACTTGGAACTTTTGCCATATAAGGGAAAATATAAGGACGTAATATTTGCCCTAAAATAAATGGCACTAACAATAGCAATGTAATTTGTATAATTGAAGCAGTCGGATCGAACCCATGTTGGCTTTGGCCTAAAATAAAAAAGCTCACCAACACTGGCGTAATAAACATACCAATCAAATTTGAAAAAGATGCGCTACAGACCGCTCCAGCCACATTCCCTTTTGCAACTGATGTGAATGCAATAGAAGATTGAACCGTAGAGGGTAAAAAGCACATAAACAAAAACCCCCAGTACAGCTGCTGACCGAGTAGAGGTAACAGAATCGGTTTAGCTAACAAACCAAGCACGGGGAAAACAAAAAAAGTAAATGCGAATACAAGTAAATGCATTTTCCAATGCAAAACGCCTTCGATTACAGCCTCACGAGACAGCTTTGCACCATGCAAAAAGAATAAAATTGCAATCGCGACTGTGGTCAGTGTATTGAAATATTGCGCTGCTTGACCACTGACTGGAAAAAATGTTGCTAGTAATACCATTCCAACTAACAAAACTGTAAATCGATCAAGTGCCAATAACTTCAACATAGCCACATCCTATGATTATTTTAGATAAATAAAAAACCCAGCTGATAAATTGACCATTTGGTCAAGCGTTCATCATACTGGGCTAAAAAAATAAAGCTAGACTTTTAAGACCTAAATCTTAAAGCGTCCTAGTCAATTTTTAGTTATTTTTGGCATTAGCATCTTGTTGAATCAATTCGACTTTATATCCGTCTGGATCTTCAACAAATGCAATAACCGTTACACCGCCTTTCATTGGGCCAGCTTCACGCACGACTTTACCACCACGTGCTTTAATTTCTTCACATGCTTTATAAGCATCATCGACACCAATAGCGATATGGCCGTATGCATTGCCTAAATCATAACTTGAAGTATCCCAGTTATGAGTGAGTTCAAGCACAGTATTGGTTTCTTCATCACCATAACCAACAAATGCCAGTGTAAAGCGCCCTTCTTCATAATCACGCTTACGAAGTAACTTCATTCCTAATACTTCGGTATAGAACTTTAAAGATTGTTCTAAATTGCCTACTCGCAACATTGTATGAAGCATTCGCATGTTTATTCACCTGCCTTTTCTGATTCATGTGTTTGATGATCTTTTAGCAGTTTTCCAACCCAAACCACTAAAATCAAGATTGGAATACCAATAAGAGTGGTCATCAAAAAGAATTTTGGATATCCAATATTACTGACAATGGTACCTGAATATCCACCCAAAAGTTTTGGTGTGAGTGTCATGAGTGAACTAAAGATCGCATATTGAACAGCTGTGAATGAGACACTCGTTAAACTTGAAAGGAATGCAATAAATGCAGCGCCCGCCAAGCCAGAAGCCAAGTTGTCGACAATAATGGCAAAATAAAGCCATAAAGAACTATATGGTTTAATCACCTTACCGCTGATTTCAACTGATTGACCTGAAAGCGGGTCAACGTAAGCTAAGGGTTCAATATTTACATCTAATTCACTTGTTGCTTTTATATTTGAGCTAACAGCATATGGATGAGATGCAGAAAGTATTTTCCGTTCACCATCTACTACAGCTACATCAAGCTCTTTACTGGCCGATGAAGTTAATTTTTTCGCATCAATTGCTGCACTAAAAATACCTTTTTCATCTGACATTTTTGCATCAAAATTTTGTCCATCAAGACTAATTATGATTTTTTGCGTAGGGGTTAAAGCTTGCCCGAAGTATTGCCCTCGAATCACAATACTCCTTTCTCCCTCTTTCAAATAGATTTGATCATTACCCATGATCGGTAAAATTTGTAGAGGTGATTTGGCTAATTCAGTAGTAAGTAATGGCTGAGTACGAGTCACAGGTGCTACACCATTTTGTGTAGCATAAGCAGCCTTTACTTCAATTTGTTTTGTTCCGCTAAAAGCAGAACTTGGAACTTCTAATTTCCATAAACCTACTTCATCTGGTTTAACTTGATAGCTTTGACCGCCAACTTTTACATCAACCATATCTAATGGCTGACCAGATTTTACCAGCCCAATGAAAATTAAATTTGTAGAACTTGCTAAAACAGCACCCACAAACATAAGCTTCATAATGTTTATGCGCTGTGCTAAAAGCCCGCCTAAGAACCCACCAACTAGACTAAATAAAACACCATAGATTTTGACTGCTTCGGCAATTTCTTCTTTACTAAAATTCAGATCTTGATAAAACACATTGGAAATGACGCCAGCAATAATGTCTGAAATACGGAAGAAACCAATGAGAAGTAATAAGACTAATGCAAGTTTGACACCATAACGTTTAAAGAAATCTAAAATGGGTGCAATCCACGTCTCTTTCGCCATTTGCTGATTAACTACACCAAATTTAACCAGTAAATAACCCACAAAAATGGCACAAGCTGTGGCCGTTAAAAATCTTAAAGCTTCTAAACCAAATAATGCTGCGTTATCTTTTATATTTCCAGCTTGTGAGATTACATCTGTAATCTGTCCAGAATAAATATAGGTGACTACAAATGAAATAACGGCAACAAAAAACACGAACACCAAGCGGTAATAATCACTACTTTCATAGTTTTTATAGACACGATTTACCTGAGGTTCACGAACGAGTAACGTCGTTACAATACCGACTAACATAACCGCTGCCATGGTTAAATAAGTCATTTTCCAAGCTTCGTAAATGTAATTACCTTTAGCAGTTCCCAAATGTGCAGCCAGAAATAATGCCCCCGCTCCAGCCACGATCATTCCGATTCGATAACCAGCATTATAGGTAGATGCCAACACGGTTTGCATTTCCGTTTCAGCTAATTCAATACGGTAGGCATCAATTACAATATCTTGTGTTGCTGCTGAAAAACCAAGCAACACCGCACCTACTGCCATTTGAACAAGATAACTCTGACCTAAAGCCGGATCAGAGAAAGCCATAATACAAATAGCCAAAATGATCAAACATTGGGCAATCAACAACCAAGCACGTCTTCGTCCTAACATTTTAGTTAAAACAGGGACAGGTAACTCATCAATGAGAGGAGCCCAAACGAACTTAAAAGAGTAACCTAGAGCCGCCCAGCTAAAAAAAGTGACTGCACTTTTATCAATGCCCGCCTCTCCAAGCCATAAAGAGAGACTAGAGAAAATTAATAAAATTGGAATTCCGGCAGAAAAACCAAGAAATAGCATAATTAATGCACGGCGATCTAAAAATGCTTTAAAAGCCGAGACCCAACCCGAAGCTTGTGTGGTCATTCGTTTTTTATTTTCCATAAATTATAAATGTGCCTATTCAAACTCTTCTTACAATTGCTTTCAAGATTCTTTATGCAAACATTTTGGGTTTGGCGATAAAAACCGCAAGTTTGCTTGATATTTTATGCTAAACCTGTATACCTTTAGGCTTCAAACTTCGTTTTCTTTTGCTGGATATCAACAGTGACACAAAAACTTGATCAAGTGACTATTTCAACTTTATCACTCGCTAAAACCAACACCACAAACGTCACAGTAAATGCATTTCCTTCAGCTTTTGAGAAACCTGATATAAAAATGACCTTAGATAAGACAGTTTTAAAACCTGAACAACTTACACATATCCCAGATTTTGAAAAAATTCCAGCTTCGACAAAACGCATCAAACCTCTTAATAATTTTTTAGGTCAAGATCGTGCCAAAGCATCTGTAGAGGCAGGAATTTCTTTGCCCTACTCAGGCTATAACATTTTTGCAGTAGGAACTGCTGGTTTAGGCAAACGTACGATGATTAAGCGTTTGTTACAGCAGCATGCCAAAACAATGCCAACACCTGATGACTGGGTGTATGTTTATAATTTCAAACAAGCACGTCAACCTATTGCCCTACGCTTTCCTGCGGGTCAAGGCACTAAGTTTCAACAGGCACATGAACAAACTTGGCAAATTATTTTAAAACAACTGGAACGCCGTTTTAGTGCAGAGACTTATCATAACCGTATTGAACGTATCCGTCAGGAAACAGGTGATGTACAACAACAAGCGCTTGTTGAACTGACCAAAGAAGGTGAAGAACTCGATTTAAAACTCATTTCCCGTAATGAGAAACACGGCTTTGTGCCTGTACAAGTCAAAGACGATCAAGTTCAAGAACTTACCCAAACAGATATTGATGCATTAAATAGTAAACAACGCGCGGAAATTGCTGCCAATATTCGCTATATGGATAAAAAGCTGGATCGCCTTGGTTTACATTTAGGTGATTTAGAAGATGATGCACGTGACAAAGTGTCTGTGTTAAATCGAGATATTGCAACGCAAGTCGTTATGCCAAGAATGGATCTTATTTTAAATAAATATGGTCAGGTTAAAGGTCTCGAAGATTACTTAAAACAATATGCCCAAGATATTATTGATAATGTAGAACTGATTTTAGAACAAGATGAAGATGATTATGCTCCATCAATGTTCAACCGTGTTCCTGCACGTTATCAAGCCAATGTAATTGTGGCTAACAAACCAAATAGCGGCGCTCCTGTTATTTTTGAAGACTTTCCAACGCACTATAATTTACTTGGTCACGTTGAACAGCTCACCCATAACGGCACAATTATCACTGATTTTACCTTGATTCGTCCTGGTTCATTGCATCAAGCCAATGGCGGCTTTTTAATGCTTGAAGCTGAGCAGTTACTAGAACAACCATATGCTTGGCAAGGTTTAAAACGCGCGCTTAAATCTGGGCAGCTTAAATTGTCTTCACTTGAACACATGCTGACTTTAACTGGCAGCATTTCGATTGAACCTGCTGCAATTCCGCTCGATATTAAAGTGATCTTAATGGCTGAGCCTGAAATTTATTATGAAATTTTAGAGATTGAACCAGAACTTGGCAGCGTCTTTAAAATTCGTGCAGATTTTACCGATACTCTGCAACGTAATGAAACAAATGAACAAGCTTATATGCAGTTGATTGCTGACTATGTCCAAGCTGATAAATTATTACCATTTGATCGTAGCGCTTTAGCAGCTTTATTAACTGACTCTAGCCGCCAAGCAGAAGATCAAAGCTCGTTATCATTACATGCGTCGACTTTAGGTGACCTTATTCGAGAAGCGCACCACCATGCGTTTAAAGCCGAAGACAAGATCGTCACTGAACAGCATATCAATTTAGCTCTACAACATCGACAATACCGTTTGGGCTATTTAAGAGAGCTTTACTGGCAAGATCTTTCACGTGGTACACAATTAATCGAAACATCGGGATACCGTTTAGGTCAGATCAATGCCCTTTCCGTTATTCATTATGCAGATGTTGAGTTTGGTTTGCCTTCACGTTTGACAGCATCTGTTTATCAAGGTGGCGGTGATATTCTTGATATTGAACGTAGTGTAGAACTTGGTGGTTCACTTCATGCTAAAGGCGTGTTGCTGATGTCTAGCTTCTTGAAAGCTCACTTTGGTCGCGAACAGATTTTACATTTCTCCGCTGCGCTTGCATTTGAACAGAGCTATGGTCAAGTCGATGGCGATAGTGCCACTGTTGCTGAGCTTTCAGCATTAATTTCTGCAATTAGCCAAATACCAATTGATCAATCATGGGCTATTACCGGCTCTATGAACCAATTAGGACAAGTCCAGCCAATTGGTGGCGTAAATGCAAAAATTGAAGGCTTTTATGATGCATGTAAATTACAAGGTTTCACAGGTAAGCAAGGTGTCATTATTCCTCGTCAAAACATGCAGCATTTAATGTTACGTCAAGATGTTATTGATGCTGTTCGCAGCGGTCAATTCCATATTCATGCGATTGATACGATTGATCAGGCACTTGAAATTTTAATGGCTCGTCCAGTCGGTGCACTCGATAAAAAGGGTAAATACAGCAAAAATTCAATTTATGCAGCAGTAATGGAACAACTTGAATATTGGCAAGCCATTGAAGATGGTGCTGAAATTGAAGAAGAGCCAAAAAAGAAAAAGAAAAATAAGAAAAAAATTAAGAAGCATGAAGAACTTACTGCTAACGATCTGCCACAAGAAAATGCAGAAGAAGTTGCCACATTAAAACAGAAGTAATAAAAAAAGGGCCTGTAAAATACAGGCCCTTTTTACTTTTAGACTTGCAAAATTAACGGACGATTTGAATCGCTCGCCCTCCTGCTAACTGGCTAAAATATTGTTTAAGTGCTTCAACACAACGTTGAATTTTCATTGGTTGTTGATCATGCTTTGCAACCTCTGCATACAATGTAAAAGTTGGTAATTTCCAATCTGGCATGAGTTCAATCAAAGAACCATTTTTTAATTCTTTTTGAGCGTCCAGATATAAAATTCGTGCAATACCATGTCCTTGCTGACATAACGCTTTTGCAACTTGTAAATTATTGCTCTGCAAACGGCTTTGCATTTCAATATTAAGGGTTTCACCTGTTTTTACATGTTGAAAAGTAAAATTGCGCGAGTCATTCATGACATTAATCGACAACAACTCATGATCTTTTAAATCATTAGGATGCACAATTGGACTAGACTGATTCAGATAACTTGGAGAAGCAATCAAAATTTGGTCTACAAATGCCATCGGAATAATAGAGCTACTCTCTTCTACCGGAGTAGAACTCATACGGACTGCAATATCAATGCGCTCTTCAATCAAATCGATATAGCGATGCCCAACTTCGAAATGCACAGATAAACCGCGATGAGCCGACATCCAGTGAGATAATGCAGGAATGAGATGTTGAACTGCTAAATCAGGAGTTGTTGCAATACGCAAATCCCCGATTAAGTCATCCCTCAATTCATTAATTCTGATTTTTCCCCTTTCAGCGGCCGCCAACATCTCTTGACAGCTTGAAAAAAAAGCCTGTCCGGCTTCTGTCAAACTAAGTTTACGAGTGGAGCGATGTAATAGAGTTACATCCATTTCATTTTCAAGCGAGCGAATCTGTTGGCTCACTGCGCTTGTTGTAATTCCTAATTCACGTGCAGCACCACTAAATGAACTTTTTTCGACCACACAAGCGAAAACACCCATCGCACGAAGCTGATCTAACATAGGTTTCCTCAAATCTAATTTTAAATTTATAAAAAATGCTTATTGTTGTAATGAAAGCAACCAATTACATTATACGAGGAAACCTAAGTTTTATGCATTAGCTATTTTGGTAAAAGATTTATAGGATTAATCGGTTTTCCATCCAAACGAATCTGGAATTCGAGCATGACTTGAGATGCTCCAGTAGACCCCATTTCGGCAATTTTTTGTCCAGCGGTTATATTATCTCCGCTTTTCACCAACATCTTGCTATTGTGGGCATACGCACTGATGTAACCATCAATATGCTTAATTAAAACCAGATTTCCGTATTCTTTTAAGCCATCTGCTGCATAGACGACTTGACCGTCGGCTGCGGCATAAATAGGGTCACCCTGATTTCCACCATAACGGATTCCTTTGACATTATTTGCCAAATTAAACCCTTGAATTACTGGTCCGTTAGTCGGTTTTATCCAACGTAAGCTCGAATTTGGTGCAACCGATGCCACTGTAGTATTTGTTGACGGTGCAGTAGTTGACGGCTGAGTTACTGGAGTAACTGGCTGTGTTGTTGGTAGAGCAATGGTTTGACGCTTAATTTGTTCAGGCTGTGCCATGACTTGCGTAGACACTGTTCTTGGTGAAGAACCTTTCTTCAAACGCAAAGATTGATTGACATAAATACGATATGGCGCAGGAATATCATTCATTTCAGCAATACTGATATAGTCCAGACCATAACGCATTGCAATACCACTTAAAGTATCACCTGAACGAACTGTGTAATAGTTAGGAGCCATTGCATAGCGAGAACTATTATTAATTTGTGGTTTAGAAGCACATCCAGCCATAGCCACGGTAAAACCTACAGCTACAGATAACAGCATAATTTTCATTATTTTGTCTTTTTGGATATTCAGCTTGCTTTGTTGCCCAATTAAATGCATCGATCTCCCTCACTAAATGCTACAAATCATTTCGGCTAAGAGTACCAAAAAAGTAAGAGGAAACACGTTCCTCTTTTTCTTTATTCACAAAGTTATAACATTCGAAGCAGATTATTGACTCAAACTGACCTGTAGTTCTTCTAAAACGGCGTAATTTGTAGCATCCATTTGAATAGGGGTAACACTGACATATCCGTTTGCCACCGCAAAGAAATCCGATTGAATCTGGCTTGAAACACGCTCTGGATCTGTAACCGCCTCTCCTGCCAACCCAATCCAGTAAACTTGACGTCCTCTTGGGTCGACATGGCTAGTAATAGGCTTAGATTGAGCACGACGTCCCTGATAAGTAATTTGTGATCCTTGTAACTGCGGCACATCAGGAATATTGATATTAAAGATATGTCGTGGAGGCAAAGCTGGAAGCCCACTTGCAATAAAATCATGAACCCACTGTGCAGCCTGAGCATAATCTTCTTTATCGTTATAAGCGCGCACATTAGGGCCAGCCAAAGAAACAGCAATTGCGGGTTGCTTCATTAAACGACCTTCAAATGCAGCACCGACTGTTCCAGAATATAAAACATCATCACCTAAGTTTGCACCACTATTGATTCCACTTACGACCAAATCAAATTCGAAATCAAACAAACCATTCATAGATAAATACACACAATCTGCTGGTGTACCATTCACTGCCCATACATCTTCGGCAATTTGAATTGGGCGTAATGGTCGATCTAATGTCAATGCACTTGAAAAACCACTTCTTTCACTTTCTGGTGCAACCACAACCACACGGCCAAGTGGTTTTAATGCATCAGCTAAAGCCTGTATACCTGGCGCAAAAACACCGTCATCATTCGCAATTAAAATATTCACTAAAATCTTTCTCTACAAATAAACCTAAAGGTTTTCACAATTGAATTATTTGTTGAATTATATATATTTATGCCTCCATAGCATTATAAAATTGTGAAAAAATGAAAACTTTTGCTCCTTTTTTTCAGGTATTGGGGATCAGTATCACATTGTGTACGCAAGCGGTTTTTGCAGATGAGGATATCTCAACACAAGAGGCTGATAGCTTAATTAAAGATGATATTGCTGCAACGCAGGTCTTGCAGGAAATTTGTCCAGCTTTCGTAGGGACAAATAAAAAACTTGAGTCAAACACTCAAAAAATTATTGCGATGTATCTAAACGGCTATTCAGATAAATCAATTACCTTGACTACTCTACAAAATGATGCAGAGTTTAAAACCTTGTTAAATGAAGCACGTCAAAGTGCAAAAGAAATGGATCATCATGAGCAACATGAACTCTGTGAAGAGATCGTCAATTATAAAGAATAGGTTTTTGCTCTTTTAGCGTAGAAATTTATTGAGGTTTTCTGCTTGGTATTAAGCAGAAAACCAACATAACAATACATTTTTTCCATTTTTTTAAAATCTAAATTGGTTAAGCTAACCGCATATTTAAAAATTTTATTTCAGGTTATCGATGTTTATGAAGAAAAGCTTAGTTCAATCGCTCTCTTTGGTTTTACTTATGAGCATGGCAACAGTTGGTTTTGCTGCTGATAAGAAGAAAACAACTGAAAAGAAAACCGAAAATGAAAATGTTGTTGAAGTAACTCCACAGCAAACTATAACTCCTGAAGAATTAGCTGCAATTCAAGTACTTTCTGAAATTTGCCCAAGTCTTATTGGGAAAAAAGATGCTGACTTTGCTCAAGGCTATGAACGTTTAGTTAAAGATTATCTACCAAATGAAACTGATGCTGTCTCTGCATTAGAAAAACGTAGCAAAGACAAAGGCTTCAAAAAATACTTAAAAGAAGCACGTAAAGATGCAAAAGCTGCTGGTGATGAGCAAAACACATTAGTTTGCCAAGACGTTAAAGCATATCAATCGCAAAACTAAATTAGTAAAAAACTCTTGAGTTACAATACTGTTTGAAAAAGCCGACTTCCCCCATAGAAGTCGGCTTTGCTTTATCCTAAAATGCTAGGTTCTTCTGCTTCATACAAGATATTGGAATTACCTAGAATGACTCGAAAAAGCGCTATTGCTGCACTCCTCCTCTTACCAAGTTTTTCTTATGCAGCAACTGTCTTATCAGCTCCGCCAGAATTAAATAATAAGTCTTATGTATTAATGGATTACGAGACAGGACAAATTCTCGCTTCTAAAAATGAAAATGAAAAGCTTGCTCCTGCTTCTATGACAAAAATGATGACAAGCTACATCATTGAACAAAAATTATTAAAAGGTGAACTGACTGAAAATGAGCAGGTTCGTATGAACGAGTCTGCATGGTGTAAAGGAAGTAGCTCTGAATCATGTATGTATGTCCCTTTAAATGGTACAGCGACTGTTCTAGAAATGCTTCGCGGTATTATCATCCAGTCAGGTAACGATGCATCAAAAGCAATGGCTGAACATATTGCCGGAAATGAAGGCACGTTTGCTCACATGATGAATCAGGAAGCAAAACGTATCGGTATGGTAAATACCCAGTTCATGAACTCAACTGGTTTACCGGCAGAAGGCCATTATTCAACAGCCAAAGATATGGCTGTTTTAGCGCAACATATTATAAAAGACAGCTCAAGATATTACCCAATCTACTCTGAAAAAGAATTTACTTTTAACGGCATTAAACAAGGTAACCGTAATGCCTTGCTTTACACAGACCCAAGCGTAGATGGTTTAAAAACAGGCCATACTGATGAAGCGGGTTACTGCTTAACAACTTCAAGCAAACGTGGTCCGATGCGTCTCATTTCCGTTATTTTCGGAACAGATAGCGTTAATGAACGTGCCAACCAAACACGTACATTATTGTCTTGGGGCTTTGCAAACTTTGAAACTGCAAATATTCAACCAGCCAATCAAGTTCTTGCAAAAGCAAAAGTATGGTTTGGTAAAGAAGATGAAGTTCAAATTGGTCTAGCTGAAAACTTTAGTGTGACTATGCCTAAAGGCAAGGCTAACGGCATTAAAACGCAGTTAGTTGTTCAACCAAACTTAAATGCACCACTTCAAAAAGGTCAAGTCGTGGGCAAACTTGTTGCTAGTCTTGACGGCAAAGTAATTGCTGAAAAGCCATTAGTTGCATTAAAGCCAGTTGAAGAAGCAGGCTTCTTTGCACGCTTAATCGACCATGTTAAACAATTCTTCAGCAACTTATTCTAATTTTTGAATAGTTGAATTAAGCACTCACGCTATTTAGCCTGAGTGCTTTTTTATTTTATAATCCTTCTAAATTTTATTTTGATACTACTCATGACAAAGAACATACGTCCTTATCTTGAACACCGTCCTCAAGTTGATACAACATGTTATGTCGATGACATGGCCGTTGTAGTTGGTGAAGTCAGCTTAGCCGAAAATGTTTCTGTCTGGCCTTTTGCCGTTATTCGCGGTGACGTAAATAGTATTCAAATTGGTAAAAACAGTAATGTACAAGACCATTGTATGTTGCACGTTAGCCATAAAAATGATGCAAAACCTAATGGCTCACCTCTTATTATTGGTGAAGATGTGACAGTTGGACATCATGTGACTTTGCATGGCTGTACTATTGGCAACCGAGTTTTAATCGGAATCAATACTGTTGTTTTAGATGACGTGATTATTGAAGATGATGTGATGATTGGTGCTGGAAGTTTGGTTCCACCGCGCAAAGTCTTAAAAAGTGGTTATTTGTATGTGGGAAGCCCAGTGCAACAAGTGCGACCACTGACCGAAAAAGAATTAGCTTTTCTTCCTTATTCGGCAAGACATTATGTAAAAGTACAAAATAATCATAAAAATAGTGAAGTCTAACTTTGCTATTTTTTAATTTAATTGATTGTATATTGCACTTACAAGAATAAGAAACCTTTGAGAAATAAATAATGAATTTAGACAACACCCATAATTGTCCTACTGAACATGAGCTAATAAACCAAATCAAAATTAATATTGAAGAATATGGATTACAAGTGATGGGAATTAGTGGAACGGACTATTTACCTTCTTTTAGTTACAGTGTGGGTTTATATGAGAGTTATCAGCATCCTGAAATTATTTGTTTTGGATTACCTACAGATCTAGCTCATCTCATTATTAATGATTTAGCAAACCTAATTAAAAATGGAGAAAAATTTACCTCCTATCAAGATTATGATGACAAAATTTTTAAAGAAAGTCGTGCCCAATTTTTACCTGTAGATTTCAGGAATATTGACGATTATTTTGGTGGAGCGCTAAATTATTACCAACACAATAATTTCTCAGCCTTACAATTAGTCTGGACTGATCGCAATAACAAATTTCCTTGGGAAGAGGGATATGCGGATGAGTTAGTTTATGATCAGCCCTTACTAGATCGAAATGCTGATTTTAAATTTAGAGAGGCTAGAAATTTAGGTATTTTCACTACTAGACAATGGCTAGATTTCAATCAACCTATTTTAAGAGTTATTCATGATAATGATGGGGATTGGCAATTTCTAACGGGCAATCAGGAACCAGAAGATATTCGTCTCGTTGCCTTAGAACAAATGATATTAAGAGATTCAAGCTTAAATGAAGTTTTTGATCTTGATTATGGCCAAACTGCTGAAAGAGATTGTATTGATAATTCATGGAAAAGAAGAAATCTTGATGAGTAAAAAGATTTATAAAAATCTTATCGTAGCCAAAAACCCCTAAATTTCGTATCATACGTCTTTTAAATCATGGTGCTTTTTTATGGCCGCATGGACTCCTCATGTCACTGTTGCTACAGTCGTCGAAAAAGATGGACGCTATCTTTTTGTTGAAGAACATAGCGAAGGTTTTGTACACACAGTATTTAACCAACCTGCTGGTCATGTGGAATGCGGTGAGTCATTAACGCAAGCAGCCATTCGAGAAACACTTGAAGAAACAGGTCATCATGTTGAAATTGATGCCTTGCTTGGTATTTATACGTATACCCCACCCATGTTTCCGGATCGTACCTATTACCGCTTCTGTTTTCTAGCACATGTGACTCAAGTTGAAAATAATCCTCAACTCGATACAGGTATTGTAGCTGCTGTGTGGATGACACCAGATGAGCTCAAAGAATCTGCTCGTGCCCGTAGTCCACTCGTACTCAAAGCAGTTGAAGATGCCATAAAAGGTCACCATTATCCTTTATCGCTTATTTATGAGCACCCTTTCTCTCCCTCATTAACCTCTCATTTGGATGCCTAGTCCTATGCAACAACGTGTCATCGTCGGTATGTCTGGTGGTGTAGACTCTTCTGTTTCTGCAGCACTTTTACTTCAACAAGGATATCAAGTTGAAGGTCTTTTCATGAAGAACTGGGAGGAAGACGACGGCACGGAATACTGTACAGCAATGGAAGATTTAGCCGATGCTCAAGCAGTAGCAGATAAAATCGGTATTAAACTCCATACAGCAAACTTTGCTATGGAATATTGGGACCGCGTATTTGAACTTTTCTTAGCTGAATATGCAGCTGGACGCACCCCAAACCCAGATATTTTATGTAATAAAGAAATTAAGTTCCGTGCATTTTTAGATCATGCCATGACTTTAGGTGCAGACTTTATCGCGACTGGTCATTATGCTCGCCGTGGTGAAACTGCTTACAACTCGAAAGGCGAAGCATACGCACCATTATTACGTGGTGTAGACAATAACAAAGACCAAACTTATTTCTTGCATGCTGTTCATGGTAAAGAAATTAACAAGACCCTATTTCCAGTAGGTGAGATCGAAAAACCAGAAGTCCGCAGAATTGCTGAAGAACTTGATCTTGCTACAGCCAAGAAAAAAGACTCTACAGGAATCTGTTTTATTGGCGAACGTCGATTTAATGACTTCCTTAAACAATATTTGCCCGCTCAACCTGGAAAAATTGTACTTGATACAGGTAAAGAAGTTGGTGAACATCACGGTCTGATGTACTATACGCTCGGTCAACGTGGCGGAATTGGTCTAGGTGGTTTGAAAGGTGCAGCTGAAGGTGCATGGTTCGTACTACATAAAGATATTGCCAATAACCGCCTCGTTATTGGTCAGGGACATGAACACCCTCTCATGCAAAGTACACAGCTTTGGAGTGAGTCAATTGACTGGGTAGCAGGTGAACAGAATATTCCTGTTGAAGGTTTACGCTGTACAGCTAAAACACGCTATCGCCAACCTGATCAGGCATGTACAGTTTTTATTGATGAAAATAGTGAACACGGTGTACGAGTTGAGTTTGATGAACCTCAGCGTGCTGTTACACCGGGTCAAAGCGTTGTATTTTATTCAGATGAAGTTTGCTTAGGCGGGGGTGTCATTCACCATACAAATGCCCCTACACCAAATTTTATTTAAGGGAATGAATGACATGGTGGAGTTACCATTTCAACAATCACAAGCCTTGAATGTTCGCCAAAACCGTGCCCTTGCCTTGGCTGGGGTATTTCAGGCTACCCAGCTCACGCACATGACAGCTTTAACGGGTCAGCAGAGTATTGGTGAAAGTGGTAACTTCTATTTTGAGCTGTTAATCAAAGCGAGTTTAAATATTCGCCCTACAGTCAACAATGGTGTTCAAACATTAGATTTTTTTAATCAGTTGGCAGATATTTCTTTGGGGCTTAAAACCCTCGAAAATTGTATTACTCAACCTTTTACAAATATGCCCAAATCTCGCCTTCCGAAGATGGGCACTGCCAAGCTTCCAATGTCATATGCGATGTCCCTTTTGCAATTAGAAAAGAAGGTCTATAGCAACCCTGAATACGTCGCAATCATTGAAAAAGCTCAGCAAAAGATTTTAAAACAGCTTTCTTTTTTTGATAATAACTACTTACACCCAAGCATTTTAGCCAATTTGGCTCAAACTTATGTTGATACTGCTGGGCAGATTAACCCTCGCATTCTCGTTCGTGGTAATGCAGAAGCATTTAAAGATACCAACCATACTAACCGCATCCGTGCTTGTCTGTTTACTGGCTTGCAAATGGCCCATTTATGGCGACAACTCGGTGGTAGTTCGTGGAACATGATTTTTAGCAAACGTAAATTGCTACAGGATATTCAGGCACTTGCTCGTTTACAGTACCAAGTCATCTAAGGCTGTAAAGAGATTATTTTTTGTTTTATGTTTATTCCAACATTAAGGAATCGTTATGAACGCTTTAACCGCACTATCACCATTAGATGGACGTTATGCCAGCAAATGTGATGCGCTACGCCCTTTTCTTTCTGAGTTTGGTTTAATTCATGCTCGTGTCACTGTAGAAGTGCGTTGGTTACAAGCGCTTTCTAACCGTCCAGAAATTGTTGAAGTTGCTCCTTTCTCAAATGAAACAAATGCAGCTCTAGATGCAATTGTTAGCAACTTTTCTGAAGAAGATGCTAACCGCATTAAAGAAATTGAGCGCACAACTAACCATGATGTAAAAGCTGTTGAGTATTTCTTAAAAGAGAAAATTGCAGGTATTACTGAATTACAAAATGCTGGTGAGTTCATTCACTTTGCATGTACTTCAGAAGACATCAACAACTTGTCTCATGCATTAATGCTTAAAAACGGTCGCGAAGTTTTAGTATCAAGCATGAAGCAAATTTTAAATGCG
This sequence comes from Acinetobacter sp. 1124_18A, assembly GCF_052824995.1. Taxonomy (NCBI): domain Bacteria; kingdom Pseudomonadati; phylum Pseudomonadota; class Gammaproteobacteria; order Moraxellales; family Moraxellaceae; genus Acinetobacter; species Acinetobacter sp. 1124_18A. The sequence continues at coordinate 277,337 of NZ_VTDF01000001.1, read as the reverse complement.
ATTTCTGCTTTGGCAACGACTCACGCTGAACAACCAATGTTGTCACGCACGCATGGTCAAACTGCAAGCCCAACAACTTTGGGTAAAGAAATGGCGAACGTTGCATACCGTTTAGCTCGCCAAATTAAACAATTTGAAAATGTTGAGCTACTAGGCAAAATCAATGGCGCTGTAGGTAACTACAATGCTCACCTTTCTGCTTACCCAGATGTTGACTGGGCTGCACATGCTCAAGCTTTTGTTGAATCTTTAGGTTTAGCATTCAACCCGTACACGACACAAATCGAACCACATGACTACATGGCAGAGTTGTTTGATGCGTTACGTCGCTTTAACACGATTTTAATCGACTTTAACCGTGACGTATGGGGCTACATTTCTTTAGGTTACTTCAAACAAAGATTGAAAGATGGTGAAGTTGGTTCTTCAACTATGCCACACAAAGTTAACCCAATTGACTTTGAAAACTCTGAAGGTAACTTAGGTATTGCGAATGCTGTATTAGCGCACTTAGGCGAAAAATTACCAATTTCTCGCTGGCAGCGTGACTTAACTGACTCTACTGTACTTCGTAATATGGGTGTTGGTTTTGCGCAAAGTTTAATTGCTTTTGATGCGTGTTTAAAAGGTGTTGGTAAACTTGAGCTCAATGCAAACCGCTTACTTGAAGATCTTGATCAAGCTCAAGAAGTTTTAGCAGAGCCAATTCAAACTGTTATGCGTCGTTATAACGTTGAAAAGCCATATGAAAAGTTAAAAGCATTAACTCGTGGTCAAGCAATGACTCGCGACATGATGGTTAACTTCGTAAATGGTGATGAACTTTCTCAAGTACCAAGCGAAGAGCGTGCACGTTTAGCTGAACTTACTCCTGCAACTTACACAGGTAATGCAGCTGAACAAGCTAAACAAATTAACGATTTAATTAGCAAAATCTAATTAAAAATTTCATAAAAAGCGGAGCTTCGGCTTCGCTTTTTTATTACACTGATATAAAGCACAATAAAGTTATATTTCTAAAATGATCGAAAAACAATTCAAACTTAAACACTATATTGCTCTTGGCATTATTTTTATTGCTATCATATTGTCTGGCATCCAGCCCCTTGAATTTGAAGCTTATTTACTTCATCAGGTGGGTACAGTTTTTATGTTAGTTCTCTTATTTATTATTTTTAAAAAGATTGGTCTCGATTTTTTAAGTTTTACTTTCTATTTAGGTTTTTTGCTTATCCATATTATCGGTGCACACTACCTGTATTCATATGTTCCGTACAATGACTGGATTCAACACATATTCCATTTTAATCTAGATCAATACATGGGATGGTCCCGCAACATGTATGATCGTTTAGTTCATCTTGCCTATGGTGTTTTACTCTACCCTCTTATTTATCGAGTTTTTCAGGTTTGGTTACCGACAGCGCGGCCTTTCACTCTGTTTTTACTTGTGGTCCAGTTCGTCATGGCATCTAGTGTTTTTTATGAACTCATTGAATGGGCGATTGCCATTGGTTTATCACCAGAGCAAGCTGAGAATTATAATGGCCAACAAGGCGATATGTGGGATGCCCATAAAGATATGCTATTAGCAACAATTGGTGCAATTCTGTATGGACTTGCGGCTCTTATAAAAGCACCTAAAATAAATCATTCATAAATAAAAAAAGCGCTCAATGAGCGCTTTTTTAAGGTTTTTTTAGACTACCGGATAAGTTTGATCCAACAGATTTGATAAAGCTGAAGAAGCCGTATTTGGTAGAAGCTGTTCTAGATTAGTTGTGGCATCACTCACTGTATTATTTACGTCAATCTGCTCATTCACCACTGGTTTAGACTCTGTTGCAGATAAAATTTTTGCGATCGGGTCAGAAGCATCAGGTGAAGAGCTTTTTAATAAATCATCTAATGACACAGATTTTTGCTGCTGACCAGTCGTTTCATTGGTTGTGTTTTCCACTAGCTTTAATGTATTTAATCCGACACTATCCGCTACAGAAGGGACAACATCATTTATATCACTACTGACAATTTCACTCGTACTCGCCACTTTTGGTGCGACCACATAAAAGGTAAATGATCCACTCTCTTCACTGGGAAGACCTGCTGCATCTGTTTGAATTAAAGTAATTGTATGTTTCCCAACAGCTAAATCTTTATCAAGTGTAAATGACCATAGATTATTGGCACCTACCTGACCAACTTTAAGAACCGAAATTACGACCCCATTATCATAGATAGTTAAGGTTGCATTGGGTTCAACTTTGACAGTAATTTTTGGAGTTGCATCATCAGTTTCTGAGTTAGGAGTAATTTGTTTTAAAGTAGTCCCATTATCATTATACACGCTATTAAATGTAGGTTTATCAGGAGGTGTTGTATCCTTTGTACCTGTTACCTCAAATGCTCCAGAACTATTACCTGCGCCATCTATTGCGGTAACTTCCGCAGTCTTATTATCAGTTAAAGCAGGAGAAATCGTAATTGTAAATTTACCATTCGCATCTGCTGTACCAGTACCAATAACCTTTTCTGCTGAGTTTTTAATTTCTATTTTTGCATTAGCTTCGGCAGTTCCCGTTACCGTTGTTCCATCTGCATTAATTTGAGCTGTAGGTTTATCCGGTGCAATAGTGTCGTAGCCAGATTTAATTTCTAAAGGCTTAGAGGTATTACCCGCTGCATCTTCAACAGTGATTGTCGCCTTTTGCGATTCTTTTAAGGCAGAAGAAAGCGTAATTTGAAATTCACCCTGCGCATTTGCCGTACCAGCTCCAATTACCTTACCATCAGCATCTTTTATCTGAACTTTTGCGTTCGCCTCAGCTATTCCTTCAACTACTGTTCCTTCTTTATTCACTTCAACTAAAGGAACATCTGGAGCGAAAGTGTCCTTTCCAGCAATGATTTTAGTTGGCTCAGATTCATTTCCCGCTTTATCTACAGCTACAACTTTACCACCCGCATCACTCGTCAATGGCGGAGTAAATTTGTAAGAAAATTTCCCATCTGAATTTGCTTTTACAGTATCTATCAATTTGCCATTAGCATCATAAATGAAAACCTTTGCATCGGGTTCAGCCTTACCATCCAAGATCGAGCCATCTTCACTTAACTGGGCTTGTGGAGCATCTGGAGCAATAGTATCTTTTGGACCTGTAATAGAATAAGCACTAGACTCTTTACCTCCCCCATTTTGAGCTAAAACATTTAATTTATTTCCATCTGTCAAAGGCTTATCGAGCTTAATCGTAAAATTACCATTTGCATCGGCAGTACTAGAAGCAATCGTATTTCCATTCAAGTCTCTAATGTAGATTTTTGCATTAGCCTCTGCCTTACCAGTCACTGTAACAGCATCATCTGCAAGCTTTACTTCTGTTGGTTTCGCAGTGTTTGGGACATCAACAGGTGAATCATCTTTGTCATCTTTATCAAAAGCCCAAAGGTATAAACCTTCAGCAGCTAAAACTGCTAAGCCTGCTTTAAGGACATTGCCCATCGAAAAGGTTGGAGAATCATCAACTGCCATTGATGAAGCTGGTTGACTAGTGCTTGTATAGGCTAAATCTGTGACATGGTTTAGACCTGTATAATCTATAACCTTACCTTGTGCATCGAATTGTGCTTCAACAAATTTTCCATGTTCAGTCGGAAAAACAAGTGAATGGTCTGTTGTATTTGTTGCTTCATTAAAGAAATTTTCTAAAACAAGAGTTTCTCCATTTTTTAAATGGATGATAAGACTTCCACCTTGCTTTTCCATTGATGCAATATCTTTTTGACTTACACCAATTTGAATAATAGTAGGTTGGTTTAAAACCACTTTATTGAGCTGACCATCTTGCAGAACGTCCAAACCCTCTTTGGATGCCACAATTATTCTTGTCATTATTTCCTATCCTGAATTTCAGTTATATTTTTAAATGTCTAACTTTTTAAATGATTCATCTAAAAGCTATTTTATTGCTGTTTAAAATATCAAAACCATGTGTTTATCACAATTCAAAAAGTATGTTTATCAATAATTATTTTTGACTTTTAATTAAAATATCTACTCCCCCATAAAATTCATATCAACCTTAAATATCGCCCTGTTCGAATATTTACTAAATTTCTCATATATTAAGGCCATCATTTACATTCGTAAGTAAAAGAAGCTAAAAGTGCCTATCACAATCAAAAGAAATAATGCAGCCAATTTAGTTATTTTCGTATCTGATAAGGTGATTTTTAGCATGCTCCAGCCCTGAAAACGTTTTGCGAAAATGCTATTTAGAATAAGAGTTGAAACATGTAACAAAACCAAAGCTAAAAACAAGTTTGCAAAAAATTCATGTAAGTCTTTCAAAGAAAAATTAACATGCTCAGTCGCATACCCTAGTCCTACCACAATGGGAATCACGAGAAAAATAAGTACAATTGAAACTTGAAAAAGTGCAACACTGATTGAATGAATTGAATTTTTAGAAAAAATATTCTTTAAATTTGCATGACTCAAAGATTTTTTAATCGCATTTATTGCTATGTTACTTCGCTTTTTAATACCAAACGGTGTGGTACTTGAAATACGTGGGCTTACAAAATGCCAGATCACTCGCGCGGTAATACTAATCAGAAGTATGTAACCAAACATCATGTGGACTTGGTGTAGATCTTCATTATCTCCTGTAAAATAAGCACCAATAAAGCCAAGCATAATAATTATATGTAAAATGCGTATTAGAATATCAATGTGTGACCATGTTTTTGACATCACAGAAGCTCAAAAGTGAAAAGTTAACTATAACTTTTACAATTGAAACTTAAACAAATATTAATCAAATTTCTTTCATCACTCACATAAAAAAAAGAGCACCCATGCAGGTACTCTCTATTTCAAAAAATTTAGCTTAATTAAAATCTACTATCGCGTAGTTGAACTAAAGTTGAATTAGCTTTCGCCAAGCTATCTACCACTTTATTCATTACAGCTGGAATCAAACTATCTGCCATTTGTGCCGCTTGCAAACCCAACTTTTCACCTAAGGTCGCTTTTCTACGAGTGTTAATCACATAGACATCATGCTGTGCTAATAAAGCTAATAGATACTCATCAGATGTTTGTAATTTATCAACAAGGTTAAGATTAAGCGCATCTTCACCATACCAATGTTCACCTGTAGCGACTTTATCAACATTAAGCTGTGGTCGATACTTTTCTACAAAGTGCTTAAATAACACATGAGTCTGTTGAAGCTCTTCTTCAAACTTTGCTTTACCTTCTGGGGTATTTTCGCCAAACATAGTCACAGTACGCTTATATTGCCCTGCTGTATAAAGCTCAAAATCAACATTATGTTCTTTTAAAAGGCGATTAAAATTTGGAACTTGAGCAACAACACCAATTGAACCCACAATAGCAAATGGAGCAGTAATAATTTCATTTGCGATACATGCCATCATATAGCCGCCACTCGCTGCTACTTTGTCTACACAGATAGTCAGATGGAACCCTGCATCGCGTAAGCGCACCAATTGAGCTGCTGCTAGACCATAACCATGTACCATGCCGCCGGGGCTTTCAAGGCGAACTACAACGCGGTCACGCCCTGCTTTAGCAGTTGCTAAAATGAGAGTAATTTCTTCTCGTATGTTTTCAACTGCTGAAGCTTGAATATCACCTTTAAAATCCAACACAAAGATTTTCTGATTATTTTTACGGCGGATTTTAGCTTCTTTAGCAAGTTGTTGAGCCAATTGTAAAAGTTCTAAACGGCTTGCAGTAGTTTGTGCAATTTTTTTTCTCTGTTCATTTACACGTGCATTTAAATGACTAACACGTATTTCTGCAGGGAGTTTAGGCAAATGGAATAACATAAAATTCTAAGCTCATAAGTTATCTTTTATAGCCTTAAGATGTGGTCCTTTTGATTAAAATTCAATAGCGATTTTGCAAAATAGAGTCATTTTCATTTATAAAATAAAAAAAAAGAGCACATGGCTCTTTTTCTTATATCAATTACTAATTAACCGAAGCGTCCAGTAATATAGGCTTCCGTCAACTGATGGTCAGGTTGAGTAAAGACTTTTTCAGTTGAGTTGACTTCGATCAAATCACCTAAATGGAAATAGGCAGTACGATCTGAAACACGTGCTGCTTGTTGCATAGAGTGAGTCACAATTACAATTGTATATTGATTCGACAATTCAGAAATCAATTCTTCAATTTTTGCTGTAGCAATTGGGTCAAGCGCAGAACATGGCTCATCCATTAAAATGACTTCTGGACTTACTGCAATCGTACGTGCAATACATAAACGTTGCTGCTGACCACCTGACAAACCAGTACCCGGTTGATTCAAACGATCTTTCACTTCGTCCCATAAACCCGCTTTACGCAAACTATTTTCAACAATTTCTTCAAGATCATATTTATCACGTGCTAGACCATGAAGTTTAGGACCATAAGCTACGTTATCAAAAATAGTTTTAGGGAATGGATTTGGCTTCTGGAACACCATACCTACCTGAGCACGCAATAATACGACATCAAGGTTTGGGTCATAAATATTGTGGTTATCAAGTGTAATCTTACCTGTTACACGACAACCATCAATGGTGTCATTCATACGGTTTATCGTACGAAGAAAGGTAGATTTACCACAACCTGACGGTCCAATAAAAGCAATAACTTCGTTTTGGTAAATATCGAGGTCAATACCCTTAATCGCTTCAAAATCACCATAATAAACATGGGCATCTTGTGCACTAATTTTGATTTCGGTTGAGTTCTGCTTTTTTGAAGTATGTGGTTCAAAATGCGAAACATACGAAGTGCCATGATTTTGCGATTTATCTGTAAATTGAGATTGTTCAGTGTTCACTAACTTATCCTTTTCTAAGGAATTCGTAATATCAATAGTATTCATGATTTATCCTCTATTACCAACGCACTTCGAACTTTTTACGTAACCAAATTGCAAGACTGTTTAAACCAATCATTAATGCAAGGAGTACGATAATCGCAGCGGCAGTACGGCCTTCGAAGAAGTTACGCAACTCATTACCTTGCCATAAGTAAACTTGGACAGGTAACGCTGTTGCTTGATCAAATGGGGTTGTTGGAATACTTGCAACGAATGCACTCATTCCGATTAAAAGTAAAGGTGCTGTTTCACCAAGTGCGTGAGCAACGCCAATAATTGCGCCGGTCATAATGCCTGGCAAAGCTAATGGTAAAACGTGGTGGAAAATGGTCTGAAATTTAGAAGCTCCCAAACCAAGTGCAGCTTGTCGAATAGAAGGTGGTACTGCTTTTAATGAAGCACGAGTAGTAATAATGACTGTTGGTAATGTCATTAAACTGAGAACTAAACCACCCACTAACGGAGCAGATAAAGGCAAATGCATCCAGCCAATAAAAATTGCTGCACCGAGTAAACCAAACACAATTGAAGGAACAGCAGCAAGGTTATTGATGTTGACTTCAATAATGTCTGTAATAAAATTCTTTGGAGCAAATTCTTCAAGATAGATTGCGCTGGCAACGCCAATTGGAATTGCAATAATGATCACAATCAGCATCATGAATAATGACCCCATGAATGCACCTGCAAGACCACTAATTGCTGGTGAACTACGCGAGTCTGGATTCTTAAACAAGTTCAAATTGAACGTATTTTCAAGAACACCTTTTGCTTTTAGCTCATCTGCAAGTTTACGCACTTCCGGATCAAGCTGTTGCTGATCATCTGGTAATGAACGATCAATATTACCTTTTAACCAGACATCGACATTGGCATCGCCCAAGAAATTAAGATTTTCTTTCTTACCAATGAGTGATGGGTTCGCAAAAACCATATCACGTAAACGATAAGCCTCTGAACTTGCATAAAGACTACTTAAGTAATCACGCTGGCTAGCAAGTGCAGGGTCTTTGGCAATCATTCCATTTACAATAATGCCATCCCAATCGACCATACCCATTTTGGTTTGCCAGTCGATATAACGCTCTTGATAATGTGCAGGTGTTTCCCCCTGCCCACGAACAGGCACCGGACCTGCATCAATCACTTTCGGATCAAAGTAAATTGGAACATTCATACTCGTTTGCCAAAAAGCAGGTAAACCTTTTGCCAAAATACTGCTAAACAATAGTGCAACGAATGCAAGTCCAATTACGACTGCCGAGAACCCAGCATAACGAAAAGCTTTTTCTTTACGATGACGTTTAGCCAAAGATTTTTCGATGACTTGTTTACGTCGTTCACTTAATTCAGCAGCAACTTTTGGATCAAATACGTTCTGATCCATAGGAGACGATGTATTTGATGTACTCATTCGTATTGCTCACGGTATTTACGCACAATGTACAGTGCAACAATGTTTAAACATAAGGTAATCACAAAGAGTGTTAGACCTAACGCGAATGCAACCAAAGCTTGTGGGCTGGCAAAGTCAGTATCACCTGTTAACTGTTTTACGATCGTAACGGTCACTGTCGAAACAGCTTCAAATGGATTTGCATGTAAAAGTGGACTATTCCCTGCGGCCAAAACCACGATCATGGTTTCCCCTACGGCACGAGAGACAGCTAATAAAAAGGCGCCCGTAATACCTGGTAACGCAGCGGGTAAAACGACTTGACGAATTGTTTCAGACTTAGTTGCTCCAAGTCCTAAAGAACCGTCACGTAATGCACGAGGTACTTGGGTAATAATGTCGTCTGATAAAGAAGAAACAAACGGGATAATCATAATCCCCATCACGAAACCAGCAGTTAAAGCACTGGTCGCGTTAATTTCAAGACCCACATAAGCACCAGCTGTCTTGAAAAATGGTCCAATAACCATCATGGCAAAAACACCATAAACAATTGTTGGAATACCCGCTAAAACTTCAATTGTTGGTTTTGCCCATGAACGTAACCATGGCGAAGCATATTCAGCTAAATAAATAGCAATCATGAGTCCTACAGGTACAGCAACCAATAAGGCGATGCCGCTGACCATGAGTGTGCCCCAAAGTAATGGCAGTAAACCATAACTACCTTCAACATTACCTGAAGTACTAAAGCCTGGGTTCCACTCTGTCCCAAAGAAGAAATCAAGTGGGCTTACAAAACGGAAGAAGTGCATTGCTTCGCCAAACATCGACATCACAATACCGATGGTTGTTAAAATCGCAACGCCAGAACATAAAATCAAAGCAACATTAATGGCACGTTCAACTTGGTTACGCGCACGATATTGTTGATTAATTTTTTTCTTTGCCCAAACTAACCCCAATAAAGCTGCACAAACGACAACAGCGAATTTGGCAAAAGAGCCAATGGTTTGAAATTTTGCGAACTGTTGAGCAGCCGCTAATTCATAGGCTGCCGGTTTGTCACTTACCCCAAAACCTGAAGCAATGGCTTGAACACGGTCAACTAATACACTTCTGCCAGCCTCATCAAGTGAAGCACTTATAGACGCAGGAATATTATTAAAAATAATATGGTTTAAAATACTTGGTTCAACCAAGCTCCAAATGATCAGAATTAAAAAAGCAGGGATACCGCACCAAAGTCCAACCAGTGCACCATAATAACCAGGACGAGAATGTAACGTCGCCGAGTTGCTTCCCTTACCTGCTAGGCTACGGCTCTTTCTTAGCCCAAGTTGATATGCGATTGCCACAAGGGCCAACAACACACCGATAAGTAGCAGATTCATGTACTCTCCACTGTTTTCTCAATTGTCATAATTTGGAAAAAACAAGTTAGACAAAAAGGCTGATGAACTCTCAAGATCACCAGCCCTCATTCAAACTAACTTATTTAACAGTTTTACCTGCTTTAAAGTCAGCCAAAACTTTTGCACGTTCAGCATCAGACATTGCGATTAAGCCATCACGCTCAGCTTTAGAACCTTTACCTGTTGCTTTCTTGCTTACGAAATATTCTACATATTGCGGTAAGCCTTTAACTGATTTTAAATGTTCGCCTTTCACGTAGAAGAACAATGGACGAGATACAGGGTATGTACCGTTCAATACAGTTTTCTCAGAAGGAACAACATTGTTTACTGTCGCTACACGTAACTTGTCACGGTTCATATCATAGAAACTTAAACCAAACACACCTACTGCACTTGGAGAAGTCTTTAAGCGAGCCAATGTTTCTGTGTAGTCACCAGCAATTTCAATTACACGACCATCTTTACGGAAAGTAGAACATGCTTTCTTCTGAGCATCTTTATCTAGATTCTTGAAGTATTCATAAGATTCGCAACCAGCATCAACCATTTTCTCTTGGAAAACTTCACGAGTACCGTGGTTAGATGCAGGAATTACAAGTGTAATTGGCTCATTTGGAAGAGATTTATCAATCTGGTTCCAGTTTGTATATGGGTTTGGAACCAATTTACCTTTTGAAGGTAACTGTGCAGCTAAAGCAGCAAACACATGGTAAGGTTTTAATTTATAAGCTGCTTTGTGTGAGTTAGACGCAAATACGATACCGTCGTAACCAATTTTGATTTCTTGAATTTGTTTTACACCAGCTTTGTTACAAGCTTCAATTTCAGTGCTTTTAATTTTACGAGAAGCGTTTGCAACGTCGATTGTGTTATCGCCAACGCCTTGACAGAATTGTTTTAAACCAGCAGAAGAACCGCCAGAACCAACTACAGGAGTTTTAAATTGAGGAAAAGTATTACCAAACTCTTCAGCTACAACGCTGGCAAATGGTAATACAGTTGAAGAACCAGCAATTTGAATCGTATCACGAGCTGCATTTGCAGTCGTTGTTACAGCTGCCCCAGTTACTGCTAACGCAATTGCGATTTGACGTGGATTTAAGCGCATTCTGTTCTCTCTCATTAATGCAATAGGTTGTACGTCACTTTTTGTTGAGTGCTTGTACGCTCTTCGATAGCTGCATTGTGAATAGAAAATATGACAATTAAGTTACAGTATGATGACGCTTTAATGATTTCGATATTGTTAATTGTCACATTATTATTTTTTATCTATTATCAAATATTTAATTCAATCCTAGTGGGTATTTTACCTTGTATATTAGTCTGTATTATTACACTCGTTAAAAATATAAGATTTTTGTATTTATAAAATATAAAAAACAAAGATGTTATAAATGTATTAAAAAACGATAATTTAGTTATCTTTAGTTTAATGATTAAAATATTTTTTGATTAAGGACGTTTTTATTAAAATATTTCTAAAAATAATAATTTCTTTGTAACATGAAAATAATATGACAAAAGATAAAGGGTTACCTACTCTAAGTCAGGTAACCGCAATATCATTGTCAATTTAAACGATCAACTCGATTGTACTTCTGGCATCGCAACCATTTTTTTACGATATTTTAAGAAATACGTAAGCGCTAAAACAGCCAACCAAATTGGACCTAAAATAACAGCAAGTCTCATATCTGGCGTCATTGCCATAATAATAAGAATAAAGCATACAAAGCTAATGGTTAAATAATTACTCCATGGGCTAAGAATGCTTTGGAATTTGGTTTGACGTTTTTGCAATTTCATTGCTTTAGTGAATTTCAAATGAGTCACTGAAATCATGAGCCAGTTAATGACAAGTGCAGCCACAACAAGCATCATAAAGAGCTGAAAAGCTTGACCTGGAATCAGATAGTTCACAACCACACATATTGCTGTGATTGATGCAGATACTACTGCTGCTGGAACTGGAATGCCTCGACTGTTTACTTTCTTCAAGATAGCTGGGGCATTACCCTGCTCTGCTAAACCATGCAACATGCGGCTATTACAATAAATACAACTGTTATAAACTGAAATGGCAGCAATCAAGACCACAAAGTTTAAAACGTTCGCAACACCATTACTATTTAATGACTGGAAAATCATTACAAATGGGCTACCGCCTTCTGCAACCATATTCCAAGGGTAAAGGCACAGTAAGATCCCAATCGCACCGATATAGAAAATTAAAATACGGTAAACAATCTGGTTGACTGCTTTTGGAATAGTCGTTTCAGGTTTTTTAGTTTCAGCCGCAGCAATACCAATTAATTCTAAGCCACCAAATGCAAACATAATGACAGCCAAAGCCATGACAAAACCGTGAATTCCGTGCGGAAAGAAACCACCGTGTTGCCATAAATTTGCAATACCTGCTTGCGGACCAGCAGAACCTGTAAATAAGAGATAGGTACCAAAACCAATCATGCTTAAAATTGCAACAATCTTAATGCAGGAAAATAAGAATTCGGATTCCCCAAAAAAGCGGACATTTACCAAGTTAATGCCGTTAATTAAAATAAAGAAAAATAAGGCAGTCAGCCAAGTGGGAATTTCAGGCCACCAAAACTGAATGAAGGTTCCAATTGCACTGAGTTCAGCCATGCTTACCAGTACATACAACACCCAGTAGTTCCAGCCAGACATAAAACCAGCCATTTTGCCCCAGTACTTATTGGCAAAATAACTGAATGAACCGCTTACTGGTTCTTCAACAACCATTTCACCTAAATGACGCATAATTAAGAAAGCGATAATTCCAGCAATTGCATATCCCAATAAAATTGAAGGACCTGCCAGTTTAATCGTTTGAGAAAGACCTAAGAATAACCCTGTTCCGATCGCCCCTCCGAGTGCGATGAGTTGAATATGCCGATTGGATAAGCCTTGTTTTAACTCGTGCTTATTGTTTGCATCCATAACATTATCTCCAATGTTGGTGTCACTTCCTGTACACCTTTATTCAGCACCATATCCGAAGGCCAGAAACCGACCTTCGGACATAAGTTTGCTTTAATATGAGTCCATTTAATTTTTGAGAAGACTTGTCCTGTCTTCTATTTAAAACGAGCTTGCATCCTTACATTTAATAGGCTGGGAACGCTCCTTTAAAATTTCGTAACCGCGATCACCGTAATCAAAACGAGCAATCACAGAAGCAAATTTTTTCAAACTCACCGGCGCATCCATTGCTGGTAGTTTTAATTCAATAAACGTTAATTGATCATTCTGATGAACATTGTCTAAAACACTCTTTAGCTGTCCAGCAGTTTCAACCACATAGGTGGTATGGCCTTTTTTACCGTTAAATACGGCTGGAATTTCAGTATATTTCCAGTTTTGTACATCGTTATAGGCAGCGTTTTCGCCCATGATTAATCGCTCAATGGTGTAACCGCCATTGTTCAGCAAGAAAATAATGGGTTTTAAACCGTGACGAATAATTGTAGAGAGCTCTTGTACCGTAAGCTGGAATGAGCCATCGCCAATAAATAGAATTTGACGGCGTTCAGGAGCAGCTAGCAAACTACCAAGTAAAGCCGGTAAGGTATAACCGATTGAACCCCAAAGTGGCTGAGCAATATATTTAGCTGTAGCAGGAAGTTTTAAACCAGATAAAGCTGAGTTTGAAGTTCCAACCTCTCCAATAATCACATCGTCTTCTTTTAAAAAACCTGCAATATAGTTCCAAAGTACATCTTGGCTTAGCTTTTGTTGTGCTGGGGCTTCAAAGGCTTTTTGAGGTTGTTTTTCAAGAACAGGTTTAGTTGCTTTACGCGGTGCAACTTTTTTATTTAACTCAACAAGTAATTGTCCAATCTCAATGCCTGGAAAATCCTGACCAAAAATATTCAGACCATAAGATTTAATTTCAATATAGTTCTTAGTTGCAATTTGATGAGTAAATACAGCTGAACCTACGTCTGTAAAACGTGCGCCAATACCAATTAGGCAGTCAGATTGTTCAATGATATTTTTAACATGTGGCTGGCTTGCCCCACCCACATAAGTACCGATGTAACGCGGTGAACCCTCATCCATAATATTTTTTGCAGTATTCATACCAGCAAATGGAATTGAGCATTTTTGAGATAAATCATTTAAAAGTGAAGTTACACCAAAAACTGAAGCTTCATTATCAATAAGAAGTGCTGGGCTTTGCGCATTCGCAATAATGTCACAGAGTTTGCTCACCACAGTTTGCAATAATTCAGGTTCAACAGCTGGATAACTTAGGTTGAGCGGACGCTCAGACACTTCAATTTTAACGTGAGTAATATCTCCAGGTAATTGAATGTGTACAGGGCGGCGATCAAGAAAACACTGACGTAATACACGGTCAATTTCAAAGGCTGCATTTGCCGGAGTTAAACGTGTTTGAGCAACTGTGAACTCTTTCATGCAGTTCATAATATTGTCGTAGTTACCATCAACCAACGTATGGTGGATCAAAGTACCTTTTTGAACTGCATGTAAAGGAGGAATACCAGAAATATGAATAAGAGGCACATTTTCTGCATAGGCACCAGCAATGCCATTAATGGCACTTAAGTCACCTACCCCATATGTGGTTGCCAAGGCAGAAAAACCGTTAATTCGTGCATAACCATCTGCTGCATAGGCAGCATTTAATTCATTACAATTTCCAATAAATTCGAGTTCTGGATCTGCTTCAACTTGTTCGAGATATGAGAGGTTAAAATCACCAGGTACACCAAAGAGATGCTGGATACCCATTTGTTTTAGACGAAGATTTAAAAAGTCACCGATTTCTATGAACATTGCTCTATATCCTTTGAGACCAATTTTTATTCCATAGAAAAATAATATTTCATCTACCTTTTAGATTTCGTGCATAATGAAAACGCATTTTAATAAAAATACATGATTTGTGTATCATAAAAGGATTTTATGCAATGGATAAGTTCGACTGGCAAATCATTCAGGCATTACAAAAGAATGGACGGCTCACCAATCAGGAAGTTGGAGATTTAATTGGTTTATCTGCTTCCCAATGTTCTAGAAGAAGACAGCTACTTGAGCAAAAAGGCATAATTTTAGGTTACACCGCCCGCATCCAGCAACAAGCGCTAGGACTGGAAGTCACAGCGATGATTCACATTAATTTAAGAACACACGAGGCAAAATCTCAGCAGGCTTTTCAAGAATTAATTGAAGCTGAAGATAACATTCAAGATGCATTTTCAATTAGTGGCGATGCTGATTTTATTTTAAAAGTAGTTGCAGAGAATTTAGAACAGCTTTCTCAATTTGTGACTGAAAGATTGCTTTCTTATAATTTTATTGGCCACATAAAGTCTTACATTGTTCTTAAAAAAATCAAAGAACAGAATCATTTTTTGATCAAACCTAAAAGTCACGGCTACCATCACACGACTTAAGCAAGTTAGGCTTTTAATAAAATAATTTAGAATAAAAAGGCGGATCTATCATCCGCCTTAAAATTAATATTTAGACTTTACTAATATGTAGTGTTTGCCCAATCGTGTTTTCAAGCAAGCCTTCCAAACCAAACTCAGCACCTAAGCCTGACATTTTCCAGCCACCAAAAGGTGCATGAGGGAGAACCTCGGCATGTGTATTGACCCAAACAGTACCGCATTGAAGCTGAGTAGCGTAAACCTGAGCAGCTTTAATGTCAGAAGACCAAATGGATCCACCTAAACCAAATTCACTATCATTGGCGCGAGCAATTGCATCGTTGATATCTGTATATTTTAAGATAGGTAACACTGGACCAAATTGCTCTTCTTGGACCACACGGCAAGATTCAGAAACTTCAGTCAAAATAGTAGGCGCAATAAAGTAGCCCTGCTCTGGTAATTGCTGTTGACCAGAAAGTGCTTTTGCACCTTGTTCAATTGCTTCTGCAATAAGAGCTTTCACCTTATTATATTGCATTTGGTTTTGTACTGGACCAAATGTTGTAGAAGGCTCCATTCCATCGCCAACAATCTGAGCATTGGCAATGTCAGCTAATTTTTGGGATAAAGCATCGTATTGACTTTCATGTACATATAAACGTTTTAACGCAGCACACGTTTGACCCGCATTTAAAAATGCAGTATTGAAAATCTTAGCTGCAATTTCATCTATATTTGCATCAGGTAATACAATACCCGCATCATTACCACCCAGCTCTAAAGTTAAATGTTTTAGTTGTTGAGCTGCACCCGTCATGATGTGCTGCCCAGTTCTTGTTGAACCCGTAAACACAACTTTTTGTACATCAGGATGGGAAGATAGTGCTTCACCAATCTCGCCAGCACCCACCACAATTGAAATAACACCAGCCGGAACTTCTTGCTGAATGATTTCACATAAACGCAAAGTTGATAGTGGTGTGTATTCAGAAGGTTTGCTAATGACAACGTTACCAGCGCGTAATGCAGGCATGATATGCCAGACCGCAATCATGAGTGGCCAGTTCCAAGGGGTAATTGAAGCCACTACACCTAATGGTTGACGATGACGTTCAATACGCTTGGCTTCACTGTCTTCGATAATTTCAACAGGTAAATCCATAGCAGCTGCATAACGAGTCCAGCCAATTGCGCCCTGCACTTCCATTTGCGCGAGTGCCAATGGCTTACCCTGTTCAAGCACAACCAGCTCTGCGAGCATTTCTGCATGCTTCTCAATACCGTCAGCTATCTTGCTTAAAATTGATTTACGTTCATCGTGTGACGCCATTTGCCATGCTTTAGATGCCTGTTTAGCCGCACTCACTGCTTGATTCACTTGCTCAACCGATGCTTTTGCACAATGGGCAGCCGTTAAGCCAGTAGCAGGGTTAATAATTTCTAGTTCACCTTGTTCACCTGAACAAAGTTGACCGCCAATAATGAGTTTAAATTCATTGAGCATATTCGCTTGTTGCATTTCTTCTTCCTTGTCTTAATTGTAATTACAGCCACTTACTTTATTTTCAGTTAAAGCAGGATTATTTAAAGTAAGTACGATATAGATATATCAATGCGACCAAAAATATCGGGAACATACCAATACAATAAGAAATTTGCTCCCCATAAATCATGCATAATTATTTTTGTTTTTTAAAAATATGCATGGTTTGTGCATATATAACTCTTTTGATACACGCTTTTAATAAAAATAATATGTAATAAAAAAGCCCGGCAATAAACCGGGCTTTTTTTGTTATCAACTCAATTAGTCGATTGGTGGTACATAGTTACCAGAAGCAATCGCATCTTTAATGCGGTCAGCTTCAGCCAATACTTGACCTAAAAGGTTTTTAACGTTTTCGAATGTTACAACAGGGCTTAATGTTGTCATTTTCAATGACTGTACATTACCAACTTTTGTTACACCGATATTTGCTTCACCACGAGCAAACAATTCATCTGCTACGTTTTGGTTTAAGCTATCGATCAACTCAGCTGGATAGCCTTGTGGTACAACACGGAACAATACCGAAGCAAACTGTGGTTCAACTAAAAGCTCTAAGCCTGTCGTTGCCTTGATGTAATCTGCAACTTCACGAGTAAGTTTTACACCATGATCAATCATTGAACCATATAGGTCTTCACCAAGTGATTCGATTGTCATCCACAATTTCAATGCATCAAAACGACGAGTCGTTTGTAATGACTTAGAAACAAGGTTTGGTACACCATGTTCTTCGTCATAAGCAGAGTTCAAATATTCAGCTTCGTAGTGCATAAAGCGATAGTTCGCTTCGTCTTTTAACAAGAATGCGCCACAGCTAATGCTTTGGAAATAGTGCTTATGGAAGTCGAGGGTAATCGAGTCAGACAACTCAATACCATCAAGCATTGCACGATAGTCTGTTGACAGAATTAATGCACCACCCCATGCCGCATCGATATGCATCCATGAACCATATTTATTGGTAATTTCACGGATTTTCTTCAATGGATCAATTGCACCAGCATCGGTAGTACCAGCTGTCGCAACGACACAAGCAACTACTTTGCCTTCTGATTGCAAATGCGCCATCGTTTTTTCGAGAGCATCTACATCCATCTGTGCATTTTCATTCACAGGAACAGTAACAACTGACTGGAAGCCCATGCCCATCATTGCCATGTTCTTTTGCACAGAGAAATGCGCATTTTCAGAACAAATGACTTTGACGTTTTTCATTGCTTCAGCTGGAATACCATCGCGCTGTACAGACCACGGATTACCGTTTTCGTCTTTCCAGTTTTTCGAAATGCACCAGTCACGCGCAAGCAATACACCCATTAAGTTAGATTGAGTACCGCCAGAAGTGAAAACACCCGCCTGACCAGAACCATAACCTACTTTTTGGCGTAACCAATCAATGAGCTGAACTTCCATTAATGAACCGGCTGGGCTTTGATCCCATGAGTCCATAGACTGGTTAGTTGCATTGATCAATACTTCCGCAATCTGGCTCATTACCATCGTTGGACAATGTAAATGTGCTAATGAGTGCGGATGATGTACTTTTAAGCTTTTATTTAAGAAAAGCTCAATCATACGTTGAAGTGATTCTTGTACACCCATACCTTCTTTTGAAGGCTGGAAAGAAATCGCTGAACGCAATTCTTTAATGCTACCGCCTGTGTACATCTTTTCATTTTGCAACCATGCTGAAACGGCTTTTACCGCTTCGCCCATTGCTGACTCATAGTCAGCAATGGATTGTGCATCATTGCAGAGTAACGCTTTACGATGTTCTGCAAAATCCACCATATTTATGCGCCTCGTACTGCAACCAATGCTTCTGCAATTGCTTTCTTAAAGCGAGCAATTACTTCAACACACTCTTCTTGAGTGATGATAAGCGGACAAAGTAAACGAATTACAGTGCCGTTACGACCGCCTTTTTCAAGCAATAATTTATTGTTGAAGCAAGCAGTTTGAATTGCAGCAGCTAATTGTGAATCCGCAGGAAGCGAACCAATACGATCAGCTTGCTTACGCTCGTCAACAATCTCAACACCGATCATTAAACCGCTACCACGTACGTTACCGATACATGGGAATTCTTGAGCTAATTTTTTAAATTCAGCTTGTAGATAATCGCCACGTTCTTGCGCATTTTGAGCAAGATTTTGTTCAGTAATCGTTTTTAATACAACAAGACCTGTACCCATAGCAAGTTGGTTACCACGGAAAGTACCGGTGTGACCTGCAGGTTGCCAAGCATCAAATTTACGTTTAATACCTAATACTGCAAGTGGTAAACCACCACCTACGGCTTTAGACATGACAACAACATCAGGTTCAATACCTGCATGTTCAAATGCAAACATTTTGCCTGAACGTGCAAAGCCAGCTTGAACTTCGTCTAAGATTAAAACGATGTTGTGCTTTTCAGTCACTTCACGGATTTTTTGCAACCATTTTACTGGAGCTGTAACTACGCCGCCTTCACCTTGAATCGCTTCAAGAATAACAGCAGCCGGTTTTGTTACACCGCTTTCAACATCTTCGATAAAGTTTTCAAAGAAGTAAGTTAAAGCGTCAACACCAGCTTCACCACCCAAACCAAGTGGGCAGCGATATTCATGCGGATATGGCATGAATTGTACGCCTGGCATTAAACCGTTAACTGCATTTTTTGCACTTAAGTTACCAGTCATAGCAAGTGCACCATGGGTCATACCATGGTAACCGCCAGAGAAACTGATCACTGAACTACGGCCAGTGTAAGTCTTAGCAAGTTTAATTGCTGCTTCAGTTGCGTCTGCACCAGCAGGACCACAGAACTGCAAGCAATATTCTTCTTTACCACCAGGTAAATATGCTAACAATGCTTCAGTGAATGCATCTTTTAAAGGTGTGGTTAAGTCTAAAGTATGCAATGGCAAACCACTTGCCAACGTATCTTGAATACTTTGAATCACCGCAGGATGATTATGACCTAAAGCCAATGTACCTGCCCCAGCTAAACAATCAAGGTACTCTGTACCTTCAACATCAGTAACCCAGCATCCTTGTGCTTTCGCTATCGCTAACGGTAATTTACGTGGATAGCTACGAACATTTGATTCCATTTGACTTTGGCGAGTCAAATAATATTCGTTAGTAGCATTAGTGGCAGGGTTAACGGAAGTAACGCTCATATCGGATTACCATCTCTGATAGGGGTAGAAAGAAATAAGTCTGGTGACTTTTGGTCCTTTGACTCGGTGCTTTATAGAACTAGTAAAGACACTTATTTTATATCTTGTAACTAGGAGCGCGATGATACCTAATTTTACAAGAAAAAAAACGTCTTTTATGTACTTTACTCATCTAATCTTATTGAAAAAATGTATCATCCCAATAGTTAAGATGAATTATCATCATACTATGTGACAACCTAAAGAAAATATTCTTTTTTTATATTACTTTGATTTTTTAAGTTACATTGACACACTTTAATTTTAAGTATTTATTTTTAAAAGAATTTATATTTACCAAAATTTAAAAAAACTGATCTAAATATTACAAATACGCCACAAAATCTGCAAAAGTTATGCATAACTTATGTTTAACATTTCTTAATGAAAAAAATTAAATTTATATTAATTTTTAAAGGAAAAAATTATGCGTACTTTAGCTGTTTCAACCCTTCTTTTAGGTTCTCTCCTTAGCCCTTTGGTTTTCGCTCAGGATGATAATGCTTTGAACTATAATATTGTGAATGTACAAGCTGAAGCTTCTCGTCAAGTTTCTAATGATGAAATGCACGCAACTTTATATATTGAAAAAAGTAACAAGCAACCAGCTGAACTTTCAAATCAGATTAATCAATTGATGAATCAGGCACTTGCTGTTTCTCGTAAATATCCGCAAGTAAAAGTGGAAACTGGCGCTCAAAGCACTTACCCAATTTACGATAACGACAGTAATAAGCTAAAAGAATGGCGTGGCCGCGCTGAAATTCGTCTTGAAAGTAAAGACTTTAAAGCTGCAAGCCAGTTAGTCAATGAATTGCAACAAAGCTTCCAAACTCAATCAATTAATTTTACAGTTTCAGATGAGCAACGTAAAAAAGTTGAAAATGATTTGATGGTCGAAGCGTCTAAAAACTTTCAACAACGTGCTCAAATGTTGACTCAAGCCTGGAATAAAAGCCAATACACGCTCGTTAACTTAAACTTAAATACTAGCAACTATTTCCCTCAGCCTGTAATGCGTGCCAGCATGGCTAAGTTTGCTGCTGCTGAGGCGGCTCCAGCTCAGGACATGGCAGCTGGTGAGTCTAAAATTACTGTGAATGCAAACGGTTCAATTCAATTTAAATAAATTACCTTTTCTGGCCCAAGCACCTGACTGCTTGGGCTTTTTATTAACTAACTTCCCCATCCAAATACTCTGCAAACGCTTTAGCCAAATAATCAAAAAGCGCTCTGATTTTTGGAATTTGTCTAAAGTCTTCATGAATGACCAACCATAGATCATATCGATGAATCTCTAGGTCTGGAAGCAGTTGAACAAGCTCTGGGCATTGATTTGCTATAGGGCACTGAATAAAACCTACTCCCAAAGCAGCTTTAACTGCTGAGAACTGAGCAGGATGACTATCGGTGCGTATTTTGAATTGTTCATTTTTTATTTCAGGTAGAAAAACCCTCATCATTTCTCTTTCAAGAAGATTACGGTCGGGTCCTATCAGATCATGCTGACTTAAATCTGCTAGACAGATGGGGGAACCTTTACGCTGTATATAATCTCGATGTGCATATAGACCCAATGGCACCTCACCAACCTTTTTTGCTACAAGCGCTTCCTGAACAGGAGGATACATCCTGATTGCCAGATCAACTTCTTGCTCTAGTAAGTTGGCAGAAGCATTGTTTAAAGATATTTCGATATTAACTTCCGGGTAAAGTGAACGGAATTTTGAGAGCATTTGAGGCAGAACAAGCGTGCCTAGGAACTCCGATACACTCACTCGTACACTGCCTGCAATTAGATTTAGAGGGGCACTTGCTGTACGCATAAAATGGTCAGAAGCACGTTGCATAGCCCGAACTGGCAGTTCAAGAGCTAGAGCATGCTCTGTCGGTTTCAAGCCATGAACAGAACGGCTAAACAAAACAGTTCCCAACTGATTTTCAAGCTGTTCTATACGTGTTCGAACAGTAGGTTGGGTAACGCATAATTTACGAGCGGCTGCCGAGAAACTCCCCTCTTCTAAAACCACTAAAAAGAATTTCTGATCATCCCAAGAAGTCTGTTTGTTCATCAAAATTCTTTCATCTGCTCAATTAATTTAGTCAATTTTATTATAGGTCTGCTTTTTTTATGATGTGAATATTGTTTATGCATGTGATTAATCATCATAGAAATTAAGGAGACATACTATGAATAAGCCACTTTTACTGGTCTTTCATTCCGCTTTAAATCAGTCCAAGGTTAATCGTGCTTTGGTTGAAGCATTAAAGCGTCGAAATCAAATCGATATTGTCGATATTCAAGAGTTATATAACGGATCTCTAGATATAATGAAAGACGGCGCAATTGAAGCCCAACGTCTAATCTCTGCTTCACACATCATTTTCCAGTTCCCTATCTATTGGTATTCAGTTCCTCCTATTTTCAAAACTTGGATGGATGCGGTTTTAACGCGGATGTTTTATCTTTTTTATGAGCAGGAAGGTCAGAATATTGAAGGTAAATCACTTTACCTACATGTTACGGTTGGCAATTTGAATTCGGCATATCAAAAACAAGGACAAAATGGCTTCACCCTAGATGAGCTGATGGCACCTTTGAAAGCTACTGCATGCCGATGCGGATTAATCTGGCACACACCTCATGTTGTTTTTAATGCAAATCAATTAGATGAAAATGATATTGAAAAAGAAATTTCATTATCTTTAAAGCAGTTTGAACAATGGGGTATATTCAATAATGCTCCTCTTACTTCTTCATGCTAGTGTTAACCATAAAAAAACGCACTCCTGAAAAATCAGTAGTGCGTTTCGAGGTTAAAGTAATATCTTATTTTTTAAATGGTAAGGCATATTTCAAGATACGACCAACAACCTGACCAAACTGTTTAGTCAAACTTGCGTTGTTATAGTTCAGGCCATATTTTTTACATACAGCTTCAACTTTTGGAGCCATTTGGCGATAACGGCGCGCAGGAACATCAGGATATAAATGATGCTCGATCTGATGGCTTAAATGTCCGCTCAAAATATGTAATGCTTCTGAACCTTTTAAGTTTGACGAACCACGAATCTGGCGCATGTACCAGTGACCACGGCTTTCATCCTGTAAAACAGACTTTGGAAATACTTCTGCATCTTTAGTAAAGTGACCACAGAAAATAATCGTAAACGTCCAGATATTACGAAGACCATTCGCAACCAGATTTCCAGTAAATACAGGTAATGCTGCCGGCCCTGCAATTAATGGGAAAAAAACGTAATCTTTGAAAAGCTGGGTACCAATCTTTTTATTAACAGGTTTTAATTCTTCCACGAATTTAGCCATGCTCTTACGCTTATAAAGAACGCGACCAATTTCAAGGTTCTGAATAGCTACGCCCCATTGGAACAATAAGCAAAATGGAATGCTATAAACTGGTTGAAACAAGAAACCTGGTTTCCAGCGTTGCTCTGGGAATAAGCGAAGTAAACCATAACCAATGTCATCATCGATACCTTTAATGTTGGTATATGTGTGATGTTTATAGTTATGAGTTTGACGCCAGTTATCAGAAGTACCGACGGTATCCCATTCGTAAGTTTGACCATTGAATTTAGGATCGTTCATCCAGTCGTATTGGCCATGCATAACGTTATGGCCAAGTTCCATGTTTTCCATAATTTTAGAAAAGCCTAATAGACCTGTTCCTAAAATCCATGCTGGGGGGAACCAACCTGCAAACAAACATGCTCGGCCTAAAAAGCCACTGTAGCGAACTGCTGCATAGACACGGCGGATATATTTAGCGTCTTTCTCACCCAAATCATCCAATACTTCTTGTTTGATCTGATCAAGCTCTTTTGCAAATGCGTCAAGTTCTGCTGGCGTCAAATCACGATTTTTAGGATTTTTAAAATATTCGACTTTCACTGGCATATTCATAAAAGTTCTCTCTTAAAGATCAATAACTAGATCAGATTGTGCTGAGTTCACACAAATTTTGAGTAATTGGCTTGGTTCGGTATTTTCACTACCATTGAGTAAATTACGTGTAGAACCTTGAGCTTTACTACAAACGCACTTATTACAAATTCCCATACGGCAGCCGTGTGTTGGCTTGAGGCCTTCATGTTCCAGACTCACCAAAATTGATTCGCCTTTTGGAATTGCAATAACCTTATTAGACTGGGTTAATGTGACATTTACATAACCAACTTCAGCCGTACTATCACGCGTTAAGCTAAAAGCTTCTGTTAAGACAGTCGGTGCTTTTTCAAAAAGCTGTTCCACTGTTGAAACGAAACCAGAAGGTCCACACGCATATATAGTGCTATTTTCCAAATCGTCTACTAATGCTAAATGCTCTGCATTTAAACGTTCATCATTTGGTGTTTCTTGTGTATAGAAAACCTGATAACTAAAATTTGGGAATTGCTGAGCAACTTTTTCAAAGTATTCAATAAAAGCTGCATCTGAGCGTTGTTTTACCCAATATAAAAGCTGTACTTGAACTTTATCTAACTGCTGACTTTGTTTAATTGCAGTGATTAAGCTCAACATTGGGGTAATACCACTACCCGCAGCCAGCATAATTAATTTTGGTGTTTTGATATTTTGTTGCATATCGCCATAAGGCTGACCAAGCTCAAAAACATCACCAATTTGGCTTTCAGTCATAAACCAGTTACTGACGATACCATCGGCTACTTTTTTAATCGTTAAACGTAAATGTTGTTCGTCAATTTGCGTCAAGCTATAAGTACGTTCATAACGACGACCAGCAATTTCAACAATGACAGGATGATGCTGACCAGCAACCCCTATTTTCACTAAACGGTTACATTTTAGTGTAAGACTTACCATGTCATGAGCGACAAATTCTTTTTTTACAATTTGAACAAGCCCATGTTTTACAGACCATAAAGGATTAACTTTTTGTAGCCAGAAGTTAGCCATTTCTTTATCAAAAATGGTTTGTGTCAATGAATTGAATAGAGAATTTCTCTTTTCGATTGCTTGCATAGCTGGAGGCTCTGTCGCTCTTTTTTAATTATTATACACATGTATATATATTTGTATATACACCCGTACTTTTAATTACAATTTCACAAGTTCAGCTTCTAAGGCTATAATCCTAAGAGTTTACAAATATATTGAACAGCATGACCCAATCTTCACTTTCTCAGAACCTGAATGACACACCTCTACAACAAGATGTCATTGAAATTAAAACAGCTACGCGTTCTGTGGGAAGAAAAGCGACAATTACTAAAGAAGAACTTTTTCAGGCTGCTCTGAATCTGATTGGCCCACAAAAAAGTATTGCTTCATTAAGTTTACGTGAAGTAGCACGAGAAGCTGGTATTGCGCCAAATAGTTTCTATAGACACTTTAAAGATATTGATGAGTTAGCAATTTCTTTAATTGACCGTGCAGGTATTGTTTTACGTAAAATTATCCGTCAGGCTCGCCTACGTGCGTCCTTACAAGAAAGTATTATTCGCAGTTCTGTTGATATTTTTCTTCAGCAGCTCGATGCCGATGAAGGTAATTTAAGTTTATTACTACGTGAAGGCTTTACAGGTTCTACCTCTTATAAAGCTGCGGTTGATCGTCAATTAAACTTTTTCCAGCAAGAGTTGCAAGAAGATTTAATTCGTCTAGAGCACTTAAACAACAATCACCTATATCACCCTGAACTGGTTGCAAAAGCAATTACACAACTTGTGTTTCATATGGGCGCCAAAGTGATTGATCTTCCAATTCATCAACGTGCGGAAGTGGCTGAGCAAACGATGATTATGATTCGAATGATTTTAGAGGGTGCTCGGCATTTGGATAAAGCAGAAATTCGTTAAAATGATCTAATGAATGGCTTGTTAATGAACAGGCCATTTTTACATCTAACTCCTCTATTTTCCAATAAAAATATAATTCACCGATTGAAGCGAATAGCTTGCAAGAGTATAAATAATTATTCCATTGGCTCTTTTTTCTATATTCCCAACGATCTCAGGGATCAACATGCAAAATTTGAATAATCGTCAAAGTCTGATTGCAAGCTACATTCTTATGGGCATCTTTTTGCTTTCGGTTATCCCATTACATCTATTAGCAAGTTTTTTTGCAGGCTTTCTTATTTATGAAATTATTATTAGCTTAAGCTCGGTTGTAGAACGTTATATTGATGGTCAAAGAGCCCGCATTTTTATTAGTATTTTATTAAGTATTATTACAATTTCACTCATTGCATTTTTCTTTACAAGTTTAATTAGCTTTGTTGTTCACGATTTAAAAGGTGTAGGCATCCACAACATCAACAGCAAAGTTGATCAAACCCTGCTGCATTTACAAGCTGAAGTCAGCAAATATCTTCCGGGTTATATTCCCGATAGCGTGACAGAATTAAAAGATGAAATTTTCGCGTTTATGAAAGATAACGTGACCATATTAAAAAATACCAGTTCCGATATTTTGCATAACTTCGTGACGATGGTTATGGGCCTCATTATCGGTATTTTGGTCGCTATACATGGTTTTCACCGCCGTACTCCGCAACCTGTTTTTAAATCTCTTCTAATCCAACGTATTCAGAAATTATCAATTTCATTTAAAAATGTCGTTTTTGCACAAATAAAAATTTCAGCAATTAATACGCTGCTCTTTATTTTATTTGCATTTATTTTATTACCGCTTTGGGGAGTCCACCTTCCTTTTGCCAAAACTCTTACTATTTTGACCTTCATGTTTGGACTGATTCCAATTTTAGGTAATCTTATTTCCAATACATTAACGTTCATTGCCGCTCTTACGGTTTCCCTTGGACTCGCAGGTGCAGCGTTGCTCTATCTCATTCTGGTTCATAAACTCGAATATTTTATTAATGCTAAAATTATTGGGCATAAAATTAATGCAAATGCATGGGAGATTTTATTAGCAATGCTGGTATTTGAGTCAATTTTTGGCTTAGGTGGTTTAATCGCAGCTCCAATTTTCTATGCATATTTAAAATTAGAATTAAAAGATGCTGGTCTCATCTAATTCAAAATAGATCTATAAAAAAAGCGCCCTCTAGGCGCTTTTTTTATTTGAAGTTAATTATGGTTTAACCACAACTAATACTTGAATCGCTTCTGGTGTAACAGTTAAACCTTCAAGCAAGCTCAAACCTTCTTTTTGCAGCTTTTGTAAACGGTCAATTTCATCTTGACGAATACTTGGGTTGAACTGTTTTAAATAAGTTAAACGGTCAATTTCATATTGCCATTTATTACCATAATGCTCTTTTGCTTGCTGCTGAAGCTGTGGCAAATCAACTTTTGCAATATCCAACGCTTGTTTATAACGTTCTTCAATGATATCACGGCGAGCTTTAACCACCTGGCGACAGCTATTGCCATCTAAGTGATGTAAATATGGTTTCAAAATTGCTGGATCAATTTTTTCAGACAAATCTTGACCAGTTTCGCTTAATAGGACACGAATTAACTGCTTAGGTAAGCTAGATGGTAGATTCAACGCCTTAGGCGCAACTACATCGACTTTAAACCACACTTCAATTAATACTGACCCCTGCTTTAATGCATTAGATTTAAGTACAGCAACATTGGTACTACCAAATGATTGCGTACGTATCATTTCCATTACACTTTCAATGAATGGATGCTCTAAAGTTAAATATTGAGCATCTTCACGAAGCTGAGCCTGATCACGATAGAAAGTAGCTGTCATGCCTTCTTCGTCTAGCGCCAAACCTTGCACTTGCATTTGGTCTGTTGGACGAATAATCACAGTACCGTTACTTTGCTCATCAAAGTCGATATTGG
Source organism: Acinetobacter sp. 1124_18A (assembly GCF_052824995.1). NCBI lineage: Bacteria > Pseudomonadati > Pseudomonadota > Gammaproteobacteria > Moraxellales > Moraxellaceae > Acinetobacter > Acinetobacter sp. 1124_18A. Next base: position 249,622 of record NZ_VTDF01000001.1, on the reverse strand, counting down.
TTGATGACATGAAACGCTTCACAAACATTGGTAGCGTTGTATTGTCATCATAATCTTCTAAAGCCTGAACAATCTCTTGCGCCACAATAGGACGACATGAGTTATATTCAAGTAAACGATCTCGACCCGCTTGAAGTTCAGCTTCTAAAGCTTGACGTTGAACATTCACTTCTTCAAGCAAATCTTCAAATGTTTGACCTTGGTCTGCAAGTAAGCAATCTTTCAATTCAACAATAAAGTTTTCTTGCAGCGTTTGCGCTGTTGGTGAAATATTGCTGAAAATATTAAGTGCTTCATTGTACCAACGGAACATACGCTCTTGAGCTGTTCCCACAAGATATGGCACATGAATCTGAATACGGTTTTCTTGACCAATACGGTCTAGACGCCCAATACGTTGCTCTAAAACATCTGGATTAGCTGGTAGATCAAATAAAATTAGATCACTGGCGAATTGAAAATTACGGCCTTCAGAACCAATTTCCGAACACAGTAGAATTTGTGCACCATAGCTTTCTTCAGCAAAATAGGCAGCCGCTTGGTCACGTTCAAGTAAGCTCATGCCTTCATGGAACATTGCAGTACGAATGCCTGCATGCAAACGCAATACATTTTCTAAAGCTTCAACAACGGGTCCACTACGCGCAATTAAAAGCACTTTTTTATGCTTAAGATCTCTGCGCAGAATTTCCATTACCCATAGCACGCGTGGGTCATTTTGCATCCATGAACCATCAAGGTGTGCTTCTTCAGGCCACATTTGCTCACGCATTTTTCCATCTTTTGACCAATCTTCTGGTGCTGGTAATGGTGCTGGCTGACAATCACGCCCTGGGAAGCCTTGAATTGCTTCACGCGTATTACGAAATAAAATACGACCCGTACCATGACGGTCTAATAATTCATGAATGGCTCTAAAGCGTTGGTCCGGCTGGTCTTCAATACTGTGACCTAACAAACCTTCTAAAGCAGATAAATGCTCAGGAGCTAAAGGCTGATCAGACATGAGTACTTCAGCAATTTTTGCAGTCTGCTGATACTGAGTTTCTTCATCTAAGAAGCGCTCTAAACTGCTAAAACGCTGCGGATCAAGTAAACGTAAACGTGCGAAATGACTTTCCACACCAAGCTGTTCAGGTGTTGCAGTAAGCAATAACACCCCAGCCGTATTTTCAGCTAGCTCTTCAATTAAATCGTAACGGTCATTACCGCCTTCTTCTTCGCTCCACATCAAATGATGTGCTTCATCGACCACGAGCAAATCGAAGCCAGCTTCTATTGCTTGCTCACGTAAATCATCATGGTCAACCATCAAATCAACGCTGGCAATAATGCATTGCTCAGTCAAGAACGGGTTAAGTTCTGGATCATGTTCTTTAATAGATGCGGTACGTGTTAAATCAAACAGAGAGAATTGCAAGTTAAAACGACGGCGCATTTCAATCATCCACTGATACTGTAGAGAATCAGGGACTAAAATAAGAATTCGTTCTGAGCGACCAGTTTTAAGCTGTTGGTGGATAATTAAGCCAGCTTCAATTGTTTTACCCAAGCCCACTTCATCGGCAAGTAAAACACGAGGTGCAAAACGTTTACCAACTTCATGTGCGATATAAAGCTGATGTGGAATTAAACCAACACGTGCCCCAACCATGCCACGTAAAGGGCTATTCTGCATTTGTGCTTGCATAAGCATCGCTTCAATACGCAGGTCATACCACTCTTTATAGTCAACCTGACTTGCAAGCAAACGATCTAAAGGTTTCGACAACTGAATTTGCGCACCAATACGTGTTTCATTCAGCGCTTTACGATCTTGTTCACCATTTTCTGAGGTACGAACAACGTTGTAACGCAAAACGCCATGTCGGTCTTCAACAGACTCAACAATCCACTTCTTGCCTTCTTGATCTTGAACTTCATCATTTGTGTTAAAGATGATACGAGATAGTGGAGCATTATTACGTGCATACACACGTGTCTCATCACTTTTGGGGAATAAAATGCTGACAGATCTTTCATCTACATCAATAAGCACACCTAAACCGAGTTCAGTTTCTGTGTCTGATAGCCAACGTTGACCAATAGCATACTGCTGCAATTTTTCCACCTTTCTCTCAAGTTCGCACTACATATTGTACGATGCAAATTAGCTTATTTTTGCATCTTTTTATGTAGTCTTTAAAGCAAAATTTTGAAGCAAAAACCAATTAAATGACTTTGCTACAAAAAATCACGCATTAAATTTTTTACATTAAAACGGTACAGGACAGTCAAAAGTTAATGTTTCTGCTGTGACAGGATGATTAAAACTTAACTGTTTGGCATGCAAACACAAACGCGGCACAAGTTGCTGCTCTGGTGTTGCATACAGCGTGTCACCTACAATTGGATGCCCAAGATATTGCATGTGTACACGGAGTTGATGGGATCGACCTGTAATTGGTGTTAATTTCACACGAGTTACAGGTTGCCCCTGAATCTGAAAATGTTCTATTGCCTGCCAATGTGTTAAAGCAGGTTTGTTGTGAGAAGCGTCAACAATATGTAAAGGTGGTCGGCTTGGATCATAGATAACAGGAATATCTACAGTCCCCTCATCCTCTAAATGACCTGCGACAAGTGCTTCATATATTTTTGAAGTCTGTCGATCTTGAAATTGACGCGCAATCGCACTTTGACCACGTTTAGATAAACCAAATACCAAAATACCTGAAGTGTCTCGATCTAGACGATGAATGAGCAAAGTTTTAGGTTCAATCGCAACCAACCTTGTCAAAACGCTATCATGTAAATCACCTTTACCAGGAACACTCAAGATGTCCGAAGGTTTATGAATCACCATAAAATCATCATCACGATAGATCAGATGTTCACTTAGAAAATCACTCAAAGTTCTATTCCCAAGGTAAGATGAAAAACAAGCGGGCAATAATAAAAAGCTTACGTCCGAATTACAATGCCGTTCGGGTAAATTAACAGCATAATTTGCAAATATTATGGAGCACTTCGGCTCTATAGTCGGTCAAGGCTTCAATAACTGCATAATATGCTGCAATGTCGGTATTTGGATCAGCTCTTCAGCACTTAGGGTGGCACCGTTCGCACGCCACAGGTCAACCAGATAATTTACGGCAGACTGATCTAATCCATAGTTTCTTAAATCAATTTCAGGGTGAATCTCCATGGGGTGTCGCCCTACCTGTTCAGCAATTGCCAATAAAATTCCTTTATCTGACAAGATATATTCAGACGGCGCACTTAAAGACCATAAGCGCATTAAGCTCTGCGTATTTAAGTGTTTTATATGGTCAAAACTGATCTTTTCAACCCATTGGATGTGCTGCTCTAGATTAGCCGCCAAGATCGCATCATTTACAATAGCTACATAATCGGTAATAGATAAAACAAGCTGCATGACCTGTTTAAAAAGAGGTGACAAATTGCCTGCCATCATTACTTGGGCTTTAGCATTTGACGACAGCCGTTGACCTAGCTGTAACATGGTTTGTTGAAGCTGAGATGCATCAATAAAAATAACTGGAATTTCGAGTGCCTGTGCTCTTTTACTTAGCAATTCTAAATGATCGGCTAATGGCTGGTGCGCCCAGTCTGGTGCATTTTCAAGTTCATTTAGCCCAACCATGAGCAAAATACTTTGTGTAGACTCAATTGACCAATTTGAAGTATTTGCTGCTAATTGGATTTTTCGAGGTAAAGGATAAAACATTGTTCTCTACAAATAAAAATAGCTCAAATTAAAAAGCCCGTTTAACACGGGCTTTTTTGCTTATTTCATTTCAGCAAAAGTTTCTTTGGCAGCCTGAATCGTATATTCGATATCTTCATCAGAGTGAGCAGATGAAATAAAGCCTGCTTCAAATGCTGAAGGTGCCAAGTTTACCCCACGCTTTAACATGCCATGGAAGAACTTTTTGAAAGCTTCAATATCACACGCCAACATAGAGTCAAAGCTTGTAATGTCTTCTTGATCGGTAAAGTAAAGACCAAACATTGCGCCAGCTTGCTGAGTTTTAAATGAAATACCCGCTTCATCAGCTGCGGCTTGTAAACCCGCAAGTAACTTTTCAAGTTGAGCAGATAAATTGCTGTAAAAGTCTGGTTGACGTAAATGTTTGAACATCTCGATACCCGCACGCATAGCGAGTGGATTTCCAGATAATGTACCTGCTTGGTATACACCACCTAAAGGAGCGATACATTCCATGATTTCACGTTTACCGCCAAATGCACCAACGGGTAAGCCTGCACCAATAATTTTACCTAAAGTCGTTAAGTCTGGCTTAACGTTATAAACCGATTGAGCGCCGCCTAAAGCAACACGGAAACCCGTCATCACTTCATCAATAATAAATACAGATTTATATTCATCACATACATCACGAATGGCTTGTAGGAAACCGTCAATTGGTTTCACCATGTTCATGTTACCTGCGACAGGCTCAATAATGACACCAGCAATTTCATGACCAAATTTAGCAAAACATTCTTTTAATGCTGCAATATCGTTATAAGGCAGCGTTAATGTATGTTTAGCGAAATCAACAGGAACACCTTTTGAAGTCGGTTCACCCTCACCTAAAGTAAGTAAGCCTGAACCTGCTTTTACTAAAAGTGAGTCTGAGTGACCATGGTAGCAACCTTCAAACTTCACAATTTTGTCACGGCCAGTGTAACCACGCGCTAAACGAATAGCAGTCATGGTTGCTTCTGTACCAGAGTTCGTCATACGTACCATTTCAATTGATGGCATGATTTCACAGATAATATCTGCCAATGTTGTTTCGTGTACGGTTGGCGCACCAAAACTTAAACCATCTTCTGCGGCTGTTTGTACTGCTTTAATAATTTCTGGATGAGCATGACCCAAAATCATTGGTCCCCAAGAACCAACATAGTCAACATAACGCTTACCATCTACGTCCCATAAATAAGCACCTTTTGCTTTCTCGATGAAAACAGGTGTTCCTCCAACGCCATTAAAGGCACGTACCGGAGAGTTCACACCACCTGGAATGTGTTTGCTGGCTTGTTTAAATAACTGTTCTTGCTTTGGAGATAAACTCATGGAAATGCTCGTCTTAAATATCTAAAAAATAATTTTGAAAGCTTAAGAAAATAATTGTGCCCAGGCCTGTACACGGGCAGGAATTTCAGCAGTTGATCGGCCTAATATATCACTAATGACTGCACAGAGGTCAGCCCCAGCCTCAATCACAGGTTTTGAGTTTTCAACAGTTAAACCACCAATCGCACAAATTGGTACATCATATTTGGCTGCTGCTTGCTTAATCACTTCGATACCCACATTACCTGCTTCCGGTTTTGTAGAGGTCGCATAGACTGCACCAAATGCAATATAAGTCGCGCCATCTGCAATTGCTTTTTGTGCAAGCTCTAATGAGTTCAGGCAAGTACGACCGATAATCACATTTTGTGGTAACTGTGATTTTGCATCGGTAATTTCACCATCACTTTGCCCTAAATGCACACCTAAACTAAACTGAGCAGCCAGTTTTAAGTCGTCATTAATGACAAAAGGAACCTGATATTTTTCACATAAAAGTTTGATCTGTTCAACTTCTGCGGGTTGGTCGGCTTTTTCTACTTTCTTACGGCGGTATTGTAAAATTGCGACCTGACGAGTTGCGAGCGCGGCATCTAGTTTTTCTAATAATAATTGGATTGGGTCATCATTGGTAATGAGGTATAAACCGCGCATACTCTACTCTTGCTTTAAAAAACTTGGCTAGTATAACGGATTTATAGGACATCATAAGTACCGATTGATCTAGGCTTACCAGTACCAATCGGTATATTTAGATTAGAAAGTAAAATTAACTTGGTATTTTGTCATGCTTGCGATCAGTCAAACTTAAACGACCACGTGCAACATCAGACAACATTCGCCAATCAGAAATAAAGCTATAGAAAGGTTGTTTAAAACTAGCAGGCTTATTTTTTTCAAACACAAAATGTCCAACCCATGCATTTGCGTAACCCGCTACCAAACCATAGAGCACATATTTGGCTTGTTTCTTACGAATTGCTTTTGAAAAAAAGTATATGCCAATACTGCTACCCACCACATGTAAGCGTCTGCTCATGATGTTGCGGTGTTCAGTTAAATAAAAACGATAAAATTCCTGATAGTTTTTAATTGGCAATTCAAACTCTGGCTGAGCTTCATGGCTAAAGTTTACTGGTGCATTCACGATCATCTTCCTGATTTTTATTTGATCAAAACGTCACCTGATTGTACACCCAAATAAAAGCCAAGCGTCATATGTTTGATTGTAACTTTCTCTATCAAAACCATTACTTTTAGTACTAAGCTATTATACTTATTCAAGATAGTTTAAATACCTGATTCAGGGAGATATATTATGGTCGAAGTCGAACTAAAGTTTCAGTTACCTGAATCGAAGAAAAAAACTGTTCAGCAATACTTAAAAAAACATAAAGCAAAAAATATTCACTTACAGGCAAAGTATTACGACACCCCAGATCGATTACTCGCAAAAAATGGCATGGCCTTACGTTTACGTAAAGAAGATGATCAATGGGTACAAACATTTAAAGCCGCAGGTCAAAGCCATCTACACCGTGTGGAAGAAGAAATTCATTTAGGTGCGTGTGACCAAGAACCTGACTTAAACCTAGAGTTATATCAAGATAATAAAGTTGTAACTGATTTAATTAATGCTGCTTTAGGAACACAAGCTGAAAAATTAAGTTTGCAGTTTGAGACTGATGTACAGCGTACCTATCACGTGTTTGAAGCAGATAATACGGCTATTGAAGTTTGCTTAGATGATGGTGTCGTAAAAACAGCGGATGCACAAAGTGTAATTTGTGAAGTCGAATTTGAGCTTAAACAAGGTGCAGTTAAAACACTAATTCAGTTTGCACATCAATGGATTGATCGTTATGAATTATGGCTCGATGTAAGAAGCAAAGCCGAGCGTGGTAATTTATTAGCACTAGGACAAGCAGTCTCACCCGCTGTTCATGCCAAAGCTCTCACGTTAAATAAAGATACTACTGCCGAACAAGCCCTCAAAAAAATTATCGAAAACTGTTTAGGACAATTTTTACCAAATATGGCTGCAATTGCCGATGGAGTTGCCGAAGCTGAGCATATTCATCAGGCACGTGTAAGTTTACGTCGTTTACGTAGTGCACTAAAACATTTCTCTAGTTGGTCTAGCGAGCTAAATCCTGTTTGGGAAGAACAAATTGCCGAGCTTTTCCGTAAGCTTGGAGACACTCGTGATGAAGATGCTATTCGTACAGAAGTGTTACCAATCATTCAACAACATGGGTCACCAGAACTTTTACTACCCGTTTCAGCGCAGCCTTCAAAAGAACTCTCTACACTCTTTACCTCTGCGGATACGATTAAGCTATTACTCGATTTATTAGCATTTGCGTATTCAGAAGAAGATTCAAAGAACAAAACAGCTGGGTTAAAAAAACATATTAAAAAGAGTTTAGATAAGCTACATCATAAAGTGATTAGCAATGCTGAACATTTCACTGAGCTTGAAGTTACTGAACAGCACAAAATACGAAAGATAGCTAAGCAGTTACGTTATTGTGTTGAGTTTATTTCAAGCCTTTATCCTGACAAAAAAGTACAGCAATATTTAAAACAGCTACAACCTGTACAAAACACCTTAGGTCAATATAATGACTTATTTATTGCGGAAGGTATTTTCAATAAGGTTGTCGAAAATGACTCATCTTTCTGGTTTGCATTAGGCTGGGTAAAAGCCAAACAACCTCACCTACAAAAGCGCTCAGCAAAAGCTTTACAAACTTTTAGTGATGCTGAAACTTTCTGGTAATTTATAAAAAGTCGCTGTAAACGTGCAGCGACTTTTATCTGTACTTACCAAATACTTTCCACACGCCGTTATCTGCTAACGGGTCGTTATAGCTATCACTACGTTGCTTTCTTGGCTTATCACGGGCATCGACCAATTTAAAATGCGGTTCAACCCCTAACACAATACCATTGGTATAAAACCGTGAACGGGTATATTCACTTTGCCCGTGCTGGAATACATAAGTCCTTAAGTCGATGAACTCACGGTGAGCAACTAAAGCCGCGGTATCGTCACTCTGCAACCATTCTTGCATCGTAAAAATCTGATCAGTTTCGAACTGCCCGCATTTTTCAATAAGACTCGCCACACCACGGAAAGTTTTAGATTCTTTTGCGCGTGTTTTATTAATCCGAATTCGGTCTACATGAAAAAAGAATAACGGTAAATTTAAATGACTTGGCAAATGAATGGCATCTGGTAATTCATCTTCCATAAATGGCTGAAAAAGTTCTTGTGCTCTTTCAATTAGACCTTGCCATTGATGATAATAATTTTCGACTTCTTCTTGCAAGCCATAATAAATCGGCAACCCTTCGACATGCTCTAAATATTGAGGTGGGAAAACATGCTGGCGTAATAAAGCAATATCTGTTTTTAAAGTTTGAATAGCAATTGCATCTTGCATATTAGATTCCCCTTTACTTAGGCTATTTACAGACTAAGTGAAAGGTTTTGTTTCCGCAAGGGTTTGCCTATAATAAGCAGCTCTATTTTTGCGGGAATAAGTCATGTCTCAAAAGATCAATGCAACAGATGTTACTGAAGAAGAAGCTTTAAATGCCGTTTTCTTTGAGCGTGCGGATGAATTCATTAAACAAGCCAATGATTTTTGTCGCCCGCCAAAAGGTGAAAAACCAGATCCAGCCGAGCTGCGTGGTCAAGTAAGTGCAGCAATGTTGTTTGCTAGTGCCCGTTTTAACACATGGGTAGCAGCAAATAATTTTAAAGATGGCGAGGAAATGCGCGCTGCTAAAGATCAAGTTATGTCTTATCTTGTGCAACAATTTCAAATGATGCTTGAAGATAATTTTGATGAGTACTGTGAACAGTTCGAAAATTATTTACGTTTCCGTAAAAATGAAGATTTTCATGCGCATAAACATGATCATTAAGATGATTTAAACATCCAAATAAAAAGCCACAATTTAGTGGCTTTTTATTTGCGATAAAACTTTATTTTTTTGCTGCCTGACCATATTGATCAGCCATCACTTCAACTAAATGTTCAGGTTTAATATACTTTTTAATTACTGCATTTACGTCTGCAACAGTCAGTTTAGTCAAGTTCTGATCATGTCGAACACGGTCTTGTAATGTTTTATCTGTTTCAAGCTGTAGATTTAACATTCCATGAATATTACGTTCATCTTCTAATGCCGTAACGCGTTTCTTCATGATATCTGCTTTAGCTGCTGCAAGCTCTTGCTCAGTCACACCATTTTTCAACAAGTCATTCAACACTTTATGTATTGATGCAGACACTTGTGCTGAGCGACCCGAAGTATAATTTGCACTAATGCTTAAGGCCCCTACATTCGTATCACGGTCAAGTTGCAGCCCACTTCCAAAACCATAGACTAGCGCATTTTTCTCACGAAGCTCTTGAGCCAAACGTGATGAAATTTGAGACTCACCTAAAATATAGTTAAGTAAAATTAATGCAGATGCATCTGGATGGTTTTTCCCGACTGGAATAGAAAGCACACTCTGGTAGCTACCAAATTCGCGCTGCTCAGACAAAACATGAACTTGCTGTGCTGGGAAATCAACATGATTAATCAAGATTTTTTGATAAGGTTGTTTACCATTCCAACGACCAAATTCCTGATTAAGTAATTTCTGCATTTTTTTCGCATCAATTTTACCCGTAATGGCAATTTGAGCATGGTTCATTGCAAAGAAATGCTCATACAACTCTTTCACTTGCTCTTGAGTTGCGTTTTTCAATTGCTGTTTTGCCAGTTCAGGTTCAAAGTGATAACGTAAATCACCAGGTTGATATTCTTCAAGCAAACGTGAAAGTGTTAAACCAGCTACGACATCTGGCTCGGTATAAGGACGATCAAGGCTTGATAAACTTTGCGATTTAATTAAATCAAATTGAGATTGCTCAAATTTCGGATTTTTCATCACATCAAGAACAAACTCGAAAAACTCATCAAATTTTTCTGATTTAGACTGAATGTTAATGGTCATGCCATTGCCGTCAGCACTTGCATAAGCCGCACCGCCCGCATCAATCGATTTATCAGCAATATCTTGCAAACTGTATTTATCAGAACCACGAAGCAATAAGTATGAGGTTAAATCAACGACCGTCCCTTTATTAAATAAAGATTTTTCTGTTCCAAAGTCCATCGTAATCGTGGCATAAGTACGATCATCACGTGTTTCAACTGGGAATAAAGCGTACTTCATTCCATTTTTCAGCTTTCCACGGATAATCTTTTTCTCATTACTTTCAACATATTGCTTAGAAATTTTTAAAAACTCCGAGACTTCTTGTTGATACACCTTTGGATCTTTTAAAGGCTCTGCCTTTGCTTCTACCTGATCTAGAGTTTTAGCTGCTTCTTTTGCATTTAGCTGTTGAGCTTTTTTCTGATCTTCAGGTGTTGGTAAAATATCACCGTCAATACGATGCTCAGCCACAAGGAATTGTTTTAAAGTTTGATTCACTTGGTCTAACTTAACGTTTTCTACTGAATCTAAATCTTTAAAATATTGATCCCATTGCCCACCAGCGACCGTGTAATCACTCAAACGTGAACCAAGTGCTACGGCATCTTTAGTGATTAAATCACCTTGGGTTTTCATTAAACTCTTAACACGATTTAATTCAACTTCAGTAAAAGGTTTACCCTTTTCAATACCCGCTAGCAAAGAGCTTTCAACTTTTTTAGGGTCATTACTTGGTGCATAAATGGCACCCAGAAACACCACATTAAAATCTTGGTCTAACCACGTGCTCGCATCAACATTTGTAGTAATGCCTGTTTCAACCATGTTCTGGTATAGGTGACCACTTGGCTGCATGGTATATAACAAAGGCGCTAAAGCGAGTGTCGGCTGAATTTTGGTATTTTTACCATTCATATAGATATGGAATTTAGCGAGATCACTTCCCTTTTTCACCACGAACTGACGATTTTTTATTTTTGTGGAGTCTAGTACAGGAATCTGTACAGGCTTCGGAACATTACGCGCCGCGATTGGACTAAAATATTGATCAACTGTTTTTAAAACATCTGTTTTATCAAACTTACCTGAAATCACCATGACTGCATTATTGGGTGCATACCAACTACGATAAAATCGGTCTAGTTCAGGCATTTTAATCGATTTAAGCTCAGGTAAATCGCCAATCGGTAAACGACCTAAATATTGATTGCCATAAGCTGACTTCCACATTTGATCCATCAGTACAGCAAAAGGCTGATCCATACGGACTTCACGTTCGCGTTTTACGATTTCAATTTCAGAAGGAACAAATTTTTCTTGTAGAACTAACTTATCCATACGTTCCGATTCAAGATATAACACTTCATTGAGTGCAGTCTTTTCGGGACGAACGATATTGGTATATTTGGTCGAGTAATAATCGGTGCTGGCGTTCGTCATCAATGTATATTGATCTAGACGACGCTGGAATTCTTCCCCTTTAACATTTTTTGTCCCCTTAAAAGCCAAGTGTTCAAGCAAATGAGCTAAACCGCTTTTACCTTGAGGGTCATTTAATGACCCTGTTAAATAGATGGTATTAATAAAGATTTTATTTTCTTTGTCATTCGGTGCAAGTACAATCCGAAAACCATTATCTAATTTATATTCCTCAATATTTTGCTTGCTTTTTACTAGTGTGGTTTGTGCAAAAGACGCAGCACTTAAACCAAGAATACATAGGGAGAGAGTCAGTTGTTTAAACTGCATAAACATATAAATACCAATTAATTTGAATAATAAAAAATCAATAGTTGTGGCACTATAGTAGGAAATTTAAGCTGACATTAATAGTAAAGATTTGAAAAAAAAGCCGTTTATTTAAACGGCCTTATATTTTAAAGAAAAATTTCAGCTTGCATATAAAGCTTCCCATATCCTGAAATTTCAATACGCTCTTCAGAGAGAATATTGCAATATAAGACACCTCCACGACTAGAAGCCTGATAAGCCAAAATATTATTTTTGCCCAGCTTTTCTGCCCATAACGGCGCTATTGCGGTATGAATTGAACCTGTAACAGGATCTTCATCAATGCCCGCGACAGCTGCAAAATAACGCGATACACAATCGTATTGCTGGTCTGCTTTTGAGGTTATTGCAACCTCCATTCCCGTAGTTGTAATTGCAGTCCGTTTACCTAGGGTTTTGAGCAAATTCATGTCAGGTTGTTCGTCTAATACATCTTGAACTGACTCATATTCGACAATGTAGGCTTGAACGTTTTGATAAACCGCTTTAAATGGTTTGGTTAATGCTTGACGTAAAACAGCCGGATAATCTTCAACTTGTTGAGCTTTACGAATTGGAAAATTCATTCTGATTTTGCCATCATCATCTTGATGAACGATAAAAAGCCCTAAATTTCGTACATGAAAATTAATAATCTTTTTGTCAGTAAAATCTTTAAATAATACAAAAGCACTAGCAAGGGTGGCATGACCACAAAAATCTGCTTCAACCGCTGGCGTAAACCAACGAATTTCATAGTTTTCAGAGTCTATAATTTTTACAAAAGCAGTTTCAGACAGGTTATTTTCAAATGCTATCTTTTGCATTAAATCTACATCTAGCCATTCTTTTTCAACAATCACAGCCGCAGGATTGCCACGAAATAACTCTTTTGTAAAAGCATCGACTTGATACATTTTCATGATAGTGCTCTCTTTTGTAATAGGTTTATTTTCGAAAATTATTTAAAAGAAAAACAGATACAGTTTTTTTTAAATTAGCATCACAGCCATCATTTACCCATAAAAAAACGACCCAACCTAATTAGATTGGGTCGTCTCTTACAGCTTATTAGTGATGAGTTAGTTCAACTTCATCTTCACTGTTTAATATTTCTTTATCGGTCTGACCCATAAATTGGCTGGTAACTACACCCGCAGTCATTGAACCATTTACGTTTAACGCAGTACGCCCCATATCAATGAGTGGTTCGATTGAAATAAGAAGTGCAACCAAAGTCACAGGTAAGCCCATAGCTGGAAGAACAATCAGCGCAGCGAAAGTCGCACCACCACCTACTCCTGCAACCCCAATTGAACTTAAAGTCACAATACCCACTAACGATGCAATCCACATTGGGTCTAGCGTGTTAATTCCCATAGTTGGCGCAACCATCACGGCCAACATTGCTGGATATAAACCCGCACAACCATTTTGACCAATGGTCGCACCGAAAGAAGCAGAGAAACTGGCAATAGATTCAGGAATTCCCAAACGGCGAGTTTGTGCTTCAATGCTCAGTGGAATACTGGCAGCGCTTGAACGGCTGGTAAATGCGAAAGTCAGAACAGGAGCAACTTTTTTGAAAAACTTAACTGGTGAAACACCTGTCAGAGTCAAAATAATGGCATGCACGACAAACATGATGGCTAAACCTACATAAGATGCCACCAAGAAACCGCCTAGGTTTAAGATATCTGCGACATTCGAACTTGCCACCACTTTAGTCATAAGCGCAAAAACACCATAAGGTGTAAGCGTCATCACTAAACGAACTAACTTCATGACCCAAGACTGTAAAGTCTGGATTGCAGTTAAAATACGCTGACCTTTTTCTACATCATCTTTCATGAGGTTGAGCGCTGCTATCCCTAAAAAGACCGCAAAAATAACCACACTAATAATTGAAGTTGGGTTGGCACCAGTTAATTCAGCAAATGGATTACTTGGAATAAAGGAAAGAATAAATTGCGGTACACTTAAATCGGTAACTTTGCCTACATAATCTGTATTAATGGCAGTTAACCGTGCAGTTTCAGCAGCACCTTGCACTAAACCTTTGGCAGTTAAGCCAAATAGGTTAGTAACAAATACCCCTACCAGTGCAGCGATTAGCGTTGTAAAGAGTAAAGTACCGATTGTATAAAAACTGATTTTGCCTAAAGATGAGGCTTGGTGTAATTTTGCAACCGCTCCCAAAATAGACACAAATACCAAAGGCATAACGACCATTTGTAAAAGTTTTACATAGCCGTTTCCAACGATATTAAACCAGCTAATAGATTCAGCAAGAATCGGATGGCCACCGCCATAAATCAAATGTAGTCCTAAACCAAACACTACACCTAGAACTAAGCCAGCCAGAACTTTTTTCGACAAGCTCCAGTCTGTTTTACGTGTTTGGGCGAGTAAAAATATTAACCCGACAAAAACCACAATATTGATGATTAAGGGTATATTCATTCCCAAACTCCAAATTATTGCTTGTGTCATCTTTTAAGGGGGCATATTTGACCATAGCCGGCCTATATAAACTACCCTTTTCAACAATTTTATAGCATCAAGATGATTACAAACTTGCGTGAGAATATAAAATGACTTTTAAATACATATATATCACTTTTAATTTATAAATTAAGTGAGATATTTATGTATAAAAATCAGCCTCTACTTAAGCAACCTTTAATTCAAATTGTTGCTCAATAAAACAAATAAATTGCTTTAAATTACTGCCCCATGTTTCAGGTAACTGAGCAACTAAATATGTAGTAAAAAAAGCTGATTCCGTATTTAAGTCAAAACAATTGACTGACACTTTATCTGCAACTTTTGCCAGATAAGACTTAGGTAATAAAGCAAAACCAACACCCAACTCTACACAACTCACGATTCCGTCAAGGCTTCCCATTTCCATAATTTGCGAAGGCGGAATACTAAAGTCATTCAAGAAAAGTTCTATGGCATGTCGATAGGAACAACCTTGTCGAAATGCAATAAATCTGGTCTTTGCAAGCGTAGCAATGTCAGGAAACTCGGTTTGCTGTTTCGAACAGACCAAAACCAATTGTTCTTGCCATACCGGAAAACTATATAACCCAGGAATCACATATTTCGAGGCAACAAAGGCGCAATCAAGCTCACCTTGCTGCACTGCATTAATCAAATATCCCGTTGGATGAGTTTGGAGCTCAATCGGCAAATTTGGATATTGCTGCATACATTGATTAAGTAACTGTGGCAAACGTATTGCCGCAGTTGTTTCCATGCTGCCAAGCCGAATTTTTTCAGCAGGATCAATTCCACCCTCTTGAAAGGCATTCTTGGCTTTCTGATGTAATGCAGTCATTTGAACAGCATAACTATGTAGCTGTTGTCCAGCATTCGTTAAAGTCACAGGGTTATTACGATTGAATAAAATCACCCCTAACTCTTCTTCAAGTTTTTTTATATGGCTCGTGATATTCGATTGAACCGTATACATTTTTTGTGCAGCCAATGAAAAACTTCCACTCTCTGCAACCGCTAAAAAAAACTCTAGAGACTTAAGCAACATACCACTATCTCAAAACAAGATAACTAATATCATATTAAATCATTTTTAAAGATTATAAAACTCGCTTTTAATAATAAAAAAATTGAGCGTCTTCTCATGTCTACGTTTTATCGAATGAGCTTACTTGTCTTTTTGGCAACTTGTTTGGGAATTGGTGTTTTTAGATTTTCCTATACCGCGCTCATGCCCATCATGATCGAGCAGTACCACTGGACCCATGATTTTGCCAGTTACTTAGGCAGCGCAAATTTGCTGGGTTATCTCATCGGTGCCTTATTGGCGTTATTGAGTATTAAAGAAAAGTACATTCCATCCATGATCGTACTTTCGACTATAGCGGGTAGCCTCAGCCTACTATGCTGTTCATTCATGGATATGCCTCTGGTGTGGTTCATTTTCTGGCGCACCATTTCTGGTATTGCTGGCGGCTTACTTATGATTTTAGCCCCAAGCTTTGCCATGAAATACATTCCCACCACGCAAAGATTGAAAGTTAATTTCTTAGGATTTAGCGGGATTGGCGTGGGTGTGTTATCTGCCACCATTATTATCCCTGTACTTAAAAATATACCTGTGCATTATGTTTGGGATATTTTTACGGGTATCTCCATATTAGGAAGCGTACTGCTTTATCAATTATTAAGTCGTAATACAGCTCAGGTGATTAAGCCGCATTCTACCAACCTGCAAGCCTCACAAAAATCACGTTTAGGTCTTGTCATTATTATTGCCTATATGTGCAGTGCCTTTGCTTATATTCCTCACTCTCTATTCTGGATGGATTATTTATCTGGAACTTTGCATTTTTCATTAGAGCAAAGGAATTTATTTTGGGTTCTCTATGGTGCAGGAAGCTGCATTGGTGCATTTGTCGCTTATTGCTTAAGCAGAATAATAGGATATTTACACACCATTAAATGGTTATATGCCATTTACTGTCTAGCTGTTGTTTTACCTTTCTTTTCCCAGACCACTTCTTTACTCGCTTTATCTTCCCTTCTTACAGGATTACTTACTCCCGCAACGGTGTTTATTAGCTCTTATAGCCTCTTACAAATTTATGAGCAACGTTATCAAAAGCTATGGAGTCTGGCCACGATTGGGTTTGCTAGCACTCAGCTTTTAGGTGGTGTCGTCATTAGTACTTTGCATCATTTGCATTGGTCTTATGCACATCTCTTTCTTCTGGGTGGAATCGTTCTACTCTTTGCAGTTTGCCTTTTACTTCCTGTACGTCCTACTTATATCTCAACTCTCGGAGAAACCGAATCATGAAATCTCTGTTCTTCCCGCTATTTTTAATTGCCTTTGTTCTTTTTATTCAGGCCCTAGATCAGAGTTATCAAAAGAAAGTCGGCATCACGAAGACCTCTAAGCACCCTGAATTTTTGCAATAAAAAAAGCCCTCAACCGAGGGCTTTTTAGTTTATTTAATGTTTAAGCTTTTATTATAGAGTGCAAAGACTGTCAACAAATAATAATCAAACAAACTCTCTCTATCATCAATATGATTAGGACTTAACAACTGAGTCATCGCACCATCAATAATAAATAAAAACAAATGAGCATCTTGATGAGTCACCGTTTTTTTATGTTCAGACATGAGTTGATAAATCGTATTTACAAGCCAAGTCCTATATTTCTTCACAACCTCATAAGCAACTGGATAGGCTGATTTAATCTCCACAATTGCTTTAAAAATTAAAAGATATAGACCTTCAAAATCGACATGTAAATAAAAAATTTCCTTAAGTTTATCAAAAATACTTAAATTACCTGTCTGATTTATAATAAACTCTATTCTCTCCATTAATTGATTTTTATGTAACACCAAACATATTTCAACCAATTTTTCTTTAGATTCAAAATATTGATATAAAGTCATTTTAGCTATTTTTGATTCTCTAACTATAGTGTCTACACCAACATTAGAAAAACCATATTGACTAAACAAACAACTAGAGGTCTCAAGCAGTTTTCTAGCCTTCCCACCCACTTTTAAATCAAGCATCATTATTATTCCAATCATTGTTATTTTAAAGTTCAAGATATAATTTTTAAAATATATACAGCGTGTAAAATAAAGGCGCACAAAACACCTTCAAAATTATATTATCAAACATATCTCGAATATAAATACTAAATATAATTTTTAAACGTATTCTTCTAAAAAATTAAAACCTATAAAAGATTAAAACTTTAAAGAAAATAATAAATGTGCAGAGGAATAGGTATTTTAGTCAAGACGACCAAGAAAGAAAAATTTAAGAACATGACAACCTCCAATACTCACAACTGGATTCCGCCAAGATATAAATTATGGTGGCAGAACGGAAGAAGGTTGACGGACTAGTATTAAGTCAAACTAGCACACCCGAAGGTGTCCCTCTCCCGTCCTACCGCTACGGGAGGGAACGGGTGGCACACCACACAAAACAATTCCTCAGATGAAGAAAGCTCTGATGCGGGACTTAATAAGCAGACCGTCAAGACTGCCTGACAATGTGTGTCAGGATTGCAAGAATAATATTTGGTTAAACGACTGTCAATAAACTATACATTTTAAATGTAAAAAAAATTTGACAGTAAATAAATACTTAACAATCTATATGTTTGGTATTTGGTCATAAATAAAACCATTTTTCGTTTGAAAAAATATATCAAAGCTTTGACTCATTAACCAATCCTGCTGACTTTGCTTTTTAAAAATTGGTGTAAGTTGTTCGATATAATAATTAATCCATTCATTATTATTTTTAAAAAATGATCTATCTTTTAAATCTTCATATAATTCTTGTAAATTAACAGCAATCGTTTCTATAGATGGATTAAATAACCATATTGTTACATCCATGGGTTCAGCCGCCGTGACTTGATATTTATCATCAGGATTAAAAGCTTCAACACGATAAAGCTGTGCACCTGTCTCGGTATATGTTGAATACATAAGTTTAGTGTTAGCAACTTGGAAATAATCTTTACCAATCTCACACTCTCTTAATCTTCTCGAAATATCTAAACAATCAGGTAGGTATTGAGGTAATAGACCATCTAAATTATTGAAAATACTGACAGTGCGGCCAATGACATAATACTCACCAGTACCTGTGATTATTCCATTTTTCCAAGGAAATATTTTTGAAATATTTTCTGTAGATATATTTAAATAACCTTCGTGGTTAAGTGTAATTTTCTTATTATCAGAAGCTACGATAATGCTATCGTTTAATTGAATTGCAACAATAAAAGTCATAATTTAGTAAAATAAAATACAATTAGATAATATAATTATTTTCATTATAAGTTAATTTTAAATCTTTTTAGTAAAATAAATAGGTAAATCATGGCTGGTGGTTCCCAGATTATTATCAATAAAAACGGTATTACCGTTATAACTCCTTCCAAGTTTGAAGTTAAAGCAGGTCAGCACCTTTTTAAGCCAGGTGTTCAAGTACAAATGCCTCAGATTGCCCTTCCCCAACCTATTTGTGTTGAATGTCTTATGAAAGCAGCAAAAGAAGGTGCAGGGATTGTAAGAAGATGAGTTTTAAGAATCAAAATTTAGAAAGTTTTATTGCGAATAATCATAAAGATGGTCAATTATTTTTACTGGTGGACGGTGCACAGATCGACCACGGCCATATATCAAATATAGAAGATACGTACGGCGATTGCTTTTACTTATTTAAAGGCACTTATGAAGAAGAAGCCTTTCAATATGGGCCTATATTGTTTGATTTAAGTCAGTTAAACCTAAAACAAGTAGAAAGCCAAATTAAGCTCATGAAATCCAAGGATTCAATGATTTTGATTAAGAGCAAACTAGACATTAAGCAATTGAAAAATAAGCTTCTCGAAAAGCTCTATATTGAACTCGATGACGGCGGTATTGGCATTCTTAGATATTATGATCCCCGTGTTTTAAACCGGCTTTCTCTCATCTTCACCAGTGACCAAAAAAAGCAATTACTCGAAGGTTTTGAGTCCATATCTTTTATGCTCAACGAATTAAGTTTTGAGTTGAAATACAATGATTAAGTTAAATAAAAATCAAATAGATAGTTTGGAAAAAGTAAAAGATAGAGAAGAACTTTGTGAAAAAATCTATCAACACCTAGTTGAGAAAAAGGCTTCTTTTAAAGCCTATCAAGTTAATTATGATCAGTTAAAACCCGAAATATACAAAACTTTTGATTTATTAGTATCTCTTTTATTGACTGACAATGAAGTCATTTCTCAGTTAATCGTATGGAATACGATAATGAAAAAAGATGTTCTTCAGGATCCCAGTATTCAAAGTTTTATTAAAGGCTCAAACGTCCGTGGTAAAGACCTTTTATCGACATTAGAATTTTATGAATTGAAGGGAAATTAAGTATGTGGCCATTGATTTTAAGAGGTGCTGCCGCGCTGGGTGGTCGTGCTGCTGCCCCTGCTGCGGGTGAGGTAATTGGGGTTCAAGGTGGTAGAGTAATAGCGACAGAAGCCGCTAAAGGTATGGCTACGATTGTTTTAGCTAAAGAAGTAAGCACAGACATAAAAAAACAACAGCGTTGTAATAAATGCGAACCTTACCAGAGAGGTAATAAACATGAAATTGAACGCTCAATGGGTAATGAAATTAATACACAATATCAGTTCAAAATTGCCAACTTATCCAGCCATCCTTTAACGTTTAAAGTGTCCGAACCTTTTTTAAAACCTGGGAATAAAAAGCCAACTACAAAAGTCCAAGAATGGGTAGTTGGAGGGGTTTCATTTGATGGTTTATGGCCTATGGAATGTATCTTAGTTGAAGCAAAAGGAAGATATACCCAATTTTTGGACCCTAAAATGAAAGAGTTCATTACAGATAATGTTTTTAAGCTTATGGTTAAAGAAGCTAAGAGCCAAACGGCCGTTGTTTTGACGCTCAAGGGGGCTAAGTTACAATGGTATTTTTATGAAAAAGAAACCAAAGATTATGTAGATGACCTCCTTTTTAATTCGGTTCATACAATTTTTATGCCTATGTAAAACAGGAAATTAAAATGAAAAAGTTTTTCGTTAGTACACGTATACCCAAAGCGCTTGGTAATTCATCTTCGGAAATTGATTCCCAATTAAAAATGCTAGACAAAATTGTTAGAGAAATAACTGTCATTGATCCTATTTTTGCTAACTGGTATGTCAATAACTATGATGAGACGGCGCCTGAAGCGCCTTTAGAATATACGTTCCCTTCAGACCAAGGGTTTAAATATCTTTTTGATAAAAAAAGTTCTGACCAATTTGAAAGCTTCTCATTATGGAATGGCTCTGAAGAAAATATTGATTATGCCAGTATAGATTTGAGTAACCTTGGTCTACTCCTGAAATTTCAAAAAGTCCTATCTGCTGATCAAATTGTTCAAATTTTTGAAGTGCTTTTAAAGTATCTAAAAATTGATTATTTATATGTAAATTATAAATTTTTTAAAGATATTAATGTGTTTGAACATCGTTTACCTACGACATCAATTTGCTATGTTTCTTCAAATATTGCCGCTGACTATCTCCCCCACCTTTATAAAAAAGTAGATATAGATAATGAATACAACAAGGGAACTATTCTTGTTTTTGATGAAAACTGGGCATCTGAAACTGAGGACTTAAAGAACAAAGTGCAAGAAAATTCTATTGCTTTAATAGAGCTGGGTGCAATTCCTGAAGCTATGATCCCTGATTCTTTTTTTGAATAAACAATAGATATAAATATATGGGGTACAAAACGTACCCCTGTTTTTATAGAGAAATAAAAGCAAAAAATACTAGTTGGATGAACCAATATCCTCATCACAACAATTTTTATGCCTTTATAAGAATTGGACTTCAACATGACAGAGTTTTTTTTAAGTACCCGCATTCCTAAAATTTTAGGTTCATCCGAAAGTGAAATTACTGCACAAATTGAAAGTACGGCGCAGTTTATAAACAAAATTTCAGAAATAGATCCTATTTTTAAGACTTGGTACATTAATAATGCAACCAGTTCAAAACCACCTTTAGACTACCCTTTCCCTTCAGACAGTGCAAAAAACTATCTTTTACAAAAAAAGCAAAAGAACATTAATGACAGTATCTTGTTATGGAATGCACAGGTAGAAAGTAGCCAATTTGCTAGTTTTCGTTTCGATAGAGTTGGCATATTAATGACCTTCAAAAAGGTCTTTGAAACCGAGCAAGTAATTAAGTTATTTAATGCTCTTCTTGAATGTTTTAAGTTTGAATATGTATATCTCAATACTGATTTCTTTAGTGATATAAACGTATTCCCTCATCGACGTGAAATCACTTCTATTTGTTATGTACCTGTAAAAATTGAAGATAACTATCTACCTCATCTTTATCAAAAAGTTGAAGTTGAGAATAATTTGAATCAAGGCACTATATTGGTATTTGATGAAAATTGGGCAGATGAAACAGAGGAATTAAAGAAAGTAGTTCAAGAGAATTCGATTGCACTTATTGAGCTGGGCGTTATTCCTGAAGCTGGATTGCCAGACGGTTTTTTTAATGAGTAATCTATAAATATAGTGATAGCTGGGGTACAAAACGTACCCCTGTTTTTATAGAAAAATAATAATAAAGAATTACCTAAATGAGATGAGCGAGTTTCACTCCCCACAACAATTTTATGCCTTTATAAAAATAGGATTTAAAAATGAGAGATTTTTTTCTTAGCACTCACATTTCAAAAAGACTTGGATCAACTGAAAATGAAATTACGGCTCAATTAGAAACTTTAAAGCTGATGATTAAAGAAATTTCGGTAATTGACCCAGTTTTTGCTAACTGGTATGTAAACAACGCTGATGAGGATACTACTGAGGCTCCCCTAGACTATCCTTTTCCCTCAGAAAAAGCTCATAAGTATCTTTTTAATCTTAGAAATCTAGATAATTTTGAAAGTTTTTCACTATGGAATGGGTTAGAAGATAGCAGTCAATTTGTAAGCTTAAGATATGATTCGTTTGGCTTGATGATGATATTTAAAAAGGTTTTCAATACTGATCAAGTTATTCAATTATTTCAGGTTTTACTAAAATATGCTCATTATGATTATATTTACCTAAATACTTATTTCTCTGGTGATATAAACGTATTTCCACATAGGCTTGAGACGACTGCGGTTTGCTACGTGCCTGTTAAGATTGCAGAAGATTACTTACCGCATCTTTATAAAAAGGTTGAAGTAGAGAACCAATACAACACTGGTACCATTCTTGTGTTTGATGAAAAATGGGCGGATGAAACAGACGAATTGAAGAAAATAGTTCAAGAGAATTCGATTGCACTCGTTGAGTTAGGCGTTATTCCTGAAGCAGAATTGCCAGAAGGCTTTTTTGATGAATAATTCATAAAAACATTAAGCCCTCTTAAAGAGGGCTTTTTTATAGAAGATTACTCTCCCATGTGCTTAATAATCGCCTCACCAAATTCAGAGCAACGTAACAAGGTTGCACCCGGCATTAGGCGTTCAAAATCGTAAGTTACGGTTTTAGCTGCAATCGCTCCAGCAATTCCTTTAATGATCAGGTCAGCAGCTTCTATCCAGCCCATATCACGTAGCATCATTTCCGCAGAAAGAATAATAGAACCCGGGTTTACTTTATCCTGACCTGCATATTTAGGCGCAGTGCCATGAGTCGCTTCATAAACTGCAATTGCACCACCAATATTTGCACCAGGTGCAATACCAATGCCACCTACTTCTGCTGCCAAAGCATCAGAAATATAATCACCATTTAAATTTAGAGTAGCAATAACGGAGTAATCTGCTGGACGCATTAAAATTTGCTGTAAAAACGCATCGGCAATCACATCTTTAATAATGATGTCTTTACCAGTTCTAGGATTTTTAATTTGAACCCACGGACCACCATCAATTAGTTCCCCACCAAAACGATCTAGAGCCAATTCATAGCCCCACTCTTTAAATGCCCCTTCGGTGTATTTCATGATATTGCCCTTGTGAACAAGGGTTACCGAAGGCTTGTCATTTTCAATTGCAAATTGAATGGCTTTACGGACTAAACGCTGTGAACCTTCTTTCGAAACTGGTTTAATTCCAATACCACAGCCTTCTGGGAAACGGATTTTTGTGACACCCATTTCTTCTTGAAGAAACCTAATCACTTTTTTAGCTTCTTCAGAATCGGCCTTCCATTCAATGCCTGCATAAATATCTTCCGAGTTCTCACGGAAAATCACCATATCTGTTAATTCTGGGTGCTGAACTGGTGAAGGAACGCCTTCAAACCAACGTACTGGACGTACGCAAACATATAAATCTAATTCTTGGCGTAAGGCAACGTTGAGTGAACGAATACCACCACCGACTGGTGTGGTTAACGGACCTTTAATGGATACAACGAACTCGCGAAGTACTTCAAAAGTTTCTTCTGGCATGTAGCTGCCGTAAATTTTATTGGCTTTTTCGCCGCAATACACTTCCATCCATTCGATCGAACGCTTACCACCATAAGCTTTTAAAATTGCAGCATCTACGACTGCTTTCATGGTTGGAGTAATATCTACACCAATACCATCACCCTCAATAAAAGGAATAATTGGATGATTTGGTACGTTCAGTGACAGGTCTGCATTTACTTTAATTTTGTCGCCATCTGCAGGAACCACAATCTTCTGATAACCCATTGTGTGAATTCTCCCTTTTATAATACTTAATTAACTAAAAATAATTATCGATACACAATACTTTCAACTCTTCTTAACGCATAATAGCTTAATTGAATTTAATCATTTTTGGGATTTATATGAGAAATAATAAAATTTCTCACTTAAATAAACCTCAATGTTTTCTCTAGTTATTTGAAAGAAGAAGCCATTTTTTATGAAAATTGTCATTCTCAACAAGCCTTATGACGTTCTCTCCCAGTTTCGTAAAGACGAAGCGCATATGACCGTCTCTGACTTTGTTGATGACCCGACTTTGCGTTTGGCAGGCCGTCTTGATATGGACTCTGAGGGTTTAGTTTTTTTAACCGATCATGGTGGTCTAAATCAGTTCATTACCAACCCTGCGAATAAAAAATACAAAACGTATTTAGTTCAAGTTGATGGTGATGTCACTGAAGAAGCGCTCGAGCAGCTTCGTAAAGGTGTAGAACTAAATGATGGTATGACGCTTCCTGCAACCGCCATTAAAGTAAGTGAACCAGAATGGTTATGGGAACGTAACCCACCTGTACGTTTTCGTGCAAATATTCCAACATCTTGGATTGAAATTTCAATTTGCGAAGGCCGTAACCGTCAAGTTCGTCGTATGACTTCTGCGGTAGGTTTTCCAACTTTACGTTTAATTCGTACTAAAATTGGTTCAATTGATTTAGTTCAACTCGGCTTAAAACCTGGGGATGTTAAAGAAATTGAGCCTTTGCTTTACCCTGACTTTAAAGATGTGCCTGCTGAAGAACCTTATCGTTCACGTTCATACGTGAAAAAACCAGGTGGTACTGGCGGTAAACCAATGGTTCGTAAGAATAAAGACGGTTCTACGAAGAAGTCTGGTACAAAACGTATCTGGCAGATGGATGAAGGTGAAAAACCACGTCGTAAAACGAATGGTACAACTCGTCCAAGTGCTAAAGCACCACGTGGTCGTGGTCGCAATGATCGATAAGATGTAAATTTTCAAAGCTCACCTAGGTGGGCTTTTTTTTACGACTTTTATTTCTATAAATATAAAAAAGCCGGTGTATAAACACCGGCTTTTGAGCTAATTACTAACGAGTTAGTAATTAAGCATTAACAGTTGCAAGCACTGAATTAAATGTAGCGCTTGGACGCATTACAGCATCTACTTTTGCTTTATCAATTGCATAGTAACCACCGATGTCAGCTGGTTTACCTTGTACTTGAGCAAGTTCCGCAACAATTTTCGGTTCTTCTTGAGCTAAAGTTTTTGCAAGTGAAGCAAATTTAGCTTTTAACTCAGCATCTTCGTCCTGTGCAGCAAGTGCTTCAGCCCAGTAAAGTGACAAGTAGAAATGGCTACCACGGTTATCAATCTCACCTGTACGGCGTGATGGAGACTTACCATTATCAAGTAACTTGTCAGTCGCTTCATCAAGAGTCTTCGCAAGTAACTTAGCGCGAGCATTATTTTCTTTAATACCCATCTCTTCCAAAGAAGCAGCTAGAGCAAGGAACTCACCTAGCGAATCCCAACGCAAGTGGTTTTCTTCAACAAGCTGTTGTACGTGTTTTGGCGCTGAACCACCTGCACCAGTTTCGTACATACCACCGCCCGCCATAAGCGGAACGATAGATAACATTTTCGCAGAAGTACCAAGTTCCATAATTGGGAACAAGTCTGTTAAGTAGTCACGTAAAATGTTACCAGTCACAGAAATCGTATCTAGACCACGTACTACACGCTCAAGTGTGTAACGCATTGCACGAACTTGAGACATGATCTCAATATCAAGGCCATTCGTATCATAATCTTTTAGATACGTTTGTACTTTCTTGATCAATTCATTTTCGTGTGGACGGTACGGGTCAAGCCAGAAGATCGCAGGCATGCCTGAGTTACGTGCACGAGTTACTGCAAGTTTTACCCAGTCACGAATCGGAGCGTCTTTAACCTGACACATACGCCAGATATCGCCTTCTTCAACATTTTGAGTCAATAACACTTCACCAGTGTCAAGATCGGTAATGTTTGCAATACCAGCTTCTGAAATTTCAAAAGTCTTGTCGTGAGAACCGTATTCTTCAGCTTTTTGAGCCATCAAACCAACGTTCGGTACAGTACCCATAGTCTTCGGATCGAAGTTACCATGCCACTTACAGAAGTTGATCATTTCTTGGTAAATACGAGCAAATGTTGATTCTGGCATAACAGCTTTAGCATCATATTGCTTACCATCAGCACCCCACATTTTACCACCAGCACGGATCATAGCTGGCATAGAAGCGTCAACGATGATGTCGTTTGGTGAATGGAAGTTAGTGATGCCTTTTGCTGAGTCAACCATTGCGAGCGCAGGACGGTGTTCTTGACAAGCATGTAAGTCTTCAATGATTTCTTCACGTAATGACGTTGGAAGAGTTTCGATTTTCTCGTATAACCCAGCCATACCGTTATTGACGTTAATACCTAATTCGTCAAATAACTTACCGTGTTTTTCGAAAGCTTCTTTGTAGTAAATTTTCACACAGTGACCGAAAACGATCGGATGTGAAACTTTCATCATTGTCGCTTTTACGTGTAGAGAGAATAAAATTCCCGCTTCTTTACAATCATCAAGTTCTTTTTCATAGAAATCACAAAGTGCTTTCTTGCTCATGAACATTGAATCAATGATTTCGCCGTCTTGAAGCGCAACTTTTGGCTTAAGAACAATGCTCTTACCACTGGTCGTGATAAGTTCCATTTTCACATTACGTGCACGGTCAAGAGTCATTGATTTTTCACCATGGTAGAAGTCACCTTCTTCCATATGTGAAACATGAGTTTGTGACCACTGTTTCCACTCGCTCATTGAATGAGGGTGTTTTTTTGCGTAATTTTTAACTGCTGCTGGAGCGCGGCGGTCAGAGTTACCTTCACGAAGGACAGGGTTTACTGCTGAACCAAGGCACTTACCATAACGAGCTTTGATTGATTTTTCTTCTTCAGTTGCAGGATTTTCCGGATAATCAGGAATTGCATAACCTTTTGATTGAAGCTCTTTGATACATGCAGTTAATTGCGCAACAGACGCACTGATATTCGGGAGTTTGATAATGTTAGTATCTGGATCTTGTGTAAGACGACCAAGCTCTGCAAGGTTGTCGGATACCTTTTGCTCTTCACTTAGGTATTCAGCGAATTCTGCGAGCACACGTGCAGCTACAGAGATGTCACTTTTAATAATCTCGATGCCAGCTGGCTTAGTAAAGGTCTCAATGATCGGCAGTAGCGAATAGGTCGCCAATAGTGGCGCCTCGTCAGTCAGTGTGTAAATAATAGTTGACTTTTCACCAGCCATATATAGCCCCTTCCGTTTGATTGAGTGTTGAGGACCGAGCTTTTGGCCCAGTGCCTACGAACCGATATGCTTAAATAAAACCCTGAGAGTATCGGCTCTCATTGCCTTCCAGTCAACGAAATATCCAGTGATAACGACATTTCGTAGCGAAATAATACATAATTCAAATATGTAGATAATTTTCTGATATCTAAGTCATTGTAATACGCACATTCAGATCACTTTTCAGGCATTAAACATCATTAAATTACATGAGATATCTTTCAGTGTTCTGACAATTATTATACTTTTCATTCAAAATAAACTCAAAGGTAAAACGGATTTCACCATTTGGACGTACTTAAAAATAAAAACCGATGTGCAAAACATCGGTTTTTTATAAACTATTTAGCTTTAATCTAAGCTTTTAACCACTTTTCAGTTTTAGCTTGATCTTCAACTATAAGTTCAACTTCAGTTAAATCAGATGTAGCGAAATCAACTTCAAAAGATATTAACTCATCACGACGGAAAGCAAAGACAGTATAAGTGCCACCCTGTTTTGCATACTTCTCGATAAGCTTAGTGGATGCTTTTAAACCATCAATTGCAATAATCACATCATTGGCAGAAATACCTGCTTTTGCTCCAGCGCTCTCACGTCGAGCACTTTGCACAAGCACACCTTCTGGCTTATCGGCAAGTTTTAAGCCTAATGGCAAAGATTTATCGGTTTTAACTCGATAGCTTAAACCAAACTCAGGAAGCAATTGATCAAGCGGTAATTCATCAGTCGTATTAATCAAATGATTAATTTGTTCAATCCAACTATCACCCGTCAGTTCTTTACATAAATCAAAAATGGTTCTTTCGTTTACTTGCATACCATTTTGAGTATTTTCATATAATCGACGCATTAAAGCATCAAGACTAGAGCCACGTAGACGTAAACCTAAATCTAGGCACAACGCAACTAGAGCACCCTTATTGTAGTAACTGGTGCCAGCGTTATTCGAGTTTTCATCTTGACGATAAAATTTAATCCAAGCATCAAAACTTGATTCAGCAACTGTTTGAACAAAACGGCCTGGGTTTTGTAAATAGCGATCAATTTGTGCTTTGAGTAAATCAAGATAAGACTTCTGAGAAATTACGCCACTACGCAATAAAATCAGGTCGTCATAATATGAAGTAAAGCCTTCAAATATCCAAAGCAAAGAGGTATAGCCTTCTTGATGCAAATTATAATTTGCAAAGTTTTCTGGGCGGATAAACTTTACTAACCATGAATGAAAATATTCATGACTACATAAGCCTAAAAAGCGTTGATAGTCTTTAGAAGGTTCAGTTGGTTCATTTGATTTTGGCAAGTCGTCACGCGGTGTAATCAAACTTGTGCTATTGCAATGCTCTAACCCACCATAACTATTCCCTGTTGCCATCGTCATGAAGGTATAGTTTTTAAATGGCGCTGAACCGAACATATTTATTTCAGCTGCACAAATCTTTTCGATATCGGCTTTTAAGCGATCGGTATTGGCATTATGAGGGCCAGAAATTACAAACTCATGTTCAATGCCATGTGTTTCAAAACCAAAGCGCGTTTGATCAGCCAGTTCAAATGGACTATCAATCAGTTGATCATAATGATCGGCTTTTAAAGTAAAGCGCCCTTTGACTAGACTTTTTGAAGCTAAGCCCGTTGCTAACTGAAAATGCTTTAATTCATCTGGCAAGAAAACTTCGACTTCACAAGCAGACTGTTCCTGCCCATCTAATGCTAAACATACACATGCTGGATTAATATATAGGCGTGTCTGATCGACATATGCACCACGTACCGACAAATCATATGCATAAACATCATATTCAATCGTCATTAATTCGTGATCTGTATTAAATAAACGCCAACGATTCTTGCTCGTTTTTTTAATATCCAACATACGTCCAGCTTCATCGTAAGCTTTAACGGATTCAATATGTTTTGAGAACTCTCGAATTAGATAACTACCCGGAATCCACGTTGGCAGCCAAAGTTCCTGATTCGGATTGGCTAAAAAACGAATTGTTACGTGAACAAGGTGCTGTTTGTAATCATCGAATTCGATTTGATAATGCAACATAAATTCTTCAATTTAAAATTAGAACGGTTTCACATTAGATTATCACTTTTTTGTATCGACTTGCGTAGATGTATTTTTTGGCAACAATTCCTACTAGCCTTCCACTAAAAAAAGGCATAGCATGCTGTGCATCTGTGTCCCGTATTTGCCAGTAAAAGTTAAGGTCATCCGTGAAATTTTTTCTATCTCTTTTTACCCTCTTCAGTATTTTCTGCACTACCCTAACCAATGCTGCGTTACTCAATATTGCACCTGAAAGTGTTGAAGCCGCTGCATGGACTATTGTAGATACTCAATCGGGTCAAATTATTGCCGAGCATAATAGCCATGTGCAACGTGCACCAGCATCTTTAACCAAAATGATGGTTGCCTATATTGCTTTAAAAGAGATTAAAGCTGGAAAGCTAAAAAAAGAAGAAATCATTACTGCAACACCAGTGGTAGGTGTAGTGCAGTGGGATGAATCACAAATGTATCTTAAAGCTGGTGAACAAATTTCTGTTGATCAGTTATTGGCAGGTTTAATTGTGATGTCTGCAAATGATGCAGCCGTGACTTTAGCTGAAAAAATTTCTGGTGATGTTCCCCATTTTGTACAACGTATGAATCAGGAAGCTCAGGCTTTGGGTATGAAAGATACTCATTTTAGTAACGCTCCTGGAATTACGATGCCTGATCATTACACTACGGCTCATGATTTAAGCTTATTAGGTCAGGCTGTCGTTAAACAAACGCCTGAATATTTGCATTATTCAAAAATGCCAAGCTTTAGCTACAACCAACGTTTTCACCATGCGACTAACCTTGCTTTGAAATATGACCCATCTGTTGATGGTCTAAAAACGGGTTACACTAAAGCAGCGGGTTATAATTTGGCATTAACAGCTTCGCGTCCTTCATTTTCATCTGACTTAGCTCAAAGACGTTTATTGGTTATTGTTTTAGGCACACCAAGTGCAGTAAAACGTGCTGAGATTGCAGATAAATTAATGAATCTTGCTTATGCATATACACGCGATGAAGTGATTATTCCTGAGCAAAAATTAATTGCCGAACTACCTGTTGTAAAGTCGACTTTAAAGATGTTTAAGGTAGCAACAAAGCAACCCACGATTGTAACGACTTCTTTATATGCTGACCCAACACCAATCGACTTAAATAATTTTGATAATGTAACTCAGCGCGTTCAAGTACTAGATAGCAACCTACAACCAAAGGTTATTGCTCCGCTCGAAACAACTCAAACACACGTCAATATTGAACTCAATGAAAAACAATTAACTGCGCCGTTAATGAAAGTCATGAGCTTAGCAACAGTATCTATTTATCAAAATAATCAACTGATCCGTAGTCTTCAAATTGAAGATAACGTGCATATTGAAGAAGCCAATATTTTCCAAAAAATCATGATGTGGTTTTCTGGCCTTTTCTCTATTTTTTCATCGAGTGAACATAGTGCCGCAAAACTCTACCCTGTAGACTCGCACTAAAAACATAAAATTGTGCACAGACGCACAATAAATTTTATAAATAAAAGATGGCATAATTCAGCCATCTTTTTTTATAGAAAAATAATTAGGTGAAAAAAATGGCCCAAAATTTACATCATATTGTAATTGTTGGTGGCGGTGCTGGAGGCTTAGAGCTTGCAACACAACTCGGTGAAACTTTTGGGAAAACTCATAAAGCAAAGATTACCTTAGTTGACCAAAACCTAACGCATATCTGGAAACCACTGCTTCATGAAATTGCTGCCGGATCTCTAAATCCACATGAAGAACAAACTAACTATTTTGCACATGCAGAAAAACATCATTATGAATTTGTGCTCGGAACATTAGTTGGAGTTAATAAAGATAAAAAGTTAATTGAGTTAATTCCTCCTCAAGTGTCTAAGGATCAACAGACTCATCCGCAAGAACTAAGTTATGACACGCTTATTTTAGCGCTTGGTTCAGTATCAAATGACTTTAATACCACGGGTGTACGCGAAAACTGTCATTTCCTCGATAGCAGAAAGCAAGCCGATGTTTTCCAGCAAGATTTATTACATCTTTATATTGAAGCTCAAAATCAGCCAAATCAGCGGACTTTAAATATTGGAATCGTTGGTGCGGGAGCAACAGGTGTAGAACTTGCAGCAGAGTTAATTGAAACAACCAAAAACTTTTATAAATATGGCTTAAAAAAGATTCACCCCAACCAAGTTAAAATTACTCTCATTGAAGCCTCTGAGCGTATTCTACCTGCTCTGACGGATAAAACTGCCGAACACAGTGCCGAGCAACTCAGAAAAATGGGCGTTGAAATTTTAACTCAACATCGCGTTGAAAAAATTGATGAACATTGCATCTATTTTAGTAATGGCAACCAATTAAAAAGTGATATTACGGTATGGGCCGCGGGCGTAAAAGCACCTAAAGTATTAGAAAATTT
The DNA here is from genome assembly GCF_052824995.1 of Acinetobacter sp. 1124_18A. Taxonomy (NCBI): domain Bacteria; kingdom Pseudomonadati; phylum Pseudomonadota; class Gammaproteobacteria; order Moraxellales; family Moraxellaceae; genus Acinetobacter; species Acinetobacter sp. 1124_18A. Next base: position 217,647 of record NZ_VTDF01000001.1, on the reverse strand, counting down.
CACAGATTTTAAACGCGATAACATTAACCGTTTAATGGTCTATGCAACTTTGCAAACCTATTCTGACCCAAATGTTTTTGCCTTTGGTGACTGTGCTCATTGCCAACTGGATGCAAGACACCCGCCACTTGGCCCGCGTGCTCAAGTTGCAAGCCAGCAAGCGAGCTTTTTAGTCGATGCTATCGCTGCCCGATTAAACAATCGTTCACAACCAATGTTCACGTTTAACGACAAAGGTTCGCTCGTGTCTTTAAGTCGTAATAAAGCCGTTGGAGAATTACTTGGTGATGTGAGTGTACAAGGCTATATTGCAAAAACCATGTACGTATCACTCTATCGTTTACATCAAGCAACGATTCATGGATACACTCAAGCTGGATTACTCACAATGAAAGATTTACTTACAAGACGCGTACGTCCAAAAATTAAGCTGTATTAAGTTGAATTTTTTAAGTTCACCCCTATTTAGATAAAAACGCATCAGAAAAAGTGACAAAGATTAAGATTTTGTAGTCTACAAAATTTATTTTTCACTTTATGATGTACGCTTTAATTGATTGAATGGATCAAAAACATGACTGCTATTGCAAATAACCACGTGGTTTCATTCCACTACAAATTAACAAACGCTGAGGGTGAAACACTTGATCAATCTCAAGGTGAACCACTTGCCTATTTGCACGGTGCAGGCAATATCATTCCTGGTCTAGAAAATGCATTAGCAGGTAAAACTGTTGGTGAAAAATTCACTGTTAATGTACCAGCAGCTGAAGGTTATGGCGAATATAACCCTGACCTAGTACAAGAAGTTCCAGCTCAAATGTTCCAAGGTGTTGAGAACATTCAACCTGGTATGCAATTCCAAGCTCAAACAGATGACGGCGTTCAGATCGTAACTGTTAAAGCTGTTGAAGGCGACAACATTGTTGTTGATGCTAACTTCCCACTTGCTGGTCAAGATTTAACTTTTGAAGTTGAAATCGTAGAAATCCGTGAAGCTTCTGAAGAAGAATTAGATCACGGTCATGTACACGGTGCAGGTGGTCACCACCACTAATTCATCTTTAGATGAAGATAAGAGCAAAGCTTCGGCTTTGCTTTTTTTATGTATTTATTTTTATATAATATCTTGATAATAAACCTCTAACTCACTCAACTTTATAAGGGTATCTTTCATGTCAAACGTAAATCAGCTGATTTGGTTTCGTCAGGATTTGAGAGTTCGGGATCATGCTGCTTTATGGCATGCTTGCCAACAAGGACCTTCAATTGGGTTAGTTATTTTGTCGCCTGAGCAATGGAAAATACATCACGATGCACCTATAAAAATTAATTTCTATTTACGTCAGCTTCAACAACTTAAAAAAGAATTAGAACAGCTGAATATTCCACTTATTATTCAAGTGATTCCCCACTGGAAAGATATTGCAGATTATATTTGCGAACTCACACATCAACTTCATGTCGAAAATGTTTACTCAAATATAGAAGTAGGCGTGAATGAGTTGAAAAGAGATAAAACCGTACAACAGGCTTTAAATCAGCAGAGTAAAGAACTTTTTTTATTTCATGACCGTACGATTTTCCCTTTACGTTCCATTCGTAATCAGTCACAGCAGCCCTATCAGGTTTTCGGGGCATTCAAAAAGGCATGTTATTCGAAACTAGATATCAGCGGTTTGCCTCAGTGCTATCCAATTCCTGAAAAGCAAAAAGCCAAACCAGAGCCCGATTCAAATATAAAAAGTTTAAGTCTAGATAATATCGAAGCTTTTTTTGACTCATCTATTTTTAAAGAGCAACAAGATTTATGGCCAGCTGGAGAAGATTTTGCTCTCGATCAGCTCGATATATTTATTGAAGATCATTTATCTGATTATAAATTAGAACGTGACTTTCCAAATGTAAAAGGAACCAGCCAACTTTCCCCATATTTAAATCTTGGAATTTTGTCTATCCGTCAATGTTTACAAGCCCTTTTCCGAGCTCAACATGGCAACTTTCATCTGGCAAACGAAGGCCAGCAAACATGGTTAGATGAGCTTATTTGGCGAGAGTTTTATCAGCATATTTTATTTGATTTTCCCCATGTTTCTAAACATATTCCGTTTAAAAAAGATACTCTGAAAATTAAGTGGAATCATAATCCAGAGCACCTAACCGCATGGCAAAATGGCCAAACAGGTATACCGATTATTGATGCGGGCATGCGTCAGCTACAAAAAACAGGATGGATGCATAATCGTGTCCGCATGATTACCGCTATGTTTTTGTGTAAAAACTTACTCATTGATTGGCGAGTTGGTGAACAATGGTTTATGGAGCACTTAATCGATGGTGATTTAGCAGCGAATAATGGTGGTTGGCAATGGTGTGCCTCGACAGGAACTGATGCTGTACCCTATTTTCGAATTTTTAACCCTATTGCTCAATCTAAGAAATTTGATCCAAACGGAGACTACATTCGTCAATGGGTGGATGAGTTAGCTCATCTAGATAATAAAGTGATTCATGAACCCTACTCAGCTAAAACTAATCTTCAGTTGAATTACCCCAAACCGATTGTTGACTTAAAGGAAACTCGTATTAAAGCAATTGAAACTTTCAAGAGTATTTAGATAAGAGTTGCGTCTTATCTGTTTCTTTTTAATTAAAAATAATAACAATATTTGACTATAGTGTGACTTTACTCTAAAAATGATATTAAAGGGATTTATAAAAGGACAAACACGACAATAAATTCAAAAATCATCACAGCTCATTATAAAAGTATAAAAATTAATATTACAAAAAGGTAGCGAGAGCTCGCATGCAACAAAAGAACCCAGGAAGAACACTCGTCTTATGGATTATCGCAGCTCATCTATTTATGGGGATGGTGGCATATGAGTGGTTGCCTGTGAGTTTTAGAGGAAGCTGGATTTTTATCCTCATTCTTTTAATTTCTGGTGCTTTTTTAGAAGTTGGTGCATCTTTAATTGTTGGTTTAATCGCTTTTGTTGGTGTTGCAGTATATTTTCTACTCGATCTAGGGTCACAAACACATATTGAACGTCAGCTTCTTTTACTTTTTATTATTCCCCTGATTCCTCTTTTTCTTAGTGCTGTACGCCACAATATTGAAATTAATGTCCAAAAGTATCGTGATATTCAAAGTTACGACCGTAATTATCGCCGTGATATTTTCCCGCTTAGCGCACTCAAATATTTTCAACGTAGTTTCTTTAAACTTCTTGATCATCACCACTTACAAGACTATGAAGTCTTTGAAATTAGGGTTCTCAACCGAAGCTTAATTAAAGAAATGTTAGGCGATGATGTATGGAAAACTACTCAAAATGACATGATCAAAATTTTGAGCCAACATCACCCACAAGAAATTATTTTCCAATTTGCCGATGATGATCTAGAAACGATATACAGCATTGTTATTCGTAAGCAAAAAGCGGAAGAAGAACCTGACTTTATTAAAAAGCTAAAAGAAATTATGACCTTGCGGCTTGAGGTAGAATATAAAATTATTCAGATTCCACCTGAAGAGGAGATTACTTAATGTCTAATCTTCTTAATATTTGTGGAATTATTATTGCCTCTAGTCAATATCCGGATGGCACTTTACAGCAGTTCTATCGTCAATATTATCACTGTGAAATTAAATCTGAACAAACAAAAACCGAAGTTCAGAGTATGAATGACCTTTCCATGTTTTTCCCAGCACAGGATACATGGTGGCCTATTTTTACAATTGACCAAATCAGTTCAGATAGTTTTCAAAGGCTTATTCATAATGGGATAAAGCCCGGCATCATATTACCAGATGAAGTCTTTAGCTTTTCTCATTATTTCTTATTAAAAGAAGCAGTCAGCCAAGGTGCTATTCCCATTGCACTTTTTAAATCAGAACAACCCCAATATTTTGCGGCCAAAGCTACATTTTCGACTGCAATTGGTTTACGGCCTATGGCTGCTTTTGTTTCAAAAGGTTGGGATGAAAACTTAATTTCCCAAACCGCTGGCAGCTATATTGTTCAGTTTAATCCACTGGAACTGCCTCTGCCCTCTAGAGAGATTAAACAGAAGCAGCACTTATTTTATTCAGCTAAAAGTTTTAATGGTCATGTTTCGGGTTATGAAATTATTATTAACCCTCCTGCGGATCTACCGACCACAAATATTCGATATCCTCAACTCGGCATTTCATGGAAATTTAATAATATTAATTACATAAGCACCCCTGAGCATGTAAAAACTAGTTTTCTTGGCTATATTTTTATTGGTTTAAGCACAGTCGTTGTTCCACTCGATCTTATTTTAACCAGTACCTATCCTGACCTTCTTGGTACTTTCGGCAGCTATGTTTCATGGGTCTCCTTGGTCATCGGGGTGATTTTATTGTTATTGCTGATCTCATCTATTATTAGGAGGGTTAAATCAAATGGCTCCCATTGATATTCTCTTCCTATTTGGATTTTTAGGAATCTGGATTCCTCAAGCATTTTGGGCATGGTTAAGTTATCAGGCTTGGAAATACTCAAAAACAGCAGAAAAAGAGTTACAGAATTTGCCTGTGCCAGATAGATGGCCCGTTTTGAGTGTTTTGATTCCTGCCTATAATGAAGGCGTCGTGATTGAAGATACTTTACATGCAATCGCGCAACAGGATTATCCAGCCGAAGCATATGAAGTTTTGCTCATTAATGACGGTTCAAAAGATAACACCCTAGAAATTGCCGAAAATCTAGCACAGATTTATCCTTGCATAAAAATTGTCAACGTTCCTAAAGGAATGGGAGGCAAAGGTAAATCTAGAACACTGAATAATGGCCTACCCCATGCCAAAGGTGAGCTCATTGTTGTTTATGATGCAGACAGTACACCTGAACCCGATTGCGTACGTTTATTAGCTCAAACGCTACTTGCAGATAAAAAATTAGTGGCTGTAAATGGCAAAGTAAGAACCCGTAATTGGCAAGATAGTATTTTGACTCGCTTTATTGCCATTGAATTCATCTTTTTCCAATGGATTTTTCAGGGCGGTCGTTGGCAACGTTTCCAACTATCCACACTCATGGGTACTAACTATGTTATTTGGCGTGATGCATTAGAAACCTTGGGTGGTTTTGATGAGAAATCATTGGTCGATGACACTGAAATGAGCTTCCGAATTTTTATTGGCCAAAAACGAATAAAATGGGTGCCCTACGCAATTGGTTGGCAACAAGACCCCCCCTCTTTGAGTGTATTTATTAAACAGCGCTCACGTTGGACTCAAGGTAATTTTTATGTGACTCGTAAATATTTACCCGTAGCGTTAAGAACACCTTTTCCAATTGGAATTGAAATTCTAAATAACATTATGTGCTACATACTTTTCGTACCCGCTTTAATCTGGAGTCATATTACCCTGACGCTCGGGTTACTGGGTATCGCAGGTATTTCAGTTCCGGGTCCATTCACATTACTGTGGGGCCTCTCGTTTTGCTTATACGTTGCACAAATGTGGTTTACCCTTTCACTAGAAAAGGTCAAACCAGAACTCTATTTTTACTCTGTTTTATCTTATGTAAGTTACTCACAAATATTTCTATTTATTGTTTTTAAAGCCGCATATGACATGCTTAAAAATAAAATACAGGGCAACTCCCTTCAATGGTACAAAACGGAACGTAGCAAGGAGAAAAAATAAATGAAAAAGACTTTTGATCTCTACAAAATAGCTCAAGTGCTCCTTGCCAGCACCAGTTTTATGTTCATGGCTTCTAGTTATGCAAATACATGGCAGCTGGATGATATAAGTACCTCAACCAAATATACGGTTGAGCCACATTTTTTCTATATTGGGAAAGGTGCTCAATGGCAAAACATTCAATTTTCAAGTGATTATTCCACTGAAAGTGATACAACTTTACTCGTAAAATATGATGATAAACTCATCTACAACGCAACACTGAGTGGGGACGGTCAATTCAAATTTGATATTCCACCAAGTCAAAGTGGCTTCCATCGCTTAGATTTTATTATTCAGCAATATTCTAAACCTACCTCTTTGAATCAAACCAAAGAAACATTCTGTACAGAAGATATTGATCATTTAACTTATTTAAGTAATTCTCAAATCGACTTTACATCAATCAGAAATGACTATCGACTTAGATACTTACCTGATGCTTTATTTAACCCACAGGCGAGACGACCCACACCGTTTGTTGGTATCTTAAAATATAATCGCAAAGAAATTACAGAAGCTTCCATGCTCGCGAGGTTGGCAAGCTCGTGGAGTTCAATCACGCCAATTGAATGGGTCGATTCAGGACAAACTAATTTAAATGATGAAACAAATTTTATTATTGAAGTGATTCGCTCAGCAACGCCGCTCAAAGGTGGAGCATTCGTACAAATTGCAAAACCAGCAGATGGCGTAGCTACTCTTTCAATTACTTACCACACACCACAGGAACTCACTGCTGCCATAAATGGATTAATTAACCCCTCTTATGTACAGCAACTTGATACAGCAAGTGCAATTTTTCCCACCACGATCTCTAATCCTACTTGGGCACAATTTAAAAAAATTAATACACTTGCAGACCTAGGCATTGAAGACTTCAGATTAAATCACGCTGAAAAGAACTTATTCCTTGATTTCCCAGCAGTATGGCAACCAACCGATATCTTGCAAGGACAAATTGCACTTCGTATTCAAAGTGGTTTATTGCAAGGTTCAAATATTACGGCTTGGCTTGATGGCGGACTTGCAGGGAGCATGAAAACAGCCGACCTTGCTTCTGACCCCGTTAATCGACAATTCAACATTTTTGCCAAAGCTATTTCTAATACGACCAATTTTAGTTTGAAGCTAGAGAACTCAGTCATTGCTAATTCACAGTGTTTACCCACTGCACATGGTTCGCTCTGGATTGATACAGCCAAATCTACCCTAAAGCTACCCCACAAACTCAAAAATGGTGTAGCCGCAATTTCAATGACTTTAGCAACGACTCCGACTATTGCAATTGATGATCAATCTGGTGCATTAAATATCGCGATTGTATTAGGCCAAACTGCGAAAAAAATGCTTTTAACACAAGGACCAATGCCACTTAACCTAGTCCGTTATTCGCCAAGTGCTCCACAAGCAATAAATGTTCGTGTGAATAAAGATATTTATCAACAACAGGTATTAATGCATCAAGATATTATTTATGCGCCTGCTGCTGTTAATGGTTTTATTGTGAGTTATAACAATAATCGCTTTGACGTGATTACCGACTCACAAGGCGGTGCACAGGCTTTCATGCACCTTTGGGAAAAGATACAGCATAAAATTCCAAACAATGTGACAAAAATGTTGGTTTCAGAAAATGGAAATATTTATGTTTTACAAAAACTTATTGTTGGAAATCAAAAAGCACCTTTAGTCCAACAATCTTCTTTCTTCTTATTAGTTGTGATTATCTCTGCAATCATGATAATAATTATCTTCTTGTGGTACTGGTTAAGACGAAATAATGAAAAAACAGATACCAATTAAAATAGCTGCTTTTATTATTTTAATTATTTGTAGTGTTATAGCTTATGCGGGGTTGTTCAAACATCAAAGACAAGCCCCGCATATTGAAGGAATTTTCTGGCAGCCCGACAATAACACTACTCCCCCAGAGGGAAACTGGCACTATTTAGGTGTTGATACATTTGTTCCCCAATGGTCTGTTGTCGAGTCTAAATCATGGTGGAAAGAATCAAATTTTCCTCAATGGGAAAAAGCAATTAATTTAGAAAAAATTAAACAAGAGCCTTGGGCTAAAAATCTAATATTAGGCTTGGCTGGCGAATATAATGAACCTAAAGCTCGGGCAAATGTCACTGAATTAGGGGAAAAATCTGCTGAAATTATAAAAGAGCAAAAAACTGCACCTAAAGGTTATTATTTTCCAGTGGAAGCAGATCCGACTTGGTTAAGAGTAAGTGCTTTAGGTCAGGTTTTAACTAAACTTCCAGTACCAGTTTGGGTGAGTATTTATAGTGGTGAACGCGAACCCGAACATTATGATTTATGGGTTAAAAGCTGGTTACCAGAACATAACGGCGTTTTCTTCCAAGACGGAGTTGGCGTAGGTGTACGGTCTCCTCAGCAAGCTAAACATATTTTAGATCAACTTGAACAAAAGCTTGGAAAAGATAAAGTAATTATAGTACTAGAAGCCTTTAGAGTTAAAAAGAATGGGCAATTTAGAGCTGCATATCCTTGGGAAATTATTTCTCAACTAAAAGCATATGAAGGAAAAACCGTCTATATTTTTGATGGTCCCCATTACATGAGCCGCTGGTGCGTCAATATTGTGAGTTTGTGGTATCGCTTCACTTATGGTGGTAATAACACCCCCATAAGTAAGAATAAGTCTTTAACACATCACGATGCTAATTCATAAGATTTAGCAATTTGGTCAAGAATACGCTGAGCTGCTTGCCCGTCACCAAATGGATTTTCTACATGTGCCATTTTTTCATAATGCTGTTGGTCGGTGAGTAGCTTTTCAGCTTCTTCAATAATTTTTTGTTGGTTTGTCCCTACCAAAACGCCGGCCCCTACTTCAACAACTTCAGGTCGTTCTGTAGTGTCACGTAAGATTAAAACTGGCTTATTAAATGATGGACTCTCTTCTTGTAAACCACCCGAATCTGTCAAAATAAAAGTAGATCGGTCTATAACTGCCAATAAACTAGGATAGTCTAATGGTTTAACTAGATGAATTTGCAGATGGTCTTTAAACTTATCATGAACCACATCATATACTGCTGGGTTTAAATGGACTGGCCAAATAAAATGTAAGTCAGGATGTCCCTTCGCTAAATGCTCAACTGCATTACAAATATTTTGAATTCCATCACCGAAGTTTTCACGGCGATGAGCCGTAATAAGCACAACTTTGTCATCTTGCTTTAATTGAATTCCATAAGGTTCAAGCTGGTTCTTCAAACCTGATTTTTCAGAAATTAATTTACGTCCCAAATACACCGCATCAACAACGGTGTTACCTGTAACAGTAATGAGTTCTGATTGAATTTGTTCATTGAGTAAATTTCTTTTTGATTGTTCAGTCGGAGCAAAATGCCATTTAGTAATACGTGAAACCAACTGACGATTCCCTTCTTCTGGAAAAGGATGATCTAAATCATAAGAACGTAAACCCGCTTCGACATGTGCAACAGGAACTTTCATAGAGAACGCGACTAAGCCAGCTGCTAAAACAGTTGTTGTGTCTCCCTGAATAACAATTGCATCTCTTTTTTGCCCATCAGTGTATACATTCTCGATTTGGCTCAAACCGTGTATTAGTAGCTGATTTAAACTTTGTCCAGCATTCATAATTTTAAGACGGTGGTCAATTTCAACCCCAAAGAAATCTATTGCATCTCTTACCAATTCATCGTGTTGTCCAGTAAAAATTACCTCAACTTGAAAACGAGGATCTTGCTTTGCCAATAAAATAACAGGGGCAAGTTTGATTAATTCAGGACGAGTTCCAAATACAATAGATATAAAAATTTTCTTCATTTTAGAAATCCTTATAAAAGACGAGTTCCACTCGGGTATTGTTGTAATGATCTTTTGTATTTACTGGCACATCTTTAAAGTAATTGCCATATAGTCGTTCAACACGTAGTTTTATAGGTTGATAATTAAAAGGTTGCCATGAAATGCCAGGACCATATTCAAATAAATTATTGTAATATTCCTCTTTACTGTCAGCTAAACCGTGCAATTTCACATAAGCCTGTACAGTTCCATTCTCGCCTTTATAGACATTCAAACCCGTACGTAAGCGTAAATCACCAATAACGTTATAATCTTCTCTAGAATAAGTCGCTGCATTACCATATAAATCAGTGAAGTAATCATTAAAGCAAAGTGAATGATTACAATTATTTTGCGAATACCACTCTTGATACCCTGTCACCCCACCGACAACACTTTCACGAAATTTATCTCTGTTTCGATCAATCAGATCGTAGCTTCCCCCCACTTCTAAATACATGCGCACAGGTATAGATGTCCAAGGTTGATAATTAGCGCCCACACCTAGTGTTACTGCATTCTCGTCAATAATCTCAGGTCGTACCCCGCCCTGAGATTGAGTATCGCGGTTTAGATTTAAAAAGCCATACACCTGCGCTCGACCATTATCAAGGTTCTTACCATAACGGGCTTTGAGTGGAAAAATTACATCGTCGTAACGTGACTCATATGAAGGCGCAAAATACACATCGCGGAAATAAGTTTTGACTTCCCCTCCACTTAAATTCTTTACGGCCTGTGTCGCCTTATTGGCAATATCAGCATCTTTAGATTGCGTAAGCTCCTTAAAAACTACCAAAGCTTCTTTATTATTTTTTTGAGAGTTAAGCACATAGGCTTCTTGGAGTTTTAAATTATCGTCTGCGGGGTCTAATGCCTCTGCTTTTCTTAAACTTTGCAAAGCGGCTTCTTGCTTGCCTATTCTAATCTGCAAATAAGTTAAACTTTTCCATACTTTAATATCTTGAGGTGTCATTTCGCTAAGTTCTAATAATAACTTCTCGGCATTTTCAGGTTGAGTCTTCTCAATTTTGTAAAATTGGTCCCATTTATCATAAATCGGATTACCTGGTTTATATTCTTGATTAACAATCTCTTGGGCAAATGTAGTCTCCATGCTTAAGAGGCCTAAAGCTGGACAGATCGAACCAATAACGATGAGGGAACGGGTTAGAGATTTTATTGTTTTGTTATTCATTGAGACCTCTAGAGTAAGGTGGTTAGAATGTTTGCGCAGAAGTAAGATTAAAAATTTAATCAATAAATATTATAATTAAACTCATAATTACACTATTTGGGTAAGTAGGCTAGGTTCCATAAGTTGTTCATTTTATCTCCTTTTATATTATGTTTTGAAAAGTAGTTATCTGATTGTTTTTCCTATAATGACACATTTTTTAATCGTATTATTGTAAATAATCTTATAGGATAAGATAAAAATTTATAACTAAAAAAGGTAAAGTCATGTCCTTTTCCCAACACCCAGAACATCATTTTATTCACCGCTCAGGTTGGTTAAGGGCAGCCGTTTTAGGTGCTAATGACGGAATTATTTCTGTTACTAGTCTAATCATGGGAATGGCTGCAAGTGGAGCCACTGCTCATACGCTTCTTATTACCTGTATTGCTGGTTTAATTTCTGGTGCAACTTCTATGGCTGCCGGAGAGTATATTTCTGTAAAATCACAAGAAGATATTGAAAAAGCAGACTTAAAATTTGAGGCACAAGAACTCAAAAAGCATCCGCAACGTGAATTGGATGAGCTCACCCAAATTTATATAGCTAGAGGTTTAGCACCGGATTTAGCTCGACAAGTTGCGATTGAACTTACAAATCATGATGCCTTGGGTGCTCACGCTCGTGATGAAATTGGTATTCATGAAAATACTGCTGCAAATCCTGTTCAAGCGGCATTAGCTTCAGCTGGCTCATTTTCATTTGGGGCATTGTTTCCTATGCTCGCTATTTTACTCAGTCCTGATATATGGATCGAAAAAACAGTTTTAATATTTGGCATTATTTCATTAGCTTTTTTAGGGGCACTATCAAGTCATTTCGCAGGTACTTCTAAGCTGAAAGGAAGTTTACGCATTACCTTGTGGGGAATTTTAGCGATGGCTTTTTCAAGCTGGATCGGATCTTTATTTCATGTTACTCCACTTTAAAAAACCAGAACTTTTAACTATTTAAGAAATAAATATTTAAAAACTAAATGCCCAATATTATTTGCTCTTGGTTCTAATTTCACGTTATGGTGAAGAGAAAGAAATGAGGTGAATAAAATGACCCTGTTACAACAACTTGAAATTAAACATCCAATTTTTCTTGCTCCTATGGCGGGTGTGTCTACACCTGAACTTGCCGCAGAAGTTTCTAATCAGGGTGGTCTTGGGTCATTAGGGCTAGGAGCAAATACGGCACAAAGTGCGCGCGAACAGATTTTAAAAACCCAAACACTTACAGAGAAATCTTTTCAGGTTAATTTTTTCTGCCATCAGCCCGAACAACTTAATCCTCAAACCTCAGCACAATGGATTGAATATTTACGGCCACAGTTTGAAAAGTTCGGAGAACAGCCTCCTCAAAACTTAAACTGTATTTATCCAAGTTTTCTTGATAACGATGATTTTCTAAATATCGTATTAGAAACCAAACCTAAAGCTGTCAGTTTTCATTTTGGCATTCCCCATCCGCATCAAATTCAGGCATTAAAAGATGCCGGAATTATAACGATGGTTTCTGCTACCAATTTAGTTGAAGCGCAAGCCATTGAGGCAACTGGCATTGATATTATTATTGCTCAAGGTATTGAAGCAGGTGGACATCGAGGAATCTTTAATAAAACCTTTGATGCTGCAATTAAAACGAGTGATTTAGTACATCTTATTGTCAAACATTGCAAACGACCTGTGGTAGCTGCTGGTGGCATTATGAACGGCGCACAAGCACGATATATGTTGAGCTTAGGAGCTACGGCTGTTCAACTCGGAACTGCTTTCGTTCAATGTCCATCTTCAAATGCATCTGTCGAATACCGTAAAGCTTTATTTAATGAGCCTGTGACGCAAATTAGTGCCAGTCTTTCTGGACGTCCAGCCCGTGGCCTGCTCAACCATTGGCACACACAAATTGATTTACCGAATCGACCGCCTCAACCAGAATATCCATACACCTATGATTTGGCCAAGCAATTAAATGCGATTGCAAGCAAGAATAAAGACTATGGCTTCGGTGCTTTTTGGGCAGGTAGTAATGTCTCACAAATACGTGAATTAGCTGCTGCAGATTTAGTTAATCAGTTAGTGGTAGAAATGCTAGAAGATGAGTAAATCTTAAAAAAAGCCAGTAAACATTTACTGGCTTTTTCTTTAATGAGTCTGCAATAAATTAATCTGCTCAACTTGTACATCACTCATCAAATTTCCTTCAGCCAATAGCTGATTAAAATAGTTTTCGACCACTAATGCTTGCTCAGCTGTACTTTCAACTTTATACATATTTTGGCGGAATTCGTTACTTGAGCGTAATCCTTTTGTGTACCAAGCAATGTGTTTACGGGCAATACGACATCCAGAATATTCACCATAGAATTGATAAAGTTCTGACAAATGGCCTAATAGCACCTGCTTCACTTCCTCAATATTAGGTGCGGCTAAGTGCTCTCCAGTCTTTAAATAATGAGCAATTTCACGGAAAATCCATGGTCGACCTTGAGCAGCACGACCAATCATGATTGCATCAGCACCTGTATAGTCGAGCACATATTTTGCCTTTTCAGGACTATCAATATCACCGTTTGCAATAAGTGGAATATTGATTAATTCTTTAACATGTTTAATCAAGTCATAGCGCGCTGTATTTAAATACATGTCTTCACGAGTACGTCCATGTAAAGCTAGTGCAGCAATTCCCGCTTCTTCTGCCCTTTTTGCGACTCTTAAAATATTTTCTTGACCATTTAAAAATCCCAATCGGGTTTTTAATGTAACAGGAACATCAACAGCAGCGACGACCGTATCAAGAATTCGTGCCACTAAATCTTCATCTTGTAATAATGCTGAACCTGCGAGTTTATTACATACTTTTTTCGCTGGACATCCCATATTGATATCAACAATTTGTGCGCCATTTGCCACTTGATGACGTGCAGCCTCAGCTAATTGCTCAGGATCAGAGCCAGCAATTTGTGCAGAGATTGGGGCAAGTTCGCCATCAAAATTTGCACGGTAGAGGCTTTTTTTGCTCATCTGCAAAGTCTTATCGGCAGTCATCATTTCACTGACTGCATGGCCTGCGCCAAAATACTTACAGAGCGTTCTAAATGGACGGTCAGTGACCCCAGCCATAGGAGCAACGATTAAATTATTTGACAGTTGATAGGGACCAATATACATATATATTCATACAATTGATGATCAACATAGTATACTTCATCCGCTTAATCGGCTCATCTTTTTATGCAGGTGCTTTCCTCGCCATGAACAAACCGTTATCTTCCCGTTTTTTATTAAAATCATTCGGTATGGTCGCCGTGTGCATGAGTTTAGCTGCTTGTGGTGATAAAGGTTGGTGGTCAAAAAATGATGAGCCTGAACTAGAAAGCCAGCACATTAAAAAGTTAATTCCATCACGTGTGCATGATCGTGAGTCATGGGCAAAAGATATTGATGATATTATGCAGGAATTAAAAATTCCTAAAACTAAAAAAAATGTATGTAGTATTGTCGCTATTGTCGATCAAGAATCTAACTTTGTTGCCAACCCTCAAGTGCCTGGATTGGGTCAAAAAGCAGTTGAAGAAGTTAGCACACGTTTAAATGAAAAGTTTGAAGATAAGCTTGGCAAAACCATTGGTGGAACAATGGCTGGTTATTTTGAAGAAGTGCTAAAAACTCAGCCTTCTCCTGATAACAACTATATGAGCCAAATGCGTAAGGTTAAAACTGAAAAAGACCTCGATTTACTATATCGAGAAATTTTCGATTTTATGGCTAAGCATTATCATGTGAGTGCATTAACAGGTGCAGCCAAATTAGTTGGACAAGATATTGGCGAGAAAATGAACCCTATTACGACCTTGGGTTCTATGCAAGTTCATATTAACTATGCGAAAGCCAATAAACGTTCAAGCATGAATACTGCTGCACTTCGTGATGATTTATATACTGAATATGGCGGTTTATATTATGGTATTCATCGTTTAATGGTTTATCCAGCAGACTATGATAAAGCCATTTATCGATTTGCAGACTATAACTCAGGTATGTATTCTAGCCGTAATGCTGCTTTTCAAAATATGTTGGATGCTCTTACTGATGCTAAGCTTACTTTAGATGGTGATCTACTTCTTTACACAAAAGATGGTGATCCGCGCCCGACTCAAAGCCAGTCAGAAAAAGAACTGATTACGGTATTTGCAAAGAATAATGTATTGGTTACCCCAAGGCAAATTCGCGATGATCTTAAATTAGAAAAAGAGAAAAAGTTTGAAAGTACTCAAACCTATATTGCTCTAACAAAACTTTATAAAGCAAAGACAGGTAAAGAACCTATCTATGCAATGATGCCACAAGTGGTTATTTCTGGACCAAAATTAAGTCGTGACTATAATACCAACTGGTATGCAACCCGCGTAAACGGACGATATGAATCATGTATGCAACGAGCGAAACGAATAAGACTATAAAAAGTCTCGCCCTGTTCGATTTTGATGGAACCTTGTGTAGCAAAGACAGTTTTACAGGGTTTATCTTTTATGCTTTGTCTAAGCGCCATATTGTTAAACAAAGCTTAAAAATCCTGCCATGGATTCAAGCTTACTATCTTAACTTTTATCCAGCTAATGCCATGCGTGCCAAGTTATTCCGTAGCATGTTCAAAGATACTCCCTCAATTGAACTGCAAAGATTAGGTGAAGAATACGCACAACAGTTGGTCTCTGCGCTCTCACCTGAAATTTTCGCACAGTTACAGCATCACCAGTTACGTGGTGATCGGGTGGTACTGGTTTCGGCTTCAATTGATGTCTACCTTGCCCCACTTTGCAAGTTACTAGATATCGAATTAATTTGTACCGAAACTCAAATTAAAAACGGCATAATGACGGGTTACTACTCCACGCCAGATTGTAGTAGTGAACAAAAGAAATTAAGAATACATCAGCAATATACGCTACAGCATTATCATCAAATTTATGCGTATGGTAATAGCTCAGAAGACCTAGATATGTTGAGTCTCGCGACACATCCATATATGGTGGGTGAAGATCGTGTTCTACCTCGTTTAACGCCAGAAAAAAAGCTCGCATAAAGCGAGCTTTTTTAATTTTACAATAATCTAGTAAATCGCCATATGATCACGATGAATCATTTCAAGTGAACGGGCTTCACCAAGTACTTGATAAACCTTATCAGAAGCCAAGCCTTTAATAATTTCAGCAGATCGTGAGCTAAAATTCACTCGACCCACTGCAATACGTTTACCTTGTTTATCGACACATTCAACTACATCACCACGATCAAAATGTCCTTCAACAGTTTTAACCCCAACTGGGAGTAAACTGCGATGTTTCAATTTAATCGCCTCAATGGCGCCATCATCAATTACAAGACGACCTGCTGTCTGTAAATGAGCAGCGAGCCACTGTTGATGAGCAGTCATACGGTCTTTATCTGTAGTAAACAGCGTACCTAGCATTTCACCAGCCATAGCACGTGACAAGACATTATCACTTTCGCCACTCGCAATGAGCGTTGGACAACCCGACTTAGCAGCTAAACGTGCGGCACGAACCTTAGTCACCATACCACCTCTGCCGAGTACACCGCCACCGCCAGCCATTTCGAATAAAACATCGTCCATGGCACGAACAGTAGAGAGTAATTTAGCATCTGGGTTGTGACGTGGATCTGAGTCAAACATGCCCTGCTGATCAGTTAAAATGATCAGCAATTCTGCATGCACCTGACCTGCAACCATCGCAGCTAAAGTATCGTTATCACCAAAGCGAATCTCGTCGGTAGATACCGTGTCATTTTCATTAATAACTGGAATCACACGCCAATCAATCAAGTTTTGCAAAGCATCACATGAGTTTAAATAACGACGGCGGTCTGCTAGATCATCATGTGTCAATAAAACCTGAGCGGTACGAATGCCATGCTCTTCAAGCACACTAGACCAAGTATGAATTAAACCCATCTGCCCAATCGCAGCACAGGCTTGCAGACTGGGTAGATCGGTGGGTCGACTCGCAAGCTTCATACGAACCATACCTTCAGCCACAGCTCCAGACGACACTAAAATAATTTCGTGTCCGGCATTGTGTAGATCTGCAATCTGTTTCGCCCAATGCGAAATAGCATTCAAATCTAAACCTTGCCCATTGGCTGTGAGTAAAGATGATCCGATTTTAACAACGATTCGTTTACACTCACTGAGCTGACGTTGCCCATCGACCACTTCTATCATGTTTTCCTCGGTTTTCTAGTCACGAACGTAGATGCTTTCTACATCAGTGTCGTCTTCATCATCGTCAAAATCATCATCATCGCCCAACATGCCTTCAAGACGTTGTGCTCGACGCATAGCGCGATATGCTTCTTTTGCCGCAATGGTTTGTTCACGTGTTTCAATTTCTAGTTGTTCACGGAAGGCTCTTACTTCTGCTGCAAATTCAGGATCTTCAACTTCGCGTTCACGTTGTTGTTCAAGCTGATCCATTAAGTAATAAACAACTTCTTTCGTTCCTTCGCTTAATAAGCCTGAGGTCTTAAAGACAGGTCCAGTCCACTCTAGTTCACCTAGAATATGCTGACACCACTCTTCACGACTTTCTTCAGCAATCTGATCAAGTTTGTTCAGTACTAAAACAATCGGTAGTTTAGCTAAAGTAGGAGAAAACTTAGCTAACTCGTTCATAATTGCTTTTGCATTATGCGCCGGATCTGAACCATCAATTGGTTGCACATCAATAATGTGTAAAAGGATACGCGAACGTGCCAAATGTTTAAGGAAACGAATTCCTAAACCAGCGCCTTCTGCCGCACCTTCAATCAACCCTGGAATATCGGCCATTACAAATGAACGATGACGGTCAGCATCTACAACACCAAGGTTTGGAACCATGGTTGTAAATGGATAGTCTGCTACTTTTGGTTTTGCAGCACTTACAGCACGAATAAAGGTTGATTTACCAGCATTTGGCATGCCCAGTAGACCAACATCTGCCAACACTTTTAATTCAAGGCGAATTTCACGGAATTCACCTTTGATGCCTGTCGTACATTTACGCGGAGCACGGTTAGTTGATGATTTAAAGTGGGTATTCCCCAAACCACCATCACCACCACCTGCAACCAGAATTCTTTGGCCGTCTTCAACCAAATCGCCAATAATATCGCCTGAATCTGTATCAACAATTGTTGTACCAACGGGTACTTTTAAAACCACATCTTCACCACCACGTCCGGTACAGTTAGCGCCTGCACCATTCTTCCCGCGCTCAGCACGGAACTTACGTGTGTAACGGTAATCGACTAGCGTACTTGTATCATCATCAGCTTGAATGTAGATACTTCCACCACGTCCGCCATCACCACCATCTGGGCCACCAAATGGTACAAATTTTTCACGGCGAAAACTGGCTACGCCATTGCCACCGTCGCCAGCCTCTACGGTAATGACTGCTTCATCAACAAAGCGCATCTGCCAATCCTCTAAAAACTTTAAAACCGCCTATTCTGCCATATTTTCATAAAATTCTCGAATAGAAAATGGGACAATTCCTATTTATAACGATCTGTTTTCATCTTTAAGTCATCAAAAGCATTTTAGATTCACAAATACGAGCTTTAATCAAAATAAAATGCAGGATGACTATTTAATTTTTAAGGATGAACATTACGTAAAGGCAAGGTCATTTGCATATCAAGATTTGCTTTTGTTTTTGGAACTGAATTATACATAATGGCGTTAAATGAAGAGACATTCCCCATTTCCATAGGGTCATTCACTTGCAGACTTGGTTTAAACTGATGTTTAACCGATAATTTTACTGGCTCATCAAATTCAAAATAAACAGGACCATCAAAAACAATTTTAACTGGAATGGTATAACTACGTTTTAAATTAAAAGGAACATCCAACTTGATGGGAATATCCAGTTTAAGCGGGAATTTTGGCAAAAATTTATTTTGATAGATCAAATCTGTCGTTGTTTCGAGCGGCATAACCTGATCAATCTTTAGTGTTGTTGAGTAGTCAACACTTACTGTAATTGGTGTCTCTACAGCAAAATTTAAATCTGCCAGATACTTCCCTTTTAGCGGTAGAGTCAGTTGCCGATCTATATCTAAGGTTGTATCAAGCTTACCAATAGACTGAACTTGCAAAGTATTGCCAACTTGAATCTTTGTTTCCAAAGAATCAGGTAAAGTGATATCTGCATTATGAGCTGAAACGACTAAATTAGCTTGAATATTGAGGTATACCCAAAACATAACCGCAGCAAGTATCGTCATTAAAATGAAACTGATAAGCATACTTTTGAGTGAACGAAACATTAGCATCCACCCTATTGATTAGCTGTCGTCTGCGATGTTTCTGAACCGACTACCCGATTTAATCGCATACTGGACAGAGGAATTTTTAACTCACCATTTGCAATCTTCACAGGCAATGTGTTTTTTACATCGACCGAAGCATTTAGCGCTGTTTTAACAGGAACATTCAAATTACCCTCAATTGGAATATTAGTATCCAATCTTGCTTTTAGAGGAATATGTAAATTTTCTTTTAATACTGTCCGCACTGGCGCATCGAATTTCAAATGAACCTTTTGCTCAAGCGGGACATTAATATCAATCGGAACATCAAGTTTTAATGGAATTGATCCCTTTAACGGCAAAGTAATATCACGTCCCAAAACTCTGACTTGAACCTTCGTATCGATTGGTAGATTTTGCTCAACTTTTAATGTTTCTTTTACTGGAATTGTTGTGCTAATGGGTACCATATTATCGAAATAAACGCGCGGCGTTAGCGTTTGCGTTAGTGGAATATTCAGTTTCTCATCAATTGGAATACTGGCATTTACCCGCCCTTTCACATCCACGTTTAAAGCATCTTGTACTTTAACCTTAACTTGTAGAGGTTCTTGCAAGTCAATCGCAACCGCCTGATTTTTCAATGGAATATAAATATTAAAATGCTTAAATACCCATATTGCAATGAGTACACCACATAAATTGGCAATAATGATGAATATAAAAACGACCAACAAACGTTTAAACTGCGACAATTCCTATCCCTTACTATTTTCTTTTTTTCCTTAATTCTTATTCTCATTTATTTACAAAAAATAGTCAGCATATATTTTGTACGGTTGTAAAAAAACCCAGTCTAAACTGGGTCTTTTTGTGAAAATCTTTTATAGATCGTTAAATGATCTTAAGCATTCAATTCTGCTGGAATTTTTTTGTAGCTTACGCCACACATTTGTTCAGCAATACGTAATACCTGACAGCTATAACCAACTTCGTTATCGTACCAAACATAAGCAGTTAAACGGTTACCAGAAGTAATCGTTGCTTGAGCGTCATATACACCAGCAGTACGAGAACCGATAAAGTCACTCGATACAACTTCAGTCGAGTTGGTATAACCAATTTGACCTTGAAGGCTAGAGTTAATCGAAATTTGACGAATATATTCGTTCACTTCTTCACGATCAACTTCTTTATCAAGCGTTAAGTTCAAGATAGCAAGAGATACGTTTGGTGTAGGAACACGTACAGAGTTACCAGTTAACTTACCTTTCAATGCAGGTAATGCTTTAGCAACTGCTTTAGCTGCACCAGTTTCTGTAATTACCATGTTCAAAGTAGCAGCACGACCACGGCGATCTGCTTTATGGTAGTTGTCGATTAAGTTCTGGTCATTTGTAAATGAGTGAACAGTTTCAACATGACCATTAAGAACTTTATATTTGTCATCCAATACTTTAAGAATTGGAGTAATTGCATTTGTTGTACAACTCGCAGCAGAGATGATTTTGTCTTCATCTAAGATGTCTGTGTTGTTTACGCCAAATACAACGTTTTTCATTTCGCCTTTACTTGGTGCAGTCAATACAACACGTGCAACGCCTGGGCATTTCAAGTGTTGGCTTAGACCTTCAGCATCACGCCATTTACCAGTATTGTCGATTACAAGTGCATTTGAAATACCGTATTCAGTATAGTCAACTTCACTTGGGCTAGATGCATAAATCACTTTAATGAAGTTACCATTCGCAATGATTGCTTCGTTTTCTTCATCAACAGCGATTGTACCAGCGAAAGTACCGTGAATAGAGTCACGACGAAGTAAAGAAGCACGTTTTGCTAAATCACCATCAGAAGATTTACGCACAACAATTGCTTTAAGGCTTAAACCACGACCTAAACCTGATTGGCTAATGATTAAACGAGCCAAGATACGACCAATACGACCGAAACCATAAAGAACGACATCTTTAGGTTGTTCAGAAGTTGCGCTACCTTTGATTGATTCAACTGCTTGAGCAACAAAAGCGTTAACATCACCGCCTTTTTCTTTATATTCAACAGCAAGTTTACCGATATCAACTTCTGCAGAACCAATATTCTCAAGCTGAGCTAAAGCTTCTAAAATTGGGAATGTGTTTACAACAGAAAGCTCAACGTCTACAACACGTGTACGGCGGTGAGTTTTCAAAATTTGGATAACAGAACGGTTAATTAAAGAGCGACCGTAAACAGATACGACAATATTTTTTTCACGGTATAATTGTCCGATTAATGCAATCATACGTTCCGCGATTTCTTCACGGTTTTTCCAACGGCCTTGGTGTTCAGCATGCAGGGCGATGATAGTGTCTTTGCTCACAGATACGTCCTCTAATTAATTATATCTAGGCGTGATTTTTTAAACCCCGTAATTGTAATGGAATTATTGGCAAGAATGAATCAAAAGCTGACGTTAGTGATTAGATTTTCCCAAAATTCATCATAAATTCATAAAATACCTATAATTATTTTTTATTATCTTATTGTTTAAAGCAGCTAAATTTTTGCTTTTTCTTACTTTTTAGATTCTGAGCATCTATTCCAACTCATCATTTTTTAATCTTTTTTGATATTTCGCGATGTTGAGCTGCAAATTTTTGGCTTTTTGATGTTGCTGATAAAGGTGAACTGCCCCCTCTAAAACTAACACAAATACTGCACACCAAATCGGAATATAGGTGAACCATTCTTCTTGGCCAATACTCTCCCCTAAAACCAAAGAGGCTAAAGCAAGCAACACAGGCTCCAAATATCCTAAAAGCCCAAACACCACTAAGGGTAAAAAGCGACTTGCTAGAATATAACTTCCTAAACCAATAGCGCTTAAAATTCCAAGCCCAACAATGATTAAAGAAAGACTCGGTTGGTCTATAAATTTGCTATACGGAAGTAAACCTGTATGAGTCAAATAAATCGCAACTGGCAAAATAATGACTAAATCCCACCAAAAGCCACCTAAATTGTCTGTTTTAATTATTTTACGTAATAAAAAGTATGCAGAATAGCCAACCGCAACCAATGCAGTTTCCCACGCGATGCTTCCTAAACGCCAGATTTCATGACCCACGCCAATGACAGCAAGAATAATTGCGACCCATTGAAATTTTGATATTTTCTCGCCATAAAGCACACTGCCAGCCAAGACAAGAACAAGAGGCAATAGAAAATATCCTAAAGATACTTGTAGACCTCGCCCATGCATAGGCCCCCATAAAAACAGCCAAAGTTGGACTGAAGTCAAAACGGAGGTTGTGATTAACAACAATAATAAAGATGGTTTAGCCAAAATACGCTGATAGATATTTTTGATATAAGCTAAATCACCACTCCACCACATAAATAATGTGAGAAATGGTATTGTTGCAATAATCCGCCATCCGAAAGTCTGTTGGCTATCAAGCTGACTTAACAATTGAGTATAAAAATAAAGTACGCCAAAAGTGATAGATGCCATGACAGACAAGCTCACGCCCTTAAACATCATCACCCTCTTAGACTTTAGTAAAAACAGCTCACCACAATACTTGATTTATCCACTATAAAAAAGAAAAAACCATGTAAAAACATGGTTTTTTATTAATCAGATATTTACTGTTATTCTTTATGTTCTGTACGGATAACATCGCGAATATCAAAACCTAATGTTTTTGCATAATTTAGATATTCGTCAACCACTTCTTGTTCAGGATGAGGTGTTCTTGACAATACCCAGAGATATTTACGAGAAGGCTCTCCCACTAAAACAGTTTGATAGTCTTCATCTATTTTTAAAATCCAGTAATCCCCACGAATAACGGGAATCCATCTCACAGCTTCCGGTAAGAAACTCACCTTCAATTTCGTGTTATATGGCGGATTTACGACAAAGGCTTCACCAATAGATTGCTGTAATTGTTTTCTATTGTCATAACAGCGATTATCTACAACCACATTTCCATTTTCATTTAAGGTGTAAGTTGCAGATACGTTATAAGCACATTTTTTTTGAAAAAAAGCAGGCTTACGGGCGACTTCATACCAGACACCTAAATATCGGTCCAGTTCAACTTTATAAACGGTTTGTAAAGGTTTCGGCTGAGCATAGACATACGTTCCAACAGCTAAACCAGCCAAAACAACACCGCCCAACGCAATTTTAGCCAAACGCCAACTGGCTTGCGGAACATTATTTCGAAATGCCATTGTTGCCCTCAACGATTAGTTGTGAATACAAAAGAACTCAAACACCTACAGTAGCTTGTTTTTTAAACACATTATGTAGCGTTATGTATTCGTTTATTGCAACATCTGCGCTTTTAATCGAATGATTTCATCACGTATCCGCGCTGCTTGCTCGAACTGCAAATCTTTCGAGGCCTTTAACATATCTTTTTCAAGCTTAGTAATATGTTTACTAAACAGTTTAGGATCTGAAAGAATATGTCTTTCATCGGCACTCAATGCTTGTGCTTGTTCAAGTACTTTTTCATCAATCTCGTCGTCTGAAAGTACCTCACCCGAGTCAATTTCTTTGACAACCTGACGAACAGCACTACGTGGCGTAATACCATGCAGCTCATTAAATTCAATTTGTTTGGCTCTACGGCGATCAGTCTCATCTATTGCTTTTTGCATAGAATCGGTAATTCGGTCAGCATATAAAATTGCTTTACCTTTCACATTACGCGCAGCACGACCAATCGTCTGAATAAGTGAACGTTCCGAACGTAAGAAACCCTCTTTATCTGCATCTAAAATAGCAACCAAAGAAACTTCAGGCATATCCAGACCTTCACGTAGCAGGTTAATGCCGACTAAAACATCAAATACACCTGTACGTAGTTCATGAATAATTTTGACACGTTCAACCGTATCAATATCTGAGTGGAGATAAGCGACCTTAACACTATATTCTTTTAAATAAGAAGTCAGGTCTTCTGCCATACGCTTTGTTAAAGTGGTAATTAATACCCGTTCATTCAAGTTCTTACGAATATTAATTTCAGAAAGAACATCATCTACTTGGGTTAAGACAGGACGAATCTCAATTTCAGGATCGATTAGACCTGTTGGACGTACCACCTGTTCAACGATTTGATCTGACTTTTCTAATTCATATTTAGCAGGTGTTGCACTTACAAAAATAGTGGTCGGTACAATACGCTCCCACTCTTCAAATTTCATAGGGCGATTATCAAGCGCACTTGGTAAACGGAACCCATAATTCACTAAGTTTTCTTTACGTGACCGGTCACCTTTATACATCGCTCCAATTTGCGGAACAGTAACGTGTGATTCATCAATAATGAGCAAAGCATCTTCTGGAATATAATCGAATAAAGTCGGCGGTGCTTCACCAGACGGACGTCCTGACAAATGACGCGAATAGTTTTCGATACCATTGGTATAACCCAACTGTTGCATCATTTCCAGATCGTAACGTGTCCGTTGCTCAATACGTTGTGCTTCAAGCAATTTGTCATGTTCACGGAAGAATTTGAGCTGATCTTGTAATTCATCTTTAATTGTATCAATGGCACGGGTCAAATGATCTTTTGGTGTCACATAGTGGCTTTTCGGATAAATCGTTATCCGAGAAACTTTACGAACCATTTTCCCAGTTAGCGGGTCAAACCAACGGATTGAATCGACCTCATCATCAAATAGTTCAATACGAATCGCATGTTGATCAGATTCCGCTGGGAAAATATCAATAATTTCGCCGCGAATGCGATAAGTACCACGTAAAAATTCAAGTTCATTGCGCGTATATTGCATTTCAACCAATCGGCGGATGATTTCATCACGGCTTACTCGGTCGCCCTCAACCACATGCAGCAACATTTGCATATAAGCATTAGGATCACCCAAACCATAAATTGCAGAAACCGATGCCACAATAATTGCATCACGACGTTCTAATAAAGCTCGTGTTGCTGATAATCTCATCTGGTCAATGTGATCATTAATGGCTGAATCTTTTTCAATAAACGTATCCGAAGATGGAACGTAAGCTTCTGGTTGGTAGTAATCGTAATAACTTACAAAATATTCAACCGCATTATTGGGGAAGAAAGATTTAAATTCACCATAAAGCTGGGCAGCCAAAGTTTTGTTGTGGGCCATCACAATTGTAGGTCGCTGTGTTTGGGCGATCACATTTGCCATGGTATAGGTCTTACCTGAGCCCGTTACCCCTAGCAATAACTGATTACGAAAACCATGCTCGATACCATTGACCAGCTTTTCAATTGCCTGTGGCTGATCACCTGCTGGCTGATAATGAGTGACCAATTCGAAAGGTTGATTTTCGTTCAAAGTTATCTCTCTTTATGAAAAAATTGAATTTAACGTCTCCCCTTTTAATGGGGGTTTTTATCTTAATTTAAAGTGCAAATTGAGTTGGAAATTCAATGTAAAAGATTAAGCATCTTAACACTTGACCAATACCATAATCAGTTGCAACATGAAGCTATCCATTAAATAAAAAGCATAACCATGACCTATCAATATCATGATGAAAGTATTGTAACCGAACTTCCAGAAGATACAGTTTTTGTATTTGGAAGTAACCTTGCTGGACAGCACGGTAGCGGTGCAGCACGCGTTGCCAGTCAACACTTTGGAGCAGTTGAAGGTGTAGGTCGCGGCTGGGCTGGTCAAAGCTTTGCAATTCCAACTTTAAATGAACATATCCAACAAATGCCGCTTTCTCAAATTGAGCACTATGTTGAAGATTTTAAAATATATGCAAAAAATCATCCTAAAATGAAATATTTTGTCACTGCCTTAGGTTGTGGCATTGCAGGTTATAAAGTTTCTGAAATTGCACCACTGTTTAAAGATATCCATCACAACGTTATCTTTCCAGAATCTTTTAAACCTTATGTTGAAGATAATGCAGTTTCTGAATTTCCGACATTAACCCAAAAGATGGTGAAAAGTTTCATTAATGATGATGTTATTTTTTACTTTAATCATGGAAGTGAATCTTTTGAAGAAGCCTTAGATAAAACAGATTTATCAAGTGCCGAAAAAGCCATTGCTCTTATTGTTTTAAATGAAGAGCTATACCCTCGGGATCGTTATGGCCGAGGCCGTGATCATGAGCTTAGTGATATTTTAGGTAAGCTCAACGGTAAAATTTTTGATCTGCATGGAAACTCCGAGGGTGCCATGATTTTTGTGAGCGCAGTCGTTGCACTCATGGAACTTTACGATTTTGACGAGCAAGACTTTATCAAGCTATGGCGTGGTGAAAAGAATATTGATCACCCTATTAATCGTTAAGTTTTCTTATAAATTTATGAGCTAAGCAGATAATATCTGCTTTCTCATTATTCTATTTTTACTTACATTTAATTTTCTTATTTTTAATTATTCTAATAAATTTAAGTTCTTTATATTCCCAAATCTTAATTTTTCTCATTATACTTTAAGGCAAACTGAATACTTAAAGAAACATATGGAAACTTTAGATTCTTCAATTTTTGACCTTAGCCCAATTCCCATGTGGATTGAGGATTTCAGTGAAGTTAAACAACAATTTGATTTATGGAGAAATCAAGGTATTGAAAACCTCCATGAATTTTTAAGCCAAAATAAAAATTTAATTATTGAATGCGCGCATAAAATTAAAATTGTTCGTGTGAATCAAAAAACATTAGAACTTTTTGAAGCAAAAACTCAAGAAGAGCTATATTCGAATTTAAATCTTATTTTTAAAAAAGAAATGTTCGAATCACATATTAATGAATTAGAAGAACTATGGAACGGTAAAACCCATTTTTCAAGTACGACTGTAAATTACACCTTATCAGGTAAACGTATTGATGTTCAGTTAAGAGGCTCAATTTTACCCGGTTCTGAATCTACCTTTGAGCGTGTATTAATTACCACTGAAGACATTACGCCTTATCAAAATGCGCTTCGTGAAGAAGAAAAAAATCGTCGCTTGGCTGAGTCGATGTTTATCTATTCACCTACGTCTCTGTGGGTCGAAGATTTTACCCGTATTAAAAATAGAATTGATCAACTCAGATTATTGGGTATTGAAGATTTTAGAACTTTTCTAGATGTTCATCCTGAATTTGTCCGTCAGTGTGTAGAAGATATTCTAATTTTAGATGTTAATCAGGCAACTCTTGATTTATTTAAGGCCCCTGATAAGTCTACCCTTCTCAGAAATACACATAAGATTTTTGCTGAAGAAATGATTGAAACATTTCGCGAGCAACTCATCGAATTATGGCAAGGTAATATTCATCATAAACGTGAAGCCATTAATTACGCTTTAGATGGTCAAATGAGAAATGTATTACTTCAATTTACCGTTTTTCCCGGATACGAAGAGACGTGGGGACTGGTACAGGTTGCACTTACAGATATTACCGCGCGAAAAAAAGCGGAAAACTATCTTGAATATTTGGGGCAACACGATGTGCTGACCAAACTATATAACCGTGCTTTTTTTACAGAAGAACTTAACCGTTTAAACCGAAGCAT
Source organism: Acinetobacter sp. 1124_18A (assembly GCF_052824995.1). Lineage (NCBI taxonomy): Bacteria > Pseudomonadati > Pseudomonadota > Gammaproteobacteria > Moraxellales > Moraxellaceae > Acinetobacter > Acinetobacter sp. 1124_18A. Next base: position 189,998 of record NZ_VTDF01000001.1, on the reverse strand, counting down.
TATTCGACCTGTTTCTTCAATTTTCTTAGATATGAATGGATTAAAAGAAACAAATGATCAGTTTGGTCACGATATTGGGGATGGTTTATTGCGTCGCGTTGGAAATATTTTAACTCAGGCCATTTTAAATACGCCCTATACGGCTTCTAGAATAGGTGGCGATGAATTCGTGATTTTAATGCCGGGGGCAGATGAGGCGAATGTTCTTATTATGCTTCAAACCATTCAGGAGCTTTTTAATATCGACAATCAATATTATTCAAGCCACCCCATTAGCATCGCAATTGGACATGCGACAACTCAAGCAAATGAACAAATTGAGGACATGTTAAAGCGAGCTGACCATCACATGTATCAAAAGAAAAAAAACTACTATCAGGAAATTTTATTTAATCAATAAAAAAACAGGCATATTGCCTGTTTTTGAGCTTAACGTTTTCCCATAGAACGACGAGTACCACGTGGAGGCATCCATGTTCTATCTGCGTATTGCTCTGGTTTCGGACGCACTTGGTTGTGTACCGCGTCGTCGGCTTCATTGCTTTCATTCGGCATTGGGAATGGCAATTTCACCAAAGCCTTTTTCTGTTTTGGCTGTTGCTCAGTCATGATTCATTCTCGAAATTTCGATTGCGACTTATTATAAATGATTTTTGTCATTTCTTTCCAAAAAAGCTTCAATTGAATAAAACAGCAACAACATCTTTCTTAAATCAAACTTTTTTACATCTAAAAATACCCACATCCGCAAATTGCTTAATTTTTGCGATAAGATAGTATGCTTTTTATTTTTTAATCCCATAAGAGGAATATAGCCGTGGACGTACGTCTTTCTGATCGTGTCAATGCCATCAAACCGTCCCCTACACTTGCTGTAACTAACAAAGCTGCTGAACTTAAAGCTGCTGGCAAGAATGTGATTGGTTTAGGTGCTGGCGAACCAGACTTTGATACCCCGCAACACATCAAAGATGCTGCAATTGAAGCGATTAATAATGGTTTCACCAAATATACGGCTGTAGATGGTACTCCTGGGTTAAAAAAAGCAATTATTGCTAAATTTAAGCGCGATAATAATCTTGATTATCAAGCGAATCAGATTTTGGTTTCATGTGGTGGTAAGCAAAGCTTCTTTAACTTGGCACTTGCTCTATTAAACAAAGGCGATGAAGTTATCATTCCAGCACCTTTCTGGGTAAGCTATCCAGATATGGTCATTATTGCTGAAGGTACTCCAGTCATTGTGAAATGTGGTGAAGACCAACGTTTCAAAATCACTCCTGAACAATTAGAAGCGGCTATTACACCTAACACTCGTTTAGTTGTATTAAACAGCCCATCTAACCCAACAGGTATGATTTATAGCAAAGCTGAATTAGAAGCTTTAGCTGAAGTATTACGTCGTCACCCACAAGTATTTGTTGCATCTGACGATATGTATGAACCAATTCGTTGGGAAGATGAGTTCTACAACATCGCAACTGTTGCTCCAGATTTATATGATCGTACGATTGTTTTAAATGGTGTTTCTAAAGCATATGCGATGACTGGTTGGCGTATTGGCTATGCAGCCGGTCCAGCAAAAATCATTGGTGCAATGAAAAAGATCCAATCACAATCAACTTCTAACCCAACTTCTATTTCGCAAGTTGCTGCTGAAGCTGCATTGAATGGTCCACAAGATGTTTTAGAGCCAATGATTGAAGCGTTCAAACGCCGTCATGACTTAGTTGTAAACGGCTTAAATGACATCAAAGGTATCTCTTGCTTACCTGCTGATGGCGCTTTCTATGCTTATGCAAACATTCGCCCTCTTATTCGTGCAAAAGGCTTAAAATCTTGCACAGAGTTCTCTGAATGGTTATTAGAAGAAACTGGCGTAGCAGTAGTACCTGGTGATGCATTTGGTTTAGGCGGTTTTATGCGTATTTCATATGCAACAGCTGACGAAGTACTTGTTGATGCGTTAGCTCGTATCAAAAAAGCTGCTGACTCAATTGAAGGTGTAGATGCTGCTATCGCTTCAATTGAAGCTGAAAAAGCTGCGAAATAATCTGCATTTTGCGTAAAAAGGGTTCTCTTTAGAGAACCCTTTTTTTATTGATCTATACTTTATTTTTCTTCGGCATCATATAAATAACCAGAAAAATTCCAAACAAAACCATAAAACTAGACAAAATCACTCGCCCTGTTACAACTTCATTCACAAATAGACTTCCACCTAAAATTGCCAAACATGGCACACTCAACTGCACGGTACTGGCCGTCACTCGATCAATATGCTTCAAAATTGCATACCAAACTACATAAGCCCCGCTTGAAGTCACACCACCAGACAAAATTGCTAATACCCAACCTTGCAAATCAATATACCGCTCTTGGTTAAGCAATATATTTGCCAACAAAACGATTGGTACAGCCAATATAAAATTTGCCAATGTACTACCGACAGGCTGCGTCATATTACGGCCAGCAATACTATATCCAGCCCAAGCCAAACCAGACAGCATCATAAGCAAAGCATACTTCCAATCAGGTGCATGAGCACCGGGTAATAGCAAAACAATGATTCCAGCTAAAGCTATACATAAACCGATACCACGGTATATGCCAATCTGCTCCCCATGCAAATAACCGTAAAGGACCATGGTCAGCTGTACAACACCAAATAATAGTAAGGCACCAATACCAGCATCTATTTGAAGATAGGCACAGGAAAATGCCAAAATATAAATCGCTAGAAAAAATGCGTTTTTAAAATTCCAATGAATATGAGTTTGAGGCGATCTGGAATGAAAAAATAGCGCTAATAAAACAACTGCCCCACTCACTACCCTTAGTAGGCTAAAACTCATTGGGTCAATATGATGCCCTGCCAGAGCCAAACGGCACAACACAGAATTTGCTGCAAAAGCCACCATCACAAGTGCAATTTTGAAAAGCATTATCCGTATGTTCCTGCTATTTTTTATAGTGTATAAGAAGAACCTCTTATCTATCTAATTCATTATGCAACTCATTTAATTCAATTTTTATAATAAAGAAATTTTATACTCGATAAACCAGTTTCTAAGTTTCAACTTATCAGTTCAATCTTTAACTATAGAATTGACATATCGATGACTTAATAATAGGCTAACATCAAGTTCTATTTTAGAACTGAAAGAATTAAAGGACTTAAAAAATGAAAAATCCGATGGAAATGACTGGCCTTGAATTTTTACAAGCCATGATAGAAGGCCATATTCCAGCAGCAAGTATTACTAAAACTATACCTATGCAACCTAGTGAAATTTCAGAAGGATCTGTGACCTTTAAAGCACAAGCGGATCATAACCATCTCAATCCACTCGGTGGCGTGCATGGTGGTTTTGCTGCCACAGTCCTAGATTCGGTAACTGGCTGTGCAGTACATACGATGTTACCTGCGGGTGTAGGCTATGGCACAATCGATCTTAACGTGAAAATGTGCCGCCCTATTCCAAAGAATCATCCTTTAATTGCGATAGGAAAAGTCATTAACTTAAGTAAAAATTTAGGTATTTCTGAAGGAAAGATTATTGATGAGGAAGGTAAACTGTATGCCTATGCTACAGCAACCTGCATGATCATTCGTCCATAATCATTAAAGGCAGCCTTAGACCGCTGCCTTTTTTATTGGGTAATCTGAAGTATCTGGACGTTCACAAGTTTGTGCAATCACATAGGGTGCCCAAATATTTTTGAGTTGAAGTTCTATAATTTCTTGATGCTCGGTAGACCAAGCTAAAACTTTGTTTTTGCCTAGCAACAACTCCCCTTCTAACTGAAAAATATATAAAGCTTTAGAAGGGTTTAATACTTTCGAGCTTTTTAAAATTTTAAATGAACCATGCACATTCCATTTAGAACTTAACCAAAGCTGTAATAAATCACCTAAGTACAAATTCTGCTTTTTAAAAGGGTAAGCATTAGTCCAAGCACTTTCTACAAGTGTGTAATAAGATTCTGATTGAGTCAAAATATTAAGATAATTTTGTTGATAAAAATCAAAATTAGAAAAAATAGAGGCAACAGTAAGTGTTTTCATACTTATCTCCGATTTAGCCATTTTAGTGCTGGCAAGTTGGTTTAAATCCACACTGTTTGAATTTCTTCAAACGCTTGTTCTGTTTTGAATCTAGCAATTGAACTTTTAAAGCGCAAGTAATTTTTTAACTCACTGCCTAACTGGTTAAATAAAAGCCATACAGCACAAAAATGTAGTCAACATGACAATTTACACTTGACCCTTCTCAAAATCTCCTTATAATCGCATGCAGATTCTCCCATAGCTCAGTCGGTAGAGCGACGGACTGTTAATCCGCAGGTCCCTGGTTCGAGCCCAGGTGGGAGAGCCAAATACTAAAAAGCCCGCAGCATTAAAGCGGGCTTTTTTTTGCTTTAAATTTATCAATATCTATAAAAAATCCCCTATCAACACATAGAGGATTTAATTTTCATGCTTAAACGACTTACTTGATTTAATGATCTAATCTAAGTTTAAAAAATATATTGCTTTCTTAAATCATTATTCCATTTCAACTACTTTTAAAGGATTAAAAGATTGGGTGGTTGGCATCATTTCAATACGGTTAATATTAATATGTGAAGGTTGTGAAGCAACCCACGCTACCGTATTTGCAATATCTTCAGGCAAAATTGGGTTCTTTTTATCATACAGATTGTTCACTTTCTCTTGGTCACCTTTAAAACGCACTAAAGAAAATTCTGTACCGCCGCAAAGCCCCGGCTCAATATTAGTTACTCGAATGCCTGTACCAGACAAATCAGCTCGCAGATTTAAACTAAATTGCTCCACGAATGCTTTAGTTGCACCATAAACGTTACCACCCGGATATGGGTATGTACCTGCAATTGATCCCATATTGATAATTAAACCAGATTTTTTCTTTACCATATTCGGTAAAATTAACCGCGTAACGGTAATTAAGCCTTTAATATTGGTATCAACCATGGTGTACCAATCATCTAAATCTGATTTATCTGCTGACTCTAGGCCTAATGCTAGACCAGCATTATTCACCAATAAATCAATTTGACTAATTTGAAATTCGGCCGGTAACTCAACCAAGGCTTTATTTATATTTTCTACGCTATCTGTCATATCAAATACTAAGGGATAGAATTTTTCACCAAGTTCTTGTTGTAATTCTTTTAGCTTTTCTGCCCGTCTTCCACAGCCAATAACTTTGTAACCTAACTCAATCAGTTTTTTTGAAATACTATAACCAAAGCCCGCAGAGGCGCCTGTAACTAATGCTAACATTCTTATATCCTTGAAATATTCGACTAATTTAGTTGAACCGATTATGAACAAACTTATCTGTATATTTATATAATATTCGGTATTACTTTAAAAAATAAAAGAATTTTTTAAAATTAATTAGAGATAATAGAGTTTATGAAACTAAAAATATATAAATGTGATTTTATCAAGATTATGCAGTAATAAAAACTGCAATTTCATGCTAACTGCTTATAAAAATTAATTTAAAATTATAGAGTTAAAATAAAAAAGTTTATCTCGAAAGATAAACTTTTATTTAAAACTTCTAATATTATGCAGGCACGCCGCTGTGAAAACGGAAGGTATCATCAGGCGTTAAAATCAGATTCTTTTCAACCTCACGAATATGCTCAATGCGTTGCTGAATATCCTCTTTAGGATTTTTCATTTTTGCAGTTTTTGCAACATCAAGTGCAAGTGCCAAGTAGTCTTCAAAATGACGAGACTCCGACTTAAGCAAATAGCGATAATAGCGTCCTAACTCATCATCTACACGTGGTGCAAGTGCGTGAAAACGTTCGCATGAGCGAGCTTCAACAAAAGCACCTACCACAAGTACATCAATTAAAGCTTCAGGTTCATAAGTACGAATTTCTTTACGCAACCCACCAGCATAGCGCCCAGCACTTAATCCATCCCATTTCTGACCACGCTTGGCCATAAGCTCAAGCACTTGTTCATAATGGAGCATTTCTTCCCGTACCAGTTGTGCAAGCTTTACTTGCAAATCAGGGAAAAAGCTATAACGAAACATTAAGTTCATTGCTGTACTGGCTGCTTTTTTTTCACAATTAGCATGATCTTGCATCAAAATATCTAGATTATTGATTGCCTCATCTAACCATGCTTTTGGCGTTTGACAGCCTAAAAAAGCCAAGACAGGTTGCATTAATTCATCGTAATTGATACTCGACATAACCGATTAACCTGCCACCTGAATTGCTGCTTTCATATCTTTAACAGCTTGGACCAGACCTACAAAAATGCTATCAGCAATAATCGAGTGCCCAATGTTTAACTCGTGAATTTGTGAGATAGCAGCAATTGGAGCAATATTTTTAAGGTTAAGGCCATGACCAGCATTTACAACCAAACCTTTTGAAGCTGCGTATTCAACACCTTTGATAATACGTGCCAACTCAGCCTGTTGATCTTGCTCTGTTGCAGCATCTGCATATGCACCTGTGTGCAACTCAATCGTAGGTGCGCCACATGCAACTGCTGCATCAATTTGAGCTAAATCGGCATCAATAAATAATGATACGTCGCAACCAATAGCAGCTAAAGTCTGAGTTGCAGCTTTAACTTTTTCAAAGTTACCTACTACATCTAAACCACCTTCAGTTGTTACTTCTTGGCGTCTTTCAGGAACAAAGCATACATGCTGTGGCTGAATTTCTTTTGCAAACTCAACCATTTCATCAGTAACAGCCAACTCAAGATTCATGCGTGTTTTTAGTAATGGACGCATGCGGCGCACATCATCATCTTGAATATGTCTGCGGTCTTCACGCAAATGCAAGGTAATCCCTTCTGCACCAGCTTGTTCACAAATGAGAGCAGCTTCTACAGGGTCGGGATAAGTAGTACCGCGCGCCTGTCTTAAAGTAGCAACATGGTCTATGTTTACACCAAGCAATGCAGCCATAAATAAATCCTAATTACGATTGAGTTTGAGTGTTTTGAATCCACAATTGTCGACTTTTTAGGGGACGATCACCTAAAAGCGATGTAATCATTTGACGGTATAGTTTACCTAATAATTGCAACTGTTCGAGAGAAAAATCCTGCCCTTGCTCATAATCCAACATAGACAAAATCGCTTTCCCTGACAAAGAAGAACGACTCGCCTGTACAACAGGAGCGAAACCTTCTGTCACTTGAAATTGATAAAACTGATGAGCCTGTATCGGTTGTTGCTGAGTATCGACAGAGAAATCAATCGCGTATCCAAGTTCAGGAAGTAAAATATGCTCGAACTGACGCAAAATCTGCCTAAGAAAAAGGTCAGGATTTTCGTGGGAAGATAATTGTTGTAATTGAAGTAACGTTAACTGATATTGCTCAAACGTTTGCGGCATTGTCTCTTCTAACGGACAAAGTCTAAGAACAACTTCATTTAAATAAAATCCAGCAAAAAAAGCATCACCAAAAAAGAAAACAGGCTGATTTAAAATTTCAAGCTTCGTAAAGTTTTTCAGTTCACTTTTACCCGTGGCTTGCAAGCGGATAGGTTGATACTGAGGAGGTGGAGTCTGTCTTAAAATACCATCGACTCGCCCATACTCCTGAGTAAAAAGATGCACAATATGACTTTTTTCACGATACTTACGGTGATGAATCATATATCCGTGGAGGACTTCATTGCGCATCATAAAAAGAAACTATTCCTCAGATTCTTTTTCTTTTTTATCATCCTCATCATCACCGTCAGGAATTACCGCCCCTACAACAGCTGCTGTACCTTTAACAACACCTTTTGTAGTTTTGTAGGCGATACCTACTGGTACGGTTACAAGCTTATATATACAACCTTGTAACATCAATGTACATCCAATTATAGCGACCAATGATGTAATTGTTTTCATACCAGTATCCTTATCCTTTAGATATCACTATATCCTAAGCTTTTTAATGCACGCTCATCATCAGACCAGCCACCCTTCACTTTTACCCAAAGTGTGAGCATAATTTTTTGCTCAAACATCCTTTCCATATCTTTTCGGGCATCCATACCGATTGTTTTAAGCTTGGCACCTTTTTCACCAATCACAATCGCTTTTTGGCCTGCACGATCTACAAAAATCGTTGCATCAATATAAGTACAAGCTGGTTTTAAACGACCCGTTTTTTCATTAACAGCTTCTTCTTCCGTTTTGAAAGATTCAATTTGTACTGTTAAATCATAAGGTAATTCTTCACCTAACTGACGCATAATTTTTTCACGAATAATTTCGCTAGCTAAAAAGCGTTCAGAACGGTCCGTAATCTGATCAAATGAATACAAAGGCGCTTGATAAGGAAGATACTTCTCAATCGTTTCGCTCAAGTGTTCCAAATTTGCTCCGCGTAATGCAGATACAGGAACGATCTCGGCAAAATTCATAAGCTTGGCACGCTCTTGAATTAAAGGAAGAATATCTCTTTTCTCTTCAAAAGTATCAACCTTGTTAATCACCAAAATAACTGGCATTTCAGCATTCTTGAGCTTTTCAAGCACTAAGTCGTCATTTGGTGTCCACTTATAAGCATCAATAACAAATAAGACCAAATTAACGTCGCGTAATGCAGAATGAGCTGCACGGTTCATCATTTTATTAATAGCACGCACTTCTTTTTTATGCATACCTGGGGTATCTACATATACCGCCTGCATTTTTTCACGTGAATCAATACCAATAATTTTATGACGTGTTGTTTGAGGTTTACGCGAAGTAATAGAGAGCTTTTGACCTAGCAAATGGTTCATGAGGGTAGATTTACCCACATTTGGACGTCCTACAATCGCCACAAATCCGCTCTTAAAATCCGAAGGAATTGTTACGCCTTTGGAACTAAAAAATTGATCAATCAGATTATTAGGATCTTGGTTATCATTTGAATCTGGATTGATTTGATCAGAATGCATCGACATGCAGGTTATTGCTCCAATAACTTTAAAATTTCCGCCGCTGCTGCCTGCTCGGCAAAACGACGACTTGAACCCTCACCATAAATCCTTGATAAACCATCTATCAAACATTCAACTTTAAAGTGCTGGTGAGGTGCATCACCCTGAATATCTACAACCTCGTAAACAGGGAGAGGTTTTTTACGTGCTTGTAGATACTCTTGTAAACGTGATTTCGGGTCTTTAAGTTGATCTGTAGGTTCTATATGGTCTAAATAGGGTACATACCATTTTAGCACAATATCGGTAAGTAAGTTGAGATCACCACTATCAATATAAATTGCACCAATAATCGCTTCTACCGTATCAGCCAATATTGACTCACGATGATGACCACCAGATTTCAATTCACCCGTACTTAATATTAAACACCGACTAAGTTGCAAATCGGTTGCAATCTTACCTAAAGCTTCCTGACGAACTAAAGTCGCTCGCATACGCGTTAAGCGACCTTCATTTTCATTTGGATAGGCATGATATAGATAATTGGCAACAATCATGCCTAATAATGAATCACCTAAAAATTCCAAGCGCTCGTAATTGTATTTATGACTCACCGAACGATGAGTCAAAGCTAACTGTAACAATTCAAGCTGCTTGAATTGATATCCGATTCGACTCAATAAGCGAGGATCACTTAGTTTGAACTGATGTTTTATCAAAACTCTTCTCAAATGTTAAAACTAAATCAATATTTGATAAGAAAGGTTTTCTTACCTCATATTTCTTCTGGATTTTTAGACCAGACTCATTAAACACTTGCGCAATCTCTTTAAAATGAAGATCACGAATATTGTTCATTTCCAGTCGCTGATCCATTTGCGTCATAAACTTCTGCGGGGTGATGTCAGAAGAGCTTTCTTGTAAAAGCTCTTCTATTTGATTGTTAATCAATCGATCATCCCAATATGCTGGCCAAACTGCAAGTACAGCTTTTACTGCAATTGCAAATATAACCACCCCAAATAAAATTGCTAAATACGAAGTACCTTGTTGTGCCTTACGCATTTCTTTTTTTCCTAATGGTTGTTTTTAATCTATTTTTCCATTTCGGCCAAAGTTAGGAAGATGTAAGCCCGGTTCTTTATGCATCCATACGTAGAATGCTCGCCCTGTTAAATTTTCTTCAGGAACGAAGCCCCAGAAACGACTGTCTGCACTTTGATCACGGTTATCCCCCATTGCAAAGTAATGTCCTTTTGGAACAGTCACTTCCCAATATAAACCGTCCTGGTTTGCATATTTACCATTTTCAACATAGTTGATAAATGGTGCTTGACGCGCCACATTTACGCCTTCGAGTTCACGCATTGTAAAGGTATGCTCACCAATCGTCTCTTTATGATAAATAGACGTTGGAGTATCTAACACGTCTTTTTCACGACTAAACTGTGTTAATACTTTTGGTACTTTTTGTCCGTTAATAATCAATTGTCCATGATCATAAACAAGATGATCGCCTGGCAAACCAATTACACGTTTAATATAACTGATGGTAGGTTGAGGTGGATAACGGAATACAATCACATCACCACGCTTTGGTTCTCCAACATCAATAATTTTCTTACTGACGATAGGTAAACGCACACCATAATCAAATTTATTAACCAAAATAAAATCACCAGTTTCTAAAGTGGGTACCATAGAGTCTGATGGAATATTAAATGGTTCGTAAAGGAATGAACGAAGTACAAGTACTACAGCTAAAACTGGCCAAAAGTCATAGGCCCATGTAATAACAAAATTTTCGTTCCCGCGCCCTTTATTTGCACGCTGTTTGAATACAAGTTTATCTAACAACCACACTGCAAATAGAATCAGCGTAACTGGAACAAGAATTAAATTAAAATCAAAATCCACACGACCTCACTCGCAGCCTAGCTGCTTTTCTTAAGGTAGGGAAAAGCAATATCTTACTTCCCCCTACCTTCATTTCTTATCTTTCTACTTTCAATACAGCCAAGAACGCTTCTTGTGGAATTTCAACACTTCCCACTTGTTTCATACGTTTCTTACCTTCTTTTTGCTTAGAAAGTAGTTTTTTCTTACGTGAAACGTCACCACCATAACATTTTGCTAATACGTTTTTACGCATCGCTTTTACAGTAGAACGAGCAATAATTTGTGCACCGATAGCCGCTTGAATAGCAACGTCGTACATTTGGCGAGGAATCAAATCTTTCATTTTCTCAACCAATGCAATACCACGATGACGCGCGTCATTACGGTGACAAATCATAGCCAAGGCATCAACCTTGTCACTATTAATTAATACATCAACCTTAACTAAAGCTGAACTTTCAAAACGCACAAAGTTATAGTCAAGCGATGCAAAACCACGAGAACATGATTTTAATTTATCAAAGAAATCCATAACGACTTCAGCCATCGGGATTTCAAAGGTAATAGAAACTTGATTACCCAAGAATTTCATATCTTTTTGAACACCACGGCGTTCAATACAAAGGGTCATTACATTCCCTAAATACTCTTGCGGAACAAGGATATGACATTCTGCAATCGGCTCACGCAAATCTTCAACAGTAGATCCATCTGGCATTTTTGATGGACTATCGATATAAATCGTTTCGCCTTTTTTGGTTAATGCTTCATAAATTACGGTAGGTGCAGAACTGATGAGATCCAGATCATACTCACGCTCTAAACGCTCTTGTACAATCTCCATGTGTAGCATCCCTAAGAAGCCACAACGGAAACCAAAACCTAATGCATCTGAGCTTTCTGGTTCAAAGAATAAAGCCGAGTCGTTGATCTGCAATTTTTGTAGCGCTTCACGGAATGGTTCAAAATCGCTCGCATCAATCGGGAAAAGACCAGCATAAACCTGTGGTTTAACCTTTTTGAAACCAGGTAAAATTGAAACATCAGGCGTAGCAGCAAGAGTAATAGTGTCACCTACTGGCGCACCAAAAATATCTTTGATACCCGCAATTACAAAACCTACTTCACCAGCTTCAAGAATATCTGTTTCAGTATGCTTAGGATTAAATACACCTACTGAAGTTACCGGATGAGTTTGTCCTGTCGATTTAACCAACATTTTGTCGCCCTTACGGATACGACCTTGTTTAATACGTACAAGAGAAACTACGCCTAAGTAGTTATCAAACCATGAGTCGATAATTAATGCTTGCAATGGAGCATCACGATCGCCTTCAGGTGATGGAATAACATCAACTAAACGTTCTAAAACACCCTCAACACCCAAACCAGTTTTTGCTGAACAGGTTGGTGCATCAGTTGCTTCAATCCCGATAATTTCTTCAATTTCATGAATTACACGTTCAGGTTCAGCCTGCGGTAAATCAATTTTATTTAAAATAGGAAGAACTTCGAGACCTTGTTCAATCGCGGTATAACAGTTTGCAACTGATTGTGCTTCTACACCTTGTGCAGCATCTACAACCAATAGCGCACCTTCACATGCAGCTAATGAACGAGAAACTTCATACGAGAAGTCTACGTGTCCGGGAGTATCAATAAAGTTAAGTTGATATTCCTGACCATTAGGATGAGTATAATATAGCGTTACAGAAGCGGCTTTAATGGTAATCCCACGTTCGCGCTCAAGCTCCATTGAGTCTAAGACTTGAGCTTGCATTTCACGATCTTGTAGACCACCACACATCTGAATAAAACGGTCAGCCAATGTAGACTTACCATGGTCAATGTGAGCAATAATCGAGAAATTTCGTATATTTTTGATATCGACGGATTTTTTAGCTTGCGCCATGGGTTACCTTGAGAAAATATAGAGTGCTATGTAGCTTGTTTTAATACACAGCCAAAGCAGTTAAATTAATTGCGTGCGATTATAACAGATGGATATTTTAAAGTATCCAAAATAATCATGAGCTTTGTACTTATGTTTAAAAAGGGACAATCGAAGTGAGCCTATTGCTTCGGACTATCGAGCATATAAAACAGTAAAATCATAAGGGTTTATGCTTGAATCAAGCGGCTTGTATGCATGAGTAAAAGTTGGCGACATTCGTTTTGGACGCCCTGTAGCAATTTCAATACATGCCCATTTAGTATTTCCAACAAATAATACGGCCTGATCTGATGGGCGGAAAAATACGTACTGGCGGAAAGAATAAAGAGCGTTAATATCATCTAACCATGTGCGTAATACAATTTGTTCGCCTTCAAATGCAGCTTTACGATATTGCACATGATGCTCAACCGCGACCATTGCATGTTTTAGCTCAAGATATTTAGTTACCCCGACTCCTAAGGTTTCAACATGAGCAGCGGCGACATCTTGCATCCACTGAACATACATCACATTGTTCACATGCCCTAAAGCATCAATATGATGTGGTTGCACCTGAATATGTAAATCAAAAATACTACTCACAAAGATTCACTCTTATTTATTAACTTTTAAACTGAAATAAGTGTAGGTAGATATCACTATACGCTCAAGATAAATAACAAAAAACCACCCATATTTAGGGTGGCTCATTGTTTCTCTTTTAAGTTTACTGGATACGTAAGCCAAGCATAGCGCGTTGTCCCTGACGGATAATTGCAACACGTGCTACCGTATTTTTTTGCAAGTTAGAAATAACTTTTGAAAAATCCTGACTATTCAAAATCTGGTTATTGTTGACTTGAATAATCACATCACCCGGAATGATATTTGACAATGATGCTAAGCCGCCGCGGCGAACATCTTGTACATAGATACCACCTTTCACACTTAAAGCACTTTTTTCTGGTTCAGCCAAATCACGAATGCTTATGCCTAAAACTGGGCCTTTAGTTACAGCACCTTGTGCACCTGTAGCAGGTGTTTCATCTGGGGCAGTCGTTAAAGTCGCTGAAATATTACGAATTTTATCATCACGCAATACTTCAAACTGAACAGTTTGATTTGGCTGTACTTTGTTTAATGCATAGAGCAATTCACTAGTACGCGGTACTGGATTACCGTTATATTTCAAAATCACATCACCGGCTCTGAGCCCTGCTTTTTGTGCAGGTGAGTTCGGAGAAATTTGAGTAATTAAAGCACCTTCAGGTTTTGGTAACTTGTAAGCATCGGCAAGGTTTCGGTCAATGTCTTGCATCATTACACCAAGATAAGAGCGTGTGACCTTACCTTTAGTTTTAAGCTGTTCGGCTACATCCATCGCTACATCAATCGGGATAGAAAAAGACAAGCCCATGTAACCGCCAGTACCACTAAATATTCGAGAGTTTACCCCGACTACTTCACCATTTTGGTTAAACAATGGACCACCAGAGTTACCTGGATTTAGCGCAACGTCAGTTTGAATAAATGGTACCGAAGTTTCACCACTCATATTTCGTGATTTAGCACTGACAATACCTGCCGAAGCTGAGTAGTCAAAACCAAATGGCGAACCAATTGCTAAAACTGGCTCACCCACTCGTAAGCGGTCAACGTTCCCTACTCGTAAAGCTGGATAGCTATTTCCAGTCACCTTTAACAATGCAACGTCTGTACGCTCATCACTACCGACTACAGTTGCATCAATTTCACGGCGGTCATTTAAAGTAATACTAATGCGTGAGGCATTTTCAATCACATGGTGGTTGGTAAGTAGGTAACCATCTTTACTAATAAAGAATGCACTACCGTATGCGGTTTTTTCTTGTGGACCCTGTTGCTGTGGAATGATGACCTGATTTCCAAAGAAACGTTTCAAAATTTCAGGGACTTGCTGCTGCAATAGTTCATCCTGAGTCATTTTTTTTACGACGTTTACACTCACCACTGCTGGACTAACTTGTTCAACGAGGTTTGAAAAATCAACAGCAGCATTTGCCTGAACAGCAGCAACTGTAAATACCGCTGCATACATTCCTTGTTGTAAATAGCGAGATTTCATTCGGTGCTCACCCACAATGGTCTACGAGAATAAGAATAAAACTGTTGTATCACAACGCTTTGGGGTTGTGCGTAACAATATGTTTATTTGTAAGACATCCTTACAATCATTATTTTACGCATTGCAACTTTTTAAGCCAATTGCAATTTTTCTCTGAGTTATAGCGCTTAAGCTCTTGCCTTTTTATATAAAAAGGGGTGTCATTAGCGGACGTTTTAGATTGTTGCGAATGGACATGCCTAATTTACAGACAATTCACCACTTTGACGTGATTATTGTGGGCAGCGGCGGTGCTGGTTTAAGTCTGGCTTTATCGTTACCAAATCATTTTAATATTGCAGTTTTAGCCAAAGCTGCTTTAACTGAAGCAAGTACCTTCTATGCTCAAGGTGGTGTTGCTGCTGTTCTTGATGAGACCGACTCGATTCAACAGCACATTAATGACACTATGATTGCAGGTGCTCATTTATGTGAAATGGATGCGGTACAACATACCGTAGAAGGCGGTCGTCCTTCTGTTGATTTTCTTTTAAAGCAAGGCGTGCAATTTACTTTAGATGAAGATGAACAACTTCATTTAACACGCGAAGGCGGTCATTCACAACGCCGTATTATCCATTCAGCTGATGCAACTGGTAAAGCGATTTCAACCACCTTGGTTGAACGTGCCCAAGAACGTAAAAATATTACTATTTTTGAAAACTACATTGCGATTGATTTAATTACATCACATAAATTAGGTCATACCGATCAAGCGAATCGCGCTATTGGTTTGTATGCCTTAGATGAAAATACGGAAAAAGTTCATACATTCCTTGCGCCATTTACCGCACTGGCTTGCGGCGGTGCAATGAAAGCTTACCTCTACACATCTAATCCAGATATTGCTACAGGTGACGGCATTGCCATGGCTTACCGAGCGGGTTGCCGTGTTGCCAATATGGAATTTAATCAGTTCCATCCAACTTGTCTGTATCATCCTCAAGCACGCTCTTTTTTAATTACCGAAGCCATGCGTGGTGAAGGTGCTTATTTGCGCTTGCCTGATGGCGAACGTTTTATGTTACGTTTTGACGATCGTGCAGAACTGGCTCCTCGCGATATTGTGGCACGTACCATCGACCACGAAATTAAACGCCTCGGTATTCGTCATGTGTGGTTGGACATTACACATAAATCACCAGAGTTTATCAAAGAGCACTTCCCTACACTTTATGCACGATTGCTTGAGTTAGGCATCGACATTACCAAAGACATGATTCCAGTGGTGCCAGCAGCGCACTATACATGTGGTGGTGTTGTGGTTGACTCAAATAGCCAGACGGATATTGAAGGTCTATATGCGATTGGTGAAACATCTTATACGGGCTTACATGGTGCAAACCGTATGGCAAGCAACTCATTACTTGAATGCTTCGTTTACGGAATGAGTGCAGCAAAAGACATCGAAAATAAATTTGATGAAAGCTTCAAACTTCCAGAAGTACCGTCTTGGGATGACTCTCAAGTTACCAATCCTGATGAAGATGTGGTGATTTTACAAAACTGGGATGAGTTACGTTCGACCATGTGGAACTACGTTGGTATTGTCAGAACCACAAAACGTCTAGAACGTGCTTTACACCGTATTGAAATGTTAAAGCGTGAAATCACTGAATATTATCAAGACTATCGTGTTAGCAAAAACCTAATTGAGCTGCGTAACCTTGTTTTAGTATCTGAGATGATTGTGCGCTGTGCTATGCAACGCAAAGAATCACGTGGTTTACATTACACGCTTGATTATCCAGAAACTTCGAGTGAAATTCGCAAAACGGTTTTAACTCCTCCAAATTTTGCAGTAGAACAGCCATTGGTCAATACTGATATTTAAGCTGTTCTTCTAAAAAAAAGCACAGTTCAGACTGTGCTTTTTTATTTGGTTTACTATTTATGATTTAGGTGGAATTGAATAAGTCGCAGTCACATGGGCAACGGGTTCTTCTAGCCCAACCGAATAAATCCAGACCTCACCCACAACAAGACTCTTTCCGACTTTCATGAGCTTACACTCACTGCGCAAGTCTTGATCCCCTGCGGGTTTTCTTAGAAAATTAATATTAAAATTGGTCGTCACAGCTAAACAAATAATTCCGATTTCACCTAATATTGCAATATACAAAGCAAAATCAGCCAAAGTCATCATGGTTGGGCCAGATATGGTTCCACCGGGGCGCTGATGTCTTTGATCGACATGATAATAAACAACCGCTGCTTTAGGCGTGACTGATTCAATCGTGCAATGTTCAAGACTTGGTGGAAATTCCTTTTCAAGAAATGCCACGATTTCTTCTTTTGAGCTTTTCATCCTTGTTATTCTTCAATCTATAAATCATATGTAAGATAGCATAAGAAAATAGCAGATATTTTCTATGACGTTTTAAATCAGAATTAACGTCATTTTTAACCACTCATATATTTTATAAGAGTGGCTCATCCAATTGCTTATCCTAAATATTGCAAAGCTTGCTCAAACACCTGATCAGGACTTTGGGTTGCATCTATTCGCTTAATACGTTCTGGTTCAGCTTTCCATAAGGTTTCATAGCCTTCACGAACCTTAGTGAAAAAACTTAATTTTTCTTGTTCAAAACGGTCTAAAGCTCCGCGTTCGCGTGCACGGTTCATGCCCAATTCAATCGGTGCATCTAACCAGAAAGTCACCTCAGGCATGCGCGAAACAAAGTTCTGATTTAAAAGCTGTAATTTATCTTGGCTTAAACCACGACCAGAACATTGATAAGCAAAGCTTGCATCGGTAAAACGATCACTTAAAACAATTTTATTAGACTCTAGAGCCGGCAAAATGACTTGTTGTAAGTGTTGAGCACGTGCTGCATAAATTAAGAGCAGCTCAGTATCATGACTCATATTTTCATCATGATTCACCGCCAAAAGCATAGAACGTATTTGTTCAGCTAGCGGCGTACCACCCGGCTCTCGGGTTAAAACAACTTGTTTACCTTGCTCTTCAAAATGCTGATGAATTTTTCGAATAAGTGTAGTTTTACCTACCCCTTCCGTGCCTTCAAAGCTAATAAACATCTCTTTTCCTTATTTCTTCGATCTCAACACGGATAAATAGTCTTGCACCGCTTGATTATGCGCTTGCAAGCTTGCCGTAAATTTGTGCCCACCATTACCAGTCGCTACAAAATAGATGTTATTTGAATCATCTGGATGCAATGCAGCTTCAATTGCTTTTTGGCTTGGTAAAGCAATTGGTGTTGGCGGTAAACCATTAATGGTATAGGTATTATATGCTGTTGGGGTACGCAGGTCTTCTCGGGTAATATTGCCTTTATAGTTATTACCCATACCGTAAATAACAGTTGGATCCGTTTGTAAACGCATACCAATTTTTAAACGGCGAACAAAAACGCCTGAAACTTGTGTAAGCTCACTGTCTAAACTTGTTTCTTTCTCAACAATAGAAGCCATAATTAATGCTTCATATTTATCTTTATAAGGTAAATTCGGCGCACGATTTGCCCAAGCTGCGTCTAAAGCTTTCCTTTGGCGATGATATAAATCAGTCAGAATTTTCTTATCTGTCTCACCTTTAGCAAAGAAATATGTATTAGGTGCAAACAAACCTTCAGGATGCCCATAAGGAATCCCAAGCGCTTTCATCAGCTGATCATCTGGTAAATCTAATATTGTATTTTTTACATTTTTATCATTTTTAAGTGCAGTGATAAGCTGTTTAAAAGTTGTACCTTCAATGACCAAAACACGGTTCATCTGAGCATTATCTGCATCAGATAGCATTTCTAATACTTCTCTTACACTCATTCCCTGTTCAATTTCATATACACCAGCTTTCATGCTGTCATGAATCATAAATTTCTGATAAAGCTTCAATACCACTGGAAAGCTAACTTTGCCTTCTTTCGCCAAACGATCAATAAAACCAGAATAGGTTTCACCAGATGTAATGGATAACATCTGTTTTTTGCCTTCAATAGGATAAGCTTTAAATAGACTCGACCATAAAATGGCAAAAGCAGAAATTAAGACAATAAACAGGCCAATTAAAACCAGTCGCTTAGAAAATTTTGGAGCTTGTTTCTTGTTATTTTTCTTGGCGTTTTTTGCTTTCGCATTCACAGGTGGCTTCGGCATATTAATGAATCTGATTCAAGTTAAGGATATGAAATAAATCTATGCATGCCTGTGTTTCTAGCGTTTTCTCCCCTAAATGAGTAACTACTCGCATAGGGTTTAAAGCATTACAAAAGAATAGACTTTGTATTTCAGATACTTCATCTAGCTCAATTACACGCACTTCACAGGCAATACCATGGTGCTGCATACGCGCCAGAATTTCTGCCCGCATTACACCGTGGACGCCATTATAGCGAAGTTCAGGAGTAATCCATCTATCATTTAAACGAATAAAACAATTACTGCTGACCCCTTCAACAATATAACCTTGTACATCAGTAACTAATGCTTCAGCCCACCCTAGTTGATCTGCTTCTTTTTTTAGCAATACTTGTTCAAGACGGTTTAAAGATTTAAGCCCAACTAAACTCGGCATGGTTAAACCCAAGGCCTGATTTAAAACACCACATTGAATAGAGTCAGGTAAAAATGGCTCTAAAGCTTTCGGATAAAACCAGATATAAATATCGGCGTCATGCTTTGGCAAGCTATAACCACGGTCGCCTATCCCACGACTAATCACAATTTTTAAAGTGCCATTGAGCACAAGATTCTGCTTTTGTAATTGCTGTAAGCTCTGTTCTATGAGTTCAAAATCTGCAGTTAAAGACAGTTTTTGACATGCAAGCTTTAGGCGTTCCCAATGTCTTTCTTTAAGCTCAATTTTGTTTTGAAAAACACGAATTGTGCTAAAGCACCCATCTCCATAATGAAATGCTCGATCCAGTAAAGGAATGGTTTCAACAGGTTGCCCATTTTTAAAACACCACATGTTTAATCCACCCTCTGCTTAAAACGACCCAACAATACAACACCTTTCATTTAAATAATAAATGACTGATTTTAAAAAATTATACCGATTTCGTATCTACTTTTGAAACTTGTTCTATATCAAGTTTTAAGATTAGTTTATCTCATTTTACTATTTCTATTTTTTTCATATTAAATTCGTTTTTTATTATTTTTTTAGAATAAAGACTAGCGCTATTCTTCGTTCATGTTTTGAACATTTCATATTTTTTGAGGACTTATCTCATGCGTTTTTCACAATTAAAGGTCGGGGTTATCGCTGCACTTCTGTCTGTTTCATCATTTGCAGCGCAAGAATTTTTAAACGTCTCTTACGATCCTACTCGTGAGTTATATACAGATTTCAATAAACAGTTCGGTACTTACTGGAAACAACGTACTGGTCAAGATATTGAGTTCAAACAATCACACGGTGGCTCTGGCAAACAGGCGCGTGCGGTAATTGATGGCTTAAATGCAGATGTAGTGACATTAGCACTTGCGGCAGATATTGATGAAATTGCTGAAAAAGCAAAATTACTTCCAGCTGACTGGCAGAAAAAGTTACCGCAAAACTCTACCCCATACACTTCAACAATTGTGTTTTTAGTGCGTAAAGGTAATCCAAAACAAATTAAAGACTGGGGTGATTTAATCAAACCAGGTGTAGAAATTATTACGCCAAACCCGAAAACTTCAGGTGGCGCTCGTTGGAATTATCTTGCAGCTTGGGCTTGGGCAAAACATCAACCAGGTGGTAACGATGCTAAAGCACAAGAGTACGTTCGCCAAATTTATAAACACACTAAAGTTCTAGATTCGGGTGCACGCGGTGCAACCACGACTTTTGCTGAACGTGGCATTGGTGATGTGTTACTGGCTTGGGAAAATGAAGCACATTTAGCTGTTCGCGAACAACCGGGTAAATTTGAAATTATTACCCCGTCTCTTTCAATTTTAGCTGAACCTCCAGTTGCAGTTGTAGAGAAGAATGCAAGCAAAAAAGGAAACTTAACGATTGCTAAAGGTTATCTCAACTACTTGTATTCGCCAGCTGGCCAAGAAATTGCAGCACGCAACTTCTACCGTCCACGCAATGCAGCCGTTCTTAAGAAATACAGCAATGTATTTAAGCCGTTGAAACTCGTGACTATTGATAAAGAGTTTGGTGGTTGGACGAAAGTACAAAAGAAACACTTCGATAATGGTGGTGTTTTCGATCAAATCGTGAAAATCAATAGTACAGAGAAGTAATTCTTTGTACTAAAGATAAGGAGAACAGACATGATTCATACTGTAATTGTTCCTGGTGTAGGTGGAAGTGAACATCAGCATTGGCAATCTTGGTTGCAGCGTAAACTCGTGTCTAGTTCTCGTGTTGAGCAAAAAAAATGGGATAGACCTGTACTAAGCGAATGGGTTGAGCAATTCGTTAAAACGGTTCAAGCAGCACCAGCTTCTGTACAAATTGTTGCGCATAGCTTTGGTTGCTTAACAAGTGTTGCCGCTTTAGCTGAGCATCCAGAGTTAAAAAACCGAGTTAAGAAACTTATTTTGGTCGCTCCAGCAAATCCAGCACGCTTTGGGGAAGCAGGGTTTGCTCGTCATAGCTTGACCGACTTCAAAGCGTATTTTCATCAATTAAAAATTGATGTGCCAACATCTCTTCTCATTAGTGAAAATGATCCGTGGCTCGGCTTTTTTGATGCTTTGCAACTTGCGAAATCATGGAAGTTAAATCCGGTTAACCTTGGTGAAGTTGGTCATATTAATGTTGCCTCAGGGTTTGGCCCATTTCCAGATTTGCTGAATTACTTAATTCCAGAAGATTCGATGTGTAGTCACTCATCTATCGACCCGGTAAAAACTCATTTCTCTTTGAAATTTGCTTAATACCCAGCTTTATATCGCACCGTTTATCTTTATTTATTCGCTTACTGGTTTCAGCAGGCTTTTCTCTTTGAGGAAATATCATGTCGCAGCGATCCCGAGTGCTGCCTGGGTTTGGTCTATCTTTGGGCTTCACCCTCGCCTATGTGTCTTTTATTGTGCTTATTCCATTAGCCGCAGTCTTTATCAAATCATTTGGAATTGGATGGGACGGATTATGGGAAATTTTAACCTCTGAACGTATTTTAAAATCACTTCAACTCAGTTTCAGTTCAGCTTTAATAGCAGCCTTTATTAATGTTGTATTTGGCTTGCTTCTGGCTTGGTGCCTTGTACGTTATAACTTTCCCGGAAAACGTCTGGTTGATGCATTAGTCGATCTACCTTTTGCTCTTCCAACTGCAGTTGCAGGTATTGCACTTACCTCACTCTATGCACCTACTGGCTGGATTGGTCAATATCTCGAACCTCTAGGCATTCAGGTTGCGTACACGCCTATCGGGATTACTCTAGCTTTAGTATTTATTGGTATTCCATTCATTGTAAGAACAGTTCAACCTGTTTTGAGTGATATTGAAACCGAGTTAGAAGAAGCGGCATCAGCACTTGGGGCAAATCGCTGGCAAACCATCACAAAAATCATTTTACCTATTTTATTACCAGCCCTATTTACAGGCTTTGCTTTAGCATTCGCCCGTGGCGTTGGTGAATATGGTTCGGTTATTTTTATTGCAGGTAACCAACCTTTTAAAACTGAAATTGCTCCACTCATGATCATTTCACGTCTTGAAGAATATGATTACGCGGGCGCAACAACGATTGCTGCGGTCATGTTGATTCTCTCTTTTATCATTTTATTTGCCATTAATTTACTTCAAGTCTGGGCAAACCGTCGTACAGGGAGAAATATCACATGAATCTACACAGCGACAGCAATGCACTCGCGTTTAAATTGCAATCACGTGATGCCACCCGTGAACCAGTCTGGGTCCGCTACACGCTCATTACCGTGGCTTTGATTTTCTTCTTAAGCTGCCTAATGTTGCCACTTATTCTGGTGTTTGTAGAAGCATTTAAACAAGGACTTGAAGTCTACGTTCAGGCTTTGATTGATCCAGATACGTTATCAGCAGTGAAATTAACTTTATTAACCGCAGCAATTGCAGTTCCAATTAACGTGATATTTGGTGTTGCCGCAGCATGGGCTGTTTCTAAGTTTCAGTTTAGAGGTAAGGCAATTTTAACCACCATCATTGATATGCCTTTTTCGGTTTCACCTGTTATTGCAGGTTTAATGATCGTATTGATTTTTGGTGCTCAAGGTTGGTTTGGTGGCTGGTTAATGGATCATGACATTAAGATCTTGTATGCAGTACCTGGAATTGTTTTAGCAACCATCTTTATTACGGTCCCTTTTGTAGCACGTGAGTTAATTCCACTGATGGAAGCTCAAGGAACAGAGGAAGAAGAAGCAGCGATTGTATTGGGTGCTTCAGGCTGGCAGACCTTTTGGAAAGTGACACTGCCTAACATTAAATGGGGTTTGATTTACGGTGTGATTCTGTGTAATGCCCGCGCAATGGGTGAGTTTGGTGCAGTATCGGTGGTTTCTGGTCACATCCGTGGTGAAACCAATACCCTGCCACTTCATGTCGAAATTTTATATAACGAGTACACCTTTAGCGCAGCGTTTGCAGTGTCCTCATTACTTGCTTTTTTAGCCCTATTAACGCTGGTATTGAAAACGTGGTTAGAACTACATCAAGACAAACCAGAACCACATTCAACTGATTCGTAAGGAATGAAATCATGAGTATTCAAGTTAAAAATATTGAAAAACACTTTGGTGCATTCCATGCGCTTAAAAATATTTCGCTAGATTTTCCAGAAGGTGAACTGGTTGCACTACTCGGCCCATCTGGTTGCGGTAAAACAACTCTACTTCGAATTATTGCAGGTCTAGAATCAGCTGATGGTGGTCAAGTGCTACTTGAAGGTGAAGATGCAACAAATGTACACGTGCGTGAGCGTCAGGTCGGCTTTGTATTTCAGCACTATGCTTTATTTCGTCACATGACTGTATTTGACAATATTGCCTTTGGTTTACGTGTTCGCCCTCGTGCAACCCGTCCATCAGAAGCTGAAATTAAAAAACGTGTTACTCGTTTACTCGATCTAGTTCAACTTGGATTTTTAGCAGACCGCTACCCTGCTCAGCTTTCGGGCGGACAACGTCAGCGTATTGCTTTGGCCCGTGCCTTAGCCGTAGAGCCACGCGTATTATTACTTGATGAACCATTTGGTGCGCTAGATGCTAAAGTCCGTAAGGAGTTACGCCGCTGGTTACGCAATTTACATGATGAACTGCATATTACTTCAATTTTCGTGACCCACGATCAGGAAGAAGCACTTGAAGTTGCAGATCAGATTATTGTAATGAATAAGGGTAATGTTGAGCAGATCGGTTCGCCTCGTGAAGTTTATGAAAAACCATCAACGCCATTTGTATTTGATTTCTTGGGTCAGGCAAATCGCTTTGAAGGTGAAAACACAGGCGGTATTATCCGTATTGGCAATGACCGTATTCAATTACCAACGTTAGTTGAAGCACCCCAAGGAAAAGTGATTGCTTTTGCCCGTCCAGATGAGTTACATATTCACTCGCAACCTCAAGCGAATAGCATTGAAGCCACTTTTGTACGTGAAATCTGGATTGCTGGAAAAGTTGTGGCGGAATTACAAGACCGTAATGGACGTTTAATTGAGATTGCTCTGAGCAATGAAGCTGCAAAATTACATGCGTTTAAACCAAATCAAACCGTTTGGGTAAGTGCCTCTCAACTGCACTTATTTGCAGATCAAGTTGCTTAAGAAATATATTTGGTAAGGAAAAGTGTGAATGAACTTTCAACAATTAAGAATTATCCGAGAAACAGTACGCCAAAACTTTAACTTAACCGAAGCATCGGCTGCACTCTACACGTCTCAATCGGGTGTAAGTAAACATATTAAAGATTTAGAAGATGAGCTAGGTGTACAGCTTTTTATACGTAAAGGTAAACGTCTTTTAGGTTTAACAGAACCAGGACAATCTCTTCTTGGCATCGTTGAACGCATGCTAGTTGATGCTGAAAATATTAAACGCCTTGCAGACGACTTTAATAAAGTTGATGAAGGCACATTAACGATCGCAACGACCCATACTCAGGCACGTTATGTGCTACCTCCGATCGTTAATCAATTTAAGAAGTTATTTCCTAAAGTTCATTTGATTTTACAACAAGCTAGCCCTGTTGAAATTTCAGAAATGCTCTTACAAGGTGAAGCTGACATTGGAATTGCCACAGAGTCTTTAACGACTGAAGATAATCTAGCGAGTATTCCTTACTACCAATGGCAACACAGCATTATCACACCGCAGAATCATCCTTTAGTAAAGGCAGACAAGATCACGCTTGAACTTTTAGCAGACTATCCACTCATTACTTATCATGGTGGTTTCACAGGTCGATCTAAAATTGACAAAGCTTTCGAAGAAGCTCACCTCGATGCAGATATCGTAATGTCAGCTCTCGATGCTGACGTTATCAAGACTTATGTCGAATTGGGCATGGGAGTCGGGATTGTCAATGCTGTGGCCTATGACACAGAACGTGATCATCGCTTAAAACAAACTAAAACTGATATTTTTGGTGTCAATACGACATGGATTGCAGTTCGTAAAGGCCATCTACTACGCGGTTATGGTTACGAGTTTATTTCTTTATGCTCACCAGATGCAGATATCAAAGCACTTAAGAAAATTGCTTACCCAGATGAATAAAGATTCAAAAATAAAATAAAAGAGCTTTTTAGCTCTTTTATTTTATTAGAAGCAAAAAAAACGAGCCGAAGCTCGTTTTTTTTGTATTTATTACCAGAAGAAGTTCACACCAACTTTACCAACTGGTAACCATTGGTATTTATCGTCATTCGCGATTTTATTTTCTTCTGCACGTAAGTCTTTATCAAAGTCAGCGCCGTTAACATTAACAAATGTACCATTTGATTTAAGATTTACACTTGGGTTACCTGTGTAATATGCACCAACCTCACCAAATACACCCCAGTTCTTATTGATCTTAGGTGCAAAACCCAAACCTACATAAGGGGCAATATCATTTTTATAACTTAATTTACCGTCAACTGAACCATTAAAGTTATAATTATTACCATTTACTTTAATAGTACCGTCTTGTGAACGTTTGCTTAAATCATAATCATTATCAAGGTATGCTGCACCAGCTGCTACATATAAGCCTTGAGCCCAACGGTTAGTACTTGCACCCCAAGGACGAATTTCAGCGTTTAAATAAACGTTGTTATTATCCATATCAACGTCATATTTCGTACCATTTACAGATACGTCATCACGCCAAGAGATATCACCACCATTGTAACCAAGTGCCAAACCTACATATGGGTTTGCTTGCCACAATAAAGCACCGCCGTAACCAGTAGTACCTACTTCAGCACGCACTCCCACAGGAATTAATTGGTTTTTGTCAAATGCGTAGCTGTCATGAACAACGGCTTCATCTGCCATTGCAGCACCAGCAGCGAATAAAGCTGTTGTTGTTACTAAAACACGTAATGCTTTCATAGTTTTCTCCTCAAAAGGCTCTGTTTTTAATTTATTCATCTTGTGACTGAAATCATAATAAAGAGAGAATAGAATCTTTTTTATACAAAAAATGCTAGATTTCTGTTATTTTTTGATACAAATTGAGTTAAATTTTTATTTTCAAATCATTTTTGTGTAAAAAACACTTGATTATCTAATAAGCTTAATTTCATTTACCTCATTTATGTCCTTGATTAAACGTAACACGTTTTTTCAAAGATTCTTGTCACAAATTAGTGTAAAATCTTTAAAATTTTTTAAGGAAGGAAGATCATGTCTCAGCTTTCTACGATCATTGAGCAAGCATTTGAAGACCGCGCAAATTTTACTGCAGCAGATTGCTCAAGCGAAATCCGCCAAGCTGTTGAAGAAGCAATTGCTGGTTTAGATAACGGTACACTTCGAGTTGCTGAAAAGATCAATGGTGAATGGGTTGTTCACCAATGGTTAAAAAAAGCTGTTTTATTATCATTTAAAATTAATGACAATAAACCAATCGAGTCATGTGATCTTCGTTTCTACGACAAAGTTGAAACTAAATTCTCTGGTTGGACTGAAGAGCAATTTAAAGCAGCAGGCGTTCGTGTTGTTCCTCCTGCTGTAGCACGTCGTGGTAGCTTCCAAGCTAAAAACGTCGTGTTAATGCCTTCTTATGTAAACATTGGTGCTTATGTAGATGAAGGCACAATGGTTGATACATGGGCGACTGTAGGTTCATGTGCTCAAATCGGTAAAAATGTTCACTTGTCTGGTGGTGTAGGTATCGGTGGTGTTTTAGAACCATTACAAGCTAACCCAACCATTATTGAAGACAACTGCTTTATCGGTGCGCGTTCAGAAATCGTTGAAGGCGTTATTGTTGAAGAAGGCTCAGTCATTTCAATGGGCGTTTTCATTGGTCAATCAACTAAAATTTATGACCGCGCAACTGGCGAAATCCATTATGGTCGCGTTCCAGCAGGTTCAGTTGTTGTAGCAGGTAGCCTGCCGTCTGCTGATGGTAAATACAGCTTATATGCTGCAATTATTGTGAAAAAAGTTGATGCGCAAACACGTGCAAAAACAAGTTTGAACGATTTGTTACGCGCTGACTAATTTGTTATAACTCTCTTGCGGAGCTTTAATCGCTCCTCATCTCTACGATCAAACTGATCGTAGAGATTTTATTTTTTATATAGTGTGGTATTTCTAGAATGGCTTCCTTACGTTCCTCTGCAATTCCTGTCTCAGACCCTGCGTCCGGTTTACGCATTACCGAGATTTTTTACTCGTTGCAGGGTGAAGCAAACGCCTCTGGCCTACCGACTGTATTTATCCGTCTAACGGGCTGTCCATTACGTTGTAGCTATTGTGATACCACTTATTCTTTTGAAGGTGGTGAACGTTTTTCACTTGAACATATCATTGAAACAGCTACCCAATTTCAAACACCTTATATTTGTGTAACTGGTGGTGAACCACTTGCACAGCCAAACTGTTTGATTTTATTACAACGTCTATGTGAAGCTGGCTTTGATGTTTCTTTAGAAACTAGTGGCGCGCTCGATGTCTCAAAAGTAGATTCGCGTGTTTCTAAAGTCCTCGACTTAAAAACTCCAACTTCTGGTGAGGAACATCGTAACCTCATCAGCAATCTTGACCATTTGACTGCACATGACCAAATTAAATTCGTCATTTGTAACCGCGAAGATTATGAATGGTCAAAGCAGCAAGTTGAAAAATATCAACTGCATAAAAAAGTCAGTACCGTTTGGTTCTCCCCTGCCTTTGCAGTTGAAAAAGGTGCTGTTGGCCTGCCACGTCTAGCACGTGATCTGGCACAGTGGATACTTGATGATAAACTCCTTGTTCGGTTCCAATTTCAGTTACATAAACTGCTCTGGAATGATGAATCAGGTCGTTAATCACTCAATAAAATAAATCATTCCGAATATGGAGAAAAATATGCGCCCTCGTGCCATTGTTTTACTTTCAGGCGGCTTAGACTCAACCACTTGCCTAGCTTGGGCACAAGCACGCTATGAATGTATTGCTATTAGTTTTATGTATGGTCAACGCTCAACCACTGAACTCGATGCAGCAAAAGCATTAGCTCAACGTGCAGCTGTTGAACATCGTGTAATTAATATTGATTTGGCTAATTTAGGTGGCTCTGCATTAACAGACCACAACATTGCCGTACCAGAACAGTTACAAGAAGGTATTCCTGTAACTTATGTACCAGCGCGTAACACTATTTTCCTCTCTTATGCTCTAGCTGCAGCCGAAGTATTTAATGCTGAAGCGATTGTTATTGGCATCAATGCTGTTGATTATTCAGGATATCCTGATTGTCGTCCTGAATTTATTGAGGCTTTTGCCAATATGGCACGCTTAGCAACTAAAGCTGGCGTAGAAGGAAAACCACTTAAGTTTGAAACACCACTGTTACATTTATCCAAAGCGAATATTATACGTTTAGGGATTGAACATGGCGTAGACTATAGTCAAACGGTATCTTGCTACCAAGCAGATGCTCAAGGACGTGCGTGTGGCAAATGTGACAGTTGCCGTTTGCGTAAAGAAGGCTTTATCGAGGCCGGTGTTGCCGACCCAACACGCTATATACCGTAATAAGTAGGTAAAATTTATGAAGTTGTTAAAATCAAATCTTATTCTTTCATCTTTGTTTTCAACAGTTGCTCTTATGGCTGGTGCAGCACATGCTGCCGAAAACCCAGTTCAAGCAGCATATAAAAGTACTAACGTTAAAGGTGCATTAGTTAACGTTTGTAAAGATCAAACAGCTAAAGGCGGCAAACTAAGTTCATCTGAAGTTAGCAAATTCTGTAGCTGCCAAGTTGAAGCACAAGGCAAAGTGACTGAAGCACAAAAATGGGAAATCCAAAGTGCAATCAATGCGAAGAAAAGCCCAAGCTCTCTAGGATTTGTACAACAACAAAACCGTGATCTTAAAGCATGTTTCGGCCCTCAGTTAACAACTAAACTTGAAAAGTTAACTGAAGATGCAATGAAAGCTGCTCAACAACAAGCTCCTAAAAAATAAGATTTTATTTTTTCCAAAAAAGCCTGCATTTATGCAGGCTTTTTTGTAGCTCTGTTAAAATGATCTTATCGAACTTGAAAAATTCACCTGAAATAAACCATGCAAGAACAATGGAAAACCAACGCAATAAATAAGACCTCTATTGTCTCATTCAGTGGTGGCAAAGACAGCTCCCTTGCACTCTACCATGCAATGAAAACTGGTACGGTGAGTGGACTCATTGTCATGCTAGAAGAACAAGGCCAGCGCTCTCGTTCACATGCTATGCCACTTGATATTATTCAAGCTCAAGCAGAAGCAATTGGCCTACCAGTATTCATGGCTTCTTCAAGCTGGAATGACTATGAAGCTAAATTTATTGAATTACTCATTCAGGCAAAACACCAAGGTGCTGAGGTCCTTGTTACAGGTGATCTAGATATGCCGGAACATGGGTGTTGGCATGATCGAATAACTCAACAGGTAGGACTCAAATTAGGAATGCCTTTGTGGCTTCGTCCACATCGTGAAGTTGTTGAAGAGTTTATTAATCTTGGTTTCCGTAGTGTGCTTGTGACAGTGAACTTAAAATTAGGAATGACAATTGAAGATTTAGGAAAAACTTTAACCTTAGAATATATAAAAGAACTTGAAAACCGTGGTATTGATCCATGTGGTGAAGGCGGTGAATTTCATACGACTGTGATTGACGGACCAATTTTTAACAAACCAATTCCTGTAAGAAAGCTCGATATTGTTTATCATGAGGAATATGCTTTTTTACCACTTGAATTAGATCAAATTTAGCTTTTTGAAGGATGAGAAATGACTGACAATATCCAATTACCAAATCAGGTGTTCCCAACAACGCAAGGTGAAGTGAACTTGAATGAGGTTGAAAATGAATGGTTAATCATTTACTTCTACCCTAAAGATTCAACTCCAGGATGTACAACACAAGCTGTTGGTTTTTCTTGTTTAAAAGATCAGTTTGATGCTTTAGGTGCTCGTATTTACGGTGTTTCACGCGACTCTGTAAAAGCACATCAAAACTTTACTGAAAAGCAGGCACTAACTATTGATCTGATTAGTGATAAAGAAGAAGTATTATGTAAGCACTTCGATGTGATTAAAGAAAAAAATATGTACGGTAAAAAAGTAATGGGTATTGAACGCTCTACTTTCATTTTCCATAACAAAACTTTAGTTAAAAGCTACCGTAAAGTTAAAGCTGCTGGTCATGCGGAACAAGTTCTCGAAGACTTAAAAGCCCTTCAAA
Source organism: Acinetobacter sp. 1124_18A (assembly GCF_052824995.1). Classification (NCBI taxonomy): domain Bacteria; kingdom Pseudomonadati; phylum Pseudomonadota; class Gammaproteobacteria; order Moraxellales; family Moraxellaceae; genus Acinetobacter; species Acinetobacter sp. 1124_18A. The sequence goes on along the minus strand of NZ_VTDF01000001.1, from coordinate 159,265 downwards.
CAGCTTAATAATTTTGCAATAAAAAAGCGAGTTTCACACTCGCTTTTTTATTGCAAAGCATTACCCAACAATTTGACTTTGGCGTATCATAAAAATATTAGAATAATTATTTTAAGGCAATGGATATGAGTCTACTCAAAACTTGCTCTTTGCTGCCTGCGACTCTTTTGATCGGTGCATGTAGTGCAAATACATTAGCAATCCCCACTGACACCACCCCATCCATTGCTCAAATTCAAAAAAATCCCAATGAAATAAGCTGCCAAGATTTACAAAACCCAGCCTATCAACAAGCTGTACTGAACACAATTAATCATATCCGGCAGCAATCACGCCAATGTGGTCAACAGTATTTCCCCGCAACTAAACCGTTGAGCTGGAGTAATAATTTATATAAAGGCGCACTTTCTCATAGTGAAGATATGGCTGCACACAACTTTCTCGGGCATGTTGGCTCAACGGGTCTGGACTTAAAATCACGTTTAAAAATTTACAATACACTTGGTAAAGCCAATGGTGAAAATGTCGCTAGTGGCCAAAAAACTTTAGGGCAAGTTATGTCTAAATGGCTAACAAGCCCCCTACATTGTAGTAATCTAATGAATCCAAAATTCACAACTTACGCAATCGCGTGTGCTTCTGATCAGTCTGTAAAACAAAAGAGTTATTGGACTCAACAATTTGGTACACGTTAAAAGGAAAAATGATGCAATCAGGTTCAATCACCCCAATTTTAAGAATTTTTGATGTTGATTTAGCTCAATCATTTTATCTTGATTTCTTAGGTTTTCAGCTTGATTGGCAACATCAATTTGAAGATAACTTCCCGTTATATTTACAAATTTCTAAAGATGATTGTGTTATTCATTTATCTGAGCATTTTGGTGATGCAAGCCCACATAGTGCAATTCGTATTTATTGGGAACATATTTATGAACTACACAGTGAACTAAGCCAAAAAGATTATAAATTTTCTAAACCTCAGGTTGAAAAAACAGATTGGGAAACTCTAGAACTCAGTATCACTGATCCTTTTTCCAACCGAATTATCTTTTGGGCAGATGCTTAATCATTCAGTCCGCTAAAATTTGATAATGGAATACTTTCGATATAATCCTCCATTTATCATCTTCAAACACAAATGTAAGTGCATCATAAAAATATTTAGGGTGGATAACGCATTCAACATGTACTAGCGCCAACCGTTCATTAATCAAATTGATTGAACTGATTTTATCCTGTCGCGATTGTTGCTTTGAAGCTGGAGAAATCCGACTCGCAACAATCGGGAAATATTCAGCCATACTAAGTCTTAATACGGGTTGCTCGGTTACATTGATATATATAGCATCAGGATGAAAAACATTATTTAGAAGTCGCACATCACAAAAATACAAACCATCAAAATATTGATCTAGTTGTTTCTGAATCTCAGTAATAGGATTATTTTGCATTTAAGTACTCAAAATTTGTCTTTTTCGTATCGCAGAAACAGTTTCCCCTGCAACACCCCAGTTATCAGTTTCAACTTCATCAATGACTACAAATGTAGTGGCAAGATCTTTATCAAGCACACGAACCACAAGCTAAGTTAATTTAAATTGGTTTTATCATCTATAAGATATTTGCGCTGGAGTTCAGCATAAATTTCAGTATTTTTAAATTCATCTAAAAATCGAATGGTTCCTACAGGGAAAAATTCCGTTTGGATTTCACCACGATAATAAGCTTCACGCATTGGCGTTGCCGAAATTGAATCTTTTAAACTATCAAGCTCAACCATAATCCATTCAGGAAACAGTCTCAAATAATAGGAAGATTCATCTTTAAAATGTCCAATCAAGCCAACGATTGAATTCGGTTCAATCACACCATTCACTAAAGTTTTGACTTGTTTTACCCACTTTTCGTCATTGTAAACATCTACTACATGTACAAAAAGAATGCGTTTTTGTTCTTCTAGAGAAAAATTTGACAAGATCATTTGCTCACGCTCTACTGCTAAGAACGGATTTTTAATATTACGTTCCATTTGAGCAGAGCCTAGCGCCAAAACCACATAGTGGCTTTGTTGTAAGGCAATTTCAATGGTCTGCATATGAGCCAAATGAAATGGTTGAAAACGCCCTATGAAAACGAGATAGTCAAATTTATACATAATTAGATTTTCACTTTTTATGAACTCATCAGTAACGCTCATTACAAAAAATATGCGCCATAATGAGAACCTAAAAATTAACAACGTGGTTTAAAGCAAGGATAGTACGATGACACTTAGCTGTATTCAACAACCTCATCAACATTTAAATGCAAATTTAGAAGGTGGCGTACTCACCTTAGCCATAAATCGCCCAGATGCAAAAAATGCACTCTATGGCGAACTTTATTTATGGATTGCCAAAGCACTGAATGAAGCCGACCTTAATAAAGATGTTCGAGTAGTCATTCTACGTGGTGTAGAGCAAGATTTTACCGCTGGCAATGACATGAAAGATTTTATGGGTTTTGTACAAAATCCTAACATGGGTCCAGCCGGAGAAGTTCCACCATTCGTTCTACTTAAAGCGGCTGCGAAATTCTCAAAACCACTTATTACTGCAGTAAAAGGTGTGGCAATTGGAATTGGTGTTACGATTTTATTACACGCAGATTTAGTTTTTGCTGACAATACTGCCCTATTCCAAATTCCATTTGTAAGTCTTGGTCTTTCTCCTGAAGGCGGTGCAAGTCAATTACTCATTCAACAAGCGGGTTATCACAAAGCAGCCGAACTTCTGCTTACTGCGAAAAAGTTCAATGCTGAAACCGCAGTGCAAGCAGGCTTAGTTAATGAAGTGGTTGAAGATTCTTACGCATCTGCTCAAGCAACAGCTCAGCATTTAGCAGCCTTACCACTTGCATCATTAAAGCAGACAAAAGCGCTTATGAAGCATAATTTAGAACAGATTATTGAATGTATTGATCATGAAGCTGAAATCTTTATGCAGCGCGTTCACTCACCTGAAATGCTAGAAGCAGTACAAGCATTTATGCAAAAGCGTAAACCAGATTTCTCTCAGTTTAACTAAAATCAATTTCTATGATTTGAATAAACTCAAAGGCAGGCTCTTCATAAGGATGGCTTGCCTTTAATGCTTTCGCTACAGCCCTTGCGCTTTCTTCAATCACAATAGTTTCCACACGCCATTCTTCGACTTGTTCGAGTTCATCCAGCTCTCCGATATAAGGATCTGCGCCTTTGACTGGCTTAAACTGACCTATTCCTTTCACTTGCCATGCACAGTGTTCATAATTACCGATACCACCTGCACCAGCAGAGAAAATGGCTTGTTTAGTCGACTCAAGATGTGACTCAGGCACGTAATAAATCAGCTTTAACATAACAAAAATGACTCAAGATTTTATGAGTTGGGCTGAAATCATACCCTTTTAAAAGTCCAACAAGCAAAATCAGTTCATCATTACTAAATAATTTACTCCAATAAATAATATTTGAATGGCAAGCGCTAAACCGAACCAGTGCCAGCCCTTATCTTTTTTATAAAACGTTTTTATATGATTTTCATTTTTCATCATTTTGATCTCCGATTTTTATCGTTGTTACAGAGAAAGCAAAAATTGAACCAACCTCGAACCAAGCATACGGGGATAAATAGCTCTATGTCTATAGTCTCGTAAGTTGTCTAGAACGCTTAAAAGAACAGCACTCATCCATATGCAAATCTTAGTCTGAAGAAAATTTTAAAATTCAGTAATCTATCTTCATCTTTATAATTTTAAGCATCCGATTTCTTTAAATATCTATTCTCATATATTGTCATAGCAAAAGCTAAACCACACAAAATCACAAAACCACAGGTCATTGGAATTAATGTACCGTTATATAACTGCCCAATGATAGAAGCAAGAATAAGTGACAATACAGAGGAAGCTGCACCAATAATAGCCGACGCCATTCCAGCAACATGCCCCATCGGCTCCATGGCAATCGCATTTAAATTACCAAATAGGGTTCCAAACAATAAAAACAAAATACAGGCATAAAGCATAAACATCCAGAATGATACCGTTACACCTGCAAGTTGAATCAACAAGAAAATCAAAGAAATTAAGCACAGTCCAAGAAAGCCATAAATACAGATTGGACGCATGCCAAACTTCATGACAATTTTAGAGTTTGTAAATGATGCGATTCCCATCACACCCGCAAGCACAGCAAAGTAAGCACTAAACTCTTGCCCTGTTTTACCAAATTGCTGCATAAATATTTGCTGTGACGTACCTAAATAACCAATAAATCCACCAAAGCAAAAGCCTGCGCATAGTAAATAGCTCATGGTAGTTTTATTACTCACAACTTCTTTAAAGCCTTCCTTAAATGCTTTTATACGCATAGGTAAACGATTTTCGGGAAGTAAAGTCTCTTCTAGTCGTAAAGCGACCCATGCTCCCACAACTGTGGCATAGACCATATATAAAACAAAGATTTCACGCAACCAAAGAAATGAATAATGAGTTGCCCTAAACTCGGTGCAATTGCTGGAGCAACCATAAATACCATCATAATTAAAGACATGATGCGAGCCATTTGAGCTCCGCTGTATTTATCTCTAACGATTGAAATAGAAGCAACGTAAGGCCCTGAAACACCGATACCTTGAATAAAGCGCCCGACTAAGAACCATTCAAAACTTTGTGTGGAAAAGCACAACAAACTTCCCAGAAAATAAATAATAATTCCTGTGAATAAAATCCGTTTACGCCCGATCGCATCGGATAACGGTCCCGCAATAAGCTGTCCGATTGTCATTCCAGAAAAAATACCAATGATGACCCATTGTGACTGGTTATTATTTTTTAATTCAAAAATACGTCCAATCTCACCTAAAGCTGGTAAAACTGCATCAATAGAAAAAGAAACAATCGACATAAGTAATGCCATGAGCAACGCAAACTCACGAAAATGGATTTTTGATTTCATTTTTCTTCTCCACTATTTTTAATATTCTAGTACACATAAATAAGCCACCTTACGGTGGCTTATTTCAATCTTTACATTAACCAATAAACTTACGTGCATTTCGGAACATACGCAACCATGCACCGTCTTCAGTCCACTCTTCTGGTTTCCAAGAATGCTGAAGCGCACGGAAAGTACGCTCAGGGTGTGGCATCATAATGGTTGCACGACCGTCTTTAGAAGTCACACCAGTAATCGCTTCAGGTGAACCATTCGGGTTCAATGGATAGTGCTGAGTTGGGTTACCAAGGCTGTCAACATAGCGTAATGCCACTTGGTTACCAGCATTTAAACCAGCAAGAGCACTTTCACTTGCAACAGCACGACCTTCACCATGTGCTACGGCAATCGGTAAAATCGAACCTTCCATACCATCAAGCAATACAGAAACAGATTTTTCAACACGAACGTTTACGCTACGAGCTTCAAAAACTTCTGACATATTGCGGTGGAAACGTGGCCAGTGTTCAGCACCTGGAATAAGTGGCGCTAATTGTGACAACATTTGGCAACCATTACAGATACCTAAGCTGAACGTTTCATCACGATGGAAGAATTGTTCAAACTGATCACGTAATTTAGCGTTGAACAATACTGATTTTGCCCAACCACCACCAGCACCCATTACGTCGCCGTAAGAGAAACCACCACAAGTCACTAAACCTTCAAAATCACTTAGGCTCACACGACCAGCAAGTAAATCACTCATGTGCACATCAACAGTATTGAAACCAACCTTATCAAAGGCTGCCGCCATTTCAATATGACCGTTTACACCTTGCTCACGCAAGATTGCCATATTTGGGCGACGTGTGTTGATAAACGGCGCTTCAACAGGTTCATTCAAGTCGAATGTTGGTTTAGCAATCAAACCTTGGTGCGCATTGTCAGTAATTAATGAAAATTCCTGATCAGCAGTTTCTACGTTATCACGTAGACGTTGGATCTGATGAGATACCTCAGACCAAGCTTGTTGTAATTCAGCACGATCTAAAGTTAAACCATTTACAGATAATTGATCTGAGTTATTTACACGACCAACTACAGCAATTGCATCTTTTAAGCTAGAAGCTGCGATTTCTGCTTGTAAAGCTTCCCAATCAGTTGCTTTGATTTGAAGTACTGCACCAATTTCTTCTGCAAACAAACTTGCTTGAGTTTGGTCTTCTAATGCAACACCTAAACGCGCAGCAAACATCATTTCAGCTACAGAGGCTAATAAACCACCATCACCGATGTCATGGTAAGCCTGAATCAAGCCACGGTTGTTCCAGTCTTGGATTAAAGCAAAGAACGCTTTGAAATCATCAAAACTATCAACGTCAGGAGTGATTGAACCAATTGCTTTATATACTTGCGCAAGAATCGAACCACCTAAACGGAACTGACCTTTAGATAAATCAATACGTACAAGTACGGAATCTTCTAGATTTTTAAGTTCAGGTGTTAAGGTCTTACGAACATCAGTCACTGGAGCAAATGCAGTGATTACACCGGTCATTGGAGAAGTTACAGCTTTATCTTCACCATCGTCATTCCAAGTTGTGCGCATTGAAAGTGAGTCTTTACCTACTGGAATCGCAATTCCCAAAGCAGGACACATTTCCATACCAATTGCTTTCACGCCTTCAAACAATGCTTGGTCTTCGCCTTTTTGACCAGCAGCAGCCATCCAGTTTGCAGAAAGTTTGATATCGCTAATTTGTTCAATGTTCGCACATGCAATATTGGTAATTGCTTCAGCAACTGCTAAACGAGCAGATGCCGCAGGATTTAACAATGCAACTGGTGGACGTTCACCCATTGCCATTGCTTCACCAGTGAAACCTTGCAAACTTGTTGTTGTTACTGCTGCATCTGCAACAGGAACCTGCCAACGACCAACCATTTGGTCACGTGCAACCATACCTGTAATTGAACGGTCACCAATGGTAATCAAGAATGATTTAGACGCAACTGTAGGGTTTTTCAATACGCGGAAAATCGCATCTTTCAAATCAACTTTTGAAGCATCGAACTCATCGCCACTACGTTCAATAGTTTCATAAGAACGTTGCATACGTGGTGTACCACCAAGCATTACTTGCATTGGGATATCAACTGCATCGTTTTGGAACAATGGATCTTCAACTGTTAAGTGACGTGCTTCAGTTGCTTCACCTAACACAGCAAATGGGCAACGTTCACGCGCACAGATTGCTTCGAACTGATCCAAAGATTCTGGACGAATTGCGAGAACATAACGTTCTTGTGCTTCATTTGACCAGATTTCCATTGGGCTCATGCCCGGCTCTAATGAAGGAATCTTACGAAGATTAAGTACAGCACCTAACTCATGATCATTCACAAGTTCAGGCATAGCATTTGATAGACCACCAGCACCAACGTCGTGTACAGAAACGATTGGGTTGAAGTCTTCTAAACGCCAGCAAGTATCAATCACTTCTTGACAACGACGTTCCATTTCTGGGTTTTCACGTTGTACAGATGCGAAATCAAGGCTTTCACCCATTGTACCGCTATCTACAGAAGATGCAGCACCACCACCAAGACCGATCAACATTGCAGGGCCACCCAAGACAATGAGTAAATCACCTGGTTGAATCGCATCTTTTTCTACATGGTCTGGACGGATATTACCGTAACCACCAGCGATCATGATTGGCTTATGGAAGCCTTTCACTTCACCATTTACATTCTGTTCAAAAGTACGGAAATAACCATTTAATGCAGGACGGCCGAATTCATTGTTAAATGCCGCGCCACCTAATGGACCTTCAATCATGATTTGTAATGGCGATGCCATACGTGAAGGTTTACCGTAGTTTTCTTCCCAAGGTTGTTCAAAACCAGGAATGTTTAAGTTTGAAACTGTAAAACCTGTTAAACCAGCTTTTGGTTTACCACCACGACCTGTAGCACCTTCATCACGGATTTCACCGCCTGAACCAGTTGCAGCACCAGCAAATGGAGAAATTGCTGTTGGGTGGTTATGAGTTTCAACCTTCATTAAAATATGAGCAGCTTGGCTCTTATATTTATAAATAAAGTGACCATTTTCATCCGCTTTCGGATAAAAACGCATCGTGTCATAACCCACAATCACTGAAGCGTTATCTTTATAAGCAGATAACACATCAGTTGGAGATTCTTTATAAGTATTTTTAATCATCTGGAACAATGATAATGGTTGTTTTTCACCATCAATTGTCCATTCAGATCCAAAGATTTTATGACGACAGTGCTCAGAGTTTGCCTGTGCAAACATCATCAACTCGATGTCATTTGGATTACGACCAAGCTTACCGAATGCTTCGGTTAAGTAATCAATTTCTTGTTCAGATAACGCAAAACCAAACTCATTATTCGCCTTAACCAAAGCTTCTTTGCCTTGGCCCAAGATATCAATTGAATTTAGTGGTTTTGGAGCAGTTTCTGAAAATAATGCTTTTGCATCATCAATTTGAGCAAAAACTGTTTCTGTCATACGGTCATGAAGTACTTGTTTAACTTCATTCGTAATTTCAGTAACACCTTTTAACGTGAATAAAAGACCACGTTCTAAACGGTGTACTGGTGTATTACAGTTTTTGAAAATATCAGTTGCTTTAGAAGACCAAGGTGAAATAGTACCCACACGTGGTGTCACTAAAATCTGAATCTCATCACTTGCAGATTGACGAAGTTCAAAAGACTCACCGTCATTCAATAATTGCAAAGCAGATTGATGTTGCTGCTCGTTGAGCGCTTGATCAAACAAATAGACCCATTGGCTGTCAAAAGATTGAACAGAACTAATTGACGATAAACGTGTTAATAGTTGAGCTTTCTTAAAAGAAGAATGTGCTGCTGCACCGGCCACGATAAACATGTTGATTTTGGCTCCACGGGCAGGTCTTGTGAACCTTACCGCAATGTGACTTTAGAGAGAGCGCATATTCTACTGCTTCTTGCTAAAATCAGCTAGATGTAGAATCAGTATTCTGTAACCTAATTCTGCAAGAAGTGAGTAGTTTTTTGTTCAAAATCATTTTTTTAGGCATTCTAGCTAAAAATAAATTGTTTCATGTTTGTTCAATAACATAATAAAACCTGAACTAAGACAAACTATGTCGCACCAAGCTAGTGCTTTTAACTTTTTTTTGGCATCATCAGGTTTTACAGTTTTGAATAATGATAAATGGAACAAATGCGTTGGTTAGAGCTGCTTTCTGCAGTTCGTTTAGGTAGTAAAAAAAGCAGTACAGAACTGGCTCGCAGCCCATTCCATAAAGATTATGACCGTATTATATTTTCTCAAAGTTTTCGTCAGCTAAACCGTAAGACACAAGTTCACCCACTCGCACAGCATGATGGCATTCATACTCGTTTAACTCACTCACTTGAAGTTTCCTGTATTGGCCGCTCAATGGGGATGCTTGCCGCAGAAAAAATAAAAGATGAATTACCCGTTTGGATTTCTCCTGCTGATGTTGGCGCAATTATTCAAGCAGCCTGTCTGGCCCACGACATTGGCAACCCACCTTTCGGACATGCGGGTGAATACGCGATTCGCGAATGGTTTGATGATGCATCACATAATGACTTTTTAAAAAAATTAAGCCCCGAAGAAGAAGCCGATGTTCGCCAGTTTGAAGGTAATGCTCAAGGATTACGTTTATTAAGTCGCATTGATTATCATCCAAATGATGGAGGAATGCGCTTAACCTATGCAACCTTAGGAGCTTATTTAAAGTATCCTTGGCTTTCAAAAACCATTGCGTCACAAGGTGATCGCCCTTCTCATCAACGAGCAAAGTTTGGTTGTTATCAATCTGAAAAAGAAATTTTAAAACAGATTGCCGAACAGCTTGGACTTATTCAGTTAGGTGAATATCATTATTGCCGTCACCCGCTCACCTATTTATTAGAAGCTGCGGATGACATTTGCTATGCCTTAATTGACTTAGAAGATGGCATTATCTTAAATATGCTGAGTTACCAAGAAGTTGAGCCAATTTTCTTAAACCTCATTGCTGACTATGGTCAGCCTGAAGAATTGTCACACCCAAATAGCACGTGGCAACAAAAGATTTCAGCATTACGTGGACGTGTTATGAAACGGCTTGTGGATGAAGTCACTACCGCCTTTGCTAAACATCATTATGAAATCATTACCGGTCAGCTTAAAGGTAACCTTTTACAATATTGCTCACCTGATATTGCAATTGGTATCGAAACAGCCAAAAATCTGGCGCGTGATAAAATTTTTGAGCACCCACAAAAGTCTGGCTTAGAAATTATTGCACATCAAAGTTTGCAAACGATTTTAGATGCATTTGTACCGCTGACCACACCGCATAAATCTTTAAGCTTTAAAGAACAGCGTTTAATGTCTATCCTTAATCAGTATGGTGCTAACTTTAGCAATAATCACTACAGCAATATTATGCAAGTACTCGATATTATCAGTAAGTTCTCAGATCATCAGGCTTATAGCTTGGCGCAAGAGTTGCAAGGTAATAAAATAGGTTTGTTTTAAGCTGGCTTGATATAGAAAGAAATAAAACCAGTGTCGTTTTCAATTCTTGTTAAAACGACCAGATTTACAGTTATGAATAAGTGAAATTACTCTATGATCGGATGTTTAATTGGCGAAGTGTTTGCCCTAGAAGCCCCTACTGTCTTACTGAATGTAAATGGTGTGGGATATGAAATTGATACGCCACTTTCAACATTTTGCCAATTACAAAAAGGCCAGAAAGTTACGCTATGGACGCATTTGGTTGTTCGTGAAGATGCTCAACAACTCTACGGTTTTAGCGATGCCCAAGAGAAAACAATTTTCCGCACCTTATTAAAAGTAAATGGTGTCGGTCCGAAAATGGCTTTAGGTATTTTATCAACGTTAAGCGTTGAGTTACTCGTGCATACGATTGAGCATGACGACATCAATACCTTAGTAAAAGTTCCAGGCGTTGGCAAAAAAACAGCTGAACGTTTAATGATTGAGCTTCGTGACCGCTTCAAAACATTAGCCCAAAGCACTTCTACTTCAGCTACCATGCCTCAAATTCAATTTGCTGCAAACTCGCCTGTAGCAGAAGCAGAAGCCGCTTTGCAATCTTTAGGTTATAAGCCACTTGAAGCACAAAAAGCTGTTGCTGCGGTTAAAGCCGATTACACAGAATCAGCCGATATTATTCGTGCTGCTCTTAAATCAATGATGAAGTAAAACACTTATGCAAGACCGTCTAATCAGTGGAGCAGAAAAACCTGAAGATCATTTTGATCGGGCTATTCGACCAACTTCTCTTGCCGACTACATCGGACAACCTGTAGTACGCGAGCAAATGGAAATTTTCATTGGCGCAGCTCGCGGTCGTGGTGAAGCACTTGACCACACGCTGATTTTTGGTCCACCCGGCTTGGGTAAAACTACACTTGCCAACATTATTGCGCGTGAAATGGGCGGTAATCTTAAATCTACTTCGGGGCCAGTTTTGGAGCGTGCAGGCGACTTAGCTGCAATGCTGACCAACCTTGAAGAAGGCGATGTCTTGTTCATTGATGAAATTCACCGTCTTTCTCCAGTGATTGAAGAAATTCTTTATCCAGCGATGGAAGACTACCAATTAGATATCATGATTGGTGAAGGCCCTGCTGCTCGTTCAATTAAACTTGACTTACCCCCGTTTACACTTGTCGCGGCTACAACACGTGCGGGTTTGCTTACCTCTCCTCTACGTGACCGTTTCGGTATTGTGCAACGTCTTGAGTTTTACTCTGTAGAAGACCTCACTCACATTGTGTCACGCTCTGCAAACTTGATGAATGTGCCCATCACAGTTGAGGGCGCAGAAGAAGTTGCACGCCGTGCACGCGGAACGCCTCGTATTGCCAATCGTTTATTACGACGTGTGCGTGACTATGCACAAGTGAAAGGTACAGGCGAAGTGACCCATGAAATGGCACAGCGTGCGCTTGATATGCTCAAAGTTGATAAAGCAGGTTTAGACACCCTAGACCGACGTTATTTGAGCATGCTGTTAGAGCGTTTTGATGGTGGCCCTGCTGGAGTTGAAGCACTTGCAGCAGCAATGGCTGAAGATAGCGGCACACTTGAAGATGTGATTGAACCGTATTTAATTCAACAAGGGTATGTCATGCGGACTGCACGAGGTCGTATTGCAACTAATCAGTCTTATTTACAGTTTGGCCTGACACCACCTGAGCCTAAAAACTAGCCAAAGGAAGAGAATTTTCTCTTCCTTTTTTAATTCTTCTATTCTTCCGACTCAAATAATTATTTTCTTATCAATAGATTAGTTACTCGATACCTTTTAAGTCTTTCTTTATACCTTATTGATTTTTTAATATTTTTAAAAACTGAATTATAAGAAACCTAGATATTAAATCTTATGAACAATAATATTTTTAGGATAAGGACATGTATAAGAAAGCCGCTTTATTTTTGCCACTCGCCTTAATGAGTCAGCTGAGCCTAGCCGATTGGGTTAACGATGCTACTCAACAAAATGAAAATCAGATTATTCAGCTAAGACAAAACATTCACCAACACCCTGAACTTGGCAATATGGAATTTAAAACCTCTGCCCTTGTTCAAAAAGAATTAAAGTCTTATGGCATTCAAGTCAAAACAGGCTATGCGAAAACAGGTGTAATTGGCATCTTAAAAGGTAATAAACCCGGCCCTATTATTGCACTTAGAGCGGATATGGATGCTTTACCTATGGAAGAGAAGAGCGGTGTTCCCTTTGCCAGCAAACAAAAAGCAATTTATCAAGGCAGGGAAACTTATGTGATGCATGCTTGTGGACATGATGCACACACTGCAATGTTATTAGGCGCAGCAAAAATTTTAGCTGCGAATAAAGATAAAATCTCGGGCACAGTTATTTTTGTTTTCCAACCTGCTGAAGAAGGTGGAGCAGATATAGATAACTTCACTCAAGGTGATCAAATCGGTTCACGAAAAATGATCGCAGATGGTGCTTTTAAAGACTATAAACCAGAAGCTATTTTTGGAATACATGTTATTGCGGGTATGAAAAGTGGACATCTTTACTATAAAGATGGCGCCATTTTAAATAGTGCAGACCACTTACGTATTCAGGTCAATGGTAAACAGGTTCATGGTTCAACGCCGTGGTTAGGCAGAGATCCAATTTATGCATCGGCACAAATGATTAATAATCTGCAAAGCCTGATTAGCCGAAGAACAGATCTAACTCAAGGTATGGGCGTGGTCAGTATTGGCAATATTCAAGGTGGTACAGCAGGAAATGTGATTCCCGAACAGGTCAATATGATCGGTACCATTCGCTCTAATAACGAAGAAATAAGAAATAATATCTTAAAAAGTTTACCAGTCATGATAGAGCATAATGCTCAAGCCAATGATGTAACTGCTAAAGTTGAAATTGCACCTTATGCACCAGTAACCATGAATGATAAAACCCTTACTCAATTTATTCAGCCAACATTAGCCAAAGTTGCAGGAGCTTCAAAACTGCATGTGCTTGACCACAATGCAAGCGCTAGTGAGGATTTTGCCTATTATGGCAAACTGATGCCTTCATTCTTTGTCTTCTTAGGAGCAACACCAGAAAATCAAGACCTAAGTCAGGCTGCACCAAATCATAATCCTTATTTTATTGTAGATGACAAGGCCTTAAAAACAGGGACTGAGTTACATGTAAGATTCGTATTAGATTATCCGAATATGTCAAAACAAGTTCAAACGACATGGAAACCGTCATAATTTAAAAGCATGCTAGCCATGAGATGTAGCGTTTTTAGACCAAAAATACAGCAATCGCAATTGAAACGTTGTGCCATAGGACTTAGTATGCAATCTGCTAAACTGCCCCGTATTTAAAGCATATACGTGGCTTCGAATAAAATTGATGTTTTATTCAGCAGTCATATTTTAGATACAAAGCTCTATAGTGAACTAAAACGGAATCCTCTCATGGCGAATCATTTTGAATTCAACATTCGTGTTTATATTGAAGATACGGACGCAGGCGGTATTGTTTACCATGCCAACCACATTCGCTATATGGAACGTACCCGTACTGAATGGCTCCGTGCTTCTGGCGTTGATCATTACTGGCATCAAAAAGACTACAACTTTGTCGTACACAAAATTGACGTAAAATACATGCGTCCTATTTTAATGGATGATTTAATTACTGTTACAGCACGTGTAGTTTCATGTAAAGCTGCGTCATTTGTGTTGCAACAAAATATTTATCGTGGTGAAATCTTGCTTGCTTCTGGCGAGGTTGAGTTGGCATGTTTAAGTAAAGAACTTGTAGCTCGTCGTCTTCCAGAAGAAATACGTGATCTTATTCGTAAAGAATTGGAACAAGACTAAAAAAACAACCGGCATATGTAACTATGGCAACAAACATTGAATCAACCCTGCATATTTCTGACCTTATTTTACAGGCAAGTCCAGTCGTTCAGTTGGTCATGCTAATTTTATTGTTAGCATCAATCTTTAGTTGGTATCTGATTGCCAAGTTACATATGAGTTATAAAAAAGTACATCAAGAAGATGAACATTTCCAGAAAATGTTTTGGTCTGGTGCTGAACTCAATACGCTTTACAACAATGCTCAGCTCAACTCAAAACGCTCAGGTCTTGAAGATATTTTTTATCAAGGATTGAGTGAATTTTTTAAACTTAAAAAACGTCAAGCCCCTGTTTCACAGACAATTGAAGGGACTGAACGTATTTTACGTGTAGGTTTGAGCCGTGATCAAAGCCATCTGGAATATGGCTTAGGTAGTTTAGCAAGTATCGGCTCTGTAGCTCCTTACATCGGTCTATTCGGTACCGTTTGGGGGATTATGAATGCCTTTATCGGTTTAGCTGCTGTTGATCAAGTTACTCTAGCAACTGTTGCACCAGGTATCGCCGAAGCACTTATTGCAACCGCAATTGGTTTATTTGCTGCAATTCCTGCTGTATTGGCTTTTAACCATTTCACTTCTAAAAGCGAAAGTGTTTACTCTGATCGTGCTTTATTTGCTGAAGAGATGATTGCTTTATTGCAACGTCAGTCTGTGGGTTCATCACAGGAAGATGCATAATGGCAATTCAGCGTTCAGGGCGCTTTGAGCGCATAAAAAAACCACTAAAAAGTGATATGAACGTCGTACCTTATATTGACGTTATGCTTGTACTTTTGGTTATTTTCATGGTAACTGCACCCATGATTACCAGTGGTATTAAAGTCGATTTGCCTCAAGCAAATAACCATCCAATCGAATCAAAAGATATGCCAGCCATGGTAACGATTGGTAAAGATGGCAATATTTATCTTCAATATGAAGATTACAAAGATAGTGAACCATTGTCTCGTGAAAAACTTGAAGAAGTTTTAAGCAATGCTCAAAAACAAGCTGAACAAGAAAATAAACAACTTACAGTTTTAGTCAATGGTGATAAGTCTCGTCCTTATGGAGAAGTCGTATCATTGATGGCAAGTTTACAAGAAGCAGGTTTAACTCAAGTTGGCCTTCTGACAGAGCCTTTAAAATAAGCTATGAATAAAAATCAAAAGCCACACTTTAAACAAAATGCGATTGCATTGAGCTTTACACTAGGAGTTCATGCAATTGCCATTGTTGGCTTACTTTTTTTAGGCTTGAGTAAACCACCTGAACAGCCAAAAAAGCTAACAACTATTTTAGTTAAGCCAGAAGATTTACCACCTCCGTTAGCCAAAGAAGTTGAACAACAGACTACAGCTACAAATGAAGCAAAAGAGGTGTTAACCCCTATTGTGGATGAAACGCTTCCTGAAAATCTTCCGGCTATGCCCCCTCCTCCAACAGCTCAACAACTTGCTGCTCAAAAGCAAAAGGCCGAACAGGCACAGCAAGCAAAATTGGCTGAACAAAAACGTAAAGCTGAAGAAGCAGCAAAAGCTAAACAAGCGGCTGAACAGCAACGTATAGAGGAAGCACAAAAGCAGCAAACTGAAGCTAAACGTCAAACTGAAGCTAAAGCAAGAGCGGAAGCTGAACAAAAACGCAAAGCCGAACAAAGTGCGAAAGCTGAAGCAGATGCTAAGGCTAGACAAAAAGTCGCTGAAGAGGCTAAGGCTAGACAAAAAGTCGCTGAAGAGGCTAAGCGAAAAGCAGAGACAGAGGCAAAGCTGAAACGTGAGGCTCAAAAAGCCGAAAATGCTAAACTTCAAGCACAACAAGATGCTAATGCTAAACGCAAAGCTGCTGAAGATGCTAAACGTAAAGCTGAAGCAGACGCTAAAGCTAAACAGCAAAAAGCTAATGAAGACGCTAAGCGCAAAGCTGAGGCCGATGCTAAAGCTAAACAGCAAAAGACTAATGACGATGCTAAACGTAAAGCTGAAGCAGATGCTAAAGCTAAACAGCAAAAAGCTAATGAAGATGCTAAGCGTAAAGCCGAAGCAGACTCGAAAGCTAAACAACAAAAAGCCAATGAAGATGCTAAGCGTAAAGCCGAAGCTGACTCGAAAGCTAAACAACAAAAAGCCAATGATGATGCTAAGCGTAAAGCCGAAGCAGACTCGAAAGCTAAACAACAAAAAGCCAATGAAGATGCTAAGCGTAAAGCTGAAGCTGACTCAAAAGCCAAGCAACAAAAAGCTGAAGCTGACGCTAAAGCTAAACAGCAAAAAGCTGCGGACGATGCTAAACGAAAAGCTGAAGCTGAGGCCGAAGCAAAAGCTGCATCTGCTCAAAAAGCTCAAGAAGAAGCAGCTCAGAAGAAAGCCGAAGCTAAAAAAATTGCTTCCTCAGCTAGACGCGATTTTGAACAAAAAATTCGACGCTCTTGGGATGTCCCGACTGGCAGTAGTGGTAAAACAGTTGGTGTGCGTTTTACCCTTTCAGACTCAGGTAGCGTTAATTCTATCGTGATCACGCGTTCAAGTGGCGATGATGCTTTAGATGCAAGTATTAAGGCCGCAATTCAAGCCTCTGCGCCATATCCTATGCCATCAGACCCCGATGCAAGGCGCGAAGCAAGAAGTGTTAACTCTACATTTAGAGCGCAATAATTTTGAAAGAGTTACATGCTTTAAATAGTTTAAGGCATGTAACTATGCTACAAAATCAACAGTCACAAAAATACCAGCTATGACTTTTACACTTATGAATACGAGCCGCAAACACCTGCTATCTTTAGCATTGATCACCGCCTTAAGCCCTATTGCTTCTACAACTGCTTTTGCCCAGTTATATCTGGAAATTGCTAAAGCACCAGATCAGGCGCCAAAAATTGCTATTGTCCCGTTTAACAATGACAATGGGCTCTCTCCTATTGTTGAAACTGACTTAAACCGTTCTGGACGCTTTACAAGCTCATCTAAAAATTTACCTGCCAATGCTGCAATCAATCAGATTCAAGCGTCTGACTGGCAAGCTGCCGGAATTCCATATGTAGTTACTGGACAAATTAAACAAACAGCTACAGGTTTTGAAGTCCATTACCAACTTTATGATGTACAAAAGCAGCAATACATTTTAAATGAACTTTTAAATGTACCCGCTTCACGCATACGTCAAGCTGGTCATATGGTGAGTGATGCTATTTATCAGGCACTTACTGGCATTCCAGGTGATTTTAGTGGCCGTATTGCATATGTACTCAGAAATCCAGCAACTCCCGCAGAGCGTTATACTTTACAAATTGCAGATACAGATGGTGAACAGCCAAAAACTGTTTTGTCATCTCGTGACCCAATTCTATCTCCGGCATGGACACCAGATGCCAAGAAAATTGCTTATGTTTCTTTTGAAACCAAACGTCCAGCAATTTATCTACAAGATTTATCTACTGGAACACGTGAAGTACTCACTAGCTTTAAAGGCCTAAATGGCGCACCGAGTTTTTCACCTGATGGCCAATCAATGCTATTTACAGCATCTATGAATGGCAATCCAGAAATCTATCAAATGGACTTATCAACTCGCCAAGTCAAACGTATGACAAATGACTCAGCAATTGATACAGAAGCACGTTATACACCAGATGGAAAATCGTTTATTTTCACTTCTGACCGTGGTGGTTCTGCCCAAATCTATCGTTATACCTTTGCTGATGGCTCAGTAAAACGTCTAACCTTTAAAGGGTCATTTAATGCACGCGGAACTTTGAGCGCAGATGGCAAAAAGATTGCTCTTGTTCATCGCCCAAGTGGCAGCAGTTATAAAGTTGCAATTCAGGACATTAATACTGGTATCACCAATATTCTTACTCCAACCAGTTTAGATGAATCGCCAAGTTTCTCACCGAATGGGCAAATGGTGGTCTACGCGACTCGTGAAGGCAACCGTGGCTTGTTATCTATCATGTCTACTGATGGACGTTTCCGTATGAATTTACCAAGCGAACAAGGTGAAGTACGTGAACCAGCTTGGGCACCAAAATAACTTTTAATTCCATTGATGGAGATGATCATGAAATCAATCAAATATTTAGCTTTACCCTTTCTTAGCGTAGCACTTGTGATGACAGGTTGTGCTAGCCGCAAACCGGCAGCGACTACCGCGACTGGCACAAATCCAAGTACGGTTAATACTTCTGGTTTAAGTGAAGATGCGGCATTGAATGCCCAAAATTTGGCTGGTGCTTCATCAAAAGGTGTGACTGAAGCAAATAAAGCTGCTTTGGCAAAACGCGTTGTTCATTTTGATTATGACAGCAGTGATTTATCTACTGAAGACTATCAAACGCTTCAAGCTCACGCTCAATTCCTTATGGCAAATGCAAATTCAAAAGTTGCATTAACTGGCCATACAGATGAACGTGGTACACGTGAGTACAATATGGCTTTAGGCGAGCGTCGTGCTAAAGCTGTACAAAGCTACTTAATTACCAATGGTGTAAACCCACAGCAACTTGAAGCTGTAAGCTATGGTAAAGAAGCGCCTGTGAATGCAGGGCATGATGAATCTGCGTGGAAAGAAAATCGCCGCGTTGAAATTAATTACGAAGCAGTGCCTCCTTTATTAAAATAAGGCATATGCATAAAAAAACGCTCATAAAATATGAGCGTTTTTTTATAACAACAAAACTTAAGAAGATTTCTTTTCTTCTTCAGAATGTTGCATAGATTCAATCAAATCATGCTTATTAAAATCTTTATATTCAGGTTTTGCCTCATAATCTTTCCAAGCTTCCTGAACATTCTCTTTCGAAATTTCATCTAGATTGATTGGTTCACCTGCTGTTGGGGTCGCATCAAACTTCTTTGTAGTCATTTCGATTCTCCTAAAAATATACAGTCCGTTGTTATATAATGAACATACCATTTAAAATGGGGGTTGTAAGCATAAATCCAACACAAATAAAGTAAGATAATTTTTATTTTGTGACATTCTCATCTAGAATATGCCTCGTATTTATCTGACTCATTTTGATGCTTGAAGCACAGGAGCTATTTTATATGTCCAACCTCACATTGTCCCAATTTTTACAACAACAAAAAGGGAATCTGACACCTGAGTTGGCTCAAGTCATCGACACTATTGCGACCACTTGTAAAACTATCGACCAAGCCTTACAAAAAGGTGCACTCGCTGGTATTTTGGGTAGTGCTGGTAATGAAAATGTTCAAGGTGAAACACAGAAAAAACTTGATGTGATTTCTAATGACTATTTAATTGATGCTTTAAAAGTTCACCCACAAGTGGGTGGCCTCGCTTCAGAAGAGCTTGATGAATTCACACCTGCACAAGAAAATGGTAAATATCTCGTTTTATTTGATCCATTAGACGGCTCAAGCAACATCGATATCAATATGTGTGTAGGCACAATTTTCTCTATCCTGCCTGCAAAAAATGCGGTAACCCAAGCAGACGATTTCATGCAAGCAGGTACACAGCAAGTTGCTGCTGGTTACGTACTTTATGGCCCATCAACCATGATGGCCTTAACTGTAGGAAATGGCGTAGTATTCTTTACTCTAGACCCAGAAACTCAAACATTCTTACTTACTACTGACAATGTTCAAGTTTCAGCAGATACTCAAGAGTTTGCAATTAACGCGTCTAACCAGCGTCATTGGGAAGAACCTGTAAAACAATATATTGATGAATTACTTGCTGGTAAAACATCTGTTCGTGAAAAAGATTTCAACATGCGCTGGGTAGCATGTATGGTGGGTGATATTCACCGTATTTTATGCCGCGGCGGTATTTTCCTTTATCCATACGACTTAAAAGATCCAAAAAAAGCGGGTCGCTTACGTTTAATGTATGAAGCAAACCCAATGAGTATGCTCATTGAACAAGCAGGTGGTACATCAACTACTGGCCGTGTTCGCATTTTAGATATTGAACCAACAGAGCTTCACCAACGTGTTCCTGTAATTATTGGTTCTAAAAATGAAGTTGAACGTGTAACAAGCTATCATTAATAATTTTAATTATTTAGGGCATCATAGTATGATGGTGCCCTTTTGTTGGATATTTTCTCATGGCGGTTATTTTTTTAGAATCAAAAGACAATGCAAAAATTAAACATTTGCGTGGATTAATTGAACTTAATAGCGCTCGAAAAAAGCACCAACAAACAGTCCTTGAAGGAACCCATCTCTGTTTAACGTGGTTACAACAGCAAAAGAAGATTTTTTCTTTATTTACTACAGAACAAGCATTAGAACACGCTGATTTTAAAAAAATAATAGAACTGCATCAAGGCCATATCTTTGTTATTAGTGAAGTCTTATATAGAGATTTGAGCACATTAGGCACGAGCTTACCTTGTTTAGCTATTATTGATTTGCCTAAAACTGCATCAACAATTGACTATAAAGTAGATACTTTAATTCTGGAGAATATACAAGATCCAGGTAACGTAGGCACATTGCTACGTTCAGCAGCAGCAGCAAATATTAAGCAAATCATTTGCACACAAGGTTCTGCATCACTTTGGTCTCCACGAGTTTTAAGAGCAGGTATGGGTGCTCATTTTAGCTTACATTGTTTTGAAAACTTCCAGCTCACAGATATTCTTCCGAAATTTAGAATCCCAGTTTTTGTTACAAGCTCTCATCACTCGACAAGCCTCTATTCACAAGATCTTTCTCAACCCTGTGTCTGGATTTTAGGAAATGAAGGCCAAGGTGCAAGTGATTACGCCTTAGAGCATGCACAATCAGTGACTATTCCACAACCAGGTGGACAAGAGTCATTAAACGTAGCAATTGCAGGATCTATTTGTTTCTTTGAGATGGTTCGTCAACGCCAATAAAACGTTAATTTATTTTACATCTCACATATTTGTGAAAAAAATCAATTACACTAGTAAAAAATAGCCGATTGTTGTCAACCTCCCACCTCTTTTCAACGTTATATAAGAGATATATTGAAAATAAGGTGGGTATGTCCAATGACAGGATTTTCCATCTCCATGGATTTAGCACCGAAAAAGTCTCGATCGGAAACATCTAGTGCTCATGCAAGCACGGCTGAGCAACGCCTGAAAGTTTTCATGCAAGATGTAACTGGTCGTGCTTTGGTGATGATGGAGAGTGCTACCCAAGGTCAACAAGGTATTGCAATGGATTTGGTTCAAGAAGCATTTATTGCTTTGCACAAATCTTATGCCGATAAAAATACTGAAGAATGGTATCCCCTGTTTTATACAATTTTAAACAACAAACTTCAGGATTGGCGCCGCAAAGAATCTCGTAGAGCAAACCCATTTTCATTCTTCAAAAAAGTTAGTCTGGACAGTGACGACGATGAAGTTATTGATGTAGTTGATGAAAAAGCCATCAATCCTGCGGATTTCCTCGATCAAGCAGTGACTATCGAAGAAATTCGAGAAGCAATTTCAAAGCTACCTGTTCGTCAACAACAGGCATTTATGTTACGTGCGTGGGAAGGTTTTGACACACACACAACAGCTCAGATCATGAACTGTACCGAAGGTAGTGTAAAAACCCATTATCACCGAGCAATTCAGGGACTTAGAGAGTACTTAGCCCACTTAAATCCCTTGGGAGGTTCTGATGAATCATGATGATTTCACTAAAAAGGTGACGTCTAAACTTGATAGTTTGGCACATCACCATAAAAATAAAACAGTGGTCATGAATCATGTGCTTGACCATATTCAACAAAAACCAGCCTCTTTTTATAGTGTCTGGAAAATGTCTGGTTTTGCACTTGCAGCTGCGATCACAGGTTTTGTAATTTTACCTAATTCAGCAGATATTGTTGATAAGCCACAAAATCAAGTAATTGTAAATCCTAAATTATCCCCACAAATGGTGGAAGATTTAGAAATGCTAATGGTCTTGGGTGAGGATAAAGTACAACATGGCAGCTAAAAAATTAGCACTTATCCTTTGTTCATTAAGTTTCTTGCAAACGAGTTTTGCAGGTTTTGAACGATTTTGGATTTTTTCTAAGGATGCCAATACACAAGTTGATGACACATGGAATGCTCTTTCTGAAGAAGAACAACGTGCAGTTATTAAACGCTACCAGAGCTTAAAAGAGTTACCAGCAAATCAAAGTACGAACCTACAGCAACGTATGGACTGGTTTACTCAGCTCCCCGATGCTGAAAAAGAAAAAATGCGTGAAGCATGGCAAAAAATGAGTACGCAAGAGCGTAATGATTTACGCCAGCGCATGCTTAAAGCGAATGGCGAAGAAAGAACAGCTATTCGTGAAGAGTATATGAACAAGTATTTAGAACATTAATCTAAGTATGTGAAGCTCACACACCGCAAGTTTCATAACTTATATAGATTCTAGTTTCTATAAAAAAGCCTCCAACTGGAGGCTTTTTTATTTTATATCGTTTATTTACGGTAGCGTCTATAGATCGCTAAACCAAGTAAGGATGCAATAGAAAAAATTCCTAAACTTCCCCCACCACCGCCACCACTTCGAGAATCATCTGTAGTAGTTGCGGTACTTATTAGATTAATTGTCCCAGGTTTCGCTGAAATTAATCCATTAGCATCATAGACATTATAAGATAGTGTATCGTTAAAAGTGTTAAAGACATTTTTTGCTTGAATATAAATATTACCACCGTAACATGTATTTTTACTGTCTTTATCAGGACAAGGCCCTTCCCGATCTGCCTTAACGACCGTAAAAATTCCATCTTTCGAAGTTTTGCTTGGTAAATAGATAGGTAACTCTACACCTTTTTCATTTACCCAAAATTGAGGCTTATCAGGCTTTGTAATAAGTGTACTAAGTGGCCCATCACCATCATCATTCGCATATTTGAGTAAATTCAAAGGAATCATTTCATTTGCTAAATACTTAAAAGTTATTGTGCCATCTTCAGAAACAGGAGCAATATTTGCAAATTTTGCTTTAATTAATCCACTACTAAGTTCCACACCAGCTTTAGTTGTAATTGTATATTTACAAAATTCATTAGTTGTACTTGAAGTAGGATCATCATCAACACGATAAAAAAGAATTTGCTGTACTGCTGGATTCCAGACACATCTCTGGTTTTCCTTAGTTTTAGTATCAGGAGTTAAATCTTCTACTTTTTGTGCCACCCCCAAAGGTTCTGCTTTAACATTATAATCAGCCGTATTAAAAAACTTTAATACATGATTAATGTCTTCACTTGGTAGAGGGAAACCATAATTTTTTAAATCTATATAAATTGCTCGATATTTTGTATTCACATGAGCCGTATCATTTTTAAACTTATCCAGTAAATCCTTAAATTCAGCTAAACGAACTTTATAGTAAACGATAAAGTTTGATGGCGTAGTAGGATCTTTAAGCAGGCTATCATATAAATCATAGCTTTTTTGATATGTCTCTATTAAAGTCGTAAATGAAATATTACCTAAACCTTCTAGATCACCTGCAGTAAGTTTCATCAACTCAACCGAACCAATATCACAACTATTTTTATTTAAAGTTTGATAATAGTATGTATTACTTACCAACCTAGCTAACCCACGCTGATCTTGAGTCTGGCAAGTAACTTTATTTTCTGAATCTACATCAATTAAATCTGGCTCTGAAAAATTATTTTTAGGATAGTAAATTGGTAAAAAACCATTATTTTCATTAGGTCCTTTTAAAGGCTCTAATAAAGTATTTAAAGTATTATTTTTTACATCAATATTAGTATTACCTGTAGGAACTACTTCTTTGGGTACATCACATTTTGGTGCATTGCCTGTTAAATTTAAAGCATTAAACCTCAAATCTAGTCCAGTATCTTTTTCCTCAGCTGCAGCCCCAAGTAAATATCGGCAAGCATAAGACCCATTATTAAAAGCTAATACATTAAAATTTAAGTTTTTATCACCTAATTTATCATATAAAAAAGTTGTGTTTGCAGAGTTCTCAACAATCGTATTATTTTGCAGTATTAAACTACTATCCGAACTTAAATTACTGGTTTGATTTTTTGCTGGATCAGCATCTCCTGTAAATTTAAGAATACTACCGTTAGTCGGACTCGCAATATTTTGTGCGATTGTATTATTTGTAAAGGAGGCTGTAGGGCTACCACAAAAATTAAAAGCACTTATTGAACTAGTCGATCCATTATTAACAAAACTATTTGAATCCAATGATATAGTACGTGCGCTATATGAAGTATTAAACATACAACTCATTGCGAGAATACTACCTTCAGTTGAAGTCAGGCCATTGTTTTGAATTAAAGAATGACTCATCGTTAAACTGGCAGTATTACCTCCAAGGTAAATTGCTCCACCTTTAGATGCTTGTGAGTTTAATATCTGACTATTTTTTAAAGTTACATCGGCGCCAGCATAAATTGCACCACCAAACTCAGTACTTTTACCATTTTCTAAAATAATATTAGTTAATGTTAAAGGTTGCTGGTAAACAGCCGTATTAAAGATACGTGATTTTCCCCCAGCATTTATACGAGTTTCAAGCGCTTTTTGGGCTGGATAGTCATTAGTTAGAACTCCTTTTCGCTCCCAATCCGTCGCTTCTTTCCCAATAATATTCAGACCGATTTTAGGGGTTAATTCTTTATTTAAGGTGTAAGTACCACCTTCGAGTTGAATTGTGTAGTTTGCATCAATTGCAGAAACCTCACATCCCCCATAAGATTTACGCATTTCTGCTGCTGTAATAGCTTCACGTAGAGAACATGCATTCATGTTCTCATTATCCTCATCAGCAAATGTTGTAACTTTTATTGTTGTTTGCGCCATTAAAGGCATTGCTGCGATAACAGTAATTACACCCAGTGCTTTTTGATAATTTTTCATAGCCCACATCCCTGTTTATGACTTGAAACGGCGTAATGCAATTAATCCCAATAACCCTAAAATTAAACCACCGCCTACACTTCCCCCACCGCCAGTACTCACCGATTTATCTTCAATTCCAGATAAAGGTTCCTGAACAATTCTTGTTGGGATAGTAATATATTGAAAATCTTCACCCTCATTAAAACGAGATACACTAGTAACTACTTGAATACTAAAAATATCTGCACCATGCCAATTTCCGTTTGGCGTATAAATTATATTACCATTTTGATCTAAGGTTATAGTGCCTTTTGAAACTGGTGTATCTGTACTTTGTCTAACTTTAAGACATCCTGGTTGCCAGTCTTTACCATCAGCACGCTCACCAAACAATCGCTTACACGTAGCAGGCGTAACTAAATCAGCTTCACTTAAAGAACCTAAAATACCGATTTTTGCAACTTGGCCATATTTAATATCTTGACCAACCGAAGAGACTTCACTATCTACAATATATTCGATTGCACCCAAATCACAGAGTTCATCATATCCACTCCGACTCTTACCACGTTGATCGTAGCTTTCACAACGCACCAACCCAATTGAAGAGCCATCACTATAAAGACGTCCTTTATTAATAATTAATGATTCAGCTAAAGTTTTATAACTCTCAAGTAATCGCGGTCTAAAGAAACCCAGAAAGCTATTTTTTGGCGTGTTATAAGGGCATAACAATCCATTTTGAGCAGTTACATCACATACCCCTTCATCTGTATCTCCCGCAATTAATTTTTCATTAGCGGGATAAAGAATATTAGGAAGCTTTGAGGTCGCATTTCGGTTACATTCTGCGGTAACCAAATTACTTTGTATAACTGCTTTATCGGTTGTACCTACCTGACAATTTAGCGTATTCCCTACTAATATACTGTTTGAAACAGAGGCTTTTCCTAGAGGAGCATCAAGAAATAGTCCTTTGTCATTTTTAATCATCGTAATGTTGTTAACAAACATCCCATCTCGGATATTTGCAATAAAACCACCTTTATTATGAAAAATTGTACTATTACTTAATCCAATAGCACGTGAAGTTAAATAACCTCCAGTACTTTCATCTGCAAACTTAGTTTGAACATACAATAAGGCATTATCTGCGGATGTAACTTCATTATCACGTAAAACAGATTGAGTAATATAATAAAGAGGCATTTCACTATATAAAACTGCTCCCTGACTCGCTTTATTATTCTGTATTAAATTATTGGTAAGGGTAACTGTACCAGCTGTTCTTGTCGTATTAGATAAATTACCAGCATTATAAATTGCACCACCACGAGTAGCATAACCATTAAGCAAACGTGAATTTTTAATAATTAATTGTTCATGGTTATAAATTAATCCTCCATCTAATGCCGAAGTGTTAGGGCCTGCACCTTGTAAATTTAGATCACTCAAAGAGACAGAGAACGAGACTTTTTCAACATTATTATCATCAATTTTAAACAGGCGGTCTGTACCCGCCATTTTAATGCTAGCGTTATGAGTCCCCGGAGCATCATTATCAATAAAACTTGAGTCACTCTCTGTAAGAATATTTAGAGCGCCTGTAATTGTTATACTTTCATTCAATGCATATTCTTTATCACGCTTTAAAATAATGTTTGAAGAGGCGTCTTTACCTCCGCATCCGTGATAACCAGTTGCATATTTTTCGACATCAGCAGCATTGGAAGATGCTCGATAATTAAGAAATTGTACAGCCTCACGCAACGTACATAGCGTATCGTCTTTATCTTCATCAATTAAGCTTGTGACTTGAATATCGGCAGAATAAGCGTGTCCAGCAGCAGCCAATAAAGCAAAAGCAATGCTCCGTTTGAGCATACCCATCTCCTTACATCTTTTTCATTTTTTTTGTCAATATTGCAAAATTTCCGCTTTTGCAATCGCATCCTTTGTGCGTACTTTGTCACAGCAAGTAGAATTTCTCAAGACATTTTGGTCGGTCTATAGAGTCATTTTTGAACCAGATTACAAAAAGCTTCATACATTTAAAAAACTTTTTTAAATACAAAAATGTGAATATTTACTAATTAGAAGGAAATTTAAAAAGATATAAAGGCAAGTGCTCTGAAATTAGAAATTTTGTGCCATACACTCTATTTTTAATAGTTTTTTATGTGCGCAGGTGAGGCAATAAGACAAGATTAAAAGATATCTATTGTTGATATTCATCAATCAAAGCATAAATTTGTCTTAAAGTTGCATTCGAAAGTTTTGTTTTTTCGCCTTTGAGTAGTTTTTCTAATTGGGCAACTGTCTGCAGCAAAAGTGAAGCCTGATGAGGGCCATGTAACAATAAATAGTCAACAATTTGCTGATCAAAATGAATACCACGTCTAGACATTACAGATGTAACCAAGGCATAGCGATCCGCATATAAACTTCCACTCGGCACTTTAACACTGACAGCTTGTGTAAGTCGTGACTGCAAGTCTGGTAATTCCAACTTTAATTCGATAGGCGCTACACGCGAAGAAAATACTAACTGTCCTTCGTGATTATTCATTAAATGAAAGACAGCTTTTTGCCAATGAGGCACACCACTAATCGATTCAATATCATCCAAAGCAACAAGGTCATAATGCTCTAAAGAAGTAATTGCTTCGATAGGAGCATCAAGGAGTTCAAGCAAAGAAACCTTAATTGCAGATTTGCCTATTTCTAAATAAGAATCACAAATTGCAGAAAGTAAATGACTCTTACCTGTCCCTGCTCCACCGTAGATGTAAAACCTACTTACCAGACCAGCATGTAGTTGACGCACAGCATCGACTACATTCCCCCAACTCGGTCCCGAAAAATCACTAATTCGGGCATCAAGTTGAGGTTCTATATCCAGTTGGAGTTGACGCATATATTGAATTAACCTTGAAATTATTTCTGGTCAGATGGTTTCAGTCTATCTGTATCTTGCTGTGTTTTAACCTCAAGATCAAGCTTAGTGCTTTCAGTTTCTACATGAATTTGCTCAATATTGCCGCCTTCTTGTATCAATAAAGTAGAAGGTGGAGCATAAAGTGAGCTTCTTTCATAATTCTCTCTTAAATGCTTCAACAACACCACAATAACAGCAGCAACAGGCAATGCAATCAACATTCCCAAGAAACCAGCAAGCTGTGCACCCGCTAATACGGCAAAAACAACTGCTACAGGAGATAAACCAATTTTATCGCCCAGTAGGAATGGCTGTAGAATATAACCTTCTACCGCTTGGCCAATCATAAAAACTACACCAACCAGTAGCAAGTGCGTCCAGTCCAACCCAAACTGGAATAAACTCGCAATAACTGCTGCAATAATACCTACTGCAAATCCTAAATAAGGAATAATACTGGCAAGACCAGCCACCATACCAATAATAAGACCAACTTCCAAACCAATGAGCTGCAAACCAACTGCGTATACTACGCCGAGCAATAGCATGACGAGAAACTGACCTTTAACAAACGCTCCTAAAACGCTATGGCATTCACTAACGATCTGTAAGGTAGATGCTTCATATTGACGTGGAATGAGACGACGTAAGTTTTGTAGCATACGGTCCCAGTCTAGTAAAAAATAAAAAGCAATAATTGGAATTAAAACAACTGTTCCACCGATCTGAATAAAATTAAGACCTGATTGTGCAAGCTTTAATAGGACAGCTTGAATACTATCGGCACTGTAATTTGTCTGAACATAATCCATGACAGCTTTGGACATTTGATCGGTATCAATTTCCATTTGCTGAACATTAAATGTCGAAGAAACCCATGGTAATAGTTCTGCATTAATCCAGTGAATACCTGCTGGAATGCTATCTCGGGCGTAAACCAATTGTTTCCAGATCAGAGGAACCAAATACCAGAGTGCAATAGTTAAGGTTACACCGATTCCTATAAACACCACGCTAATTGCTAACCAGCGAGGTAATTTGATTTTTACCAGAACATCAACAAGTGGACTGAATAAATAAGCCAGGAAAAAAGCACCGATAAAAGGAATGACTACAGGCTTGAGTAAGTACAATACCCATACCAGCAATACAATACCTGCGAGTAAAAGAATACGGCGCAGTATACGATCTTGCATAAAATCTAGCCTTTTTTGATTTAATCGTTATAAATGAAAAAATATTTTTATTAAAGATAGCATTTTCGAGCATAAATAACATAAGAGTTTCGTATATTCAGGTTATAATCTGCCGCCAATGCGGAGACTTCATTTATGAGCAACTCAACTTCTACCCCAAATACCGGTTTAAGCTATAAAGATGCGGGTGTCGACATTGAAGCGGGCGACGCACTGGTCGATCGTATCAAGTCAGTCGCTAAACGTACAAGTCGTCCTGAAGTAATGGGCGGTCTT
The DNA here is from genome assembly GCF_052824995.1 of Acinetobacter sp. 1124_18A. Lineage (NCBI taxonomy): Bacteria > Pseudomonadati > Pseudomonadota > Gammaproteobacteria > Moraxellales > Moraxellaceae > Acinetobacter > Acinetobacter sp. 1124_18A. The sequence goes on along the minus strand of NZ_VTDF01000001.1, from coordinate 129,595 downwards.
GGTGGCTTTGGTGCACTATGCAAAATTCCTAAAGGTTATGAAGAGCCTGTTTTAGTTTCTGGAACCGATGGTGTAGGAACTAAATTACGTTTGGCACTTAATCTTAATCGTCATGACACAATCGGCCAAGATCTTGTGGCTATGTGTGTAAATGACCTTTTAGTTTGTGGTGCAGAACCATTATTCTTCCTTGATTATTACGCGACTGGTCACTTAAATGTTGACGTTGCTGCAAATGTTGTTACTGGTATTGGTAAAGGTTGTGAGCTTGCAGGTTGCGCACTTGTAGGTGGTGAAACCGCAGAAATGCCAGGCATGTATGAAGGCGAAGATTACGATCTTGCTGGTTTTGCGGTTGGTGTTGTTGAGCAAAGCAAAATTATTGATGGTACTAAAGTAAAGTCTGGTGACGTACTTATCGGTGTTGCATCAAGTGGTGCTCACTCGAATGGTTACTCATTACTACGTAAAATTTTAGACGTTAAAAACGTTGATTTAACTCAAATGATTGATGGTCGTCCTCTTGCAGACGTTGCAATGGAACCAACACGTATTTATGTAAAACCAGTTCTTGAGCTTTGCAAACAAGTTGATGTACACGCTATGGCACACATCACTGGTGGCGGTTTACCGGGTAACTTACCACGTGTATTACCAAATGGTGCTCAAGCAGTCATTGATGAAGCTTCGTGGGAATGGTCTGAATTATTCCAACTTCTACAACGCGAAGGCAATGTAGAACGCTTTGAAATGTACCGTACGTTTAACTGTGGCGTAGGTATGGTCATTGCTGTTGATGCAAATGATGCAGAAAAAGCAATTGAAGTGCTTAATGCTCAAGGTGAAAAAGCTTGGAAAATTGGACACATCCAAGAAAATGCTGAATCAGTTGAAGGTGCAGACGAAAAAATTCGTGTGATCTTTGCATGATAAAAATTGCTGTTCTAGTCTCTGGGAACGGCAGTAATTTACAAGCCTTGATAGATGCAAATCTATCAGGGCAAATTGTAGGTGTACTGTCTAATAAAGCAGATGCTTATGCCCTAGAGCGTGCTCAAAAAGCCAATATTGCTACGGCAGTTATTTCTCATAAAGACTTTCCAACTCGTGAAGTGTTTGATGAAGCAATGCATCAACAGCTCTTGGCTTGGCAAGTGGATGTGATTATTTTAGCCGGTTTCATGCGCATTTTAACTCCCACCTTTGTCAACAAATGGCAAGGGAAAATGCTGAACATACATCCCTCACTTCTTCCAGCTTACAAAGGTGTGAATACTCATCAACGTGTTTTAAACACAGGTGATCGTTTACATGGTTGTACCGTACACTTTGTAACTGCTGAACTGGATTCTGGTCAATCGATTGCCCAATCCGCTATTTTAGTTAAAGAACATGATACTGCCGCTTCATTAGCAAATCGAGTGCATACACTTGAACACTTTATCTACCCACAAGTAGCAGAGTGGTTATGTAACGGTCAACTTACATGGAAAAATGGTCAAGCTTATTTCCGTGATCAAGTTCTTGAACACCCTATTCGTTTTGCAAATTGGTAAAACTTTTTTCTTAAAAATAAAAATAAAAAAAGGACATGCCAGCATGTCCTTTTTTTATAAGTCTAAAAATTAGTTTGGCTGATGATGAATCAATTTCTTTATAGAATTCACTGTTTCAATAGGATGTTCTAGAGGAAACATGTGTCCTCCTTCAACCACAGTAAACGGAATTCCCATTTTTCGCTTTGCCATTTGAGGAAAGCCTCTTTTTAAGAAAGCACTTTCTTTCCCCACAACCAAATGCACAGGCATCTTAGGTTTTGGCATAGGCAGCCACCACCAAGAAGGATTTTTCCGGAAAATTGCAACTTCATCTTCACGAGAAATCGTTAAAGTGACACCACCACGGACCGAGTCCTCTTTTAAAGCATAGTCGATGTAAGCTTGAAAACAATCTTCATCAAAATCTTTATAGAAACCTTTGGGACGCAGTAATTCGGCAGCCTGCTCTCTCGATTCCCAATGTTCACGACGACGAGCTGATAAACCCGCTGGTGTCATCGCATCAACCAATTTAGGACGAAATAGTTTTGCCATATGAAAAGCAAATGAATATCGTCCTAAAATAAGAGGTGGGTCTAACATAATCACTTGAGAAAAAAGTTCAGGACGCTGAAAAGATGCCATCAACGTTAAAACTGAACCAAGCGAATGCCCAAGTCCAATAACTTTACGTCCTTTCGCCTGCCGCACAATACTGTCAATCACCTGATCAACCAAAGCAGGCCAATGATTCGTTACAGGATAACGTTTATCAGGACCAATCAAGGGAACATAAATAATGTCATATTCCCCTTTCAACTGGTCAAACAGTTTTTGATACACTTTTGATGGCACGCCATTCGCATGAGCAAAGTGTATAACTGGTTTCATTGACATACCGCTATCCTAAAACAGATTTTATTGTAATTTTGCGCTTTGACGAGTCTGCACTTCTTGAGCAATAGATTCACTTACCCCTTGCCCGATTTGTGCCCCCATACGACCTAAAATGGATTGTAATGGGTTGCGCTCAATTGTGTAGTCAACTTTATTATCAAGGTTTAGTTCACGCATCAAGCTCGTAATGTTACCTGAACGGTCAGCAACGCCTAACTGAATGGCTTGTTCACCAGTCCAGAATAAACCAGAAAAAATAGCTGGATCATTTGATTTTAAACGCTTTCCACGCCCTTCTTTAACAGCAGTGATAAAGTGAGTATGAACATTATCAAGAACAGATTGAATATGTTGCTTTTGAACAGGATCAATCGGTTTTGTCATACTTAAAATGTCTTTATTCGTTCCTGCGGTTAACGTGCGATCTTCAATACCAAGTTTCTGGGCTAAACCAGTAATTCCATAGTTCGGCATGATCACACCAATTGAGCCGACCAGACTTGATGGATTGACAATAATCTCATCAGCAGCAGAAGCGATATAGTACGCACCCGAGGCACCCATATCACCAATCACAGCGTAAACCTTTTTATCTGGATGCTGTTTTTTCAAATAACGAATTTCCTGCCAGATTTCATCAGACTGAACTGGAGAACCACCAGGCGAGTTAATATTAAGTGCAACAGCTTTACTATTTGAGGCTTCAAAAGCACGTTTAAGCGCTTTATTCGTATCTTCACTATTGACCGATTGATTACTCGAAGCATCAATAGTTCCAATAATATTCACCACTGCCAAATGAGCACTACTGCTACTTACAGTAGAGCCTTCTTTGCTGGTTGAACAACCTTTACCCATGAGTACAACAATGAATAATAAATAAATAAAAGTTAATGTTTTAAAGAAGATACCCCAACGGCGACTACGACGCTGTTCCTCGACTGAAGCAAGTACAGCCTTCTCGAGAATTTGCCATTCTGGTCCATTTTGTTTAGGGGTTATAGGTTCATTTTGTGGTTTTGGTGGCCAATCGGACATAAAATTCCAATCCAAATTAATCTAAAATGATGTCATTATATACGTTGATTTGATAAAAACTGTCTAAATAATATGATTTCATTTATAATAATTATATCTTTTTTTAATTATTGCTTCCTTTTTCCCGCGATAGATAACCAAATTAGATACAAAAAGCATGAACTATTACCTACTCAAAACTTTTAGCCGCCAGCCAATTAAATTTGGACGTTTTCTTGCTCGTATGTTGGCAGGGTTAATCAATACTTTAAAAATTACTAAAACATCAAAAAGTATAGAACTAAACCTACAAATCGCCCTTCCACATTTAACGCCACAGCAGCGAATAGAGATTACAGAACAAGCTATTCGTAATGAAATCACCTCATACTTTGAATTTTTAAGTATTTGGGGATCATCAAATAGTAAGAATATCGAAAGAATTCACCATATTGAAGGTGAACATTACTATCACGAAGCGCTTGCAGAAAAAAAAGGGCTTGTCATGATTATCCCCCATTTTGGTACGTGGGAAATTATCAATGCATGGTGTTCACAATTCACTTCAATGACAATTTTATACAAGCCTGTAAAAAATGAAGATGCGAACCGTTTTGTTCGAGATGCACGTAGTCGTGAACAAGCCAATTTGGTTCCTACTGATGAAAGTGGTGTAAGACAAATTTTTAAAGCTTTAAAACAAGGTCAAACTACCGCAATTTTACCTGACCATACGCCCAACGTCGGCGGTAGTATGATCAATTATTTTGGTGTTCCACTTGCTTCAAGTAATTTAAGTGCCAAGCTCATCCAGAAAACTAAAGCAAAAGCTTTATTCATGTATGCAATTCGTAACGAAAATGACGGTTTTACGCTGCATATTGAACCTATGGATGAGAAAATTTATGAAGGCAGTGCAGATAACGGAACATTTGTCATTCACCAAGCTATTGAACAACTCATCCAGCGCTATCCAGAGCATTACCACTGGAGTTATAAGCGTTTTAAAGCCAACCCTGCTTTAGATAACATTTATAATATTGATCCAGTTGAAGCTCTTCAAATTGTGGCTAAGCTGAAAGCAGAAGCTTCACAAAGCTCTGTGAAGCCAAGTACGCTCGAAACGTCGAGTGTATAAAACCATTTGATGAGGCTGAGATACAAAACTTAATGTTCCTTGCTCAACGGTGCTTTTAAACGGAATATTAAGTTCTTGTATTCTCGCTAAGACTTCTTTGCTTGGATGACCATATCGGTTATTAAACCCGGCAGAGGCAACAACCAGCTTGGGATTTAAAGTCGCTAAAAAGTCATAGGCTGAACTATGTTTACTGCCATGATGGCCTAATACCAAAACATCTACTTTTAAATCAGGATATTCTTTTATTAGTTGATATTCTGCTTCCCATCCAGCATCCCCCATAATTAAATAATTTTGATAACCCTTTACCTGTTTTAAATGAATATAAACGACACAAGAATATTCATTTTGGTTAGAAGAAACTAAATTTAAATCATTTTCTTTCGGCCAAAGTATCTCAATATCTAACTGTGGATATTGCCATTTTTGCCCTTGATGACAATAGGTAAATGGTTCTTTCACTTGCTGTGCCCATAGCTCATTTGATATGACTTGTTTAATAGGAAAAGCCTGAGCAATAAAAGGAAATGCCCCACTATGATCTTGGTCAAGATGAGATAACACCACATGATCTAGTTGTTTAATACCTTTCTGACGTAAATATGGAATTACTACATTTTGCCCAATACTAAAGGCTTTCTCTTCATAAGAACCACCAGTATCAATTAACCACGTCTGCTCTGGGTGTTGTAGAAAAATCGCTTGTCCTTGGCCTACGTCTATAATATTTAATTGAATTTGCTGAGAGGTTTTATTCGGAATGACTAAGGGTAAACAACATATAAGACTCCAAGATTTCGGTAAAACACCACGTGGTAAAAATAAGATAACAATGGCACAGCTTAAGCCTAACAAAGCCAGTGGTGTCAGACTAAAACCTTGCAACGGTAGAGATAATTTCTCTAAAAGACTAAAACATGTCAGCACTATACTGAGCAAAATATCATTAATCTGAAAGAGTACATTTCCAAGTGAATTAAAAATAAGCCACACACAAGCAGCAAAAATATTCAAAGGAATAATAACTCCTCCTAACAGAGGAACAGCGATAATATTTGTGAGAGGTGCAACCCATGAAATCTGTTGAAAGAAAATCAACATTAAAGGACATAGGGCAATAAATATTTTGCCCTGAGATTCAATTAAGGTTTTACTTAAAAGAATTATTTTAGATAGCAGACTCACTGAAACAAGATTTGGAGTCTGTACTATGGTTTGATAAATGCGTAATAAAATAAAGCAAGAACCATAAGAGAGCCAAAAACCTGCCGATAAAACACTAAATGGGTCGAAAAGTAAAAGTAGACTTGCGCTGTAAACCAAGAGTGAAAATGGCTTAACAGGCAGTTTGACTAACAATAAAAAGGCAAATAAGAATACTGAAAGTAAAGTTCTTAAAGCTGGAATTTCAAAACCGACAAAAGCTGTATAAATCAAAACCCCAAGACATAAAGGAATCATTGCCAATATTTGCTTGGGTTGCCACAAATAAATCTGCGGATAATAACGTCGTACTAATTGATGTAAACCCCAAGACAACATGATGGCAAAAATGAGGACATGAGGCCCCGAAATAGCCAACAAATGAGAAATACCTAATTGTTTAAATTGATTTTTAGTGTCTTCATTTAAAAGACTTTCGTCCCCTGTCAGAAGTGCTAATAACAATCCTTTATTCTGAAAGGGAGATTTTTTTAGCATTAATCTAAACTTTAGACGGAGTTTTTCTATATTTAATTGCTGTCTAGTAAAAAAGTTTTGTTGCTGTTTTAAGTGATTTTGATAACCCAATCGATAAATTTCATCAAAGCTTAAAGGCTCAAGATGCTGAACACTGAAACCTGACATTATATTTCGTTGAATGAACCATTGTTCTTGATCAAAAGCACCTGATACTGCATAACTATGAGCGGGTCTGGTTTTACCCGATATTCGATAGTAGTGGCCTAATTGTAATTTTGGTCCCTCTATCAAAGCGTTCTCATTTTCATTTTTTAAATATAACAACCAATTCACCGCATGGGATGACCGCCCTAGAACCTGACCGACTTGCTGTGTCTTATTATCTTTTTCTTCACTTAGTCGATCTATATAAACAACAATGTCTAGAGACTGAGGTTGCATCTCCCGTAGTTGTAATCTTTCATTTAAGGCGTGCTGAGCATATTGATGGCCTATAACAAAAAGGCTTAGGCCACAGATTAAACAATAAACTGCTTTTAATATGGGACGATTTACAAAAATATGCCGCTTAAAAATATAAAAAATAAAGCTGATAAAAAGTAGAACTTTACCAATCCAACCATATTGCATTATTAAAGGAAGCTCTATTCCCATGAATGCAATACCTAGAACCCACCCCACTAAAATAAGTTTTAACATTTAAAGTCATATCATTATCTTTTTAGGGGCAAAATTAAAGCCCAACTAAGTGGGCTTTAACAATGTGATTTAATGACAATTTTTTAAGAACCGCTCACCCAAAGACCATCTTCCATATGCAAGATTGAATCTGCTGCCTGAGCCAACTGTTCATCATGAGTCACAATCAGCATAGCCATGTTGAGTTCTTTCTTAAGATCAGTCAGTAATTCAAAAATACCTAGAGCTGTTTTACGATCAAGGTTTCCTGTAGGTTCATCGGCCAAAACAACCGCAGGTTGAGTGACCAAAGCACGAGCCAAAGCAACACGTTGGCGCTCACCGCCCGAAAGCTCACCTGGCTGGTGATCCATACGATGAGATAATCCCACTCGGTCTAGTAAGTATTCAGCTTGTGCCTTTACCGATTTGTATTGGCTATCTGGTCGAAGCATAAGCGGCATTGCCACATTTTCAAGCGCAGTAAACTCAGGTAACAAATGGTGAAATTGATAAACAAAACCAAGGTATTTGTTACGTTGAAAACCACGCTCGGCTTCACCTAAATTATCAAAACGCTGACCATTTAAAAATACTTGTCCTTGTGTAGGTTGCTCTAGACCACCTAGCGCATGAAGTAAAGTACTTTTACCTGAACCACTCGCACCAACAATCGAAACAAACTGCCCAGCTTCAACTTGTAAAGAAAGACCTTTAATGACTTCAACCTTAGATTTACCATCATCAAAATGTTTGTAGATATCTTTTGCTTCTAAAACAATTTTACTCATAACGCAGTGCCTCGGCAGGTTGAACTTTGGCCGCACGAAGTGCCGGATAAATCGTTGCCAAGAAGCTGAGAAGTAAAGACACAGTCACAATAATCGTCACATCTTGCCATCTTAAATAAGAAGGTAGGTAATGCACAAAGTAAGCATCAAATAGATTTAAACCTAACACATTGTTAAACCATGAAATGATATTACTAATGGTTAAAGCCAAAATTACACCTAAAACTGTACCAGCAACTGTACCAATCACACCAATGACAGTACCTTGCACCATAAATATTTTAGTAATCATTGATGGCGAAGCGCCTAATGTACGCAAAATGGCAATATCTGATTTTTTATCAGTTACAACCATAACTAATGACGAAACGATATTAAATGCTGCAACAACAATGATAAGTACAAGTAACAAACCAACGAGTGTTTTTTCCATTTGAATGGCATTAAACAGATTGCCATGCGTATAGGTCCAGTTCGTTGCGTAGAAATTGCTTGGTAAACTTTTTACCAAGTCGTCGGCAACTTGTGGCGCGGCAAAAATATCATCTAGTTTTAAACGAACACCTTGGGCACCATCTGGTAAGCGTAATAAGGTTGACGCATCATAGAGAGCGATATAGCCCACCATAGAGTCAACTTCGGCACCTACACTAAAAATCCCCACTACTTTAAAACGCTTGAAACGAGGTACTACACCCGCTGGAGATGGCGTTGCTTCAGGTAAAACCAATGTCACACTGTCATTTAGACGCAAGCCTAATGAATCAGCCATATCTTTACCAAGGACAATACCAAACTCACCCTTTTTAAGTGAGTCTAAGCTACCAGCAACAATATGATTTTGAATAATAGACACATTTTTTTCATATTTTGGGTCAATACCCGTCACCATAATACCAGCGACTTGCCCTTGCGCGGTTAACATACCTTGCAATTGGGTAAAAGGTGCAACCCCAGTTACATGTGGATGATGTTCAACTCGTTTTACCAGTTCAGGCCAATCCGTGAGGATTTGTGTAGATGAAACTGTCGCTTGCGGCACCATTCCCAAAACACGGTTTTTCAATTCGCGATCGAAACCGTTCATCACAGAAAGTACCGTAATCAGTACAGCGACACCTAGTGTCAAACCGATCATCGAAACCAATGCAATAAAAGAAATAAAATGATTACTGCGTCTTGCGCGAGTATATCTCAACCCTATATACAGTGAGATTGGTTTAAACATACCTTCTAAATCCAAGGTGATTGATGGGAAATAGCAGATGCTAAAGTCAAATTACGTCGACATCTACTATTTGGCCATATCGTTAGATGCTGTATTAAGGTTTAAAAAATCAGTAAGTTCTGACCTTTCCTTAACAATCCTAATATTATATTGCTGCGCTATTTTCTACTACTTAAGTGGGGAGATCAATTTGATCATGCATTTCGCTACGAATTAGAACAATTTAATGAATAAGCTCAACAAATTACCCAAATCTTCTCCTATTTAGACTTAATATGTCGGACAAAATTTCGATTTGCTTGAATGTCTTTATAGAAATATAAAAATAGTCCAAACAGGATAATTAAAGCCCCCACAAAAACCATAATCGACAATTGTTCGTGGTTTAAAGCAGCTCCAATCATCATGGCTAACATTGGCGTAATTACAGTTGTTAAAGATAAAGTCGTTGCCTGAATATTTTGTATAAGCTTGAAATAACAGAACATGGCGACTAATGAAGCCATCAGTACCGTATAAATTAAAGCAAATAAAGACTTAGCTTCTGGAAAATGTGTCGGTGCATATTGCCAAATAAATGGAATAAGACAACTTGCCAAAATTGAAGAAACTAAAATAGAGCCTGTTGCCTGAGCCATAGGCTGGATCTGAGCATTAACTTTCTTAACCCAAAAAATTGAAAAAGAATAGACAAACACACTCATCAGCATAAGGACGATACCAAACGGATGCACATGCTGATTTGCGCCATTAAAACAAATGATGGCTAAACCGCTAACTGCAATCGCCATACCTAACCATTGCAACTTATAGAGTTGCTGACCAAATGCAAACCGACCAATGAGTCCGGCCATAATAGGCGCTAAACCAAACATAAGCGCAATCATGCCTGAACTTAAATATTGAGTAGCCGCATAGGTAAAAATTTGAGAGCCGATTAAACTAAAAGATCCGGCAACATAGCTATGAATTGCTTGTCGATGAGTCGGAAAAGGTGTTCTTAAAATCAGTAATATGGTCACGGCCAAAGGCAATGCAATAAAAAAGCGTAACAACAATGCCCACATAAGATGTAAATCAGACACACTCCAAACAATAGCCAATGGAGTGGTTGCCCAAATGAACACTAACAAGGCATAGGTTAAAGCCAAATTGGTTTGCGATGGCATGCGATGCTCACTTAGCTGCTTTACGTTTTTGCTTTAAAATTGTTTGATCTAATGCACTCGAAAATTCACGCTTATCTCGCTCAGAAATAGGCGGTGGGCCACCCGTTTGTACGCCAGCGCCACGAAGCGTATCCATGAAATCACGCAGATGTAAACGAGCTTTAACATTCGCAGTTGTATAGACTTCACCACGCGGATGAATAGCAACTCCGCCTTTCTCAATCACTTGAGCGGCTAGTGGAATATCTTGCGTAATGACAATGTCATTTTCAATCATGCGATCAACTATTTCTTTATCGGCCTGATCGGCACCACTTAAAACCTGTATTGACTTGATGCGAACAGAAGGCGTAATACCAACATTTTGATTAGCAACAAAAATAACTTCTAACTGATAACGATCTGATGCGCGCAAAATCACTTCACGTAATATTCTTGGTAAGGCGTCTGCGTCTACCCATAGTTTAAATGGCAGCACGTTATTCTCTATTTCCACTAAAAATATAAGTCTAACAGATGCTTTTCTAAGGTGAATAGTAATAAACATTAAACTTATTTTTAATTTGGTATTTAAGTTTTCTTAAGAGTCAGATCTACCTTTTCTTTTGTAAATAGAAGCAATATCTATGTTTAAATGACTAAATATGTGCTTTTACAAGAGAATTTACATATGGTGACTTGAAAAACAGTAAACACCCTCGATTTAATATAACAAGTAATGTGAACCCAACAGCATCGTGCTTATGAAAAATCAAAACAGTCCAGAAGTAATTAAAGTAAATGACCAAAATTTTGGTAGTCATGGCGAACATTGGAATCTATTGACGTCCCATCCTGAAACAGATGTACCAAAATGGTTAGGACTAGCACTTGATGCACCCATAATGCCAATGGGCTTATGCGAACATGAAGAAGATATGGATCAATCTTTTTGGTTGATTCAAGGCCCACAAAACCAAAAAGTTACAATCAACCAGATTATTGCGGTTGAAAATCAGAAACCTCGCGCACTCAAAACAGCCTTTCCAAGTTTTGAAAGTCCATATCAATATAATGCGAAAATTGAACGTATCATTACTTGTGACTCTGCGACACAAGCTGTTTTAAGTTTAAAACTAAATAAAGATACAACGGTTTATGCATTTGATAATTTATTTAGCGTTAACGCTTGTCAATATGACAAAACTAAAGACTATCAAGTTCAATTTAATGCATGGGCTTATGAATTAGAACCTGTACCAGCAGGCGAAAAAATCGTTGTTGATGACCCAGCCTCAATTAAACATCACCGTGCATTAAATGCGATTTTGACTGAACATAATGGTATTGCTCCTGAAAACTTACAGGAACTCATTAATGAATGGCAGCCAAAAACCCCAGAAGATCAAGAACCTGTAACTGTTGATTTTTCTAAAATGGTTGCTTATTTATATGGCGAAAATCTTGGTCAAGAAGATGAAGCATGGTTCCAAGGTAATATCGTTGGCAAAACTTCTATGACATTTATGGGGGCAGAATATACCCTTTATGATGTTACTTTGGTTTTAGAAGATGATCTTCCTGCCATATTAGTGCGCATTGCGACCAAAAACGATTTGTATAAAAACTTTAATATTGGCGAATATATTCGCGGTAATATCTGGATTCAGGCGACTATTTGTGCTAAAAAGGGTGAAACTAATTGAATTTCACTAATATTTTAATAATTAGGTTATTGAATGAAGATTATACCCGAACAAACCACCAGCCTCATTCAATCTAGTAGCCTGCGCGTAAAGGTCGATACTGGTGCGTTTTGCTTTTTTGTATTGGGTATGTTTTTAGCTGCCATATTCATGCACCAACTTGGTTTAGTGCCTTTTTAGTTTATAAAATTTATTCAAAAATAAAGCCCTCATTTGAGGGCTTTATTTATTTGATTTGCTTAACCATTACGTTTTGCAAAATCATCCATAAAGCTAATTAAAGCCTGTACGCCTTCTAATGGCACAGCATTATAAATACTTGCACGCATACCACCTACAGAACGGTGTCCAGCTAAATTCAACAAATGGTTTGCTTCCGCTTCTTTTAAGAATTGCTTGTCTAAAGCTTCATCTGCCAAGGTAAACGGTACATTCATAATTGAACGGTTCGGAATTGCAATCGGGTTATTGTAGAAATCGCTTGAATCGATATAACCATATAATGATTGAGCTTTTTCAAGGTTAATCTTATGGATAGCATCTACCCCACCCTGCTCTAACAACCACTCAAATACCAAACCAGACAAGTACCAAGCGTAAGTTGATGGTGTATTAACCATAGAACCATTTTTCGCTTGGTCACCATATTTCAAGATGCTTGGAATTTCTGGTTTAGCTTGATCAAGTAAGTCATCACGAATAATGACAATTGTTAAACCAGCAGGACCAATATTTTTTTGTGCGCCAGCATAGATCAAACCAAACTTGGTCACATCTAATGGAGCAGATAAAATACTTGATGAATAGTCACAAACGAGTGGCGCTTTTACATCAGGAATTCCTGCAAACTGTAAGCCACCAATCGTTTCATTATCTGCATAATGTACATAGGCTGCGTTGTCAGATAAATTCCATTCGCTTTGTTCAGAAATTGCGAACTTACCATCTACTTTAATACCAGCGTCTACAACATTAATGTCGCCATAACGTTTTGCTTCTTTTAACGCTTTTTCAGACCAGATGCCAGTATCAATATAATCAGCTTTATTGTTCTTACCCAAAAGGTTTAAAGGAATCGCAGAAAATTGTAATGACGCACCGCCTTGTAAAAACAGTACTTTATAGTTTTCTGGAATATTCATTAACTTGCGTAAATCTGCCTCAGCTTTTTCAGCCATAGCAACATAGTCAGCACTACGATGACTCATTTCCATGATGGATAGACCTTTACCATGCCAATCCAACATTTCTTGTTGAGCTTTTTCTAAAACGGCAGTAGGTAATGCAGCAGGACCAGCACAGAAATTGTACGCGCGCATGATTTTTCCCTTGTATAAAGTCAAACACAATAAAAATGGCATTTAACCACAGATTGCTTAAGCTTGCAGCAGCTTCTCAAGTAAATATTTCAATGCTGGACTGTATTTAGGATCATTTTTTCAATTATTGTTGTATTTATTTCTTTGCTTTCATTTGTGATTTTATCAGTTTAAAACATTTTCATTGAGTAAAGATCAACTTGACTTGTGATTATGATTTCACATACTTTGATATTTAGTACAAAATATGGGCTTTATAATATTTAAGAATTAAAGGGAGCTTAAACTATCTTGTTTCTATACAAATGTATAAGAAACAAGATGATAATTGAATTTAATAACAAGAAATTTAAACTATAAGGGATGCCAGAAATTGTTATTTAAAATGCCAGTACATCGATATAGACAGTCTATTTGCCCCTTTTTCTTTAAACCCAAGCATCTTGCTTTGGCCTTAGGACTTTTTTTCACAAATCATTTATATGCTCAAAGCTTAAGCTATGCTGAAGCAGAACAACAAGCTTTGAAAAGTTCTTATAGCACTCAAGCTAATCAAGCTTTGCAGCAAGCGTCTCAACTAGAAGCTGAAGCAGTGAAAGGACTCGGATTACCTCGAGTTGATTTAAATGTTAGAGCATATGCCTTTCATAGCGAAACAGACGTACCCCTCGCCTCTTTTAAACAAAAGCTTGAGAATGATTTAAGTCAAGGATTCAACGATAAACTTTCACAGTGGAACAATGTCATTCCATCAGATGTGCTGGGACAAGTTCAAGAAGGCGCAAATCAAACTATCCATGATGGTATAAATCGATTTCCAGATTATGCGAATCTGACTATTGAAGATCAGGTTATACGCCCTTCTATTTCAGTCGTTATGCCACTCTATACAGGTGGATTAACCACAAGTGCAAAAAAAATAGCAAATATTCAAGCACAGCGTTCAGAGCTTTCAAGCCAGCAACAACAAGATATACAGCGGTTTGAAGTGGTACAAAGTTATTTTAATGTCCAATTACAGCAGCAACTGGTCGCAAGTAGTTTATTTAACTTTAATGCGATGCAAAAACATTACAGCAATGCCCTAAAGCTCGAACAACAAGGATTTATTAGTAAAGGGCAACGCATGCAATTTGAAGTAGCGCGTAATAATGCAGAACGTACTTTACAAAATACTCAAGCTAACTTAAATGCCAGCCGTTTTAGTCTTAATAATCTTTTACATCAACAAAATAATATAGATTTAAGTACACCATTATTTGTAAACAACACGCCAAGCCAAACTCTAGAATCACTTTTAACCAGTTATTCTCAAAAATCTAGCCTTGTACAAAAAATGCAGATGGATACTCAACTGGCTAATGTAAATATTCAAGCTCAACAAGCTGCAAATAAACCAAGTCTTTTTGCCTTTGGTGAATATGCTCTTGATAAAAATGAAAACTGGATTGTCGGTGTAATGGCAAAATACAACCTATTTTCAGGTGTAGATAAAAATAAGAATATTCACGCTGCCGAATTGAAGCGCTATGCTTCTGAACTCATGACTGAACGAACTAAACAAGAGATCGAAGCTCTTTTAAATAAGTCATATAACGAACTTAACTCTGCTCAGCAAAGTCATCAGCTCTTACAAAGAAACGTAAATGCCGCTCAAGAAAACCTACGTATCCAAGAACTTTCTTTTCGTGAAGGAATGGGTACAGCAACCCAAGTGATTGATGCTCAAAATGCATTAAGTGCATTAAAAACTGAAATGGCTTTAAATGCGTATAAATATGTCATGTCACTCGCGACTTTACTACAAAGTCACGGCTCAATTGATGAGTTTAAAGCTTACGTTAATCAACCACATACCGACTATATTCGTTAAGGGGAGTACAAAATGAATCAAGACTCAGCTCATTCAGAACAAGATGCTCCTGTTGCGAATACAGCAGAAACCAACCAAGTTCAAAAAGATGATCAAGCTAGTGATCAGCAAGAATCAAGCACAAATGAAAGTGACTCTAAACCACCTAAAAATTCAAAAATTAAACTGATTATTGGTGTAATCATTATTGCCCTATTAGGTTTAATTATTTTTGGTTTGTGGAAAAGTTATCAGCCAAAGCCTATTGAACTACAAGGCCGAGTTGAAGCCGAAACTATTCACGTAAGTACAAAAGTTCCGAGTCGTATTGAAGAAATTTATGTACAAGAAGGCCAGAAAATTTCCAAAGGCCAGCCACTTGTTCGTTTGGTTAGCCCGGAAATAGAAGCTAAAAAGCAACAGGCTTTGGCTACCTTACAATCTGCTTTAGCATTTCAATCTACGGTAGATCGCGGTTCTCAACAAGAAAATATCGATACTCTTTATGCCAACTGGCAAAGCACGAAAGCACAAGCAAACCTTGCAAAAACAACTTACCAGCGTGGTGAAAATTTATATAGACAAGGTGTCATTTCGCGTCAAAGACGAGATGAAATGCTCGCAGCACAGACCTCTGCTCAAGAATTAAGTGAAGCCTCTTATCAACAATATGCTCGTGCAAAACGTGGCAGTACGAGCCAACAAAAATCTACAGCAGATGCACAGGTTGAAATTGCAAAAGCAGCTGTAGGCGAAGCAAAAGCGCTAGAGGAAGAAACACGTTTACTCTCTCCTATTTCAGGTACAGTTTCAAAAACTTATGGTAAACCTTCTGAGCTAGTTGCTATGGGTGTACCTGTTGTCAGCATTTTAGAAGATGATGATTTATGGGTGAGTTTAAATGTAGGTGAAAATCAATATGCCTCTGTTTATAAAAATAAAACCCTTGAAGGATTCATTCCAGCACTTAATCAGAATGTGAATTTTAAAATTAAGAATATAGATGCTGAAGGTGAATTTGCCACCATAAAAACGACTCGCCAGACTGGGGGCTATGATATTCGTAGCTTTAAACTGCATCTTGTGCCTGAGCGTCCAGTGCAAGATTTAAAAGTTGGGATGAGTGTTCTATTTAAAATTAAAGAAGAAAAATAAAGCATGTTTGCCAGTCTATTACGTGAACTAAACTATCTAAAAAGCAATAAATGGGATTTGTGTATGGTGACACTCATCCCCGCTTTTATCATTTTTATGTTTAGCAGCATGTTTTACGCAGGTAAAGCTGAACACTTACCGATTGCGATTATTGATCAGGACCAAAGTGAACTCAGCCGTAATATTGAAAAGTATCTTTCGTTGAATCATACGGTAGAGATTAAAACAATTACGGCAAGCTCCACTGAAGCGGAACAATTACTTAACGAAACTAAAATATGGGGCTATGTTTTCATTCCAGACGGCGCTGAAAAACGCTTTGTGAAAGCGCAAGATGCTCAAATCAGCATTGCATTTAACCAGTCTTTTTTTAGTGTCGGGAACACGATTTCCTCCGCAATGTTGGTCAGTACCCTCAATGCTTTAGCAGACTACGCAGGCCAAAGTTATTTAGCCAATAATATTCCCTATTTAGATGTTCCTACCGCTCATGTCAAAATCTCAACGCTTTATAACCCCAGCATGAGCTATGAGTTTTATTTAGAACCCTTCATGGTTCCAGCCGTATTACATCTGTTGCTATGCTGCTGTGTTGCCTTTGCTATTGGACAAGAACTTAAACGTGGCACATTAACCACTTGGGCAAACCGAGAAAGTTTTATTCAAGGTTTATTGGCTAAAAATTTGCTTTATAGCCTTATTTTCTGTTTCTGGACATGGTTATGGATGTTCTGGCTGGTTGAAATCCGTGGCTGGTTTGTAGCGGGTTCTCTTGGCTTATTGCTATGCGCACAGTTTCTACTTTATTTCGCCTACGCTTTGATTAGCAGCACAGTTATTTTAGCAACCAAAAATTTAAGTAAAACTTTTGGCTTTATCGCTGTCTATGGCGGTTCATCTTTAAGTTTCGCAGGCGTTACTCTTCCTTTGAATAATGCCCCTATTTTTACCAAGTTTTGGTCACTCATTATTCCCTATACCCCTTATGCCAAGCTGCAAACTGAACAATGGGTGATTGGAAGTCCAGTTTTCATTTCAATGGCTCCCTTTTTAATACTCATTGGCTACTGCCTTTTTTACTTCTTTTTAAGTTGTCTGCTTCTTAAAAAATTAATTCGGGGAGCAGTACAATGAAAGAGTTTTTAAATGCATATTTGCAAACTTTTAAAGATATTGTAGGGAATAGTTCAGTTTTCACAACTCTGATTTTATCGGTCATTCTTTATAGTTTTTTTTACCCTACTGCATATAAAGCTGAGCGAGCAGAATCAATTCCAATCGTGATTGTTGATGAAGAGCAAAGCCTCTTAAGCTCTCAATTAATCGGTCAAAGTGCAAATAGTCCGCATGTTCATATTGTTACCATTACAAGCAATTTCTTACAAGCAGAACAAATGGTTCGTGAACAAAAGGCCGATGGTATTTTGCTTTTACCCAATAACTTAACACAGAGCCTACGCCGCGGAGAAACAGGTGGGATTGGCTTATATCTGAGCACAACCAACTTTTTAAAAACTAAAGAAATTGGTTTAGGCTTAGCTACATCCATTGAAACCACATTAAAAGAATATATTGAAAGATTTGGAGAGCGCACACATTTCCAACCGGCCCTTTCTATTCATCAAGTCCCTTTATTTAACCCACTTTCAGGATATGGAAGTTATATTTTTCCAGCTGTTGCAGGTTTAATTATCCATCAAACGATTGTGCTAGGTTTAGCGATGCTAATTGCAAGCTACCGTGAACAACACCAAAAAATTACAGGTGTTCGCTTTGCTGGAATTTTCGCAAGTATATTTACCATTGGCTGTTTAGGGTGTTTTTATCTCTTCGGTTTTACCTTGTGGTTAAACGACTATCCACACGGTGGGAACTTTACTGGTTTGCTAGTCGCCGTTCCTATTTTTATTAGTTGTGTGATTGGATTAGGCATGCTGATTGGCTCACTTTTAGATATGCCAGAACGTGCTGGACATATTATTGTGTTTAGCTCTGTTCCCCTATTCTTACTGACAGGCGCTGCATGGCCTCATCAAGCAATGCCCGAATGGTTACAATGGTTTGCATGGTGTTTACCATCAACACATGGGGTACAAATGTTTGTGCAACTTAACCAGATGGGTGTTCCTTTAGCCACGGTTGTACCAAAACTGATTTTTCTTGCGACAATCGGCCTTATTTTTTTAATCTTGGCATATTCACGTTTAAAAGCCTCCAAGTGAAGAGTTTTCTAAACTTGGAGCATAAAATATATTTTTATTTACTATAAAATCTGATAGTTAAAAGTCATTTCTTAAAAACTATTGACCATAAAAATATAAAAAAACTAATAAATTCAAATTATTAATTGGTAACAATTGTCATAAAACCTTAAAAAAACTTTAAGTTGAAATTAAGGAAATTTCTACATAGTAAAACTGTTTAGTTTTTCAGCAGCCTAAAAGGGTAACTCTACTACCCTGCTCTATGACGGAATTTTATATGGCAAAGGTATGTTATTGCGCAGATGACTTTGCAATGAATGCAGAGATATCCAGTGCAATTATTCAGTTAATTGAAAGAGGTGCACTTCAAGCTACCTCATGTATGACCCAATCTGAACTATGGAAAACTGCTGCTGCCAAACTTAAACCTTTTTCGAATCAAATTGATATTGGTTTACATTTAAATTTTACCCATGCATTCAATTCAGGTAATACAGTTTTTTCATTACCTGCACTTATGCTTCGTGCATGGTCATCAAATCTTAATCGTGAATTAATTACCCAGTGTATTGAAGAACAATGGGATGCATTTGTTTCAGTCATGGGAAAGCAACCCGATTTTATTGATGGACACCAACATATTCATCAATTTCCATTTATACGGGATATTTTGCTGCAACTTTTAAAAGAGAAAAATTTCACTGGTTGGATACGTAATTTACAACATCCAATTTATCTACCTCATTATCGTTTTAAAACTCATATGCTTTCTGCACTTGGATCAAATGCCTTAGCAAAAGCATGCCAAAGCTACCAGTTTAGCCAAAATGAATATTTCGCTGGTATCTATGACTTTAAACAAACTGATTATGCCGAACTGAATCAATATTGGCTTGCTCAAGCAAAAGACCACTTACTGATTATGTGCCATCCCTCACTTTCTACACCAAGTGAGCAAGATCCAATCCAGCATGCACGCATCCAAGAATACCAATATTTTTGTTCTGATCAGTTCCCTCTTGATTGCCAAAAAAATGGCATCCAACTTACCAGACTAGGGGCAATGCAATGAGCACAAAACCTTTTTTATCCTGCGTTGTTCCCGCTTATAACGAAGCAGAGAATTTAAAGACATTTATTCCAGCTTTAGCAAACAGCTTAAAACAACAAAATCTTAGCTATGAAATCATAGTGGTCGATGATGGAAGCAAGGACGATACTATTCCGATCTTACAAACGATGATTGAAGATTATCCTTTAGTTGTGCTGGAATTATCACGAAATTTTGGTAAGGAAGCTGCTTTAAGCGCGGGTTTAGATCATGTTACAGGTGAAGTTGCACTACTGATTGATGCTGACTTTCAACATCCTTTTGAAGCAATTCCAACCATGATTAACCTTTGGAAAAATGGTTATGACATGGTTTATGGCATTCGTAATCGCACTACTGAATCATGGTTAAAACGGACCTTAACTCAAGGTTACTATCGTATATTAAACTTAAGCTCTCCTATTGATATTCCCGAAAATGCTGGTGATTTCAGACTTCTTGACGCAAAAGTTGTCGAAGCGATTAAACAACTACCAGAAAAAAATCGCTATATGAAAGGCCTTTATGCATGGGTCGGTTTTAAAAGTATTGGGATCAATTTCTCGGAGCAAGATCGTCAACATGGTCGTTCTAGTTTTAACGTAAAGTCATTATTCAATCTGGCAATGTCTGGTTTAACTGGGTTTTCAGATTTACCTTTGCGGATTTGTATTTATCTAGGTGCCCTATTGGCTTTAGGCGCTATGAGTTATGGTGTTTGGATCATTATTAAAACCCTGATTGAAGGAATTTCTGTACCTGGTTGGGCCACACTTGCCGCAGGCATGACTCTACTGGGCGGTATTCAGTTACTGTTTATTGGTATCGTAGGGGAATATGTTGGCCGAATTTATGCAGAAGTTAAAAATCGACCAAAATATATTGTTTCAACCGAACATTCTCGTATTAAGCAAGAACACCCAATCACTCACTCCGAAAATACGTTCTCTAGTTTCTAATGTTTGCACATATTTTTCAGCTCGCGCGGTTTACCACGACTGGGGCCGCGGCGGCACTTACGCACTACAGTATTGTCATGCTCTTGTTTAAACGAAACATTGCATTGCATTACGCCAATTTAGTCGCCTTTCTACTTGCCTATTGGGTGAGCTATTTTGGGCATCGTATTTTTACTTTTAAAGCTCAGCATATTTCTCATCGACAAACATTACCCAAATTTACGTTAGTCGCTGGATTAGGTTTTTTATTTAATGAGAGTTTTCTCTTGCTTTCTAATCTGTATTTCAGCGTCCCTGTTTCAACATTAGTTTGTGTGGCTATTGTCCTGACTTCAATTGTGACTTTCTTGCTTAACCGCTTTTTTGCATTTCAACATTAAGGATTATGTATGCAGCAATGGCTTCGTCGTTCCAAATTTTTATTAATATTTTTGCCGATTTGGCTGTTTGTTTTGTCTTGGATAAGACCTCTCTCTGTGCCAGATGAAGGACGCTACGGAGATATTAGTCGATCTATGTTTGAGTCGGGAGATTGGTTGATTCCCCGCATCAATAGCTTGCCATTTATGCATAAGCCCCCTCTATTACACTGGTTAAGTTCTATATTTATGGAACTTTTCGGTATGCATATTTGGGTGTTGAGATTAGTTCCTGTGCTAGCAGCTACACTCATGCTCGTCAGCCTGTTCTTATTCGTTAGAAAGCACATTTCAGAACGTGTAGCACAACTTACTGCCATTATTTTAGGCACCAATTTACTATTTTTTGGTAGCAGTGAATATATTAATCATGACTTACTCCTTGCTTCATGGATTACCGTCAGTGTTTTATGTTTTGCTGATTTCACAATTTCAGCACGTAAATCTATTTTATTTTTAGGGTATTTTGCAGGTGCTGCTGCGTTTTTAAGTAAAGGTCTGATTGGGGTATTAATTCCTGGCATGATTCTTTTACCGTGGTTGCTCTACACCAAACAATGGAAAAAAATCCCTTCATTGCTTAACCCTTTGGGGATTTTGCTATTTATATTACTGGTTAGTCCATGGCTATATGCAGTTCAACTTAAATACCCGCAATTTTTACATTATTTCTTTATAGACCAGCAATTTAGCCGATTTAGCTCAAAAGAGTTTAATAATAAGCAACCATGGTGCTTCTATCTGCTTATTTTACTTGTCAGTTTTTTACCATGGATTTTTGCGAGTAGATTTCAATCTATTAAAGCCGTATTTCAAAATTACAAGCAATCCGCTTTACTTGCCCTACTTGTATGGTGGTTTATTTCTGTCACAGTTTTCTTCTCTATTCCTCCGTCTAAACTAGCTGGCTATATTTTACCTGCTGTGCCCCCGCTCGCTGTTTTCTTGGCTCTTGTTATCAACCAAGTACTTGAAAGTGACTATAAAACCAAATTACAGGTTTATGGTTTACCTATATTTATTATGCTTGTCGGAATAGGTCTTACTGCTACACCGCATTTCATGGGTGCGCATCAACCCTTTTTCCAAAACCAAGCCGTATTTATTTATACCATTGGCGCTCTCTTAATTGTGCTTCCGCTGACTTTAATCTGGTTATATAAAAATCAAAAATTAAACTATTTGAACTATATTTTTATCAGTTTAATTGTTCTGTGTAGTTCAGTTCCTTTTGCCGTTCGTATTTTAGATACCAAAAATAATGTGGGACAAACGAGTTTTTCTGAGTACATAACCCCATCAACAAAAATAGTTTTCTACAATTACTATTTCTATGATGTTCCATTTCTTTTACAGCTAAAACAGCCTGTATATATTGTAAATCAATGGGATACAGTGCATTCTGATAGTGCATCTTTAGAAATTAAAGATGGTTTGTTGTTTGAACCACAACGCAAACAATACTTATGGAGTGAGCAACAGCTTCAAGATGCTTTAACGCAAAAGCAAGATTTGATTGTCATCAGCCAACCTCATAATTTTGCGGCTAAAGATCCATCTGTTAAAACGCTACATTATCGAAATTATGACGTGTTTATCTTTCATAAATCAAAATAAACTGCCAATAAAAAAGGAAGCTTACGCTTCCTTTTTTATTTAATTAAAACTTACTCTTCTGACACATCGTCATTCGTAGAAACTGCATCTTCACCATCTACTTCTGAAGTATCCACTTCTCCTTCGAGAAATTCTTCTTCATCTTCAACAGCGTCAATAGACACAACGCCCACTAGAGTTTCTTCTTCGCTTAAACGAATCAGACGAACACCTTGTGCATTACGGCCAGTCATTGCAACTTCTGCAGCACGCGTACGAACTAATGTACCACCGTCAGAAATAAGTAACAGTTCTTTGCTTTCATCAATAGATACTGCACCTACAAGCTCACCATTACGTTCACTTGTTTTAATTGCAATAACGCCCTTACCACCACGTTTTTTGGTTGGGAAGTCATTTACAGGAGTACGCTTACCATAACCATTGGCACTCGCACACAACACTTCACCCGTTTCAGGCACAACGACAAGCGATACGATGCGACTTACTACAGCTAAATCTGCTGAATCGTCGTTATCATCAGATTCATCATTTTCAATTTCTGCATCTTCTTCGCTTAAAATGCTGCTTGCAATGCTAACGCGCATACCACGGACGCCTTTAGCAGTACGGCCCATTGAACGCACGTCGGTTTCTGCAAAACGAATTGCCTTACCTTCATTTGAGAACAACATGATTTGCTGATTACCATCAGTAATCGCAACACCAATTAAGGTATCTTCTTCATTCAGTTCAATTGCACGTAAGCCATTTGAACGAATGTTGGCGAACTGCTCTAAATCAACACGTTTAACCGTACCTGAAGCTGTCGCCATAAATACGTAATGGTTTTCTGGGAACTCGGTTAACGGCAAGATAGCAGTTACAGTTTCATTCGCATCTAAAGGTAACAAGTTAATAATCGGGCGGCCTTTTGCACCACGTGATGCTTGAGGCACTTCAAATACGCGAAGACGATAGACTTTACCTACATTAGTAAAGCACAGCACAGTCGCATGGTTTGAAGCTACAATGAGATGTTGAATAAAGTCATCACTCTTCATTGAAGTTGCAGACTTACCACGTCCACCACGGCGCTGAGCCTGATAGTCAGAAAGTGGTTGAGTTTTTGCGTAACCTGTTTGCGAAACAGTTAATACGACTTGCTCTTCAGGAATTAGATCTTCACGACTGAAATCAATACGCGATTCAATAATTTCTGTACGACGTCCATCACCATACTGTTGTAGTACTTGTGCTAACTCTTCACGAATTACAGCCATCAACAAATTGAAATCATTAAGAATTGCTGTAAGTTCAGCAATTTGACCTAAAATTTCAGTATATTCTGCATGTAATTTATCTTGCTCAAGACCCGTTAAACGATGTAAACGCAATTCTAAAATTGCACCTACTTGCGTTGGTGATAAACGGTAAATTGATTCAGTTAAACCAAATGGACGATCTGGGTTTTCACCTTCGATCTCATCTGGACGAACAGAAATAGCACCAGCATTTTCAAGTAAAGAAACAACACCTCCGCCAGCCCACTCACCTGCAAGTAAACGCTCGCGAGCTTCAGCTGGGTTAGCAGAAGTTTTAATGGTTTCGATAATTTCATCAATATTGGCTAAGGCTACAGTTAAGCCTTCCAAGATATGACCACGTTCACGTGCTTTACGCAATTCGAACATGGTACGGCGTGTTACCACTTCTTGGCGGTGACGAATAAATGCCGCAATAATATCTTTCAAATTCATCAATTTTGGTTGTCCGTTATCAAGACAAACCATGTTGATGCTGAAAGAGTTTTCAAGCTGTGTATTTAAGAATAAGTTATTTACAATGACTTCTGCGTTTTCACCACGTTTCAAGTCAATCGCAATACGCATACCGTCTTTGTCAGACTCATCACGAAGCTCTGAAATACCTTCAAGTTTTTTCTCTTTAACTAACTCGGCAATACGTTCAATAACTCTTGCTTTGTTAACTTGATATGGAATTTCAGTAAAGACGATAGTTATACGACCTGTCTTTTCATCTTCTTCGAAATGGTATTTACCACGAATGTGTAGTCGGCCTTTACCTGTACGGTAAGCGTCAACAATACCTGATTTACCATAAATAATACCGCCTGTAGGGAAATCAGGACCAGTAATATATTCCATCAATCCTTCAATCGAAATATTCGGATTGTCGGCATAGGCTAAACATGCGTTCACAACTTCTGTCATGTTGTGTGGTGCCATGTTGGTTGCCATACCAACAGCAATACCAGCAGCACCATTAATTAACAAGTTTGGAACACGTGTCGGAACCACCTGAGGAATACGCTCAGATCCGTCGTAGTTATCTTCCCAGTCAACAGTGTCTTTTTCTAGATCTGCAAGAAGTTCGTGCGCCAACTTAGTCATACGGACTTCGGTATAACGCATTGCAGCTGCGCTATCACCATCAATCGAACCGAAGTTACCCTGACCATCTACCAATAAATAACGTAAGCTAAAGTCCTGAGCCATACGTACAATGGTTTCATAAACAGCTGAGTCACCATGAGGGTGATATTTACCGATTACGTCCCCAACAACACGTGCAGATTTCTTGTAGGCTTTGTTATAGTCATTGCCCAATTCGTGCATGGCAAATAGCACACGACGGTGAACAGGTTTCAGACCGTCTCTCACATCCGGCAATGCACGAGATACGATTACACTCATCGCGTAATCTAAATATGAATGCTTGAGTTCATCCTCAATGGCAATCGGTCGGATTTCCGATACGCTCATGCATACTCCTTCTTACAGATAGAAATTTCTATCTGCTTATATGTCTTGATCTTGCAAAAAATTTAGTTCCGAAAACTGAACTAAAATCGAAAAAAATATAGCTGTATAGTATAGCACAAAAGTGCTTTGGAATGTATGGAATCTACAGGGTCTATCTGGTGATATTTGTATAATTTAATTGCATATTATTCTTATCATATCGCTGTAATGAGCATAGGTTCACCATATTAAAACTATGTGATTTTTATTCTATAAAAATCAAACCCAAAATGAGATAACAAATCTAATTTAGCCTTTAAGTTATTCATTCCTACAATAAAAAACCCTTAGTAAAAACTAAGGGTTTTTCGACTTTAATCAATGAAGATTAAAGTTTAGATACCAATTCTGGTACTACAGTGTTCAAATCACCAACTAACCAGTAGTCAGCAACGCTGTTGATTGGCGCTTCTTCGTCTTTGTTGATTGCAACAATAACTTTAGAATCTTTCATACCAGCTAAATGCTGGATCGCACCAGAAATACCTACAGCAACATAAAGGTCAGGTGCAACGATCTTACCAGTTTGTCCAACCTGGAAGTCGTTAGGTACGAAGCCTGCATCAACTGCCGCACGTGAAGCACCTTGTGCTGCACCAAGCTTGTCAGCTAATGGATCAAGTACTTTATGGTAGTTCTCACCAGAACCTACACCACGACCACCAGAAACAACAATACGAGCAGCTGTTAATTCAGGACGATCAAGTTTCACGATTTCTTCAGATACGAAGTTAGAAATACCTGCATCTTTCGCTTCACTTACTGCTTCAACCGCAGCAGAACCACCTTCAGCAGCTACTGGATCAAATGCTGTACCACGAACTGTACCAACAATGATTGCTTCGTCAGATTGAACAGTCGCAATCGCGTTACCTGCATAGATCGGACGCTTGAATGTATTCGCAGATTCAACAGAAATAATGTCTGTAATCATGCTTACATCAAGAAGAGCAGCAACACGTGGAAGAATGTTCTTACCAGTCGTTGTAGAAGCAGCTAATACGTATTTGTAACCTTTAGCCAAATCAGCAACTAAAGCAGCTACGTTTTCAGCTAACTGGTTTGCATAAGCAGCATTGTCAGCAAGTAAAACCTTGCTTACGCCAGCAACTTTAGCAGCAGCATCAGCAACTGCCTGAGCACCAGAACCAGCAACTAATACAGTAATATCACCACCGATTTTTTGTGCTGCAGCAACAACGTTTAAAGTAGCACCGTTAAGTACTTGGTTGTTGTGATCAGCGATAACTAAAATACTCATGATTTTATCCTTCCGTATTAGATCACTTTCGCTTCATTTTTCAATTTTTCAACAAGCTCATCTACAGATTTCACTTGTACGCCAGCTTTACGTTCTGCTGGAGCTTCAACTTTAACAGTTTTAAGCTTAGTACCAGCTGTAACGCCATAATCAGCAGGAGATTTAGTATCAAGTGGCTTCTTACGAGCTTTCATGATGTTAGGCAATGCTGCATAACGTGGCTCATTCAAACGCAAGTCAGTTGTAATGATTGCTGGAAGTGCCAGTTCAACAGTTTGTAAACCACCGTCAACTTCACGAGTTACTTGTACTTTGCCGCCATCAACTTTCACTTCAGAAGCGAATGTACCTTGGCCCGCACCTAATAATGCGCCAAGCATTTGACCGACTTGGTTAGAGTCATCATCAATTGCTTGTTTACCAAGAAGGATAAGTTCTGGTTTTTCAGCGTCAACAATACCTTTTAAAATTTTAGCAACTTCTAAAGCGCCAATTTCATCAGTAGTTTCAACTAAAATACCGCGGTCTGCACCCAAAGCCATTGCAGAACGGATTTGTTCTTGAGCTTCTTTAGGACCAACAGAAACAACAACGATTTCTGATACTGTTCCTTTTTCTTTTAAGCGAACCGCTTCTTCCACTGCGATTTCACAAAATGGGTTAATTGACATTTTAACGTTAGTTAAGTCAACCCCACTATTGTCCGGCTTAACACGAACTTTGACGTTGGCATCAACCACGCGTTTTACAGCAACAAGAGCCTTCATGTAATCCTCGGCTGTTCTAGCAAAAGTAAATGTTGAGAAAAGTATATTAACTCTTCAATTAAAATTTTTTAGGTACCCTATCTTGCAATGTGTTTGGCATTTCGGTCAAGTCACAATTTTCGCTACTGCTATAAAAAAGATGAAATGCCCAGTTCACTAATTCAAATTGCTTATTCGCTCAATGAATTTAGCAAATAAGCCAAACAAATTTTAAACCTTGAATTTCTTGATATTTTAACAAATACGATAGATTAAAACCCTTCAATTTTAATGAATAAAAAAACAACAAAAACATCATTTCTTCACTCAATGAAAGTACTCAAGCTACTCTGAAAAACTGGCAATTAGGTAAGAACATCCATAAAATAAATATTGAACAAATTAAAAAGCCATTTACTGCTAATCATTTAATTTCTCAGCATATATTTCTATTAAAAACAAAATATTAAGTTACCATTTAAACATAGGTAAAGGACTCCAAGGCTTTTGAAAAAAGCGTTTTAATCCTAAATAAACTAGCGTTTTATGGAATCCAGCGTTTGGATATTGACGCGTTAGCTTTTTAAACTCACTTTTTGGAATATCTGAACGTAATAAGCCTAAAGAAAAATCTGCATAGTCAGCTTGTCTAAAATATTCAACCAATGGATATTCTGAACACTTTGTCGTTGTTAATTTATGATGTTCTGTAATCATCAATGTTATTTCTATTTGCCAATCTAATAATCGATGCAAGGTTAGATAATTTAACATCACTGTGACTGATGGCTCTAAATAATCAATTGTTTTACTTGTCCATATCCCAATATCATGAAAAGCAACTGCAATCGCTATTTTCTGTATAGTTTCTTCACTACTCTCTTGGCTTAATATTAGACAGCATGCTGCCACACGTTTACAGTGATTTAAGTAGCCTTGATAATCAGCCTTAATAGTAGTTTGATATTCCTGTAAAATTGTCTCAATCAAGATACTACATTGCCTAAATGCATCTTGATCAAGTGATAAAATCAAACCTTGTTTAGTGTTCATTCTTTTGTGCTCTCGGATGAGCTCGATCATAGACTTGTGCCAAATGATCAAAATCGATATGCGTATAAATTTGTGTCGTAGACAAATTACTGTGGCCTAACATTTCTTGTACTGATCGCAAATCACCACTACTTGATAACATATGGCTTGCAAAACAATGTCGTAATAAATGAGGATGCAAATCTACATTTACACCGGCTCTTTGCGCCTGAAGCTTTACACGTTTTTCTATTTGTCGCGGGGTTAACACGCCACCTCTTTGAGAAATAAAAACAAAAGCATTTTGATCAAAATGGCCTTTCCAGATTTTGTAAATTTTTAGCCAATTCAATAGGCTTTCTTTCGCCTTTTTTCCAAACGGTACAATACGGGTTTTATTTCCTTTACCCGTAATACGTACCAGTTGACGGTTAAAATCTATATCTTTAATTGTTAAACCTTGCAGTTCAGCCAGACGCAAACCACTTGAGTAAAGTAACTCGAGCATGGCTTTATCACGTAACCACAGTTGCTGATCAACCGGTTTTTCAGGCATAGGTTGATCTAAAATCTGATTAACCGTTTCTATGTCGATCATACCGGGCAAAGGTCTAGGCTGACGTTTGAGCTTAAAATCATCAGTAGGATTAATTTCTAGATATTTTCCTTGTTCTGCCCATTTCATGAACTGGCGAATGGAAGTGAGATGACGCTGCATACTGCTTGAACTTAACTGGTCCTGCTCAACACGCTGGGCCAAATATTCACGTAAATCTGAAGCTTCAACATTTCTTAAATCAATTTGTTTGAGATCACAAAACTCAAGAAAGCTTTTAACATCTCTTTCATAAGCAGTAATCGTATGCTCAGACTGGTTCTGAATTTTTCTTTCTTTTAACCACATTGAGAGCAGTTGTAATGCAAAATCCAAATTGCTCTCCATTTATTTGCTCATTTTATTTTTTTCAGTGTACCAAAAAGTAGTTGATCAGGAAAATTGAGATCGTACAGCATAACAACTAACTACCTTATATATGTATTACACTTTAGCTCAAGTATTTGTCGAAACCTTGCTGCCATGACCACCATACTCATACCCTATCTACTTGCAATTACCTTACTTACGCTTACCCCTGGTCTAGATACGACTTTAATTATTCGTACCGCTACAATTGAAGGTAAATCCAAAGCATTCCAAGCAGCTGTAGGCATTAGCCTTGGCTGTATTGCATGGGGAATTGTGGTTGCTTGCGGTCTGGGTGCTTTGCTCATGGCTTCTGATTTAGCTTTTAATATATTGAAATGGATGGGGGCCGTTTATCTTGCATGGCTGGGTTTGAATATGATTTTAAAACCGCGTAGTCAACTTGCAGACATGCAAGGGAGTAATTCAAATAAGGCTACTTCGCAGAATTGGTTCATTAAAGGTTTTTTGGGTAATTTACTTAATCCTAAAGTCGGCATTTTTTATATTTCATTTCTTCCCCAATTTATTCCACCTCAAGCATCAGCTGTTACTTGGGTCATGGGGCTTGTGATGATTCATGTAGTAATTGGAATGTTATGGTCAACTCTATTAATTTTGGCCATGCAACCACTGTCACGTTATCTAAAGCAACCTAAATTTGTGAAATATATGGACCGTATTACAGGCAGTATTTTTGTGTTGTTTGCTTTGAAATTGGCTTTGAGCAAAAAGTAAATCTAAAAAGCGTGCTGACATCTAGCACGCTTAATATAACTTAAAGAGTTACTTCAGCTTTTTTAAATAGTCTTTTATTTGGATTGCAACTTCATCGGCATATTTTTCCGCCAACTGATGATCTCCCCCTTTAACAATATGCAATGTTGAACTTTTAAATATCTGATTTAAGTATGTTCCCACTTCAACTGGACTCACTGGATCTTGGTCGCCCCAAATTAGTAAAGTTTCGACGCTTATATCTGACAAAAATTCTTCATAGTTAATATTGGTAGTAATAAACCAATCTGGATATTTTAAAAAGGCTTGGCGATATGCTTCACGCCAATCTTGAATATTAAATGCAGAGAGATCGATTCCACCGGAAGTTGCAATCAAGACTAGCCCTTTAACCAGTTGAGGTTTTTGCAACGCTGCGGCAACAGCAAAAATTCCTCCCATAGATTGAGCAATAATTACAGACTCATCATTAATTTGATTAAGAACATAGTTTGTTAAGTCTTCAAAATTTTTGACCTCTACAGATTCTGGTGTATCTCCAAAGCCAGGATAACCAATAATTTTTGTATGATACTGCTGAGGTAGTTTTTCAATTAAGGGATGCCAAAAAGTCGTACTGCCTGATGCACCAGGTAAGAAAATTAAATTCATGTCATGCTTCTTCTAATTGTTTTAATAATGGTTCAAGCATTTCTTTCCCTCTTAACTGCTGTAACCATATTTCAGGAATCCCTTCATATCCAAACACAATTCCTGCCAATCCTCCTGCAACACAAGCGGTTGTATCAGTATCTTGTCCTAAAGCAATAGCTGTTTTAATGACGTCTTGATAACTATCTTGTTGCAGAGCAAAACGGGCTGAATGTAAACAATCTACTACGTAACCACTGCCTGATATTTTTTTCTCATGTGTTGAATCAAGAATATTATCGAGTTCTTGTTGTTCATTAACACTATTTTTATAAAGTTGCATCAGTATTGAAATACTAGATTTCCAAGCATCATTAACTGATTGTCCTTTCAATAAATTTTTTGCCCATAAGCAATATAATGCACAACAAATTTTTGATCGGAGATGAGCATGGGTCAAATGGGACTGCTGATAGGCTAACTCAACTAATTGCTGATCTGATCCCCTATGCCATAATGTCAAAGGTAATGTGCGCATCAACGCTCCATTACCATTCGAATGTTCATCTGTATTCGCTATCTCTTCTATAGACACTCCAGCTTCATAACGTTTTAACGCCTGAGCAGTTTGTACACCAATATCAAACACTTGATAATCAACCGCCATATAACCATAACGGTACCAATTGCGAAGACGGTTAGCAAAATCGATACTATCGAGTTTTTGACAATACAATAGTGATGCTAATAAGCACAGTGTCTGGGCTCCATCATCTGACCATGTTCCAATTGGAATATCGGGATAAGTTCGCCTAAAATTTTTAGGTGGAATCATATCAATATGCGAATAAGGTGGGAGCTGTGACGCTGAATGAAATTCATAAGGTACACCGACTGCATCACCAATCAGCAAACCATAAATTGCTCCTTTAATTCTATTTTGCATTTTTCTCTCAATATTTATTCTTATAAAAATAAGGGGAAAGGCCTTATTTTAAGTCCTTTCCCCTAAGACAAATCTAATTTAGCCTTGGAAATAACGTAAATCCAAACGCCCATCATACACATGGGTTGTTGGACCAGTCATCCAGACCACATCGCCTTCTTGCCATTCGATTTGCAGCTTACCGCCAGCCAATTCAACTTCTACAGAATTAGCAAGTAAGCCACGGCGCATGCCACTTACCGCAGCAGCACAAGCCCCTGTACCACATGCAAGTGTTTCACCTACACCACGTTCAAATACACGAAGGCGCACATGGTTTTCATCAATTACTTGCATAAAACCAGCATTCACACGCTCAGGGAAACGTTTATGTGACTCAACTTGTGGACCAATACCAGCAATATCTGCTGTGAGTACATCTGGAACAATCGTTACGGCGTGAGGATTGCCCATGTTGACCACATCAATACTAATGTTTTGGTCATTGGCTAACTCAAGTGTATATAAAGCTTCTGGTTGTTCAGCAACAAATGGAATTTCATTTGGTAAAAATTTTGGGTAACCCATATTCACACGTACCCAACCATTTTGCCCGAGTTCTGGCTTTACAATACCTGCTTTGGTTTGAACAGTAATATTGGTTTTGCTTGTTAAATGACGTTCATGTACAAAACGAGCAAAACAACGGACACCGTTACCACACTGTTCAACTTCAGAACCATCAGCATTAAAAATACGATATTTAAAATCTGCTTCTGGTAAATCTGGTGGTTCAACAATCAATAGCTGATCAAAACCAATACCAAAATGACGGTCAGCTAAGCGTTGAATTGTTTCTGTATCTAAATAAGCACGTTGGCTAATCAGATCAACCACCATAAAGTCATTGCCTAGGCCATGCATTTTAGTAAATTCTAACAACATTTCATTTACTCCTCCGGCAATAAACTTTCTTTTTCCCAAAGGGATTCAACTGTTTCACGCTCACGAATCAAATGTGCTTTATCGCCAGACACCATCACTTCTGCAGCACGTCCACGTGTATTGTAATTTGAACTCATTACAAAACCATAAGCACCAGCACCGAGAACAGCTAACAAGTCATTTTCTTTTAAAGCCAATGAGCGATCTTTACCAATGAAATCACCTGTCTCACAGATTGCGCCAACAAGATCCCAAGTTTTTTCTTCAGTATCTGAACTTGGTACCACAGGTTGGATATCCATCCACGCTTCATATAATGCAGGGCGGATCAAATCATTCATTGCAGCATCAATAATAGCAAAGTTGCGGTGAGTCGTTGGCTTGAGCAAATCAACTTTGGCTAAAAGCACACCTGCATTTGCACTAATGCTACGGCCCGGTTCCATATAAACTTTAAGACCTAGCTTTTCTAAAGCAGGTTTCATTGAGTTCGCATATTCTTCAACACTTGGCGGCGTTTCATCTTTATAACAAACACCTAAACCACCACCGATATCAATGTGTTTAAGATTGATACCAAGTTTTTTTAATTCTTCGATCATCAACATGACACGATCTAAAGCATCAACGAATGGTTTAGTCTCGGTTAATTGCGAACCAATGTGGCAGTCGATTCCAATAATCTCAAGGTTTGGTAAAGATGCAGCATATTGATAGGTTTCATAAACGGTATCACTTGGAATACCAAATTTATTTTCTTTAAGACCTGTTGAAATATAAGGATGTGTTTTTGCATCTACGTCTGGATTTACACGTAAAGAAATCGGCGCTTTTTTGCCTAGACGAGCTGCAACTTTTTGAAGTCGATCTAGTTCCGCATAAGACTCTACGTTAAAGCAAGCAATGCCTACATTTAAAGATGTTTCGATATCGACTTCGGTTTTACCTAAACCCGAAAAAACAACTTTAGATGCATCTCCACCCGCTTTTAAAACACGTGCAAGCTCACCACCAGATACGATATCAAAACCAGCACCAAGTTTTGCCAATACATTAAGAACAGCTAAATTTGAGTTAGATTTCACCGCAAAACAGATTTGATGATCAATAAAGTCAAAAGCACGATCCATATCTAAGTAATGTTTTTCAAAAGCTGCTTTTGAATAAACATACAAAGGTGTGCCAAATTGCTGCGCAAGCTGCTCCAGAGAACATTGCTCTGCATGCAATACTCCATTAATGCGAGTGAAACTCATGAATGTGTCCTTATTTCAAAGCTTAAGGTGATGTTGTTTGGGTTGGAACTGATGATGATTCAACTGACTGATCAGCTTGTTCATCCTGTTGCACAGCTTGTTTTGGTTCTTTATTACGATAGAGCAAGTATTTTGCACGTTTGTCATAATTTGGATCAGAAGGTAGTTGTAATACTCCTGACTGACCACAAGCACTAAGCAAAACACTGCTGCTCAATAAACTGATGAGGCAAATGACACGACGCATCTGAGCACCTGATTTAAACAATTCGATGCAGTATACCGTGATCATGCAAGCGGCTAAAGAGTAAACTTAAAGAGAAAAACAATATGCATAAAAAACGCCAGCTTTAAAGCTGGCGTTTGATCATAACCAAATAAATTTAATTATTTTTTATGACGCGGTTTATAGAAGAAGAAATAACCAATGATCAAGATAACAAACCAAATTGGGCTGACTTTAAGCGCTTTAAACGTATCTGGCTCTAAAGACAACACGTAAATCATACCAATAAAGAAAATAATCGTGATCCAACATGTAAATAGGCCGCCCGGTAATTTAAATGTTGATTTTGCATGTAGTTCAGGACGCGTAGTGTAATAACGGATATAACTCCAAATAATCAGTAACCACACGCAAATGAACAGAATCGTTGAAAGTGTTGTTGCAAGCGTAAACGCCTCAACGGTATTTGGTACAAAATATTGTAATGCCGCACCTAACAATAAACACGCAGCAGAGAAATACAATGCATTTGCAGGTACTGCACGTCTGTTCAATTTACCAAAAGCTTTTGGTCCCTGATCTTCACGAGATAGACCAAACAACATACGGCTTGTTGAAAACACGCCACTGTTCATTGATGACATTACTGATGACAACACAACCAAGTTCATTAAGATTGCTGCTGCTGCAACACCTGCTTGACTAAACAAGTTTACAAATGGGCTGATCGCTGGATCAATTCGATTCCATGGTGTTACAGACATTACAATAACTAATGCGAGCACATAGAAAATAATGATACGAATTGGAATTGAGTTAATTGCTTTAGGCAAATTACGTTCAGGATCTTTAGTTTCCGCAGCCGTTGTTCCAACAAGCTCTACACCAACGAAAGCAAAAATCGCAATCTGGAAACCTGCCAAGAAGCCATGCACACCTGTCGGGAAGAAACCGCCATTTGCCCACAAATGAGTAAATGAAGCAACTTCACCTGTAGTCGAGGTAAAGCCCGTAAAGATCATCCATAGACCCACAGCAATTAAAATAATGATTGCTAGGATTTTGATAAGTGCAAACCAAAACTCTAATTCACCAAACAGGCGAACTGTTAACAAGTTCAAACCCATAATGAATACGATGGCTGCAACACTGATCATGGCACCTTCGACAGGTGAGAAAGGTAGACCATTATTGAAGAATTGTAAGTAATAGATAATTGCAGAAAGATCGGCAATACCAATGGTGATCCAACACAGCCAATAGGTCCAACCGACAAAATAACCTGCCCATGGGCCAATTAAATCTGTTGTGAAATCAATAAATGATTTATAGGCAAGATTTGAAAGAAGTAATTCGCCAAGCGCACGCATGACAAAAAACACCATCACACCAATGATCAGGTAAATGAATAAGATTGAGGGGCCAGCAAGACTAATGGTTTTGCCTGATCCCATAAACAATCCCGTACCAATTGCACCGCCAATCGCGATCAGCTGTAAATGCCGATTTGAGAGGCTACGATGGAGCTCACCTTGTTCATGAGACTCACTCAGATTTTGATTCGACATCTTATCAATACACTCCAGTAATTTTTTTTAGTCCGTTAGCTAAAATCAAAAAGACGATATCGCACCATTTGCAGGTATCTTTTAAATGTATATTTTTTGACAATTTTTCAGCTAACTGATTTTTATCTGTATTGCTGATGATTTCAAGCTACATACAATTAAATCCGATAATACGCACAAGCCCATAGCAATACAACGCACTTTACGGTCTACAAACATGACTTGAACTTGTCTGATTTTTAAATTAAAAAGACGACTCGATTGCCCGTTTTTCTAATGTTCAATTTCATTTCAGTCCTTCATCTGTTTATTAAAAAATACCCCTTCTCGACCTTAATCTTTTAAATTATCTAACACATGACAATGACCTAATATTTTCGTTGTTTTAAATTAAGCAAAATGTATTCCACTTCAAAACTGATTCTCTATTTTGGTTTTGATATACTCTGTTTCTACTAATAATTTAGAAGTTTTTAACTGAAGTCGAATATGAGCAAAGTCAAAACTGTTTACCGTTGCGAACAATGTGGTGCTGACCACCTTAAATGGGCAGGTCAATGTTCAGAGTGTGGTGAATGGAATTCTTTGACTGAAGTCAAACTTGAGCCTACCACTGCTCACCGAGCACGACCAAAAAATGGCGGCTATGCAGGCCAAGCTGCAAATATTACAACGTTAAATAAAGTCACTTTTTCGCATGAAACCCGCTTACAGACTGGCATCAGCGAATTTGACCGCGTACTTGGCGGAGGCTTAGTTACAGGTTCTGTTGTCTTGATTGGTGGTGACCCCGGTATTGGTAAATCGACCATTCTTTTGCAAACAGCAACCCATATGGCAAGTGCAAAAAGCTCTGCACTTTATATTACTGGCGAAGAGTCTTTATCTCAGGTTGCACTTCGTGCTCAACGACTTGACTTGCCTACCGACCAGTTAAAAGTCATGGCCGAAACCTGCGTAGAACGAATTTGCGAAGTCTTAGAACAAGAAAAACCTGTCGTGGCTATCTTAGATTCGATCCAAACGCTTTATACGGAAACGCTCCAATCGGCACCGGGCGGTGTTTCACAAATTCGTGAATCTGCTGCTTTACTGACGCGTTATGCAAAAAATAGTGGCACAGCGCTATTTCTTGTTGGTCATGTGACCAAAGAAGGTGCACTGGCAGGTCCACGTGTTTTAGAACACATGGTGGATTGTGTACTTTACTTTGAAGGTCAGTCAGATTCGCGCTATCGAATGATTCGTGCAGTTAAAAACCGTTTTGGTGCGGTGAATGAACTGGGTGTATTTGCCATGACAGATAAGGGCTTACGTGAAGTTGCTAACCCTTCTGCCATTTTCTTGAGTCGTTATGATGAAGCGATTCCCGGTTCAATTGTCATGATTAGCCGTGAAGGAACTCGTCCTCTTTTGGTCGAAGTCCAAGCCTTAGTTGATGATGCTCAAGGACAACCACGTCGCGTCGCATTGGGTCTTGACCAAAACCGTTTAAACATGCTGCTTGCTGTAATGCATCGTCATGGTGGTGTTCAAACCACAGGTCAAGACGTCTATGTGAACATTGTGGGTGGCTTAAAAATTACCGAAACAGGTTCAGACTTAGCAGTTTTGTTAGCATGTGCTTCAAGTTTACGGACTAAAGCTTTGCCTCAACAACTCGCAGTTTTTGGAGAAGTTGGTCTTTCTGGTGAAATTCGTCCTGTACCAAATGGTCAAGAGCGTTTAAAAGAAGCTGCAAAACATGGCTTTAAGTATGTCATTTTGCCAAGAGGTAATGCGCCGCAAAAAGCAATTCCAGGCGTACAAGTCATTGCGGTTGCCCGTCTGCATGAAGCATTGACTGAAGCAATGCAACTCAGTGATGAATTGACATAAAAAAACATACTTTTATGGTTGAAATTTAGCGTAAATACCTTCATAAATACTATTACAATTTAATTTTAGACAGGAATTTCCTATGGAAGTACACCAGCGTGGCTTGATTACCGGTATTTTAATGGCTGCTTTAGCAATTTCGCCTCTTGCTGAAGCTAAACGTGCAGGTGGTGGTAAAAGCCACGGTATGGCACGCTCTTCTACTTCAAGCCAGTCTTATCAACAACCTCGTCAAGTGACTCCTGCTCAACAACCTGCTACTGCACCTCAAAGATCAGGTCCGGGTGTTGGTTCAATGGTTGCAGCTGGTGTGGCTGGTGCTGCCGTAGGTGCTGTTGCAGCAAATGCTTTAGCTGATGACAAACCAACATCAACTGAACATCAAGCAACTCAAGCTGGAACAGAACAAGCTGCTCAAGCGCAACAAGAAGAGAAAAAAGGTGGAATTCCTAGCTGGCTTTGGGTATTACTTGCAGCAGCTTTAGCCTTTTTTGTGTTTCGCAAATTGGGCGCAAAAAAAAAATTAGCGGGTAATAATCCTTACGCACCAAATAATGACGGTCAAAACCCATTTGGCCGTTCTGCTGCACCACAAGCGACACCACGTAACGCTGGAGATAATACAAACATCTTTGGTCAATCTGTTGGTGGCGGTGCAGTAACTCAAGCTCCTTTTGGTAGTGCAACAACGAGCAATGGCAATCAACTTCCAGATGGTAGTGAACCTGCTGCTTTCTTACGTATTGCACGTCAACGTTTTAATCACATCCAGTCGATGAATACTGCAAGTAACATTGAAGAAATTCGCCGTTACTTAACACCAGAACTTTATAGTTCTATGTATAACGACATCATGGAAAACCAAGATCAAGACGTTGCTGAATTTAGCAATCTGAATGCGATGGTTGTAGACAGTGCGACTGAAAATGGTCAATACGTTGTAAGCGTACGTTTCACTGGTACTGTGAGTGAAGATTTAAACAGCTTGCCACAACCATTTACTGAAATCTGGCACTTTGTTAAGCCTGCTGGCTCTCAACAAGACTGGGTTGTTGCAGGTATTCAACAAGCTTAAGCTAAATAAACCCTCAATAAAAAAGCCACAATATTGTGGCTTTTTTTATTTGTCAGTTTTTAAGCAATTTCTGCTGGAAAGGTAATGACTTTTTCAATTTTAACCTGATCCATTGCAACCATGAGTAAGCGGTCTACCCCTAAAGCAATTCCTGAACATTCAGGCATGTGAGGTAAAGCTGCTAACAAGTGTTCATCTAAAGGCATGACATGAAGGCCTTGCTTAGCCCGTTCTGCATTGTCTACTTCAAAGCGTGAGCGTAACACATCTGCATCAAGCAATTCATCGTAAGCATTTGCAAGCTCTAAACCTTCAATATAAACCTCAAAACGTGCCGCCACCTCTTCGCCATCTTCATCTACTTTTACTTTAGCCAAAGATGCCATTTCTGGTGGAAAGTCGGTCAAAAAGACTGGAGCATCAAACCCTAAACTTGGTTCAACAAAATGCGAAAATAACAAATCGATATAAGCTAAGCGGTCATCACCTAAATCGAGGTTTAATCCCACCCGATTTGCCGTATCTTTGAGTTGCTTCAACGTTGCTTGCAATGGATTAATGTCGAGACGATCTTGAAAGGCATGCTTATAACTTAGAATAAACGGTCGAACTTCGCCAAATCGATGCTGCAAGCAAGTTTGCAATAAATCAGCTGTTTCATGCATTAACGCTTTTAGATCAAAAGCCGGACGGTACCATTCGAGCATGGTAAATTCACTGTTGTGTTTACGCCCGTGTTCATCGTCTCGGAAAACCTTACAGATTTGATAAATCGGCCCACTACCACTTGCAAGTAAGCGTTTCATGGCAAACTCAGGTGATGTCTGTAAATATTGAGTCTGCAATTTACCATTGATATGGCGCAAAGCCTGAACAGAAGCTAAATGCACATCGGTGACACCTGCTTGTGAAACAATCGGTGTTTCCACTTCCATGACATCACGTTCAGCAAAAAATTGACGAATCTGGTTATAGAGCTTGGCACGCGCTTTTAAGGCATCAATTGAACAAGTTGGTTGATAACTTAAGCTCATGCCTGCGGCCCTCCATGTGCTGCCCATTCACGGCGCAGCGGATAATTCTTACGTAATAAATCAAATGCTTTTTGCTCTACTTTGCCCTCTTTAATGCAGGCACGGATGTTGGCATCATCTTGAGCAATATTATAAATCTGAGCTAGTTTTTGCTTTAACACTGCTTTTAAATCATTTCTTGAAAAATAGTCGTCACATGCAGGCAATTGGGTCTCGAAACGTTTATTTATATCAAACCCAAACTTTTGGCAGAACGCTTCATAAATCATTTGCGTACCGCGAGCCTTCCCTTCGAGGCTATAACCTGCAATATGCGGTGTTGCTAAAGCCAACATATCGATAAGCTGTTCTGAGATGACTGGTTCATGCTCAAATACATCGAGCACAACTTTACGCTGAGTACGCTGAATATCTTCGATTAAAGCAGCCTCTTTAACGACTGGACCACGCGCACTATTAATTAAAATCGTGTTCGGTTGAAGTGCTGCAAACGCTTTTTCATCAAAAAGATGATATGTTGCATGTTCACCATTTTTGGTTAAAGGCACATGAATTGAAATTGCGTTTGCTTGTTGCAACAGAGTTTCTAAACTCACATTTTTAATCGTATCTAACTGCACAAATGGGTCAAAACCAATCACGTTCCAGCCAAGTAACTGCGCCATATACGCCAAACGTTTACCGACGTTTCCAAGCCCCACAATGCCTAGGGTAAATTTTTCTTGTTGTTCTAAAAGGTTCGCATCTAAATGAAGTAAAGCGGTAATGACATATTCAGCAACTGCCTGTGCGTTACAGCCTGCGGCATTTGCCCACGTAATGCCTTGTTTTTCTAAGGCAGGAATATCTAAATGATCGGTACCGATTGTGGCACTGCCCACATATTTTAATGCTGTATTTTCGATTAAGCTTGCATTCACCGCAGTGACTGAACGGACCAATAATGCTTCTGCATCTTTTACATCTGCATGCGTTAAGGTTCGTCCCGCATGGTGTTGAATATCGCCAAACTCAGAAAAAAAGTAATCGGTAAATGCCAAATTCTCATCTGCGACGATTTTCATTGTCTGCAACCCATAGCTTATAAAAACGTTATTATCCTTTGAGTTGTAGCAAAGCACAATGTTAATGCCTTTAAATTCACGTTTCTATATCTTGCACTTTTAAGGCTTACAAACCGCCGCCAAAATAAAAATAGGCCATTACCGCTAGCGTTACCCAAACTAAAATAATTAACACAGCGACCAAATAATTTTGAGGTCGTCGCTCCTGCTGTTCTAGCCATTCATCAGCTTGTTGTTCTGCATCTAAAATGACTTGCTTAGGCGTAAAACGAAGCGCTAACCAAATAAGAATGGGCAAAATTAAAGCGTCATCGACAAAACCTAAAATAGGAATAAAATCTGGAATTAAATCAATTGGACTAAAAGCATAGGCAACAGCAATTACGGCCAAAATTTTAGGCAATATCGGCATTTGAGGATGCTTCGATGCAAACCAAAGCATAATAATTTGTTTTTTTAGACGTTTTGCCCAATCTTTTAAGGACTGTAACCAAGCCACTCGGACACACTCTGAACGATATAAGTCTGATCATAAAGTATAAAGCTCGTACTTAACTTAAAATTAGGCAAAATAGAAATGTATATTTCCCTTATGTTTAATCATTCTTTTTATTTAAGCTGATCTGATCAATATTTCTTTGCATGACCTTTATGTATATAAAACGAAATCATCTCCACGACAAAAGCTTGCTAAAGTTAGGCCAGATATTTTTGCGAGCCGAATTGCCATACTAGTTGGGGCTGAAATTGAAGCCAATAAACCAATATTAAGCTGAGCGCATTTACGGATTAATTCGTAGCTTGCACGACTAGTCATGACAACAAAACCCAAACTGGTGTCATAGTTTTCTTGAGCTAAATAACCCAGTAGTTTGTCTAAAGCATTGTGACGGCCAACATCTTCAAATAAAGCCATGATTTTGCCTTGAACCACCCAAGCTGCGGCATGAGCACCACCTGTTAAGGCAGTAATTTTTTGTTGATCTTTTAATTGAGAAATCGCGACTGGAATTTGTTCGAGCCACTCTTTGGAAGGTTCGATGGTAATTTTAGAAATATCGAGCTGAAGCTGCTCCAAACTTTCAATGCCACACAAACCACAGCCTGTACGACCCACTAACATCCGTCGCCTTTCTTTTAACGCAGCAAATGCTCGAGATGAAATGGTCATATTCACTTCAATTCCCAGTTCACTTTCATAAACCTCAATGGCATATAACTCTTTTAAGCTCGTTAAAATTCCTTCGGACAGACTAAAACCTTTAGCGAACACACTCACATCGGTAGGCGTTGCCATCATTACTGCATGAGAAATGCCGTTATATACCAAAGCAATCGGATGCTCTTGAACAATATTATCTAAAACACTTTCAGATTCGGTTTTCTTAAACCGCTTTACTTGTAATGTTTCAACCCCATAAGAATGTGGTGTCAAAATAATTTCCTTTATCTTGAAATGGCGCTTGTTTAGAGCGCCATTTGTTTGAATTACACTTTTAATATCGCTGTTGATTTAAAGGCTACTTACTTTCTTATCGGCATCTTCAGGGTCAACTGCTGTTGCCAAGTTAAAATGCTCTGGTGCATCACCAGCATGCAATATCACAGGAACACTTTTTGAAGCTGGAATCTTGGCGTATTTATCATGACTGCTTAACGCCACCAAAGGATTGGTCTCTGGATAGTACGCAGCTAAGCTGCCCCGCGGAATGTTGTATGGCACAATGCGGAAACTATGCACAATACGTTTCACACCATCTGAGAAAACACTTTCAATATCAACCCACTGATTTGCTTCAAAGCCCGCTTCATCAATATCGGCTTGGTTCATAAACAATACACGGCGCTGCCCAAAGACTCCGCGGTAACGGTCATCGAGACCATATAGCGTCGTGTTATATTGGTCATGAGAACGAGTGGTCATTAAGGTATAAACTTTGCTCTCGGTATAGGCGGCAGCATATTGATTTTCTTTATCGCCATAGACTTCATTGAGTGGTGTAATCATAAACTGAGCTTTACCACTTTTTGTGTTCCAAATATGCTGATTAGCCGGATGCTCTAGATGGAAACCACCCGGGTTATAGACACGTAAATTAAAATCATGGAACTCATCAAAAACCTCAGCAATTGAGTCACGAATACGATCATAGCTTTCAATGTACCATTTCCATTTGATCTTGCTGTCTGGTAGCACCGCTTCAGCCATTCTTGCCACGATGTCTGGTTCAGATAAAATATTTTCAGAAATTGGGGTATTGCGCCCAGCCGACAAATGAATATTACTCATTGAATCTTCGACTGAAATGGCCTGCGGGCCATGCAGCTGCTCATCAATTTCGGTACGGCCCAAACATGGCAAAATCAGCGCCTCTTTACCACAAACCAAATGACTACGATTTAACTTAGTTGCAACATGAACGGTTAAATTACACTTTCTAAGTGCTTCTTGGGTATACGGTGTATCTGGCGTCGCAACTGCAAAGTTACCACCCAAACCAATAAAGACTTTAACCTCGCCTTCAGCCATAGCTTTAATGGTTTCAACGACACCATGCCCATTTTTTCTAGGGGATTTAATCCCAAACACGCGGTCAATGTTATCGAGTAATTTAGGACTAGGTAACTCATTAATGCCCATGGTTCGGTCGCCTTGCACATTACTGTGCCCACGAACTGGACATAGCCCTGCACCTGGCCTGCCAATTTGACCACGTGCCAACAATAAATTCGCTAACATATGTACATTGGCAGTTCCGTGGCGATGCTGGGTAATGCCCATTCCCCAACAAAAAATTGAACGTTCAGACTCTAAAAAGAGTTTGGCTAGTTTTTCTAGATGTTCAGCCGACAAACCTGAATGTTTATAAATATCTGCCCATTCAGTTTTTTCAACCTCAGCAATCATTTCATCAAAACCAATGGTATTGACCGCAATAAAGTTTCGGTCAAAAACACTTGGTTTTCCTGAGGCAAGGGCTTTTTTATCCCACTCATTTAAGTGCTTTAAAATACCTAACATCAGTGCATAGTCACCACCAATTTTAGGTTGGAAATAATAACGGCTAATAGGTGTACTGCCATTGGTCATCATTTCAAGTGGTGCTTGTGGGTCTTGGAAACGTTCAAGTCCTCGTTCTTTAATTGGGTTAATCGCAACAATGTTGCCGCCACGTTTAGACACTTCACGCAAAGTACCTAACATACGTGGGTGATTGGTTCCTGGATTATGCCCAAAACTAAAAATTGCATCGGCTAAATCAAAGTCTTCTAGGGTGACTGTGCCCTTTCCTAAACCAATCGAATCAAGCAGTCCAACGCTTGTTGTTTCATGGCACATGTTCGAACAATCTGGAAAGTTATTTGTACCAAAGCTTCGCACAAACAGTTGATATAGAAATG
Organism: Acinetobacter sp. 1124_18A; assembly: GCF_052824995.1. NCBI lineage: Bacteria > Pseudomonadati > Pseudomonadota > Gammaproteobacteria > Moraxellales > Moraxellaceae > Acinetobacter > Acinetobacter sp. 1124_18A. The sequence continues at coordinate 85,605 of NZ_VTDF01000001.1, read as the reverse complement.
CCGCTTCGTTGCTAGCGCGACCAGACGTATAAAATGCCGCTTGGTCTGGGTTGTCTAGCGCATGTAAATGCTTAGCAATAATCTGAAAAGCTTCATCCCATGAAATGGGTACATATTTATCAGTTGCCGCATCGTAGCGAACTGGATCGGTTAAACGCCCTAAGTCTTCAAGAAAAAAATCACTTTGTTCAGACAACCAACTGACTGTATGACCTGCAAAATATTCAGGAGTAACTGTTTTACTCGTTGCTTCAAAGGCAACCGCTTTTGCTCCGTTTTCACAGAAATTAAACGCATGAGCATTTTTCTTTTCAGGCCATGCGCATCCCGGACAATCAAAGCCTGTAGGCTGGTTAATATTGAGTAAGGTAATCGAACCTTTTTTTAAAATATCTTGTCGTTTTAGATTTCGAGCGACACTCAGTAGTGCCCCCCATCCCCCAGCAGGATGAGTGTAGGGTTCAATTCGCGCAAAGCCGTTATTTTCTTGTATATGCTTTTGTTCTTCAGAATTATCCACTTTGTCATCCTCTTATTTCTTTTTACACATTCAACAGATGCAATAAATTCACAATTTAATTATGGTTATATCTACGCTATCTGCTGTCTAGCTTATGGGTAGAGTCCGCTTTTTATGCTATTCCCAATATTTTAAAAGCTGGCTCAATCGTTCTTATAATATGTGCCATATTTTTTATAATTACAATAATTTAGCCAAATCTAAAAAATCATTTAAATTAAATAATAACAATACCTTAACATCAGAAAGATCTATTTTTTACAGATAAAAACATAATTAACTTTATATTTTTCACAAATAGAAATGGTGTGATGAACTGAAATTTACGTCATTTTAAGTAGGTTTTTATTGGTTTAAGCAGTATAAATTAATTGAAAAAAACAGATTTAGAGAACGTATGAAGGTTGTGATTGCGCCAGATTCTTTTAAAGACAGCCTGTCGGCTTTGGGCGTAGCACAGGCAATTGCTCAAGCATGGCAAGAGGTTTTTCCTGAGGCCGAAACAATTCTATGCCCTATGGCAGATGGGGGTGAAGGCACACTTGAAGCAGTGTTAGAAGTCTGCAAAGGTGAATGGCGTGAAAAAACCGTAATTGGACCCTTAGGTAAACCTGTTCAGGCAAAATGGGGATGGTTAGAACAACAAAAAATAGCCATTATTGAAATGGCTCAAGCCAGCGGCATACAATTAGTGCCACCTTCAGAACGTGATGCCTGCCAAAGCACAACTTTTGGAACAGGCCAGCTCATTTTAGATGCTTTAGACGCAGGCGCAAAAGACATTATTTTAACTGTTGGTGGTAGTGCAACCAATGATGGCGGTGCAGGACTACTCCGTGCCCTAGGCGCAGTGTTATTAGACTCGGAGCAACAAGTTTTGCCCGATGGTGGCCTCGCATTACACACACTGTCAAAAATTGATTTAACGCATTTCGACCCACGTATTCAGCAAACACGTTTTTTATTGGCTGCCGATGTCACCAATCCACTCTGCGGTCCAAATGGGGCGTCTCATATTTTTGGTCCACAAAAAGGTGCCACCCCTGCTCAAGTACAGTTACTTGACCAAGCCCTTGCCCATTTTGCCAATGTGTCTGCGGAGCTTTTGGGTTTCGACAAGCGAGATGAAGCTGGTTCTGGCGCTGCGGGAGGTTTAGGCTTTGCAGCCAAAAGTTATTTAAACGCAGACTTTAAAGCTGGAGTTGAAGTTGTGGCTGAACTCAATCAGCTTGCCAGTAAAATCACTAACGCAGACTGGGTTATTACAGGTGAAGGTAAATTTGACCGACAGACTTTAAATGGCAAAACAGTTTTTGGTGTGAGTCGAGTCGCGAAAATGCAAAATATACCTGTTATTGTGATTGCAGGAACTTTAGGCGAAGGTTACCAAGCGCTTTATGAACACGGCGTTACGGCTGCTTTTTCACTGACAAATGGCCCAATCACATTAGAACAAGCCTGCGAACATGCAGCAGAACTCATTTTCGAAAGAACAATCGATATTGCGAGATTAATTCAGTTTAATATGAAATAACCGCTAAAAATTACTTAGTTATCTTTAAAACAGTCAAACCAACAAATAGGAATGTCTTATGAACGTTATTGATGCTATTCAGAAGCGTCGTGCTATTAAGCGCTTCGATCCTTCATTTCAAGTCTCTGAAGAAAATAAACAACAGTTATTACATGAAGTTTTAGCAAATGCACCAAGTGCATTTAATTTACAGCACTGGCGCCCTGTTGTAATTGAAGACGCTGAACTAAGACAAAAAATTCGTACTATTGCTTGGGACCAACCTCAAGTTACAGAAGCATCATTACTCATTGTGTTATGCGCAAAAGTAAACTCATGGGAAGTCGATGCCAAACGTGTGTGGGATGGGGCTTCTCCGGAAGTTCAAAATATTATGGTTGGTGCAATTGACCAATATTACCGTGACCGCCCACAAACTCAACGTGATGAAGTTATGCGTAGTGCGGGTATTTTTGCTCAAACCTTGATGCTTCTTGCTCAAGAGCATGGTTTAGACAGTTGCCCAATGGATGGTTTTGACTTTGATGCGATGGCGAAGCTGATTAACTTACCTGAAGATCACGTGGTGTGTTTAATGATTGCAGTTGGTAAATCGGCGACTCAACCTTACCCACGTGTGGGCAAACTTCCTTTTGATGATGTAATTATTCAAAATACATTCTAAGGTTTTAGTCAGATTTTAGGCTTCCATACAATTCTATATTTTTTAATATGAATCGTTGGAAGCCTTCAATTTTGTATCATGATAAATCTGATTTTGAGTCCTATTTAAACTGGATCAGAAAATAATCTAATAATCTCTCCCTTTCCCCTGCCTTATTTGGGTCTAAAAGTTGAACCATGGCCCCATCAATCACAAACAAGAACATGTGCGCATCTTGTTTTGAAGCATTTACATTGGTTGTTAAAAGCAAATTATAGATTTCATTAATAAACCAGTTTCGATATTCAACGACCACCTGATAGGCCTTTGGATGTGTTTTTGAAATCTCAAAAATGGCTTTAAAAGGCAAATGGTAGAGTCCATCTAAGTCGACATGTAAAAAGTAAATTTTGCGAATTTTTTCAAGCAGTGTTAATTCTTTTTGAACGTAGATGATTGAAATGACCTCTTGTTTAAGGCCATCTTTTTGAAAAGTCAGGCTCATTTCAATAAGACGTTCTTTTGAGTGAAAGTAATTATAAAAAGTCGCTTTTGGGATTTTCGCCGACTCAATAATGCGGTCTACCCCGACTTTGTGAAAACCGTATTTATTAAAAAGAAATCGGGAGGTATGAAGCACGCTTAAAGCACGGAAAGGGAGATCTGAATATGGCATAGTTTTACCGTTATAAATTAAATTTTTGTTGTATATAAATGAGATAAAAATGCCGCTACCCTTTTAGGGAGAAAAAAAGGCATAGCAAAGCCGTAAAGACTGTGCTTGGCACATCTCAAGTTTTATTGTTGATTAAGTTTTTTAGATGAAGCGATTTAAAGCCTGAAAAGCCTAATGGCCATCAAACTGCTTTAAAAGTTTAAGTCGTGTCGATAAAGACTTTGGCAAAGGCTGCCAAGAAATTAAGAATGTGCAAAGCCAACTCCTTTTTATTGGGAGTTCTGCCAGACATTAATAGGAATTATGGTGGCAGAACGAAAGGGGGTTAGCAGACTGGCTCAAGACCCAGCACACCCGAAGGTGTCCCCCTTCCGTCCTACCGCAACAAAAGGGAGACGAACGAGTTCACATTAAAAAAACGAGTTTTTTCAATGCTCTTGAGTACGGTCTGCTAAAACCGACTGGCAATGTAGGCCAGCAGGCAAAGGATAGTGCTCTGCCCTTTTGCAGTCAAGAACACAAAATGACATTTGTTTTAAATTAGATCATTAAAAAGTAAGGATAAATAATGGGATAGGTATTGTTAAATGGGGGTTTATAAAGGAGTGTTTAAAAGAAATTTATCATAGAAGAGGCTAATCTTAGGCAATCCTTTATATTATTTATGTATTTCCATAGTTCACTAATATTTTTAATACCTGAAATTTTATAATCTAAAAATATTATTAAAATGCTTATTAAACACACTATTTATTTTTTTTGTAAACTAAAAAACTGACTAGGGTTTCTTCAATTAGAATTTATATTTATACTCTCTCCCTACATAAAATTTTAAACTTTAATCAAAGATCAGAAAGATGAAAAGAAATTATTTAAACTTAAACATTTACAATGGAATGGTCAGTTTTGAAAACTTAGAGTTTTGAAAACTTAGAGTTTTGAAAAGATGATACAAGTTCATACGCAGAAGCATTTGATTTTTTTATTAAACTTACTCAAGAAATAGTTGTACCCGAAAAGGATTTAAAGGGTAAAAATCAAGCAATAGAAAAACTAGACATATTAGTAAGAGTAATTAATACTCTTGTAAATTTTGATGAAGAAAACCATAAATTAGATGAAAAACTCTTATTTATACTTTCTATTATAAATAAAAATTTCAATAAATTTATTGAATATGACATTAGTGTTACTGAATTACTAAGAGAGATTAATACAACACTTGACAATGAATTAGCAGAAATATTTAAAAACTATCTTGACCCAAACTTCAATTTATTTACTTTTAAACAATTAAGCAAAAACTCTCTAGAAGAAAAGTTAACTAATTTAAAACTAAAAGATGAATTAATATCTGTACAAAAATATTATAGTGACAACTTAGTTAAACTCAATAAAATTGAAAATTCAAATAAGAACCAATCAAGTGCGGATATTTATTCAAAAATTGAAAATGATTTTAAAAAATTAGAAGCAAAGTATAGATTTTACTTTTTTACTTTTGTAATCTTAACTTTTATGTTTACTGTAGGTTACAATCCATTAATTGGAATATGGGATAATATAGTAGGTTTATCTTGTAGCCTATCAATAAATACAAGTCCTAATTGCTTAACACTAAATAATCAAACTTTATATCCATTCAATGGAAACACATTAAAATATATTATTTTTAAATTTGCAATTTTATTGGTCGGGATCACTCTATCAACATATTTTTTAAAACTTACGAGTTTCTATCAGTTAAGACAAGAGCAAGCAAAACAAACAAAACTTGAGTTAGAAGCCTTTCCAGATTATGTTTCAGGAATGGATCAAGATGTTGCCAATAATATCAGAGAAGAACTTGCACTGAAATACTTTGGTAAAGATGTTGATAAAACACAAATAGATAAATCTGGAGATTTATTACAAGATCAAATGAAAATAAATACAGATATACTTAAAGCCACCATAGATTTATTTAAGAGCACAACATCAGCAAATAGTAAAGATGGAGATGGTAAACAAAAGAATCCTTCTTAATCATAGTAAAAATTTGAATCGGAATATTATTAATTAGAAGGGGCTATTTTTCTTAATTATAGCCTCTACAAATGACATTAAAGCCAATTAAATCTTCTATATTTAATAGTGAATATAACTCCTAATCAGATTAAAAAACTAAATTAATTTTCGTTTGAAAAACTTAAATAAGCCTATCTTAAGATAAGCCTATCTGTTACTAAATATAAAATGTATATCAATATTATAAAAAAATTAAATTCAAGTTGGTTTAAAATCTTTTCCTAGCATAGAGATCACATCATCCACTACTAAAAGTAGTTTTTCTAGATTAACTTTTCTTGATAAGTGATGTTCACGACGCTCCATACTTTTTGATATAAAATATTCATTTGCAGACTGCCAATATTCACTATTAACCATTTCTTCAGGTATAGTTGCCATAGCATAAGGTTGCAATACTCCTTCAACACTTACTTGATGAAAAAGCTCACAAAAAGCAGCTAGTTTTTTATCCGTTGTCACAACCCAGCAATCTTGTTTTACTTTATCTAAAAATTTATTATCCATTGAATTTGCTGCATGCAACAAATGAATATCACTCGCTGCATTAAACGCTATTTTCCAAATTTGACTTATTTCTGTAGCACGCTTGCCCTTTTTATATAGAACTGAGTTTTTTCTAATTTGTTTACAAAATTCTTTAATGTTTCCTTTTTCAAGTTTTGTTGTATTAAAAAAACAATATTTGGCTATTTCAATTTCTGTAGCACTTAACAAATCAATTTTTTCTTCTAGCAGGTCAACATAAGCTTTAAATTTTTCAATTGAAGTACCTGAATAACAATATTCAATGTAATTTAAACAAAGGAAATTAAGATAAGGTAATACGAATACTAACTTTGCTTCAGTAGTCAAATCTCCAAAACCATAGTCACTACTAAAACCAGTATAAGCCTTTCGTGTACTATTAGGCGTATCAACGAAATTTGGTAAATGTGCTGAACAAAAAGCCTCATAGAAATCCATACAGATTTTAGCATTTTGTGGGGGCATTTCTTTCAATGCAAACCCTGGAGATAAGCAGACACTATATGGATTACATCGTTGAAGCAATTTAATTAAATTATCTAATCCATTCTCTCTAACAGATCTCCACTTATTTCCCGCTTTAACTGTCTGTTCCATTTTTATTAAGATATTACAATCTAATACTAAAGTAGTTTCAATTCCCTTGGCTTTATTTCTATTTACTAGAATAGGATCTAATTTGGGGATATTTAAACCTAAATGATTCGGTTTTATAAAGATTGCCTTGTTTTCACTCATTTAAATTCACCTAAAAAACATTAAGAAAATATAAATTATATAAAAACCTAATTAAAAGGAAGAATGTGTAATAAGCTATACGACAGAATATGACGCCAGCTTTAATACTTTAGGCTATCCTGTCTAAAGTAAAAATTACTTATTGGCAACTTAAATTACATACTCTAGAACCAAAAAAGTTCCAATATTAATAGGGATTTATGCTTTTGAATATTATTAGTTAATTCGCCTACAATAATTTAAATAAAAAAAGCTAAGCCCCGATTACCGAGGCTTAGCTTTGAAAAATAATTTTAAATTAAAAAATTACTTATTTGATGTCTGTAAACTCAGAAACAGGTTTGTTAACTTCAACTTTTGTACCTGCAAATTTTTCGCTCACAAACTTTTGTACTTTAGGTAAGTGGTAAAGTTCACCTAACTTCGTATAGATCGGGTCATTTTTATTCGCTTCAGCCACACCTAATAAGTTCACATAAAGCTTTGTAGACTGGTCAACAGGTTCACGGAAGATAGAATCTTTCAGTACGTTTAAACCGCCTTCAAGTGCCAATGTATTACCCAATACAATTGCATCAACGTCGTTTTTAACACGAACTGCTGTAGTCATTTGAATTGGTTTTAATTTCAAACCTTTAGGATTTTCAGCAATATCATTGGTCGTCCCTTTTACAGGATCAAAGTCTGGTTTAAGTTTAATGAGTTTAGCAGACTGTAATAATATTAATGCACGAGCTTCATTAGCAGTATCGTTTGGAATCGCGATTGTAGCGCCTTGTGGGAACTCATCAACAGTTTTAGCTGTATTTGCATAAAGACCCATTGGTTCCAAGTAAGTTGTTGCAACAGCAGCAACTTTAGCTGTATTAGAAGCGTTGTAAGCTGCTAAATAGTTAAATGACTGGAACGCATTTACGTCTTGTTCACCACTTGCTACAGATGTATTCAATACAACGTAGTCAGTCAGGTTAGTTACTTCAAGTTTAATACCCGCTTCTTTAGTCTCAGGAAGCGTTGCAACATATTTCCATACGTCAGTATCTGAACCTGTTGAAACAAGTTTAATTGTGCGTACTGATTCAGTTTTGTCTTTAGCTGGTGCTGTATTTTCAGTTTGTGCAGGTTGTTTATTACATGCAGTCAGTGTGAGTACAGATGCGCTGAACAGGACACTAAATAATTTTTTCATAGATACATCCTAAAATAGGAAACGCCTACTCTACAAAAGAGCGCGGCATTCCCAACCATTGGGTCGAAATGCAATATTTGGCTGGAAGTTATTCCAGATATATAAGGGTTTAGAAGCCTGAATTCAGCCTTATTTCTTCCTTGATCTTGCTCGCTGAACAACAGAATTATGTTTTGAATCAGTTTCTAAATATTGGATCATCATATATCAATAAGTGAATATTCTACAAATAACTTGTTCGATTTTGATATATAGACGTGCTCTTGGTAAGGTACTGATAATAAAAAACATATTATATAAATAAAACAGTTTTGATTAAAATATGTACTTATTTGATTTATATGAAATTTTCAGGATTTATTAGCAATATTTAAGCTAACTATGACTGTAATTTATGTCCTATGCACAAAAAAGCCCCTGTTTTCACAAAGGCTTTTAAATTAGTTAGTTAAACTCAGTTTCAATTATTTATGAACCCAAGGCACAGCTGGTGAGCCAATCCACGCAGATTTAGCAGGAATATTTTCACCTTTCATAACTAATGTTAATGGCCCTAACACTGCATGGTGGCTAACATTGGCGTTATATAAAATAATACTACGTGAATTTACGACTACATCATTTCCAATATTCACTTGTCCAATTTTCATAATACGATCTTCAAACAAGTGGGTTTGTGGACCTGAGAAGCTATTAAACTCTGCACGGTCACCAATGCTTACACAGTCAAACTCAGTGATATCAGCCGTATCCATGTAAACATCTTTACCAATTTGAACACCCAAAATACGCAAGAAGAATGGCAGCATTGGCGTTCCTCTTAAGTAGTTTAAGAAGTTAGGAATCGCAACTGATTCATATAAGCTGGTAATCCCTTCACTTAACCATACAAACATGGTCCACATTGGCGCTGAACGCGGTTGATAACGACCAATTAAAGTCCACTTCATCAATGCAACAATAACGAAGCAGCCGACACCATAGAGTAAACCAGCAAGCGTTAAAGCCAATAAACCAGTTGGGATGTTGTATTTATTAATAACATCAATAATCTCAAGCACGATCATATAACCCACGCCAATTGCGAGTGCGGCTGGTAATACAACACGAAGACCTTCAATAAAACCACGCATGAAACGGCGCTTGAAACTTGGCTTAAAGGTTAAATGGTCTGGATATTTTTCGGCAGCTTCACGTGCAGGCAATAATAATGGCGGCGAACCAAACCAAGTTTGACCATCATACATTTCAAGGTTATCTGGTGTTTTTGACTGTACGCCAATTAAAACGTTATCTGGTAAAACAGTTCCATCAGCAATATAAGCACTGTTTCCGACAAAGCTACGGTTACCGATTTTGGTCGATTTTAATGTCATCCAACCGCCTTTAATTTCTTCATCGCCCAACATTACCGCATCGGCAATAAAGCTTTCTTCACCCAAAGTTAGCATTTCAGGAATAACGCCATTTGCGGTAGAAATTTCAGTATTTTTACCTACTTTTGCCCCTAACATGCGGAACCATGTTGGCGCATAAATCGTAGCAAACAGACCGTGCAATGTTTGTAAGCTTGTTTCTAAAATTTGAGATGCAAACCATTTACGATAATACGTGCTGCCATGAACAGCGTACGTTCCAGTCTCAAGACGAGGCAATGCAATTTTGCGTATTGCTGAAGAAATGACAGCAGTAATCATCATCATCATTGCACTAGCTGGAATGGCTAAAACAAAATAATAAAGTGCGATTTGTAGGTGGTCATTCGTACTAATATTAAATACATTTGCATCTAACCAATCGACCAAAAGAAAGCTTGGGAAAATTGGAATAAAGAATAGGCAAGCAATAATTAGCGCACTAATTCCGTAATATCCATATTCAGAAATCTTACGAATAAACGATAATTTAGGACGTTCTGGCATTTTAGCCTGCTCATCGATATGCCCTATTTTTTTAGCTGGCGTACCATCCCAAATTTCTCCGGCTGGTATTACTGTGTCATATTCAATTGAAGTTAAGGCATTTACATGAGCTTGTTTTTCTAACACTGTATTTTCTTCTAATACAGCATAGGAACCCACATAGCTATCTTCTTTAAGATGAATTGAACCCAACACCAAATGACCGTGCTCGACTTTGGCATTTTCTAAATTCACTTGAGAGCCAATACTCACTCCATCTTCAACAGTAAGTAAAGATGGCATGCGAATATGAACTGAACTAATGGTGACATCATGTCCAATTTTTGCGCCGAGTGCTTTTAAATAGAGGTTAAGTAAAGTTGAACCAGACAATAAATAAACTGGTGAAATATTGCTAATACGGTCTGCTAACCACCAACGGAAATACGTCATTCCCCAAAGTGGATAACGCCCTGCACCAACGCCCAACATTAATAATCGTTTAACGGCAATTGAAACGACGAAACTGGTAATAATAACGCTGATATAAACCAATAGAGACAACGCGATTGCATATGGAATGCTGTCTCGGGTTCCACCAGTAAAATAGTGATAGGTAAAGAAAGGCGCCAACCACTGCAAAATATTAATCGAAATTAAAACGGGAATAGTCGCAAGCTGTGCAATACCACATAACCATTTATAAGTTTGATTACGCGGGTTGTCTTGCCCAATCTGGCTATCAAATAAAGTAGGTTCTGGTTGCTCTAACATTAAAGCGGCAATTGCTCCCACTCTTCTCGCTTGATATAAGCTTTGAATTGTAAGATGGCTATATTGGGGATGTTCACGCAGATTTGAAACTAAAACAGCGGCTAAAAGCGAATGCCCACCTAAATCATCAAAGAAATCCGAATCTAGTTTAATCGGCATGTTTGGAAACAAGCGATTCAAAATTTCAAATAGAATTTCTTCGGCTGGATTTTGCGGCTGATCAGATTCGCTGCGGTCAATCACACTCGTAAGCGGTCTTGCTTTTAAAGCCTTACGGTCAATTTTTCCAGACAATAAACGCGGTACTTCTTCAATAATTTCAAAACGATTTGGCACCATATAAGGTGGTAAACGTTGACCTAGAGTATGACGAAGCTGCTTAATTTCTATGGGCTGTTTCGCATCAAGCTCAGATGCAATAAAAGCAATCAGCTGATCAATTCCGTCTTCTTGACGTAGAATTACCGCTGCTGTGCCAATGCCGTCAATATCACAAAGCGCAGCTTCAATTTCACCGAGTTCAACACGGAAACCACGAATTTTCACCTGATCGTCAGCACGGCCTAAACAGTGTACTTGACCAAATTCATCAATTTTTGCCAAATCCCCAGTCCGGTAGAGCAATTCTTCATCCGCACTCATTGCCCATGGGTTTTCAATAAACTTATCAGCCGTTAAATCAGGTCGTCCTAAATAGCCTGGTGCCACACTCGGACCAAAAATACAGAGCTCACCTGTTTCACCTTGAGACAGTAATTCTCGTTCTGCATTAATCACCAACATACCGTAGTTTGGTAATGGTTTCCCAATCGTGACGGGTTTACCACGTGCTAACGACTCAAGGCTTGCAGTAACCGTAGTCTCAGTTGGACCATAAGTGTTAAACATTTGATGGTGAGGTAATGCCCAACGGTCAACCAGTGAATCCGGACACATTTCCCCACCTAAGTTGATAATTCTTAAGTTAGGTACATCTTCAGGGAATAAAGCCAGTAATGTTGGAACTGCGTGTAATACTGTAATTTGTTCCTGCTTTAATGTTTGGCATAAACGTTCAGGGTCACTGACAAGCGACTTAGGTGCAATCCACAAAGTTGCACCAACCAAATAAGAAAGCCAAATTTCTTCAAACGACATATCAAAAGCGACCGAAAAGCCTTGATAGACTTTATCTTGCTCTTGAATATCTAAAATATTATTTTCACTACGTAGAAAGTGACAAATATTTTTTTGGGTAATCACAATACCTTTCGGCTTACCCGTTGAGCCTGACGTATAAATAATATACGCAGGTTGATCGGAGGTCGTTCTAGCTAAAGGAATATTTTCACTGAGTGGCTTTTGAAGTTCTGTATTTGTCCATTTTGTTTGTGGCACTTCAGCTAAGTGTTCATACCATTCATCGGTAGTGATCATCCCGACAGCTTCGGCATCTTCAAGACAAACCGCAATACGGTCGGCTGGCGTATCCATATCAAAAGGAAGCCACGCTGCGCCACTCAAACAAATAGCCAATTGGGCTTTTAAAAGCTCAATACCACGAGGTACCCATAACCCAACAATATGACCTGGTTTAACCCCTCTTATCGTCAAATGTTGAGCCATAATTAAGGCTTGCTGATATAACTCCCCATACGTCAACGTTTTATTTGCTTCAATTAAAGCTGTTTTATCTGAGAGATTTTGAGCAGTTTGAATAAAAATATCGGCGAGTACTTCATCTTGCAAAAATTCGGGGTGAGATTTACCACGAATAATATTTTTCGAACTTGTTACGAATTGGTTCATTTTTTATAACTCACTTTAATTTTTTGATTTAGCTAAAATAAAGTCATGTTTGAGTTTTTCTGACCTATTAAAGAAATCAATTGCTATGTAATAAATTAAAGAGTTGAACTTAAATGAAGATTAAAGTTTTTATTTTAAGAGTGGATAGTGAGTTATTAAATGAGAAGAACAATCGATTTTTATTACTTATAAATCAAACTAAGATGACAATAAGGAAAAATATAAGCACATATTTTTATAAAAATTAAATAGCGTTATTCAAAATTGATATAAGCAGAGAAAATAAAAAAACAGGCATAAAAAAAAGCCCTCGTCATTAACAAGGGCTTTTTAAGAATTTGGCGGAAGCGGTGAGATTCGAACTCACGGAGGACTCACACCCTCGTCGGTTTTCAAGACCGGTGCATTAAACCGCTCTGCCACGCTTCCAACGAGCGCTATAATATAAATAAAAACTCAAGTTGGCAAACCTTTTATTTAACTTTTAATTCAAACGCTCAAAATAAATACAAATTAATTTAGTTTTCTGGGTTTTCGTTCTTTTCATAACGAATTGTATTGATATACCAAAGCTTTTTTCCAGATGGTGTGTGTACTTCAATCTCATCATCTACTTCTTTACCGAGCAGTGCACGAGCCATCGGCGATTCAATTGAGATATGTTGCGGGTGATGATCATAAATTTCATCGATTCCCACAATACGTAAAGTTTTTTGCTCGGCTTCTTCGTTTTCAATATCTACCCAAGCGCCGAAGTAAACCTTTCCGTCTTGCTCAGGTGCGTAATCAATGATTTTTAATTCTTCTAAACGTTTTCCTAAATAGCGTACGCGTCGATCAATTTTTCTAAGTAGCTGCTTATTGTATTGATATTATAACCCCATTGTTCAACATACTATTTTTAATATTCTATGTTGACAATTGATCAAATAATGATAAGTTCAAACTATAAAGACCCCATACTTCATACTAAATAGTATATGCCTTACGTTAAGAAAATTTATGTAAATTACAAAGATTGTTCTACTCAAACTACCTTGGTCTTGCCTTGTATCTTGACTGAGAAAGGAGTCATAATTTCTCATTTGCGCTATTTGGCTTGGTTTAATTCAAAAAGTGAATCATGGAAAGAAAGATCTTGTTATGCACTTAAACTTTTATTGAAGTATATAAATTCTGTTCCACAAATTGAGAATGCTACTAAATTACTCAAAGCTTTCACTGAAGCATTAATCACAGGCACAATTGATCCAACAACCCGTACTGATTCTCTTGATCTTTATTGGCGACCACGCACAGTCAGAGATACCAATAACCTATTATTTCATATTACCCATTACACAGATTTTCTGACGTTACAAGATGAACATTCAACAATTCGTATAAATCCATTTCGCAAAGCCACAAGTTATGAAGAACGTCTGAATTGGTGTGCTTATTATCATAAACAAGCAAATGTCTTTCTAAATCATTTAACTAAAAAAGATTTATCACAACAGCAAGTTCGTTTGGTTGGCTCATTCAATGAGGACCTGATTGATTTTGAATATGCAGTTCGTTTTCCTGAAGATCAAATTGAAAGATTGATTTACTTAGGGTTCGAAAAAAACGGAAAATACGACTATAAATCGCAAGCGATTACGATGTTGATGAATTACGGTGGACTTAGGAAAAGTGAAATTTTTCATATTTATACTTCAGATATCACATTAAATCCAAACCGTCCTCAAGAAGCTCTTGTTCGTATTTATCATCCTGAATTAGGTATGGCTCCAGATCCTCATTTCAAAAATAGACGTGAATTTCTTTTATCCCAAACATCGTTTAAACCTAGAAATAACTACCTATTTACCGAACGTTTATATGCAGGTTGGAAAAACCCATTACTTACATCTAAACAAGGTTACTTTGAGGTTGTATTTAATCCACCTGAAAAAGCTAAAGAGTTCTTATTAATTTGGGCAAACTATCTCAAATATCAGCGTATAGAACCACAGAGAAGTAATCCTCACCCTTTTGCATTTACAAATAATTTAGGTGAGCCTGAAACTATAAAAAATTTTCAACGACTGCATAAACGTGCAGTAGAGCGCATCGGATTAATTTGTAAAAAAGCTCTTGGTACGACTGAGCATGGTCATCGTCATTCATATGGGTTTCGTGCGCGTCAAGCTGGTTTAAATCAAGTCGAAATTCAAAAAGCCATGCATCATAAAAGTCCGACTTCGTGCCTTGTTTATATCAAACCAACAATTGAAGAAGTACAAGAAAAGTTGAGAGCGATTAAATGATTAAACCTCAAGTAATCAGACAAATTGAAAGTAAACGATTTAATAAAGAGTTTTCGACTTTTCCTGACTTAGATTCTTTAAAGCAATTCTGTAAAAATACAGGCATTACGAACTCAGTATCATATAAACAAAGTTACAAAGAATATGGGCTACCTGCACACCCTGAACGAATTTATGATGAATGGATCAGCTATAAAGATCTTTTTGATATCCCTGACTTCATTCCATATCAAGAGCTAAAAACTATTGTTCAACAGCATAGTTTTAAAAATGCAAAAGCGTATAAAGGCTTTGTAATTAAACAAAATGATCCATCTATCCCACTTGATCCACAAGGTAGTTATGAAGATGAATGGGAAAACTGGTATAAATTTTTAGGAAAAACAGAGCCATTTAAGCCTGATTTTATTTCACCAGACTATGTTACTTGGGCAATGAAGATCAAAGAGTTTATGGCTAAAGCCCGTGGTGGTGGAACTAAAGAAACTCAGCTTTGTCGTTTCGTCCGTCTTTATATTGAACAATTTGATAAAAGCAGAACACCACATGCTTTTCTTATACAGGAAAAATTCGATGTAAGACCCTTTCGAGATATTCTTGAAAATATAGAATCTGAACCGATGAGGAGGAAACTCGTTGTTTATGTCAATGAATTCTTAGATTACATCATTGATAATGATTTAACGATTGAAGATGAAGAAACAGGCGAAATAGTACGAGTCGATAATGCTCGAAATCCATTCTCCCTTTTACTCAATCAACAAAATATATCATCTAACTCAATCCGTTCTGAAACTACAAAGCCATGTTTACAATATCATTTCGTAAAAAAGGTCCAAGAATGGATTATGCCTGCAAATGCAAAATGCTTTCAGGATCTAGAGCATTTGCATAAGTTTGATGCAGATTGGATTAAAATCAATTTCGATCAACTAGACTTATATGATCCTGATTGTGTTTATCGTATCGTCGATAATCAAGCTTATTTGTGGTGTCCTACCGATTGGATTCATACCTATGCACTTACTAAAGTGCCATTACGTGGTCGTCAAATTGCTTATAATGACTCTGGTGAAGCTGATGAATATTTAGCTGAATTGGACCCACAAAATAAAATTATCTGGAAAAAAAATAGTTCTCCACTTTCGGGTTTAACCAAAGAACAATCGTTTATCAAAAGAATGCCTGATGGTCAGACAGGTATTTTTACCACCACAAATAAAACAAATAACAATGGGCAAGGTTACACCATTCCGTGGATATCTGAAGATTTAGCATATTGGTTAATTAGGCTACGAAAATGGCAACAAAAATATAATTCTATCTCATATCCTAGTGCTTGGATTGATTGCCAAAGAACAAATTTAAATGAGGTGCAAAGAAAAGCCAAAGGATTGAATTGTTTTCTTTTTAGGCGCTTTAATGATTTTGAACCAGCAGCTGTTTCAAATGCACTTACACCTAGGCTTGCTACGGCTTTGTTTCATATTCAACCTTCAAATTTAGTTTTAGCAACTTTAGATGGAAATGCTGCCACACTCGGAAGCTATAAATCCAAATATACGCCTCATAGTATGCGTGTTAGCCTCATTACAGCCTATGTTCTTGAAATGGGTATGCCAATTGAAATTGTGATGAAAATTGTTGGACACAGCTCTGTGATCATGTCGATCTATTATTGCAAAGTTTCCAATCATGACATTAGAACTCGATTAGAGGAAGGTGAAAAAATAGCCTTAAAATCTGAAGTCGAATCTATTCAAAGAACAATTGAGCAAAATAAAATTGAAAGTGTTAAAAACCAATTAGTTGGCAATAATATGGAGTTACTGCAAGCTTTATCTAATGAGGTTCCTGCGGGTAATTTTATTTTCAGAGATTATGGTATATGCCCTTTTGCAGCTTCAAGATGTGAAGATGGCGGAGAGTTAATAAAAAGTAGTTCATTCTATACCCCTACACCTCAAGGTTATTTAGGAACTCAAAATTGTATACGTTGTAGACATTTCATTACTGGACCCGCCTTTATTGGTGGTTTATTAGCAATTACAAATGAAATATCACTCCAATCCAATGATCAAAATAAAATATGTTCGAAACTACAAATTAAAATCAATCAGATTAATCAAAGTATTGATAATATTGAAAAAGAAGAATATATAGCCAACTTAAAGAAAGAAAAATTTGAAGGTGCAGCAAAAAGATCAAATCTCGAGACTGAACTTAGAAATTTGGAATCAGAATATGAAACTGCTGCTAAGAAATTGGATATACTTTTGTGTGATATTCAAGCAGCATATAGTCATATTACGAAATGCCACAAGCTCATCAACAGCAATCTCCTTATAGAGAGTGATGAAAAACTTTCCTTAATTACAGCCCCTAATGCTGAATTAATATTAGAAATGGAAGAAGTGAGCCATTATCAACAATTACAAGAAGTCTGTGAAAATGCAGTCATTTATAAATCTTGTAATGCAGATCAAGCTATTTATCCAAGGACTCAGCTCATTGATAAAATGGCGATATTTAATGAAATTATGCCTGCTTTATTCATGTTATCTAAAGAACAGCAACTTTCGGCAGGCAATCAAATTTTTAAATTATTGATGAGTCGTCTCAAATCTTGGGATAAAGTACAAAGTGTTATGGATGGCAAGCTTAAATTGATGGAGCTTTCTGAAACTGAACAAATTTCAAAATCAGAAATTGAACTCATTCTACATAATTCACCAACATTGATTGAGGCTAGTCATGAATCCTGAAGAGTTATTAAATAAATTAAAACATGGCTCATCTCTAAAAATTCAGCAGTCGCTTGATGCAATCTATGATGTATGTATTGAGCAACAGGAACGCGGAATTCAGGATTTTTCTGTAAGTACAATTGCTAATTTAGGATTTAATCGAGGTGTTCCAAAAGCACAAAGTATCAGGAATAAGACAGGTGAAAAATATAGAGTACTGATTCAATGTTTTGCAGATGCTTCATCACAGACGGCTAAATTGACAAAACCATCTCAGACAGACAATGCATGGATTGAAGAGATTCAAAATCCAAAACATCAGTTGCTTGTACGCATTATGGCATCTGAGCTTAAAGAAGCTCAGCAAATGATCCGTGAGATCATTCCACCAAAGCAAAGGATTGATATTTATGATCATAAGAATATTATACCCAAAGAATCTTTTAAGCTTTCTGATCAAGAAGTACGGGCATTACAATATTTACTGTCTACTGATTTTCAAAAAAAATGGAATTTAAAGCCTACCCATTTTGGTGAACTAGTCGATGAGTCTAATAAGCCAGTTTTTAAAATTTCAACATTAGATGCCTTGCGCAAAGCTTTGGAGTATTTGTCTTGAATCGTAAATTATTAACGGCTGAAGGTTATCAACGCTTACAAGATGAGTTAAATGATTTAGTTCGAAACGAACGCCCTGAAATTACGAAGATTGTTTCATGGGCAGCAAGTCTTGGTGATAGATCTGAAAATGCTGATTACCACTATAACAAAAGAAAGCTACGTGAAATTGACCGTAGAATTAGATATTTAACTAAACTTTTTGAAGTAGCTCATAAAGTAGAGTATAGCCCTGAACAAGATGGGAAAGCTTATTTTGGTGCATGGGTTGAATTAGAAAATGATGAGGGGGAAACAATTAAATTTCGAATTGTAGGTGATGAAGAAATCTATGGTCGTAAAGATTATATTTCCCTTCAATCACCTATAGCAAAAGCTTGCTTAGGAAAATCTGTAGATGATGAAATTCAAGTACAAACACCGAAGGGTAAAAAAAGTTGGTATATTATAAGTATAGGATATTACTAAAATAGTTAGTTTTGGATCCCCTTTAGATTCGAGCTAGAAAAAAAGTATCTTGATTAATCTAGAAACTGTTTTAATTCGAACATCAGTATTTTTTGAAATCACGATGAGCCCACTTTTAGACAACTCAATTGTATGAATAAACTCATCAAAGTAGGAAAATTTTATTTTTGACAAATCATAATAAATATCGCCAAAAATACTTTCAAAATCTAAAATTGCATTTTGAGTTGAGGAAACATCTAATGAACCTTTAGAGTTCTTAGACAGAGGCAATTCATTAAATCTTGCCTTAAAAACCTGAAACTGATTTAACTCTCTTGCCTTAACCATGAGATTTTTCAGATTTATTTGCTTATTTTTAAATGCTATTTTTGTTTTCAAACAAGAGGAAATAAAATCAACAAAATATTTCGTATATTTATTTGGTTCATTTATAACAAGAAATAATCTATCATCAATCTTGTAGAAATAGAAATCTTGATATAGATAATAATCAAATGAAATTAGTGTCTCTTTTCCATCTTTATCTATTGTTTTCTCAACACGTTTCATTTCTTTGTAAAAAGTAGCGGTCAGAATACTAGAATCAAACTTAATATTTAGAAAATTATTAATATTCTCCTTAATTAAATCAGCAATCAATTCATCAAAAGTTATTTTAAAGCTACACTCCCAAATATGAAATTTCATTACCCACCACTCCCAGTGTTTTCTAAACTAGAATTATCATCCTTTTTTAAAATTTTAACTTTTAACGGTTTAGAAGTTATTGAGTTTATTAAACTTATGCCATTATTAAATACTATTTTATTAAGCTCCAAATCTAAATTTTTTGGAAGTGAATTAGGTGTTTTAGCAAATTTATCCTCCTTTTTCTTATAAAAACCTTTTGTTATAAATGAAAAGTTACTTCTACCATCTTCATCATAAGTAACTTTGATAGATAATCTATATTTATCTGAATCACTTATCGAAGAATCAATACAATCCCAGTTAAATCTATATAAGCGATATCCATCATCCAACTTAGCCATAAAATCTTCAGATAAATGAAGTTGGTTTCCTCGATAAGATGCACTTATAAGTTTGTAGGTTCCATCATCTTCATCATCAGCATTACGGCTCGGATCTTTAAAAAGAATTTCAACCACATTTGTACGATGAAATTTATCCAATTTTGCTGTTAATTCATCAAAAAATTGCCAGTAAAGATCTGGGCTTGTTAAACCAATTAAGTCAATTTTATCAATATTTAAATCACTATCATGTTCTTTTAACGTATTAATTACTGATTCACTCCAAGTTATCATTTCTGGAGTAGAAGGATGTTCTAAATAAAATTGTTCTGTATTTTCAACTTTTTTAAATGTTAATACTGACTTCTTGACCTCCTTTTGTGCAAACAATTGTTTTTCCGGATGAAATTTCTCATATTCAAACTCAAGAGATAGAGTATCTCCATTAATTGTTTGAGACACATTTTTTAATTGTATATTGGCCAAATCTTTTTGTAAGGATGATTTTATAGATGAAAAAATTGGAGTTAAATCTTCAACTTCTAATTTTGTATTCAAATTAGTGGAGCTAATATATTCAGACCTTTCAACTTTACTATGTTGGGAAGATATAACCTCAAAATCATCAAAACTATGCATAAATGAGGAGAAGTAATCAGCCTTATTTTCCCTAGTGGTTTTTCCTCCTAGAATGATACCTCTTTTTAAAAAAAGAGTATTAATAACAGACTCAGATACTTTACCAGTACTTAATGCACTATATATATTATAATCATTAGGTATATTATATGATTTACTCATTTATCAATCCTTAATAGGTGATCTATCAATTTTTTTATTGCAAAAAACTTTTTGTATTATTGTGACTTCATCGAATTCAATTTTATTAAATATTGACCTCATACTGTCACTGTAATCCCACATAACACAATATTTTTCAATTGCTGAAATAAAGTTTTGCTTGGCTGTAGTAGCCTTATCCCTCGTACAATGTCTGATACGAGTTATACAGTTTTCAGCAATTAACTCATACATCATTAAGGTTTCAATCAAATATATAAACTCATCAACGGTATTACCCATTTCTTTGTAATATATGATATTTCCTCTACTTTTATGTACTGGAGTAGAAGTACCAGGTTCTGACGGATTTGGTATAAAATCAGTATAATTATCATAGGCCATTATAAAAAAAGGGCCACTTATCAATTCTATCGTAGCTGGGCATTCCTGTGGCGTAAACCTACTTTTAAATCTCTGCCTAGTCGGGTAAAAGAATGAAATAGGTGCATATGCATCTGAAAGTGGAACCTTTTGCTCCGACCTCAATATATTCAAATCATGTCTAATTGATAAAATATTGTCTATCAATAAGGGATCCATTACATGGAGTTTCAAGTTAGCAGGTACATTTAAATCTTTTAAATGAAATCTTTGTGGTGCTCTTTTACCAGTATGTGGTGGATTAGGATAGTCATATATGTATGAAAAAAAAGGTTTATCAAATTTCCCATCATGGTTATATATAAAAAGCAGTCCTCTTATTTCATAACTACCTTCAATACCGTAACGCTGTCTCCATTCATCACTAGCTAAACTACAAACAGTCCCTTTAGTGATACTAGTTAACCATTCTTTAACTGATGCGGGACCAATTGACTTTGTTTCATAACTTTTTAAATCTGTATTTAAATAAACTCTCTTATTTTCATATGGATCCTCATAATAAATTACTAAATCGGTGGGATGCGTTTTATCATCAGTTTCTTTGGCTCCATCAAAATGTTTAGTTTTCATTAAACATGGAAAATTCAAATCATTCTCTGGATGAATAGTCCATTTTAGAAAATCTCCAATTTCTTTTGTAATTAAATTTGCCAATTCAGCAATTCTGATTGTTTCCGCCATTATTTTTTATCCCTGATTCAAACTTTCACTAATTACTAAATTAATCTGTTCTTCCAAACTACGTCCAAACTCATCTTGCTTTTTAGCCATCAAGAATAGTCGTTTGCCCTGACTGTCCTTAGCCCATTGCTTACCAATAGCATTTTTCACTCGAGCATCATCAGCAGTATCTAAATGACCACCTTTGTACTCTAAAACAAAAATAGAACCATCGACCAACTCAGCAACAAAGTCAGGATAAAAATAGTCTTTTTCAGTTGGTAGCCAAAAAGAATATTGTAGTTGCTTAGGAATATTTCTCACCCAATATTTTACTTTAGGGTGTAAGTCTAAAAGTTGAGCACATTGGAACTCTTCAGAAATATTACCACTGTCTGTTTTTTCCCTTAGATCATCAATTTGAGCATAAAAATGCTTCTTGAATTTGAAACTCCCACGATAAGGTTTCTTAGCAGGATACATACCACGCTTAAATTCAAAACTATTTTCGAGTTTAGACTCATTAGCTACCTGTAACTGGCTAAATAAATCTCCCTGAAAAGCCTTCTTACGAGCCAGTTCAAATAAACGATCCAGTTCATTTGAAACTGCAAGTGACAATTGGAACTGAGCACGATGCAATTGAGTTAGAGAGAAATTTCGTACATTCAGCAAATAACTAATCAGTTTCGTTAGATAAGTCCGTAATTGACGTTGTGTTAAACCTTGACGTCTTACTTTGCGATCCAGCCAGTTTAGTAAATCATTTTCAGTGATGAGTGTTGGCATGTCAGAAAAATGAATTTGTTGGCTACCTAATTGTCCATACTTTAATTCTTGATCTTCAATATTTAGATCAATTTCAAAACTGTTTACAGTTTCTCTGATATTAAAGCCCTCAAGCTGCACAGGGAAATCAAGTAGATTCCATTCCACAGAGTCTTCAATCGTTTCTTTATCAGCAACTTGCCATTCATCATCTACAAATAAACCTAATTGCGGAATCAATGCAAATGTCGCATTCCAGTTTTCAGGTGCTTGATAAGCTTGACGTTCCGCACGAGCATCATTAAAAGCTTCTTTGACTTGTGCTTTTTGCTTCGGAGTTGCTTGATCAACAACAGCCTGTTCAATTTGATCAAATTCTTCGTCAGTTGTACCTTTGTTGATAACTAAAGATGTACCTTGACTGTTATCTAATGTTTGAATTGAAGGTTTTAATTCAGTAGGAATAGTGTCTACCTTTACCTCAAATGGTACAGAAATAATAACTTCTGGTGTAGGCTTAGCTCCTCCACTACCTATTTGACCTAGATCTAATTCAGGTTGAGGATTAACGACAATAGCTGTGTCTGCTTCCCATTTATTAAAGCCCATATTCTGCACCATACGGTCTTTAAGTAGCATGGTTGCTTGAGCTATAGAACTGGAAATAACATGGGCATATGCTTTGTTCAGCTCATCGTTTTGACGTAATTTTGCGTAAGGCATACGCAAAACACGTCCTAATAGCTGCTCAACATCAGTAGCTGAGTTAATGTTTTGCAAACTTGCCAATACATAAGCGAAAGAACAATCCCAACCTTCTTTTAAAGCCTCTACCGTGATTACAATCTTCACTTTACTTGTAGGACTAAACAGATTTTCATCTTCAAGTTCTTTGGTTTGCCCTGTAGAAATTGCAATCCAATCCTCAGTTATATTTTCATATTCGCTTAATAAATGCTGTTTTACAACATCTACGTTAGCTTCACCATTTTTATCTTGAGCTTGGATCAATAAGATTGGGCGAATATATTCTTTTTCGCCTTGAGCTAACACCTCTAATTTTTGGCGTTGAATGAGCGCATCACGAATACAATCTTGCCAACTATGAGGATGTTCAGTAAGTACAACAGGAAGCTTGATCATTTCAGCGACTTTTAGTTCAGCAGCCGATACTGAATAAAGTACATTATTATCTTTGGGTGTAGCTGTTAGTTCCACCAAGCAACTTGGATTTAATCGCTTTAGTGTAGGGAAAAATGTCTTACCACCACGGTTTTTATGTGCTTCATCAACAATGATGATTGGTCGATGCAAATTAAAGAAATTAACTAATGAGTGTTTAACACGTCCAATATCCTTTTCAGTCAAGAAAGGCTGATATTGCAATGTATCTGCTGTAACCCGGTCCATATCTTTGGTCTGAAAATCTGTTAAACCAGTGAAATGTTCACTCAAAGATTCATCAAAAGCGTAGGCATTACGTTGGAACGTCTTTTCTCTATCAATATTAAAAATCTGAATCGTAGTTACTATCACAATACATGATTGATTAACATCATGTTTATTTAATGTTTGTAAACTTTCAATATCACAAATTTTTAATTTATCACCATAGTAACTTTGCAAAGCTTGTCTATAAGGGTGGGTTACATCTGACAAAGCTGCGAGTGTCTGCTGACGAATCATATCGGTTGGAACAAGCCACAAAACAATAGGAGTATCCGTACTTACATAATTTCGAGCAGCGATAGGAATACTATGAGATGCAAGTAATGTTTTACCACCACCTGTAGGAACACGCAGACATACGCTTGGAATGCCTTCTAATCGGTCGTTATATTGTATATTTTCGCCCACACACTGCTTAAAAGCTTTTTGTGCCCCAAATGATGCAGCCAAGGTAAAAAATTGCTCTAAGGCTTCTAAAGACTGATTTTGATAATTTTTTAATTGAAGTGACATGAATAATCCTTACTTAGCCTTATTACCATAGAGTGAATATGGAATTTGTTTAAACTCAATGTCTAGAGCTTCAAGTCGAGCATCTCCTATTCGTTTTGCTTCACCAATAATCACTCGTTTACCCTCATGGGCATGACATTCATTTAAATATTTTAATATAGGGAAAGTGAGGACATTTCCACCATTTGGACGTCTGTCACCTAAAATACCATTATAAAGAAGATAGTAAGCCACACCATCATGTGTACCTAAATAGGGATTTTCAAAGCTGTTTGTTTGATTTAGTGCTGTTTTGGTGTCGAGCCACCAAACATAGCTCGCAAGGTCTTTAAACTTAACATCAGTATTTAAAAAACCTTGGTCATCAAACACTACATTGCCTAGACTGTAGAAGCTAAAACCTCCACCACCTTGCCAGTTTAAAGATTTTGAGATACCACCTTGCTCACCTTCAATGACTTTTTCAAGACGAGGAATAACATGAGTTTTAGCATGTTCACCCATTTCGATGCCGATATAACGTCTTCCCATTTTATGGGCAACAGCAGCAGTAGTGCCTGAGCCTAAGAAGGAATCTAAAACTAAATCCCCACGTTTGGTCGAAATTTCAAAGATTCTTTTTAATAGTTGTTCTGGTTTTTTCCCTCTACTAAAATCAACACTACCTTCATTAGCGATATCTGCTTTTGGAATATCTTCGTGTCGCCAGAAATTTGTTAAATTATTATATTTTACTACTTGATCACCTTGAATATCAGCCGTATCTTTTAACCATGAAAATAGTTCTGCATTGTAATAAAAGAGTTCAGTTTCTACTCCTTCATACTTACCACGGCTAGGCGTATATACTACGGAATAAAGTTTCTTCTTATCCATCTCAGAAACAAGATCCTTCTGAAATGAATTTTCTTTTTGAATCTGATTCGTTCTGAAAAGAGTTTCAAAATTTTCCATAATAGCTGAATTTATTTCACTCTTTCTTTTTTCATAATCTTTCAACGAAATTGATTCGATTACAAAATCATCATATTCATATACCTGTACAGGTAATCCATTAGATTTAGAAACAAACTCTCTTATTAATTTTTTTGTGCCTACTTTGCCTAGATATTTGTTATACCTTTTAAGAGTCTTCAGATCAATTTCATAAGAGTTTTTAACATCATGACTTAATATTTTATTACGCTTATAACAAAGGATGTGCTCTGTAGTATCTACAATAAATCCACCTTGTCCAATACCTGCAGCAGATGATCGTTCATAAGCTATGTGGGAGACAAAATTGCTACGTTTAAAAATTTCATCACATAACACTTTTGCATAGTGAATTTCACTATCATCCAAAATCAACCAAAATAACCCATCATCAGCTAATAACTCTTTTATAAGCTGTAATCTGGTATACATCATTGAAAGCCATTGAGCATGCTCTAATTTATCATCGTAGTATTCAAAAGCTTTTTGTGTATTGTATGGTGGATCAATAAAAATACACTTCACCTGACCACCATAAAGTGGTAGCAATGCTTTTAATGCCTGTAAATTATCACCTTGAATAATTAGGTTTTCTTTTGCCTGTTCAGCATCACCATATGATTTTTCGAATTTTAAAAGGTGATATGGAACTTGAGTTGCTGTTTCTTCAGCTTGGTTTCGATTAACCCAATCAAGTAAAGGCATAACATCACTGAATATAAGATAAAAATTGACTTAATCTTATCAAAAATGCCTCAATGAATGGGTAATTGAGGCTCTAATTTTCAAAAATTTTCTTCTTCATTTTGCATTCCAACTGCTTCAACCCATAAAGCTAAGATTTCATCAGGGGTAAATTTATCCCATTTTTCATAATTACCAATAATATCTTTAATAACAAACATTTCAATTTCTGAAAATGTCCAGTTTTCAGGAAGGCTTCTTGAGAATTTTGGTTGTTCATTCTTTTTTTCTAAATGATCTAAGTACGATGAAATTTTATTACCAAACACAAGATCTTTTTGGAATTTCGCATTTGGATCATCGGAATGCTCTAGATCATATAGTCTCGAAGCTGACATTTTGCTTTGATAAGACAGTAAAGACAGAATATGTTGTAAATCAAACTTCCTAAGCATCCTTATTAAATCTAATTCAAGAGCATTATTCTTTTTAACTGGTATTTTTCTATAGGAACTCACGTAATCAAGCAATCCGTAGACTTCCTTTAAACGCTTATTTATAATGAATTTTTCTAAATCTTTACAATCTTTTATGTTTAATTTTGAAACAATGATTTCTTCATACAAAGATTCAATCCAATCATCAATGGTTTGGTATTTTTCAGGAAGTACCACTGTAATTTCAGAATTAAAATTTAAATGTAAAAAACTATTAACCTCTTGTCTAAGCTCTTTATTTACATGTTTCTCATATTTAAAAATGATTAGTCTAAGCGCATTCTGTTTTTCTAAAAGTTCATCATTAGATTGGTTTTTTAAAATATAACCCTTTTTTATAATGGTTTGCAGTACAAATTCCACACCATTTGCTTCTACTGCTAAAAATGAATCCCAATCAATTTTCTTAACAATATTTTCTGAATTTAAATTGACCTTAGAAAGTAAACAATGAATAAAAATTTTTTCTAGATATGTTAATTCCTGTGTTGGATAGATAACTTCAACATCTTTCTCTTTGGACAAAAAATTTTGAAAATAGTGAATGTATTTTTTTATTTGTAATTCAATAGCTTTTATTCTACATGGTTCACAGATTAACTTTTCTTTAAAAAAATAACCTTTATCAAAATCAATGTCTTTACGTTGATCAACTTTAAAAATCTTTTCACAAGCTCCACATTCTAATTTTTTTTTAAAAGCTAAATAACCAGTTTTTTTAGCAATCTTTTGAACTGTATTTATGGATTTTAACTCATATTTAATCATCAACTCTTTCAGTTTATAGACAAATTGGCGTTGTGAAAAATCACTAAACTCCCAATAATCATAAAAAAGCTCAAGATTGAAGTCTTCATTTTCAGGTAGAGTTATCATTTCATATGGTAGTGGATCTGATAAAGCTGTTTGTAATTCACTCATTGATAAAATCTTAATTACAAAAAATTATCTTTACCATGATTTTTTAAGGCTAACAATGGGGTTCAAAATTGTGATATATTATCAATATGTAATAGTATATAAAATTATAATTTAAAATAGTATAAAAAGAAAGGTTATATCTGATAATCCGCATTTTCACTACGGTCACCTAAGCTTGCAGCCCAATTCACTTTCTTGGTGATTTCTGGTCGTTCTTCATGCCAAAGTTGTTTTAATTCAGCAACTAATTTGTCATGCCCTGACCGAGTAATTAAGTTAGATTTCATGATTAAAAACCACTGTTCAACAACATATCGCTTACAAGATGTAGCATTTTATACCCTATTTTCTCATATCAGAAGTGTATAAATTTTCTTCCTTAAGAAATTCATGTGTTTATGATGATATATCGAATATTTAATTGTACGAAATTTGACAATACTTTTTTTCAATACTATGATGCGCGCAGATTAAATGTTGAGCATTTTTTAACCTTTTAGAAAACTATGTAGATTTTCTACACAGTTTGTTTTTTTCATTTCATGTCATTTTGAATGACGTCATGACTGCCCACCCCTTATTGAATTTATCAACTTTTAGAAGTTATGGCAGCTTATTGTCTGACTTTTTGGGCATAAATTATCTGTAGCGGAGACAACATGCACAGTAATTCAAGTTCAGGGTCGAGGCTTTGCCTTAACTCTTTATTTTCTTCTCTCCCGTTAAAAGCACTTGCACTCAGTACTATGCTTTTTCCATTTAGTATTAATGCAGGAAAAACCCTACAGTACAATACTGTAGTAAACACAAATACTCTAACTGTTGTTGCGGTAGAAAGCCCGACAACCGTTTTCAAAGAAGATCAGTTTTTACATGGTTTTGGTTACGACTTAGCCCGTAACTATGCACAGACCCTTAATGTAAAGCTGGACTTTAAAATCGTGGCAGACAATGCCACTGCACTTAGATGGGTTCAGCAAGGTAAAGCAAACTTTGCCATGACGACCGCTGGTTTAAGTACCATCGAGAACAAAGGTTTGATGTCTTTTTCTGCAAGCTGTGGTGACACAGTCGATTTGCAAAAAAATGGTTTAAATCCTGAGTTAAGCTGGGTGTTTAAACAAGCCGATGACCCGCTCACCCAGACCGCTAGTGGCTATGTATGCCAAAGTAAGCAAAATGGTGTGACTCAGCAACTCGCTTCTTTCTATAACCGCAATGTGGTGAAACCAGAGTCTTGGTCAACCATTCAACGTGACTTAACGACGCGTTTACCGATTTATAAAGCGAGCTTTAAACAAAGTGCAGCTAAATACGATCTCGACTGGCATTTACTTGCCGCAATTGGTTATCAAGAATCATATTTAAAGCCAGAATCTGTTTCTCCCACAGGTGTTCGTGGCTTAATGATGCTGACCAATAGCACCGCTCGAGCAATGGGTGTGAGCAATCGTAGTGATCCAGCTCAAAGCATTCAAGGTGGCGCGAAGTATTACGACCAGATGTTAAGTGAATATGATGATATTCCTTTCCCTGATCGGAACTGGTATGCGCTGGTGGCCTATAATATGGGACCAGGTGCGGTAAACCAGATTCAGAAGCGCTTGCAAGCACAAGGGAAAGATCCGAACCAATGGGTTAATCTCTACGATTATTTGCAAAGTAATAAAACGCGTAATGGTCGATATAAGCAAGCGGTTCAATATGTCACTCGTATTCGTGCTTATCTTGAACATATCAAAACAGCGCAAACACGAATCAATATCTAATTTTATTATTTAAAAGTTGATAAATTCTTTGTTTGTGTGAATAAAAAGCTTACCTCTTGGGGTAAGCTTTTTATATGAATTCTTTTAGATTTAAGCTGTATGCTCTAATACTTTCTTAAATAAATCTTTTTGTTCTTGGCTTGGCTTAGCTGTTTGTAAAGCCATTAATTGAGACATATCGCCTTGAACTTTAATTTTACCAGTCATGAATGCCTGCATAGCAGCAGCCATATCAAACTCTAAGAATACTTTACGTAAAGTTTCAGCATCCATATTTAAAGTTGTTTTGGCATTTGAAGACAAACCTTTTTGGATTTTACCCCCATCTAAAGCTAATTCGGTATTTCCAGAAGCATCTGTAACTACTAAATTAATTGCCAAATTCGCAAGAGCAGGTGGCAAATTAAGATCCCCTGCTTCAGCAGTTAATTTTTCGACAGTAGCAAACCAATCTTCAGTTAAAAATGCAGGCATGATTCTTCCTCAAATTTATTTGTTCAATTTCTCTAGTTGTCTATCCAGACAACATCATGTGAAGCAATTCTGCTTGAGCGTTGTTATAGCATGTAATTTAAATTTAGGGCTATGACTTTTTGTACGGAACATTCATTTTTTAGTATTTTGATACATTAAAGGCACTTGTTGATAAAGTGCCTTTAACATTGTCTATATCTAGTGTTTACTCAGCAGCAAAGCTTAAGTTCACGACATCTAAACGGTTTTTAAGCTCTTCCGGATCTTTAAAATCTAGCTCGCGCTGAGAATCTAAAGCTTCGAAATCGAACAATTCACGGTCCGCTAACTGAGACGGCGATACGTTTTGTAACGCACCGAAAATGCTGTGTAAGCGTTTCGGATATTGTTTATCCCAATCACGTAGCATTTCATTAAGCATGGCACGCTGTAAGTTTTCCTGCGAACCACAAAGGTTACATGGAATAATTGGGAACTGACGTAACTCGGCATATTTGATGATGTCTTTTTCTTCAACATATGCCAATGGACGAATCAGAATATTCTTCTTATCTGATGATAAAAGCTTTGGAGGCATCGCCTTTAAGCTACCACCATGAAACAGATTTAAGAAGAACGTTGCAAGGATATCATCGCGGTGATGTCCTAAAGCAACTTTAGTCGCTCCAATTTCTTGTGCAAAGCCATATAAAGAACCACGGCGTAAACGTGAACATACTGCACAGTAGGTTTTACCTTCTGGCGTTAAACGTTTGGTAATGGTGTAGGTATCTTTTTCTAAAATGTAATATGGAATGTTATTTTCTTCCATATAACGAGGTAAGACATCTTCAGGAAAGCCGGGTTGCTTTTGGTCAAGGTTAACTGCAACAACATCAAAATTGATTGGTGCAATACGTTTAAACTGCAACATGATATCGAGCAAGGTATAACTGTCTTTACCACCAGACACACACACCATGACCTTATCGCCCTCTTCAAGCATATTGAAGTCACGAATAGCATGTCCAACTTGACGGCGAAGCTTCTTGAGCAAACGGTAATAGGCCGAGCTTGTTGGAAGTTCAGGCTTAAAATTAAATCCCTGATTGGACTCAACTGGCGCGTACATAGACGAGATATACCCATAAATAAAAATACCGCGCAATTTTATATGATTCGGAAGAGAATCGCACCAAAAGAATAGTTTCAATTCTTGAAGCCGTCACATTGCTCATGCATGATGCAAAAGTCGTGCTCTATTTTGACTGAAGCGTTCAAAAATTGTGCAAAGTGCTTACTTTTTGGACTTTTCCACAGTTTTCCACAAAACCTGTGGATAAAATTGTGGATTTCTTCGTACTTGACAAACTGTTTAGACCTTCTGTTAAGGGTTTTATTTAAATTGATCATTTTTTAACCAATGTTTTTTACCCTTAAATATCAACATGTTATTCAAGTCAATAGAATCATTTTAAAAATAATTTTTAATTTTTTTTGATGAGCATTCGAACAAAACAGCTTGATTTTTTGAAAGAGTCGAAATAAAAAAAATTACACAAAAGTTCTTTCTGTAATATTTTTTGATAAACTCTTCGACAAGTTTTGAATATCTTAAAATTGTGAATAACATAAAATGAAAAAACCGGTTCAATTTCTTTTTTCTTGTTTACTGGGGATGACTACTTTTTCGGTCGGCATAACGTCGAGCTCAGCAGGTCAAATGTATGTCTACCAAGATAAAAATGGTAGTACATTGCTGACTAACCGAAAAAGCTATGATCAGTCACTTAAAAAAGTAAAAATGACGTATTACCCTGACAGTAATATTCATAGTTATACGAACTGGGGAGCATCAGAAGCTTCTGTTCTGCCAAGCTACAATAAAAATAAAAATGCTTTTGACCATATTATTAAACAAGCTGCTCTACAGCATGGTGTATCTGAAGGCTTAATTAAGGCTGTCATGCATACCGAGTCAGGATTTAATGCAAATGCCCGTTCTCCTGTGGGAGCGCAAGGTCTTATGCAACTTATGCCGGCGACTGCACGTCGATTTAACGTGACCAATGCCTTTGATGCTCAGCAAAATATCTTTGCAGGTGCAAAATATTTAAGCTGGTTGCTCAAGCGTTTTCGTGGCAATACGCAAATGGCACTTGCTGCTTACAATGCTGGTGAAGGAAACGTTGATAAATATGGCGGCATTCCACCTTTTCGTGAAACCCAAGATTACGTGCGCCGTGTAACGAGCCGATATCAAAACTTATATTCATCTGGTTCAGGTTTTTCATCTTTTTCCAATAGTTCTAATACTTCAGCTCAAGTCACCTCTCAACCTTCTAATTTAGTGGAAAACACAACAGCTCAAATTGCAGCACCAGCTCCTAAATATTCCAATTCTCGTCAAATTGTGACTTTATCAAATGGCACATTTACTGATGCGCCTACAGGTACTTATGTCACAAACAACGCCACGGCAACTGCACATATTCGAATAGAATAAGAACGTTTACTGACGGTTTATTCCGTCAAGTTTCTGTGCTTTAAATTGTAATGATCTATTACCTGATCCTTACCATTTAGGCGATTTTAGCCAATAATTCTTTAAATTTAGGTACATTCTGCAACATGAAAGAATGTATCAATTCCTTATTTTTTTTCTTGAATTTTTCCCCTAAGCCCCGCATATTAGCTGGATGATTTAAAATTTGTAAATCAGATAACATTTTATTTATAAGAGGATTTTCTCAATGATGCGGATTGGTTTGTTTTTGCTTACCAACCTCGCGGTACTGGTTGTAGCTGGCATTATTTTGTCACTCTTCGGTGTCGGTAGTTACCATGGCGCGGGTGGCTTGAATCTAGGCAACCTTTTAGTGATCTGTTTTGTGTTTGGTATGGTGGGATCTTTAATCTCGTTATTCATGTCAAAATGGATGGCTAAGAAAACGACTGGTACAGAACTGATCGACCCGAATGCTCCTCGTAACCAAGCTGAAAGCTGGTTATTGCAAACAGTCGCTGAACTTTCTCAACGTTCTGGTATTAACATGCCAGAGGTTGGTATTTTTCCATCATATCAATCCAATGCCTTTGCAACAGGCTGGAATAAGAATGATGCCTTAGTTGCCGTTTCATCTGGTCTACTTGAGCGTATGAACAAAGATGAGCTACGTGCTGTGCTTGCGCACGAGATTGGTCACGTTGCGAATGGTGACATGGTTACCCTAGCACTCATCCAAGGTGTCGTGAACGCCTTTGTTATGTTCTTTGCTCGTGTAGTCGGTGATTTTATCGACCGTAATGTTTTTGGTCGTCAAGATGATCAAACCCCAGGTATGGGTTATTTCCTCATTACGATGGTATTAGATATCGTCTTTGG
The DNA here is from genome assembly GCF_052824995.1 of Acinetobacter sp. 1124_18A. Taxonomy (NCBI): domain Bacteria; kingdom Pseudomonadati; phylum Pseudomonadota; class Gammaproteobacteria; order Moraxellales; family Moraxellaceae; genus Acinetobacter; species Acinetobacter sp. 1124_18A. The sequence continues at coordinate 52,806 of NZ_VTDF01000001.1, read as the reverse complement.
TATTCTCGCTTCTGCGATTGTGATGTGGTTCTCTCGTTATCGTGAATACCGTGCTGATGAAGCAGGTGCGCGTTTAGCAGGTAAACAAGCAATGATTTCTGCATTATTACGTCTACAAGCTGAGACAGAAATGCCAGATCAAATGCCAAAAGAAATGAAAGCTTTCGCGATTGCGGAAGGTAAAGAACAAGGCTTCAGCTTAGCTGCTTTGTTCCAAACCCACCCAACAATTGAACAACGTGTGGCAGCTTTACATCAATTAGATTGCCCATAAAACGTTTAACGTGAAGAAATAAAGCCTCCAACTGGAGGCTTTATTTTTATTACATGGTTTGATAGAGACCCCAAAGATAACTTGCACCCCACCAAACAGCGAAGCCAATTAAAAGCAGTACAAACGCACCTAATAAATCAGGTATATGCAACCATAACCAACTCACCACAGGATTACGCCAGAAGGCTGAGTGTTGCTGCTTCTTTTCGAGCTTTTCATGCAAATATGGATGAACAACATGAATATCGCTTTGAATCGCATATTCTTCACGTATGTGCGTATGCACCACATCTAAGGCTTTTCTACTAGGCCGTATAAAAATATCAAAAATAGTCCCTGCAACTGGAACAAAACCTACTACAGCATCGACAACTGCAAGTTTGATAACTGGAGTTAACTTGTGTTGTGGTACACCAATCTGTTTAGCCTTATAAATCGCATAACACGTCAGCACAAAACCAGCGACATCACCAGCAATTGGAATCGTGCTCAGCGCAGCATCGGCTCCAATGCCCTGCTTCGTAAAAGGAATGCGTACTGCGCTATCCATCATGGTGGCAAACTTGGCAAGGTCTCGTTCTAATGCGATGACCTGTTGCTCTGTTAATTTTTTTTCTTGAGGCATCTAAATCAAATATATGAAGAGAAGTTAAACTTAATATACTTGATTTAATGCCTCTTTTTAAATTGTTTACTTTTAACTAGATGCTTTCGATCTAAATAATGAGCGCAATAACACATACATAACTGGAATAAAGAATAAAACCAGCACCGTACCAAACATCACTCCACCTAAAATACTAATACCGATTTCTTGACGGCTCACAGCCCCAGCACCTTGAGCAAACACGAGAGGAATCACACCTGCACCAAAAGCTAAAGATGTCATTAAAATCGGTCTTAGACGCAAGCTAGCGCCCTCTAAAGCCGCCTGAATGGCGTTCTTACCCTTTTCTTGAGCCAAAGCTGCAAACTCAACAATTAAAATTGCGTTTTTACATGACAAGCCAATCGTGGTTAACAGTGCAATCTGGAAATACACATCATTTGGTAGTCCGAAAATATAAGAGAAAATAACACTTCCTCCGACACCTAGCGGAATAGAGGTCATCACAGCGGCTGGAATGCTCAAGCTTTCATATAGAGCGGCTAAACATAAGAAAATAAAGCCGGCCGAAATTAAATATAACCAGACAGCCTGATTTGTCGACTTCTGTTCTTCAAAAGATAAACCTGTCCAAGCTAAACCAACATCTTTTTGCTGATTTACAAGTTGCTCCACATCTTTCATTGCCTGACCTGAACTGCTGCCACCCGCAACATCTGCCTGTAACTGCAAGGCGCTATAACCCATATAGCGTTTTACGATTTCAGGAGCGCCCCCCCAGCTAAAGTTAGCAAATGAACTAAAAGGCACCATTTCATTTTGGTTGTTACGCACAGACCAGTTATATAAATCTTCAGGCTTCGATCTGAACTCGGAATCACCTTGAATCATGACACGCTTAATACGACCACGGTCAATAAAGTCCTTTACATATGTTCCGCCCCACGCACTCGACAAAGTGTTGTTAATTGCAGGAAGTTCTAAACCATTTGCTAATGCTTGTTTCTGATCAATTTTAATATTGAGATTTGCTTTACTATTAGTTGATTGCTTATCAAAGTTTTCAAAAGTTGAATAATTTTTACTTTGAGTTTGCAACTGATGGAAAGTGCTATCTAGAAAATCTTGTCCCTGCCCATTTAAATCTTGAATCCATAAATCCAAACCATCAGTTTGACCTAGACCATTGACTGAAGCAGGTAAAGTCACATTGATTTGAGCATTATTAAAACGGCTAAAATATTTCATCGCACGCTTTTGTATAGCGTCTGCCGAATCATCTTTTCCTGTACGCACATCCCACGGTTTTAAAGCAATAAATCCTTGTGCCAAGTTCTGTCCTGTACCCGAGTAATTTCGGCCATAACGGATTAAAACCAAGTCAACATTTTTATCTTCTTGAGTCAGGAAATATTGACGGACTTGTTCACCAATTTTCTGACTTTGCGAAATTGGGGCACTATCCACAAGCTTAATTTGAACACTTAAAATGCCTTGATCTTCTTTAGGAATAAATCCACTTTTTAAACCGCTATAGAACAGGGCGAAAACAGCAATCAAAGCCACAAAAATCACAACAACCGATTTACTGTAACGAATACTTGTTTTTACGATCTTGATATATTGATTTTTAAGTTGATCAATTTTTTGGTTAAACCAAACTGCCCAACGCATAGGCTTAGGGTTAGGCTTTAAAATTAGGGCACATAAAGCTGGTGTTAGGACTAATGCAACAACGAGCGATAACGCCATAGCAGCAACTAACGTAATGGAAAACTGGCGGTAAATAACCCCAATTGAGCCACCTAAAAAGGACATTGGAATAAAAACCGCCGTTAAAACTAATGTAATCCCAATTAAGGCTCCACTAATTTCGCCCATTGACTCAATTGCTGCTTCTTTCGGTGTTAAATGCTGTTCATGCATGAGCCGCTCAACATTTTCTACCACCACAATTGCATCATCCACCAATAAACCAATGGCGAGTACCAGTGCAAATAACGTTAAGGTGTTAATACTAAAACCGAGCACATATAAGACAGCAAAAGTTCCTAAAATAACAACGGGCACAGTAATACTCGGAATGAGTGTAGCGCGCCAGCTTTGTAAAAATAGGAACATCACCAAAATAACGAGAATAATCGCTTCAATAAGCGTCTTTACAACTTCCTTAATCGACTCTTGCACAAATGGCGTGTTATCTCGTGGATAAACAATTTTATATCCGGCTGGTAACTTGCTTGTAACCTGATCTAGAGTTTGATGAATAAGCTTAGAGGTTTGAATGGCATTCGCACCTGAAGATAGCGAAATACCTAAACCAGCGGCAGGATAACCATTAATGGTGTTAAAAGACTGATAGTTTTCTGCACCCAACTCAACTCTGGCAATATCTTTTAAATAAACATAGCTCGCTGTTTGATTTGATTTCACTACAATATTTTTAAACTCTTCGACTGTTTTTAGTCGAGAACCTGCTGTAACTTTCGTATTTAAATACTGCCCATCGATAACAGGTAAATCACCAATCGCACCCGCAGCCACTTGTGTATTTTGAGCGGTGATTGCACTGGCAACATCACTTGGCATTAAATTATATTGTTTTAATTTATCGGGATTTAGCCAGATTCGCATCGCATATTGCGAACCAAAAACATCCGACTCACCTACCCCTTCAATACGGTTCAGGTCATCTACCACGTGCGTTGTTAAATAGTCCGATAGCTCAATATTGCCCGCTTTACCTGTCGAGTCATATAAACCTACCACCATAAAAGTGTCGCCAAGTGACTTACTTACCGTCACCCCTTGGCGCTGCACTTCATCTGGTAAACGTCTTATTACGCCACTAATACTATTTTGTACTTGTACCTGTGCCGTATCAGGATTTGTTCCATTATCAAAACTAATCGTAATTCGGCTACGTCCTGATGAGTCACTGGTCGAACTGAAATAAAGTAAGTGATCAATACCTTGTATTTGCTGTTCTAAAATCTGAGTAACACTTTGCTCAACCGTTTGTGCATCTGCCCCACTATAACTTGCCGATACTGTAATTTTTGGAGGGGCAATATCAGGATAACGTTCTACGGGTAAATTCAGCACCGAGAAAATACCAAATGCCATAACAATAATTGCTAGTACACTGGCAAAAATAGGGCGCTGAATAAAGAATTTAGATAGCATGGCTGCTCAGAATTAAGTCGTCAATTAACAGGTGGCAATACCGAATTCGGCATCTTGATCATCAACGAGCGATATATAAAAGACAAGTAGAATTAACACAATAAATGCAATTAAGACAAAAACAAAGCCAGAATGGGCATTTCCTACAAACCCATAAACAAGGTTTTAACAAGTGTCACTAAAAATTCATGAATTCTTCATGATCATGTCAAGTTCAATCGGGAGACTAGTTTCGTTTAGACTAAAACAATATGAGTAGAATTATGTTTAAAAAAGCAATTTTATGCTTAAGTTTAATTAGCTTAGTTGGTTGTAATGACGATGATAAAACTGAAAACACACCAACTACGCCAGAATATCAACTTCCTAAAATTCTAGTAGTAGGACACCGTGGCGCTAGCGCTTTACGTCCAGAACACACTTTAGCTTCATATCAAAAAGCCATAGATGATGGTGCAGATTTTATTGAACCAGATCTAGTATCCACAAAAGATGGTGTATTGGTTACTCGCCATGAAAATGAGATTGGCGGCACAACCAATGTAAGTACCTTAAGCCAGTTTGCAGACCGTAAAATAACAAAAAATATTGATGGTAAAGACTTAACAGGTTGGTTTACAGAAGACTTCACTTTAAGTGAATTACAGCAACTTAAAGCGCGTGAGCGTATTCCAGAGTTCCGACCGGCAAACACAGCTTATAACGACCTTTACCCTGTTCCAACTCTAGAACAAGTGATTGAGCTGGCTGAAGCAAATTATAAGAAAACAGGAAAAATCATTGGTTTATATATTGAAACTAAACATCCGACTTACTTTAAAAACCAGAAACTGGCAATGGAAGATAGTCTTCTTAAAACCTTAGCCAAATATAAATATACGCGTGACATTGCCCCTGTCTATTTACAGTCTTTTGAAGTAAGTAATTTAAAATATTTAAAAGATCAGCTCGACCTTCATAAAACCATTAAACATGCACAAATTATTCAATTATATGACGCTAAAACCTCTCAACCAGCGGACTTTGTTGAATCTGGAGAAACTAAAACTTATGCCGATTTAGCCACAGCACAAAGCTTAAAAGACGTAGCTAAATATGCAAACGGGGTAGGTCCAAGTAAAGGCTATATTCTGAACTTTAATGACAATGGCTCAGTTCAAACGACTTCGTTTATTTCTGATGCGCATGCAGCTGGCTTAAAAGTACATCCTTATACTTTCCGTCCAGAAAATAACTTCTTACCAAAGCCTTTAAAATGCAGTCAAGATAAACCAGCTGAGCGCTGCCCAACTGGTGCTTTAAAAGAGTTTGAAGCCTATTTCAAAGCGGGTGTTGATGGTGTTTTTACAGATGACCCAGCACTTGGCCGTGAAGCTGTTATTAATTATGAAAAAGCCGCAAAATAATTAAAGTTTTTAATAAAAAACAGGGCAATAAATGCCCTGTTTTTTTTATTTCTCTACGACATTATCAAAATAAAGTGGGATCCACTGATATTGCTCAGCGTTTACTTTATAAACATGACCAATGCCTGGGAATGGTAAATGTGGTGCTGCGACCCATTGCTGTTTATTTGAAATTTCAGCGAACATTTTTAAACGGGTATTAATCGCCTGCTCAGAATTCACATCAAAATCCACACCTGTTTTTGGAGCATCAAACTGCAAAGAATGTGAGTGAACGATATCTCCCACAAAAATGATTTGTTGATCATTACTCTTTAAGCGAAAGCTATGATGACCAGGTGTATGACCACGCGTATCGATCACTTCAAAGCCTTGAATGACATCACCATCTTTAAATGTCTTGAATGCTTTTGTTGCTTGATATGGAGCAAGTGCAGCTTTTACATTTTTAACAGTACCTAAATAATTTGCTTTTTGATTCGCTGGCACTGTTTTTTCAGAAGCAGGATTTAACCAATAATCAGCCTCGCGTTCATGTGCATAAACGGTTGCATTTGGAAATACAGCTTTCCCATTTTGAGCAATTCCGCATACATGGTCTGGGTGTAAATGTGTGAGTAATACTGTTTTTACATTTGCCAGTTGATACCCTGCCAATTCAATATTTTTTGCAATCGAACCAAGTTGTGGACCAAAGCAACTTGCTGCACCACTGTCAACAAGCGTCAAACTTTTGCCATCATCAACTAAAAATGCATTGACCGAAGTTTGAATACCCTTCTCATTCACAGCAGCATATTTAGTTAATATTTTAGTTTTCTGAGTCTGATTTAAATTTTTAAACAAGTCAGGATTTAGATAAATCGTACCATCAAGTAAAGAAGTCACACGGTATTTTCCGAATTGATGCTTATAATATCCAGGTACTTGTTGAGTGGGCGCTTGCTCAGCATACGCAGCATGCATGCTACAAAATGCAAGACCCAAAGCTACACATAATTTTTTCATCTCTTCTTCTCTATTCAGTTATAAAGTCAAAATCTTTAAAAAAGATTTAATAATTTTTTAAGACCCAAATTGTATAATGCATGAAATGTGTCAGAAATATAAGTAAATGAATAGCTATTCTCCTTATAAGGGCAAAACAGGCCTTAAGCGTATATTAAATGCAACGGGCTACTCGATTTCCGGATTTAAAGCAGCATATAAAAATGAAGCAGCTTTCCGTCAAATTGTTTTGATTAATCTTATTTTAATTCCAGTCAGTTTTTTTCTTGATGTAACCCGCAGTGAACATGTCTTACTCATTATTGTATGTTTATTTGCAATGATCGTTGAACTGTTCAATTCAGCTATTGAAGCAGTCGTTGATCGAGTCTCTCTTGAAAAACATCAGCTTTCTAAAAATGCAAAAGATATGGGAAGTGCTGCTCAATTTGTCGCACTTTCTATCATTGCCATTACATGGTTGTTCATTTTATTAGGATAAAAAAAACCATGCTTATAAGTAAATAAGCATGGTTGTAACAAAGAGGAACTTCTAGCTGCTGTCCCTGTTTTTTAATATAAGTGATTGAACTTAACTATTTCTTAAAATCATGTAAAAATAAAAAATCTCTGTATAAACAGGGATTTTTTTGGTTAAGGGGTTGATGTGTTATTACATCATTACTCACACTTCATGTTAAACGATCTAAAAATCAAACGAATAAAACCAACTGGAAAAGTCTTTCGAGTTGCAGATTATTCTGGATTATGTTTATAAATCCGTCCATCTGGTGGTAAGTTTTGGCGTTTCCGTTATCGCTATCTGACTAAAGCAAATATGCTGACTATCGGCCAATATCCAGAAGTTAGTTTAACTCCAGAATTTCGAAAACAATTAGCTAACGGCGTAGACCCTTTAAGTTACCAACAAGAAGAACTATTAAAAGTGATACAGGCTAATAGCGGAACCTTTAGTTTAGTTGCTTCTGAATTATTAAAGTCCAAGACTGACCAGCAATCGGAAGAATGGTTCATACGCCGCAAAAGCTATTATAAAAAAGATATCTTCCCTATTCTTGGAAATAAACCAATTCATGAAGTTGATTCAATTGATATAAAAAATGTGCTTGATAGCACTGTAATCAGAATAAGAAAGTCAGGTAAAGGAAATGGTGAAGCACGAGGAATTTTCGTAAGGCAAATTATTGGCGAGGTTATGACTTACACCATTATCACTAAACGAATATCTATTGATCCTACTTATGCTTTAAGACGATATATCAAGCTTCCAGAAGTTACCCATGCGAGGCCTTTAACATAAACTGAGAAAAGAGTTTCTCCCAAAGTTAAATATATATGGTGGCTCTATAATTACTCGTAATGCTATTAAAGTGGCTGCTTATTCTCGGCTCAGATCTATTGAAATTCGAAGAGGGAAAAAAGAGTTATAAATTTTGACGATAAAAACTTGGACCATACCAGCCGTATCAAGGGCTGAAATTCTAACTGGCAAACGCAATATGAAAAAGAACAGGATTCATATTGTTCCTTTATTAGATCAGCTTATTGAAATCATTAAAGAACAATTTGAACTGTATCCAAATAGTGAATATATCTTTTCTGGTGAAGATGACGAGACGATAGGAAAAACCACACTAAACACAGCATTAGATAATCTTGATATAGCTTTTAGAATGCATAGCTTAGAGCTACAGCCTCAACTATTACTAATGAAAATGGATTTAACCAAGACTGGGAGAACTACATCTTGCACATGTTTTGGATAATAAAACGCGTACTTCTTATAACCATGCATAATGGCTAAATGATCGTAGAAATATGATGCATATGGTGGGCAGATCAGGTTAATAGTTGGGTGGTTTAACCACCTTGATTAGCTTCATATCACACCGTTAATGAGCAAAATTATTCACAATCCATTTAAAGCGTTCTCACACAAATAGGGACATTAACGTTACTATTAATTGTGTGAGCTGTGTAACCTGTAAGCATTGGCAATGCTTAATATCATAATTATTATTGTATAAGCTGGGCCATTGTAACCTCGCGCAAAAGCCTTCCACTTTATTCTTCAATGCATCCAAACCATTTACTCTGATAAAACGGCACATTGCTTCAAGCTGTGAGGCTTCATCTTTATACATGGTATTAATGAAGGCTTGTAATGATGGATAGTCTAATGAATACCCGTTACACCCCATACCAGACCAACTCCCCATGAACAAGATTCAAGTGCGGTGATATTTAGCTCTATCATTAAGCTTTGCATGCTGTTGAGAATATAAGCCGTAGCCGCCGGAGTCTTACTGCAAAGATCAGGACGTTTACGTATCATTTCGTCAGCAATCTTAGCTTTATTATTTGCAGTTAATCGCTGACGTATGACATAAAGTTCAAATAAAATTACTGACGTACCATTTTGATTAAAACCGCTGCCCTTGCATTCAACATCAATAAGAACTTGTAATGTTGCTGGCTCAACGCCTAGAGATTCAGCTTGTTGAATTATTTGTGACTCAGTAAGCTTATTGCTCATTAGTCACTACATTTACCGCTTATAATCGCGACAAATACAGATTTAACTTCGGCAATTACTTCTCTCAATAATTTATCTTTCATTAAAGCAATTGATTGATAAACAATGCCAAAAAGCCAAATACTGCAAAAATCAGCATTATGAAACCTTGGAACATTGTGGAATGAGTAAGAAAACCAAAGTTTCCAAGAAAAGCGGGGCCACCATATAAACTTACCGTTACGCTACAGGCAAACTTTGTAGCAACTCCCATTGACACTTTTTCCCCTCTTTATCAATATCGCCACTTAGTACCAACGCTAATATTACCCCGATAGCTGCTGGAAAAATCTTTAACACCCATGGAATCGCGTTCTCCTGCATAACATTCTCAATTTAATAGCAATAAAAAAGCCCTAACTTATTTAAAGCTAGGGCTTGTGGGTGGATGTTGGGTAATACAAGATTCACATAGAAAATCTATAATTAGGCAGAATAAAATCTACAAGATTCATTTCGAGCTATCTGCCATGAAATTTAAATACTTATCCCTTGCAGTATGGGCTTTCTGCTCTTCTGCATTTGCCCAAAACTTTGTTGAGAATACAGATATCACTGATCAAGTGAATGCTGAGCTTACGAAGAATAAATCAGTCTCGATTCCATCTGGTGACTTTAAGGTTGATGCTAATAAATCAATTCAACCACCTAGTGGCTCATCAATCAAAATGGAGAATGGCACACGGCTATTTGTAATACCCAATCGCCATGATAGTTCTCGGATATTTAAAGTTTCGAATGTGAATAATGTAAAAATTACAGGTGGTCAGCTTATTGGTGATAAGTACACACACTTAAATGGTAAAGGCGAATGGGGTATGGGTGTTGAGATTAGAGATTCTCAAAACATTTCTGTTTCAAATATGAAGATTTCTAAAATGTGGGGTGATGGAATCTACATTGCCACTAATGGAGCTAATGGCAATAAGAATATTACCCTTAATTCTTTAAATCTTACTGATAATAGACGCCAAGGTATAACCATAACATCTGTGGATACTCTGAATGCAACTAACCTAAATATTTCCAAAACTGGTGGAACAGACCCCGCGAATGCTGTAGATATTGAGCCAAATAATAATAAAGTTGTTTTGCGTAATATCAACTTTAATGGCTTAAATACCTTCGACAATACAGGTGTAGGGTTTCAAGTTTCTTTGAAGCAATACAACAACTCACCTAAACCTATCTCTATTTCACTACGCAACCACAACGACAGTAGATCTAACTTCGGGTTTGTTATTAATGGCCTAACCTCACCAGTGAAAGGTTCTATCGATATTGATGGGGTCAAATACAAAACCAATAAGAAGAATAATTTTTGTTTTAATAGTTGGCAAAACAATGTCAATGTCAATGTCAAAAACATTAGTTATGACAAAGAAAATACATTCCCTAAACATTCATGGTGTTTAGACTACAACCAAGAATCTAAGATAAAAATAAGTCGGGCCCAATAATGGACCCGTTTTATTAATTCTTTCTATTAAAATAGCCAACATAAATTAGTACGACTACATACAAGAATAAATAGTTGAATACAAAGAATGTTGAACTGTTTGTTGATAAAGACATGATTGCAACAAGAGCCATTGCCGATACTGGTTTAAATGGCTTCTTTTGTCTACTAACCATAAAACCTAAGTACAACATAAAGATTGCAAATATTGATGTACCAATGATACCAAAACGCAATAGCAAGTCTAAAAGACCATTGTGTGTTCCTAGTTCATGACCATCTAATTCGAATTTAGCACCATCAAAGCCGAGTCCGAACCAAGGTTGCCCTTTGAAGCGTTCAACAGCAATTTGCATTAAAATATCACGCGAGTTATAGCCAGTATAGAGCAAACGTGAATCACCAGTAATTGAGTACTTAGCAATGACAGCGGATACAATGTCAACACCATAAGCGGATATTAAAGTAGCAGCCAAAACTACAATAAGAACTGAGACGAAACGCAAACGTGGGAAGAAGCTAAATAATGCAAATACCCCAACGCTCAGGGCTAAAGCCATTGTTGCACTACGTGATGCTGTAACAATCGAGATTGCAAGAGCAATAAGTACAGCAAGCAATCTAAATTTGAATGTTCTAATCCCAAGCATTATGAATGGCAATAACATTACAGCCATATGAGCTGTAATGTTTGGGTTCATAAATAACCCTGCGCTCCGTGTGTCAGACCAAGCATTAAAACTCACACAGAAGAACGGATAGATTATTAGTAGTTTTTTTGCAAGCCGATTCATACGATTTTGATCATAGAATTGAACGGCATTAATCTGTGCTATCTGTGTTGTTAGTATAAGGATTAAAACCATACCAATCGACTGTGCTATTACAATCCATTCATCCTGCAATACTAAGCTTTGTAAAAGTGCATAAAGCAAAAGAGCCAAAAGGACAACTAACCCAAAATTTAATCCAAGCCTTTGTTTTAAATAAAACACATATCCATAGAAAATAAAAATATGAGTTAAGATTAGCGGAACCCTTAGAACTGCTAAAGCAGGGATGCTAACTATAAAAATTAGAATGATTGAACTAAGTACAAATGCACCTATTCCAAATAATCTACTACTGTTAATTTTCATAAGATTACAGCACTATATGATATTTATAAAAAATCTGGTTTGATATATTTCATTCAATATGAATTAAATATTGCAAATAGCAAAGTGTAAATTACATGAAAAAATTATCATTACAATTACTTGTTGTTATATTTTCTATGATTGCTTCTTTAATTTTATATACTTTAATGTCAAAAAATCTTTTGAACCTGTAGATTTCTCCCTTTTTGTTACTATTGGCACTGTGATTGGTCTTACTTTAATTAGCACCCGTAATAACTAGCCTTCTTCATCGGGTTCTATTTTTCCGCAATATTCACAAAGTTTTGCAATGCAAAATCTTCCATCTGATAGAAAGGTTTGCATTGCAGGGTATTTGATATACTTATGCTCACAAATTTCCTGATCAGCAAACATGTTAATGTGCTGTTGATAAGTTAAATCTGTATATTGCGTAAGCATATTTCCTCACTATGAACATTTATACTCGTAATTAAATGTTATTTTGATTGTGAATTTAATACCGCACCAGCACTATCTCGAAATTCAAAAATAGCTGATGCATCACTAATAAATATTAGTTCTGACTGAAAGATACTTGCATTTGATTGAATCATTGCTTTTGCAGCCCTAACTTGGACTCTGGTATGTTTTGGAACATTAACCGTGATACAGCCATTTGTGAGGTGGCTTAAGTACCAAGTACTTCGACACCAGGCCAACCAGCAAGGCCGGTGTAATCATTACCCGTTACTGTTCCAACTGCTCACCCAGAAAATTGATTGTTAGATCCAGATACTACAACATTATCATCAGTTTGAATGTCAATAGTATTGTAGCTACCATTAACTGCCATACGATTAAATACATTTCCTGTAGACAGTACAGTTAGGTTATTGTAATTACTTATAATGTTGACACCTGTGTTGCAAGCATTAGCAATAATAGTTCCACCGCCATAATCTCTAGATACAACAACACCATCACCTATAGACTTATCTATTTGTAAATTATAACTATATCTAAATAAAGCACCTGTTGCTTTCGTGTCGTAGTGTACTCCTCAATATTGGGTAAAACCTGTACCTACTCTACCTGTAAGCTCCTCAATTCCTGTTTCATTTAATGCCGAACCATCTGAAATAGTATTAAACATAGAATGATTCATGAATAAATTGTCAATGTTTTTTTACACTTCCCTCATGTGAAGAAAATCATATGCAACATTGGGTCATTAGCAGGATAAAAAGTCCCATTGATCGCACCTTGTCCTTTTGTTGAGTGAATGGCTGTACCCATATCTTCAAAATGAATCGCCCATGAACAAGTTAACTTTGTAGCGTTTAGATATGAATGCCCGCTTGCAATGTTTAGATAAACATTACCTGTACAGACAATACCTTCAGCTATGCCAATATTTGAGTTGGATCATTTTCCGGATTGTAGGCAGTAAAGCGGCAAGCCATTTGCTCACCGCGTGATAGAGAATTCAAAGCATCACCGCTTATTCGCTTAAATGAAGAACCACGGTTCTCAATAAACATCCCTTCGATATCATCAGCATCATTAAGTATAATTAACCCAAATAAACCTCTTCGATTTGTAAAAATATTTGATTTATACGCAAGGCTAAAATCATACTGTCCATCAAATCGATTATTTAAAATACGATAGAACTCTCCGCCCTACACTCGGATCATATGATGGTCATTTAAAACCCCGCCACCAATAGGCAATGTTTTGTCTTGAATAAAGTGGAACCCATCAATACTTACATTATTCTGATTATAATCAGCAATAATATTGCTTTTTCCCTGAGTAGTCAGCACATGACAATTACTACGAAATGATTTATTTCTTGTTGGTTTTTTCCGCCATTACTCATTACAAACTGAGCTTTAATGACTGTAAAAAACTTCTGTTTAAATAGTTATGTTCTTAGCTGTATTCGGCAAGGTACAGATGAAAATGAAATTCAGTAACTGAGAACATAAAATCAGCTAAAGAAAAGGTCGCATTAAGCGACCTTTTCTTATGTGGCTAAATCAAATGTGAGTAACCATTCTTTAAATAAAAAAATTAAATATTATATTACAAACTCTTAACTTAAAAATGAGCGGTTTACATCATGCCGCCCATACCACCCATACCGCCCATATCTGGAACAGCTGCTTTATCTTCTGGAATGTCAGTAATCATACATTCTGTAGTTAACATTAAACCAGCTACAGAAGCAGCGTGTTCAAGTGCAGAACGAGTTACTTTAGCAGGGTCAAGAATACCCATTTCTAACATATCGCCATATTCGCCAGTTGCAGCGTTATAACCGAAGTTACCTTCACCAGCTTTAACTGCATTAATCACTACAGATGGCTCATCACCAGCATTTGAAACGATTTGACGAAGTGGAGCTTCGATCGCACGGCGTAAAATATTGATACCCGCAGTTTGATCTTCGTTAGCGCCTTTTAGGTTGTCTAATACATTTACAGCACGTACTAGCGCAACACCACCACCAGCAACCACACCTTCTTCAACTGCTGCACGAGTTGCATGAAGTGCGTCGTCTACGCGGTCTTTCTTCTCTTTCATTTCAACTTCAGTTGCCGCACCGATTTTGATTACAGCAACACCGCCTGCTAATTTAGCAACACGTTCTTGTAATTTTTCACGGTCATATTCTGAAGAAGATTCTTCAATTTGAGCACGGATTTGTTGAACACGTTCAGCAATAGCAGCTGCATCACCAGCACCATCAACAATTACAGTGTTTTCTTTAGAAACAGTGATTTTGTGCGCAGTACCTAAATCTTGAAGAGTCGCTTGCTCTAAAGACATACCAACTTCTTCAGAAATAACAGTTGCGCCAGTTAAGATCGCGATGTCTTGAAGCATTGCTTTACGACGGTCACCGAAACCAGGAGCTTTAACAGCACATACTTTGATAATACCGCGCATGTTGTTTACAACAAGCGTAGCAAGCGCTTCGCCTTCAACATCTTCAGCAATAATAAGAAGTGGTTTACCAGTTTTCGCAACTGCTTCTAAAACAGAAATCAATTCACGAATGTTACCGATTTTTTTGTCAACAAGAAGGATGAACGGGTTTTCAAGCTCAGCAGTTAAAGTATCTTGCTTGTTTGCAAAATACGGAGAGATATAACCACGGTCAAACTGCATACCTTCTACAACGTCTAATGCATCTTCGAAGCCAGAACCTTCTTCTACAGTGATTACGCCTTCTTTACCTACTTTTTCCATCGCTTGAGCGATAAGTTTACCAACAGTAGTATCAGAGTTAGCAGAGATAGAACCAACTTGTTCGATCGCTTTAAAATCATCAGCAGGTTTTGCATTTGAACGGATATTTTCAACTACAGTTCTTACTGCGATATCGATACCACGTTTTAAATCCATTGGGTTCATACCTGCAGTTACAGATTTGATCCCTTCATTTAAAATTGCTTGAGCAAGTACAGTTGCCGTTGTTGTACCGTCACCAGCGATGTCGTTAGTTTTGCTAGAAACTTCACGAACAAGTTGAGCACCCATGTTTTCAAACTTGTCTTTTAATGAAATTTCTTTAGCAACAGTTACACCATCTTTAGTGATGTGCGGAGCGCCGAAAGAACGGTCAATAACAACGTTACGACCTTTAGGGCCTAAAGTCACTTTAACAGCATCTGCAAGTACGTTTACGCCTGCAATCATTTTTGAGCGAGCTGAATCACCAAATTTTACGTCTTTAGCTGACATATTAAACTCCGAATCTTTTTAAATACTGAATCTGATAATGAATTGAGTTATGGATTGATTAGCCTTCCAACACAGCTAAAATGTCTGACTCTTTCATGATTAAGAGTTCTTCACCACTTACTTTCACTGTTGTACCTGCATAAGTACCAAACAATACTTTGTCACCAACTTTAACATCCAAAGCACGTACGCCATTCTCAGTGATTTGACCATTACCTACTGCAATTACTTCACCTTGAGATGGTTTTTCAGCAGCAGAACCTGGAAGTAAAATACCACCAGCAGTTTTGGTTTCTTCTTCTACGCGACGAATTACAACGCGATCATGTAATGGACGAATGTTGCTCATAATTAACTCCACCAGACTTAGTCTTTTTGATTAATTGCTATTGCCTTAATCCAGAGCAATAACAAAATATTTAGATGTCACTTTTGTGGGGATGAAAAAAAAGGCTTCAAGGGGAAAATGAAAAAAAACTTATCTTTTTTGGTCGTTTTTAAGACAACCACATCATTAACTAATCTTATTAAAATTTAAGTTAGCTAGAAGAAAACTCTCTCTTTTCATAATTAAACCAATAATGATCAATTTTTCCTTCATTTGAAATGACATTAAAACTATTTGGAACATGATAATGCAAACGGCTAGATGTGGCTGTGCCTGCATGAATATCATAAATAGGATGATCTATTTCTAATTGATAAATCTGCGTTAAATCATATACAGCCGTTTTATGTAAATGCCCATGTAACATACCAAATAGCCCGGTCGCACTCCATTTTTCGAGAGCCATTTTTCCCAATACAGGACAATCTTTAATACCATGTTCGTCATCAGGTGGAGTATAAAAAGGCTGATGAAAAACCACTAATTTGATTTTATTCTCTGGCCCTTGTTTTAAGCGCTCATATGTCGTTTGAATTTGCTCAATCGAAATATGTCCACGAGTATGATAACGGCGGCGTATACTATTTACGCCAACAATATAAAAATGCTCAGTTTCTAATGTAGGCTCAAGTTGACCAAAGAAATATTGATAGCGAGTAAATGGAGAAAAAAAACGGTTCCAGACATGATACAAAGGAATATCGTGATTCCCCGGCACAATAAGATAAGGAATATTAAGACTATCTAAAAATTGGCGACAATTATAAAACTGTTTATATCTGGCTCGCTGAGTGATATCTCCACTCACTACAATAACTTCAGGTTTATGTTGGCTACAAAAAAGCCGAATCGCATCTAAACAGGCTTCGATTTCTGTTCCAAAATGCAAATCAGACAGATGTAATAACATTTGGCACCATAATATTTAAAGCATTCTTTTCTACAGTGAAATTTAATGGTGTTTTCATTTCTAATATTTCACCATCTAAAGCTACAGTAAGTTTTGATTTTTTGGCACATTCAACGATGACATGATCAGCACAGAAACTATAGACATCTTTTGTCTCTTCAACCTTTCCCTGAATCCATTGCCAAAGCATATGTAATAAACTAAGCCTATCACTTTTTGTAATGACCACTCCAGCAACTCTCCCCTGTGCAGCACAATCAGCAATTCTTAATTTCATATCACATAGTTGCAGTTGATTATTACCAAAGAAAATTAGAGGTGTTTTAACTGGATATTTTTTTCCATCGACCGTGACGGAGAGCTTCATTGATTTATTTTCTCTTAATAAAACATCCAAAGCCGAGGTATAGGCATGTAAAGGCAAACGTCCTAAATATTTATTGTAGAGCTCACGTTTTTTTATAAATAAAGGATAAAGGCCTAGGCTCGCATTATTTAAATAAATATGATCGTTAATAGTCGCAATATGTACAGAACGCGGTGTACCTGTAGCAATGACTTCAGCCGCCTCTAACAAATCTAAAGGAATATCTAAAACTTTAGCAACGTAGTTAAAAGTCCCCAAAGGTAAAATTCCCATAGGAATATTGGTATGTCGAAGTTTTGAAGCGACTGCATTTAACGTTCCATCCCCACCAGCTGCCACAACAACACCTAAATTTGCACTTTGACTATGCCGATGGATGACTTTGTTCATCAACTCATCAAAGGTGACATCCTCTGATAATTCAAAAACTTGTATTTCAAAACCAAAATCGGTGAGTACAGTCATTAATTGTTCATACATATCTTCATGCTTCGAAGCATGAAAACCCGATTTCTGGTTATAGATGATAGAGAGAGGTTTTAAAGTCCGCATTTTTATTATCTTAAAGAGGATTTACCTTGTATTTTGTATAGAAAATCGCCTAATAAAAGTCCCTTTATGTAAATTTCGAATGATGATCATTTGTTTAATCAATAATAATTCTCAAGAAAAATTTAAACATCAAGTCATTGATTTTAAAAAAAATAAATAATATAAATAACACACATACAACATAAAAATGTAAGGAATAAAATACACCAAAAAACAATAAATATATGATTTGAATCAAAAAAAATTAAAAACCAAAATATCTATTTCTTATTCTTTAGTCTTATTTTTTTTATGATTTTGTGCTTTAATACAGCCACTTTTTTATTTGATCTTTCATTGTACCTCAATGAATGACTTGTACGTTGTACATATTTTGAATAGGCCTCACCATGACCACAGTGAACGCACCAGAATTCGTTCGTCATCCTAAGCTTATCGCATGGGTTGAAGAAATTGCAAACTTAACCAAACCAGCAAAAATCGAATGGTGTGACGGAAGCGAAGAAGAGTATCAACGTCTAATCGACTTGATGATCGCTAACGGCACCATGCAGAAATTAAACCAAGAAAAACATCCTGGTTCTTATCTTGCAAATTCTGATCCATCTGATGTTGCGCGTGTTGAAGATCGTACTTACATTTGCTCTCAAAAGAAAGAAGATGCTGGTGCGACAAACAACTGGGAAGAACCAGCTGTTATGCGTGAAAAGTTAAATGGTTTGTTCGAGGGATCAATGGAAGGTCGTACAATGTACGTTGTGCCTTTCTCTATGGGTCCTCTTGGAAGCCATATTGCTCATATCGGTATTGAATTAACTGACTCTCCTTACGTTGCTGTTAGCATGCGCAAAATGGCACGTATGGGTAAAGCAGTTTATGACGTATTAGGTACAGACGGCGAATTTATTCCTTGTATTCATACTGTAGGTGCTCCACTTGCTGAAGGGCAAAAGGACGTTGCATGGCCTTGTAACCCTGAAAAATACATTGTTCACTATCCAGAAACTCGTGAAATCTGGTCTTACGGTTCTGGTTATGGCGGTAACGCATTACTTGGTAAAAAATGTTTAGCACTTCGTATCGCTTCTGTTATGGGACGCGAACAAGGTTGGTTAGCTGAACATATGCTTATTCTTGGTGTGACTAACCCACAAGGTGAAAAACACTATATCGCTGCAGCATTCCCATCTGCATGTGGTAAAACAAACTTCGCAATGTTAATTCCACCAGCAGGCTATGAAGGCTGGAAAATTGAGACTGTAGGTGACGATATTGCTTGGATCAAACCAGGTGAAGATGGTCGTCTATACGCAATCAATCCAGAAGCTGGCTTCTTTGGTGTTGCACCTGGTACGAATACCAAAACTAACCCTAACTGTATGGCAACTCTTCACAAAGATGTTATCTATACCAACGTTGCGGTAACTAACGACGGTCAAGTATGGTGGGAAGGTCTTTCTAAAGAAATTCCAACTAACTTAACTAACTGGAAAGGTCAACCTCACGTAAATGGTGAAAAAGCTGCTCATCCAAATGCGCGCTTCACTGTTGCTGCTGGTCAATGCCCTTCTATCGATGCTGACTGGGAAAATCCAGCAGGCGTTCCGATTTCTGCATTTATCTTCGGTGGTCGCCGTGCAGATACGGTTCCTTTAGTTTCTGAAGCTTTTGATTGGGTTGATGGCGTTTATAAAGCTGCAACTATGGGTTCTGAAACTACTGCTGCTGCTGTTGGTCAACAAGGTATCGTTCGTCGTGACCCATTCGCGATGCTTCCATTTGCTGGCTACAACATGGCTGACTACTTCGATCACTGGTTAAGCCTTGGTCAAGAAGTAAGTACAAAAGCTGAAGCTGCTGGTAATAAATTACCAAAAATCTTCAACGTAAACTGGTTCCGTCGTGATGCTGAAGGCAACTTCGTGTGGCCTGGTTTCGGTCAAAACATGCGTGTTCTTGAGTGGATTATTGACCGTTGTGAAGGTCGTGCAAACGCTGTTGAAACACCAATTGGTCTTGTTCCAACTTACGATGACTTGAACTGGGAAGGTACTGATTTCTCTAAAGAAGAATTTGACCTTATCACAGCTCAAAATAAAGATCAGTGGGTTACTGAAATTGAAAGCCACACTGAGTTATTCAATAAACTTGGTGAACGCTTACCAAAAGCATTAAAAGAACGTCAAACAGCTTTACTTGAAGCTGTAAAAACTGGCTTCTAATTGCTAAATATAAAAAAGGTCGCCTTGTGCGGCCTTTTTTATTATGCGGCATCATCTTTTTGTCGACGTCCAGCCAAATAGCTTTCCAAATTTTTTACTTGTTTTTCATCAAATGCCAAACCTAACTTAGTTCTACGCCACAATATATCTTCTGCCGTATTTGCCCATTCATTTTCACATAAATACTGAACTTCAGATTCAAATAAACCATGACCAAAATTTTGCCCTAACTGCTCAAGAGCTTTTCGTTCATGCAAAATATTCCAAACTCTAGAGCCATAGGCATTTGCCCAGCGCGTAGCAAGCTGATCGGTTACCCCTTCCACTTGGTTTTGAATTTTTATAACTAAATCTTCAAGTGTGGTCCAATTCTCTGCCCCAGGTAATACTTCATTTGCAGTCCACTCCTCTCCCATATCTGTAAAAAACGGACTAAGTTCCTCTAGGGCAGATTCCGCTAATTTCCGATAGGTTGTAATCTTTCCACCAAATACGCACAGCAAGGGAGTTGTTTTGTCTTCCACTTGCAGTGCCACAGTATAGTCACGTGTAACTGCCGAAGGATTATCTGACTCATCATCACATAACGCTCGGACTCCAGAAAACTGACTGACGATATCTGCACGGGTGAGCTGCTTTTTAAAATGTGAATTTGTCACCGTTAAAAGGTAATCAATTTCTATTTCTGTAATCTCTACCTTTTGAGGATCATCCAAATATTCCTGATCTGTCGTACCTATTAATGTGTATTGCTCTAAATAAGGAATCGCGAACACAATACGTCGGTCTTCATTTTGCATAATAAAAGCTTTATGACAATCATACAGTTTAGGCACAACAATATGACTTCCTTGAATCAGGCGAATTTGATATGGCGATTTTAATTGTAGTTTTTCACTAATAAGTTCTTCGACCCACGGGCCTGCTGCATTCACCAAGGCTTTTGCACGTATTTGATAAGACTCAGTCCCGCTTTGTAGTTCCAAATGCCACAATTCTTGTTGTCTATAAGCCTTAACACATCTTGTCCGCGTTACAACTTTGGCACCCTTCTCTTTGGCTTGTAGCGCATTTAACACTACAAGACGCGCATCATCTACAGTACAGTCAGAATATTCAAATCCACGCGTTATAGCAGGTTTTAGGGGACTATCTTCTTTGAAATAAATAAGATTTGACCCTAATAATTTTTCTCGTTTCCCTAAATGATCATAAAAAAATAGGCCTGCCCGAATTAACCACGCTGGGCGCAAATGTGGTCGATGAGGCATAATAAAACGCATTGGTTTAATAATATGTGGAGCTTTAGCCAACAAGACTTCACGCTCTGCTAAAGCTTCTCTAACCAACCGAAATTCTTTATGTTCTAAATAGCGTAAACCGCCGTGAATTAATTTACTGCTCGCAGATGAGGTGTGACTAGCTAAATCATCTTTTTCACATAAAAATACCGATAAGCCACGGCCTGCTGCATCATTAGCAATACCGACGCCATTAATACCGCCACCAATCACGGCAATGTTATATATTTTCGAATAATCATTAGCTTGTACTGTCATTTCTCATTTTCTTTTTATTGTTTATCTTATTAAAAATTAAAACATCAAATGGATGAAACAACAATCAAAAAAGCAGAATAATCAATTTTAAATACCTACTAGGTAAGCTCCTCATTGATTACTCTACAATTTAATTAATTTAAGAAAAAATCAATCCTCTGCCCAATTTTGACTACGCTGAACTGCCTTCAACCATCCTTTATACATGACTTCAGTTTCTTCAAGGCTGGCACGTGGTTCAAAAACTTTTTCTATGGCTGACTTATTCCTTAATTCATTCAAATCTTGCCAGAAATCTGTTGCCAAACCAGCAAGGAAAGCAGCGCCTAGGGCTGTTGTTTCTTTCATAGTTGGTCTTTCAACTGGAGTGGCTAAAATATCAGCCTGAAATTGCATTAAGAAATTATTAGCAGTTACCCCACCATCCACTCGAAGTGTACGAAGCTCTTCTTCTGCATCTTGCTGCATGGCATCAAGTACGTCCCTTGTCTGGTAAGCAATTGACTCTAAAGTTGCACGAATAATATGTTCTATACTTGCTCCACGAGTGAGACCAAAGATTGCCCCACGCGCTGTCGGGTCCCAATAGGGAGCACCTAAACCTGTAAAGGCAGGTACAACATATATACCATTGCTGTCTTTTACACGTGTTGCATAAAGCTCAGAGTCTTTAGCATTCTTAATTACTTTTAGCTCATCACGCAGCCACTGTACGCAAGAGCCTCCATTAAACACGGCGCCCTCTAAAGCATAGTTCACTTCACCATTTGCACCACACGCAATCGTCGTCAGTAAACCATGCTCTGAACGGACAATCTTTTTACCCGTGTTCATTAATAGAAAGCAGCCTGTACCATAAGTGTTTTTTGCTTGTCCAGGTTCTACACACATTTGTCCGAAAAGAGCAGCTTGTTGATCCCCAGCTATACCTGCAATCGGAATCCCCACTTCTTGTCCACTAATGGTATGGGTATAACCATACACCTCAGATGAACTACGAACTTCGGGTAGCATTGCTTTGGGAATATCTAAAGCTTGTAAAAGTTTTTCATCCCATGCGAGCTTTTCAATATCAAAAAGCATTGTTCGCGAAGCATTGGTGAAATCAGTGACGTGGGCTGCCCCGTTAGTTAACTTCCAGATTAACCATGTATCGACCGTACCAAATAATAACTCCCCTCGCTCAGCACGTTCACGGCTTCCTTCTACATGGTCCAAAATCCATTTTATTTTGGTGGCAGAGAAATATGGATCAATGACTAAACCTGTTGTTTTACGAATATATTCTTGCCAACCCGTTTTTTGTAATTGATTACATATTTCTGTAGTTTGACGGCTTTGCCAAACAATTGCATTGTAAATAGGTTTTCCTGTTTTCTTATCCCATACAATTGTGGTTTCCCGCTGATTTGTAATCCCAATTGCTGCAACTTGTTCGCTCTTGATACCAGCTTGAGCTAGAGCTTCTACCCAAACAGCACTTTGCGTCGCCCAAATTTCCATAGGATCATGCTCAACCCAACCTGGCTGCGGATAAATCTGAGTAAATTCTTTTTGAGCAATACTTACAACGTTAGCATCATGATCTAAAACAATTGCTCTTGAGCTTGTTGTTCCCTGATCAAAAGCAACAATATATTTTTTTGGGCAATTTGACATCTGAATGTCCCTTTCATTATCCACACACATCTAGTTCACAATGCCAAAACATCATGTCTAACTGTATTTATTCAAAATTTTCTTTGGAATATATCATTATTTTTAAGATATACAGGACTTCATCACCTAAACATTGCTCATTCTTTGTCAATTTCTGACTAGTTGGAAAAAATAATATACGAAATTTTAGAATTAGATTATGAAAATATGCTGATTAACTAATTTGAAATCACATAAAGATTTAACTTATTCCTTTGCTCAAAATAACAAACATTGTTTTACAGACATAAAAAAAATAAAGTGAAATACTCCTCTAGATAATATGTAAAACAGAATAATTCCTCTCTTTTTTTAGCATTCAACCCAAGCGAAACATGGAGCGACCCATGGTTGATCAACCTTCTACAGCAACAACTCCACACTCTAATTTAGATACAAAAACTCGCCTAAAATCAATTTTGGGTGGTTCTGCGGGCAACCTTGTCGAATGGTACGACTGGTACGTATATGCCGCATTTACGCTCTATTTTGCTCATGCATTTTTCCCAAAAGGAAGTCAAACAGCTCAACTTCTTCAAGCGGCTGCAATTTTTGCTGTAGGTTTTTTAATGCGCCCGATCGGTGCATGGATTATGGGAATCTATTCAGACCGCAAAGGGCGTAAAGCAGGTCTTACACTTTCCGTTACTTTGATGTGTGTGGGTTCACTTCTTATTTCTGTGACGCCAAGTTATGAAAGTATTGGTGTATTTGCCCCTCTCTTATTAGTCGTCGCTCGTTTAATTCAAGGCTTAAGCGTAGGCGGTGAATATGGTGCCAGTGCCACTTATTTAAGTGAAATGGCTGAAAAAAATCGGCGTGGTTTTTTCTCAAGTTTCCAATATGTCACCTTAATTGCAGGACAACTGACAGCTCTATGTGTTCTTTTAATCTTACAAGTGGTATTAACCGAACAACAGTTGCATGATTGGGGATGGCGCATTCCATTCTTTATTGGCGCTTTACTTGCAATTGTTGTGTTCCGTATTCGTCGTGGCTTATTAGAAACACAATCTTTTAAAAATGCTCAAGCTGAAAAAGACCAACCAGAATCAGGCATGTTTGCCTTATTCAAGCACTACCCGAAAGAAGCTTTTACAGTATTATTTTTAACTGCTGGCGGAACTTTAGCTTTTTATACCTACACCACGTACCTACAAAAATATTTAGTGAATACTTCCGGATTTACAAAACCCGAAGCCACTCAAATTACCACTTTAGCGCTATTTATTTTCATGTGCTTACAACCTGTAGCCGGTGCTTTGTCAGACCGGATCGGGCGTAAACCACTTATGATTGCCTTTGGTGTAACTGGGGTTTTATTTACTTATATTTTATTTAATGCGCTTGCAACCACACAGAATTATTGGACTGCTTTCTGGTTATGCTTGGCAGGCCTAGTCATGGTAACTGGCTACACTTCAATTAATGCCGTGGTTAAAGCAGAGCTATTTCCTGCGCATATTCGGGCTTTAGGGGTAGCTTTACCCTACGCGATTGCCAATACATTGTTTGGCGGTACAGCAGAGTTCTTTGCTTTAAGTTTTAAAGAAGCTGGACATGAATCTTGGTACTTTATTTATGTAAGTATTATGATCTTCATTTCACTTATTATTTATATTTTTATGAAAGATACTAAGCATCATTCAAAAATTAAAGAACATTAATATTTTACCAATAAGAGTTAATATCGCCAGCTGATGTTAGCTTAAATCGTGCGATTAAGCCCCAACAATCGCTGTATTTTATGAGATACTAGAGATAAGAATATAAGGATTATACTGATGAATAGAAGTATTTTATGTTTGGCATTAAGCAGTATGTTTATTTTAACTGCTTGTCAGACCACCCCTCGACAATATAATGGCTCAACTGGCTATCAAATTGAAAACCAAACAAAAACTTCGGCAACTTTAGCTTATACATTGGCTAGCCGCACTAATCAGCAGTTAGACGAACGTAAATTGCAACGTGCTTGTCAAAATGTATTAGGTGCTCAAAAAGTTTATAAATTATCAGTTCTAAGCATTAATGAGATTTCAAATCCGGCTCAACAAGAACATTATGGCGTTCAATTGGGCGAAACTCGTGCCTCATTTGGTTTATCGAATACGCCAAGCTTAAACAATGGCGAAGACTATGCGACTCGCCAAGCACTTGAAGCACGCCCAAGTACGTTAAAAGTGGTTCGTTATACTTGCTCATAATCTAAATTAAGACGCTGTTCTTTTACAGCGTCTTATAAAAACTTACATTTCTAAATTCTTTAGCTTCATCAAGATCTGGCCATGTTGATGCACTTCTTTCATCAATTTTTTGATATTTTGGATGACTAAAGTTTTTAACACGGCTATCTGCGACCCAAACCTCTGGCGCAAATTTCAAAAATTCATCTAAAAAGAAACGGTTGCACTGGTCATACAAAACATCAGCAGCCAATAAAACATCAACTTGCTCTGCTTTATATAAATCGTCCAGATATTCCAGCTCAACATCATTTAACACAGCATTTTCGCGACAAGCATTCAGACTAACTTGATCAATATCACAACAAATTACTCTTTTAGCACCCGCCATTTTAGCTGCAATTGCAACAACACCCGAACCTGCACCAAAATCTAGAACAACTTTATCTTTAACATGATGTGGCTCTGAAAGTAACCACTGCGCCATTGCTAAACCAGATGCCCAGCAAAAAATCCAATATGGCGTGTCATTCCAGATGCGGCGAATAACCTCATCATCTAAGCGATCAGTTGGGAAAATGGGTGGAATCAACCATAAAGAAATAGGTGTTTCTGGTAACTGTTGTACCATCAACTCACAATGAGGAATGACTTCATGCAAGGCTTGAAGTAAATGTTCAGGGGCTTTGGTAAGTTGAAAGGTGCAGCTCATAAATAAGCTCAACAATTTATAATTACTATTTGATCATCTGCATCGCGAGCAAGACTAAAACAGTAGCTTAAAGCATGATAGTGGCTAGTTACTTCAATTCCACTGCTTTAATTACAGCAACCGTTTTGGTCTTGCGTAGCTTCGCTACTCATCCCGAAAGAAAAGTAACATACGAGCTCCTAACATTTGCGTTAAACGGTAGGACGCCGTCGTGAATAAATTAAATTAACCTAAAGCTTTTTCAGCTGCTTCTACAGTTTGACGAATCAAAGTTGTAATTGTCATTGGACCAACACCACCCGGTACTGGTGTGTAAGCAGAAGCAATTTCTTCAATACCTTGTAGCTGAATATCGCCTACACCACCGCCATCGCGTGGATGAAAACCAGCATCGACCACCACTGCACCTTGTTTAATCCAATCTTTTTGGATGAGTTCGGCTTTACCTACAGCACCAACAATAATATCAGCCTGTTTAACGAGTTCAGCTAAATTTTGAGTACGTGAATGGCAAATCGTTACTGTTGCATTGGCTTGCAACAACATCATTGCCATTGGTTTACCTAAAATTGCAGAACGGCCAACAACAACTGCATGTTTGCCCGCAATTTCGATATTGTTTTCTTTTAAAATGGTCATAATGCCAGCAGGTGTTGCTGAACCATATGCAGCTTCACCCATTGCCATACGGCCAAAACCAAGACAAGTTACGCCATCGACATCTTTAGCTAACGAAATCGCATCAAAACATGCACGCTCATCAATCTGTGCAGGTACTGGATGTTGTAAAAGAATACCGTGAACATCTGGATTGGCATTAAGCTTTTCGATTTCTGCTAATAATTGTTCTGTTGTAGTTTCTTCTGGTAATTCAATTTTTAAAGAGTCCATACCTACTCGACGGCAAGCATTTCCTTTCATGCGTACATAAGTTGCAGATGCGCCATCATCCCCAACTAAAATAGTCGCCAAAATTGGGGTACGACCTGTTTTAGCTTTTAAAGCCTCAACACGTACCGACAAATTTTCTTCAATTTGCTTTGCTAATGCACGACCGTCTAAAACCAATGCCACAGCACATCTCCAAGGTAGACATGAATTTAATATGCCAATAATACATGATTATTTGGACAATTTTATTCTAGATGTTGCTTTTATGTTCATCTTCACTAAAAACAGTATTGTTTTTTTTCTAAAGGTTGCTAATATGTGCATCACCAAATGTAGGCGGGGTGGCAGAGTGGTCATGCAGCGGACTGCAACTCCGTGGACGCCGGTTCGATTCCGACCTCCGCCTCCAAATTTGGTAAAGCCCGGGTGGTGAAATAGGTAGACACAGGGGATTTAAAATCCCCCGCCCACAAAGCGTGCCGGTTCGAGTCCGGCCCCGGGCACCATTTTCTAGTATAGAAAATGGTGCAATAAAAAATCCAGCGTAAGCTGGTTTTTTTATGCCTATAAAAAAGGATGCCTATTAGCATCCTTCTCCACTCGATCTATTTAAGCAGTTTTTTGCTTATCTTTTTCAGGTGTTAAATTCTTATCCAACACCAATTGAAAGTTTCGACTTGCATCTACTTTATATTCTGCACTTTTAATTGAATCTACAAAAATCCAGTCTGACTGCACCTGCTTATCATCTAGTGTAACCACCAAATAACCTCGCTGATTTAAATTACAATAAGCCAATTCATCAATAAGCGTAGTAAAGGCAAATTCAAATTGTTGCAACTGAGCGATTGGAATACTCAAATACTTTTCAAGACCCGGTGAAGAAACTGAACTTGTCGCCAGTTCAACCCCAACATACTGACCTTTTTGGCTATGCAAATAAGATGCCCATGCATTATGAGTATCGCCTGCCAGAACAATAACTTTCTTATTTAAATTTGCTAAGTTTTCATATACGGTTTCACGTTCCGCATAATAACCATCCCAAGCATCAAGGTTATACGGCACCACTGTTGTGACTCGCGCCTTTTCTTGAGCGGTTAAAGTTGGATCACCCTGCTCTAAACGTAATTTCAAAGTGACTAATTCTGTAATTTGAGCATTCATTTTAGCCAAGGTTTCAGCCGAAGCTCCACCCGAAGTAATTTGCCCTAAAGACAACAATAACTCAGCAGGAATCCACATCTTACTCATTAAGACTTGCTGACCAATCACATTCCATGTTGCTGTAGATTGCTTCAATTTATCAACCAACCAATCCCTTTGTGTATAACCCATTAAAGTACGCTTTGGATTCGTTAAGTCAGTCTGAAACTTTTGAGCATTCAAACCAGCAGCTGTCATGTAATCAGCATATTCAAGCTGTTTATCTCGCGCAATAATGCGTGTATCTAGCATTGTTAACTGTACGAGTGAGCCAAAATTAAACTGTCGGTAAATATTTAGATGATCTGTACTAGAAACGGGACGAATAGGCATCCATTCAAAATAAGCTTGTAGAGCAGCTAACTTACGATCAGAAAAAGGCCCTTCCTTATCCTGATGATTTTCTGCCCCATCTCGCCAAGCATCATTTGCTAACTCGTGATCATCCCAAATGACAATAAAAGGATGACGCTGGTGAGCTGCCTGCAAGTCTTTATCTTGACGATATAGCGCATAACGTTTGCGATAATCATCTAATTTAATAATTTCTTTATTATTATCGGATGGTAAGGTTCGGCCAAGTTTTGCGGCGTCTTCCGTCGCATAGCCACCTGCCCCATATTCATAAATATAATCACCCAAATGAATAACTACATCGACATTTTGCTTTGCCATCTCACGGTAAACATAAAAGTAACCCGCAGGATAGTTAGAACAAGAACAAACTGCAAAACTAACTTTATTAGTGCTTATTGGTAGTGTTTTAGTTTGACCAACAGCGGAAACTTTATTACCAAAACGGAAACGATAATAATAAATAGTATTTGCCTGTAGTCCTGTTGCATCTACCTTTACGGTGAAATCGTCAGTCTTGGTCGTTTCAACCACTCCCGTCTTCAAATTCTGTTTAAACTGATTATCAGTAGTAATTTCCCAAGCTACTTTAAGACGTGCACTAAGGTCTAGTGGTGTTAATCGTGTCCATAAAATCACTTTATCTTGTAAAGGGTCGCCACTCGCAACTCCATGTAAAAAATCTGCTTGTGCCTCTGTATTTTCATCGTCTGAACCATCATTACAACCTGTAAAAGCTACAGGCAAAGACAGCGCCCCAAAACCGAATAGACTTTTTTGAATTAATTCTCGGCGTGAAATTTTCTCTGACATACAACTACCTAAGTTTTAAGCAATGAGTGCTTTAAACTTAGGTACAGAAGATGAACAACTGATATCAATTTGATGAAGAAATTATGACTTAAATAGATCTTATCTTTAAATAGATGTACGAACTGATTGAAAATAAAGCAAACTATCTGATTTTCTCTTGCCAATCTGCTTCTTGTCATCTATTATTGCGCACATGCCCGGGTGGTGAAATAGGTAGACACAGGGGATTTAAAATCCCCCGCCCACAAAGCGTGCCGGTTCGAGTCCGGCCCCGGGCACCATTTTCAAATATTGAATTTGGTGTTACAAAGAATCCAGCGTAAGCTGGTTTTTTTATGCCTAATTAAAAATGAATTTTATGATAAGAATATTATTACTTCTGTGTAGCATCCTTTCCATATCCAAGGTTTACGCTACAGATCTTTTTTCTGGCACTATTTCTTTTAAAGATGACAACTGGCACTTTTCTCGCTGCTCTATCACCAAAGATGATTATTTAATTAAAGCACCTAAACAGATAATAGATAAATTCAAAGCATTAGAAGAAAAACGAGAAACTTATTGGATCAGTTTATTAGCAGATGCCGAATACCAAGAGAATGGTATTTTAGTGTTAAAAATTAAAGAAATAGATGAAATTCATTTAAAGGCATCTTGTCATTTGTTAGATGCATTTGAAAATGTTGAGAATCGAGAGTAATCACCACTCTCGATTCATCACCAGCTCTTCCATCTCAAGATCTAAATATCCCGCACCTTGTGCCACCATCATCATTGCTTCAGCAATATAGTCAGCAGCGCTATCATCTAGCGAAGAATCCAGATCTTCAAACTGTGGTTTCATTTCATTAATTTCAATAACAGTTTGATGAGCATAGCGATAGATATCCTGATCAGCTAAAGCAGACTTTTGAACTTTTTTGGCAAATTGTTCAATTAACTGCTTGAGTTCAGCGACTAAAATATCTGGATAATACTCATCATCAAACATTGGGAGAAGTAAGTCTTCGAACATACAAAAGTTTACACAGCAGCAGAAACCTGCCGCTTATAACATATTTTTAAAACAATAACGACAATTTTCCCTGACTTAACCATCTAATCTATGAAATCAATTAATCATAATCAGATTATAAAAGCCTATTTTCTTCAAGCTTTTTCCATCGCTTTCCAAACAAGAATTGCCTCATGCATAGCTTTTACATCATGTGCACGAACAATGGATGCTCCTTGCTGAATACTGAGCAAATGACCCGTCACACTCCCCACCGCACGCTGATCTGCAGCTACACCCTTTAAAGCTTCTCCAATAAAACGTTTACGAGAAAGACCAGATAAAATTGGATAACCCATTCCATGGAGCTTCCAAAATTCATTTAATAATTTTAAGTTTTGCTGTGCATTTTTTGCAAAACCAAACCCCGGATCAATAATAATATTCTGTTTTTTTACGCCCGCAGTTAAAGCCTCGTCCACGCGCTGCTGAAGCTCTTGTATTACATCTAACGTTACATCCGTATATTGGTCTAGTTGATTCATTGTAGTGGGCTCACCACGCATATGCATGATCACTACAGGTATATCTAACTCTACCGCAGTTTTTAAAGCGTTTGGTCGAGTAAGCGCACGTACGTCATTCCAAATATGAGCACCCGCTTCTTTCGCTGCACGAATGACATCAGGCTGACTCGTATCAATCGACAGAATTACATCATGTTTAGCTAAAACCTTAACCACAGGTACAACTCTTCTGATTTCTTCTTCTACTCTTACTTCAGATGCCCCTGGACGCGTAGATTCCCCACCAATATCGATAATGGTAGCACCCTGCTCTATCATGATTAGCGCATGCGCAATAGCCTGATCCACTTGATTATGCTTTCCACCATCACTAAAAGAGTCCGGTGTGACATTTAAAATGCCCATAACGTGAGGCTGTGATAAATCTAACTGAAGCTGTCCACATTGTAGAATTTGCTTAGGTAAAGGCATTAGCTGCATAACAAGCTCCAATTTAATATTCGGCAACATTTTAACAAGTCTGTGCTCGATATACTGCTGATTTCTTTTCGGCTTTGTCTGAAATACATGCATAAAAAAAGAGCCACATGACTGTGGCTCTTTTTTTTAACTAATTTAGTTCATTGCTGGTAATGGTGGTGGTGTAGATGGACCATCTTTTGGTGGTTCAAATGCAGCCACTGGATTTTCAGCAACATAGACTTTAGGTGGTTGTGGTTCACGACCTTCCATAATGTCACGAATTTGATCACGATCAACGGTTTCCCACTCCATCAAAGCTTTTACCATTGCATGTGCAATATCTTTATTACCTTCCAAGATATTACGCGCAACTTTATATTGCTCATCAAGAATACGGCGTACTTCTTCGTCAACCAACTGTTGAGTTGCTTCAGAAATCGTACGGCTACCTACATTTCCAAAGAAGCCATTTTGGTTTTCGTCTTCGTAAACCATTACACCCATTTTGTCAGACATACCGTACTTAGTAACCATTGCACGCGCCATTTTAGTAGCTCGCTCAAAGTCATTTGAAGCACCAGTAGATTGCTGTTGAATAAACACTTCCTCAGCAATACGACCACCAAACAAAATCGCAATTTCATTTAGCATCTTGTCTTTATAATGGCTAATCTGGTCTTGCTCAGGTAACTGCCAAGTTACGCCCAAAGCCCAACCACGCGGCATGATTGTTACTTTATGAACAGGATCTGTACCTGGCAAAATTTCTGCAACAATTGCATGACCAGCTTCATGATAAGCAGTTGCACGACGCTCTTCTTCACGTAGAACCATCGACTTACGCTCTGGACCCATGTAGATTTTGTCTTTTGCATCTTCAAAGTCATGCATGTCGACAGTATTCTTATTACGACGTGCAGCAAATAATGCAGCTTCGTTAACAAGGTTTGCCAATTGTGCGCCAGAGAAACCTGGTGTACCACGTGCTAACACTTTCATGTCAACACCTGTAACTGAAGGTAACTTTTTCAAATGTACATTCAGAATTTGTTCACGACCACGAATATCCGGTAAACCAACCATTACTTGACGGTCAAAACGACCTGGACGTAATAATGCTTTATCAAGCACATCAGAACGGTTAGTTGCAGCAATAACAATTACGCCTTCATTGCCTTCAAAACCATCCATTTCCACAAGCATCTGGTTTAAGGTTTGTTCACGCTCATCATGACCACCGCCTGTACCTGAACCACGGTGACGACCAACTGCATCAATCTCATCAATAAAGATGATACATGGCGCGTGACGCTTCGCTTGCTCAAACATATCACGGACACGGGACGCACCCACACCCACGAACATTTCTACAAAGTCAGAACCTGAAATGCTGAAGAAAGGAACTTTCGCTTCACCAGCAATTGCTTTAGCTAATAACGTTTTACCAGTGCCCGGAGGACCAACCATAAGTACGCCACGAGGAATAGTAGCGCCCAAACGTTTGAATTTTGCAGGGTCTTTTAAGAAATCTACAATTTCAACAACTTCTTGTTTTGCTTCATCACAGCCGGCGACGTCAGAAAAATTGACTTTGATCTGGTCTTCAGAAAGCATTTTTGCCTTCGACTTACCAAAACTCATCGGTCCATTCTTTCCGCCTGCACCACCACCCATGTTACGCATAAAGAACATGAATAACAAAATGATTAACAGTACAGGGAAACTAGCAATGAGAAGTTGCATCAAAATGCCTTGACGTTGTGGAGCTGTTCCCTCAACAACAACATTTTGTTTATTTAAGCTTGGCATAAGCTCAGTGTCTTCAACTTGCGGACGAACAGTTTCAAACTGTGATCCGTTAGTTTTTTCACCATTAATATTTAAACCGTCAATTGTGACTTGCTTAATTTGGCCACTATTCACCGCTGCAACGAAATCTGAATATTTCATCGCAGTAGGCTTGTTGCGGTCACTGATATTACTGAAAATTAAAATCAGAACACCAAGTATTATTAGCCACAATACGGCATTCTTGAAGTAATCGCTCAAAGCTTTATTCCCATATCGATCTAATTTGATCATGCCCAAACTTGGCCGATCGTCATAAAAGCAGCAACTGTATTGCTTGCGGATAACCTAAAAGTACAAAATGCACAATTTTTAGGAGCTTGGCAAGTAAACTTTATCGCAATGCTTTCTTACGCCCTTGTCCAACCAAAAAAACTTCTTTAGATCGTGCCCGAGAAGCTGCTGGTTTTACTGTTTTTAACACATCAAAACTATCAACTACTTGTTTACGAAACTCATCGAATCCTGTGCCTTGGAACACTTTAACTACAAGTTGTCCATTCGGACCAAGAACCTTTTGAGCAAAATCTAAAGCCAGTTCACATAAGTAAATCTGTCTAGGTTGATCAACAGCCCTATTACCAGATGTATTGGGGGCCATATCAGAAATTACAATGTCTACTTGTCGCCCATTTAAAATATTTAACAAATTTTCAAATACATCTTCTTCTCTAAAGTCTCCTTGTAAGAAAGTGACATCAGGCAAAGCATCCATAGGTAAAATATCGGAAGCAATGACTAAACCTTTGCTACCAACAAGTTTCCCAGCGATTTGAGACCAACTACCAGGAGCCGCACCTAAATCTACTACAGTCATGCCTGGCTTAATCAACTTATATTTTTCTTGAATTTCAAGAAGTTTATAAGCTGCTCGAGCGCGATATCCTTCCTTTTGTGCTTTTTTTACAAAAGGATCGTCCAGATGTTCCCTCATCCATACACGACTACTTTTCGACAGTTTCTGGTTTGTAATGCGTGTTGCCATAACTCACTAAATATCAAAAAAACTTCTGATCGTTCATTGTACGTGAAAATTACTCTCATTACAGTACGGATGTAGCGTAATCTCACTAAGTTTTACAGTTTTTTTCCAATAATGTTGATCGATTATTTATACAGTTTTTCGTACATCTGGATTTAAGTTTTTTGCTATACTAAGCCGTTTTTAAAATCAGGTATTTTTAATGGCCGCTTTATCTATCCATGAACGTAAACGTTTACGTCAAATTGGTCATGTGCTTAATCCGGTTGTCATGATTGGTGGACAAGGCTTAACAGACGCGGTAATCGAAGAAACGCTTCGTGCTTTAAATGACCACGAACTTATTAAAGTTAAGATTGCTGGTGAAGACCGTGAAGCGCGTACCGCAACAATTGACGCAATTGTTGACGCAACAGGTGCTCAAGCTGTGCAAAAAATTGGTAAAATTGTTTTGCTTTACAAAAAGGCAGCTAAACAAAACCAACATTTGTCTAATCTTGTTCGTCACGCTCACCTAGCAAACTAATTTAATTTGACAAACTATGGCAAGTTACGAACTTTCAGCTTTTGATCGTTTTTATGCTGTTTCTGTTGTTGGCGCAATTGAACAGCAAGCATCGTCCTTAAATATCGGTTTTTGGATTCGTGATCCAAATCAACTTATTATCTGGCCTCAAGAAGTCGTGGGTCATCCACGTCAAGATTTTTTGTGGGAAGAAACTTGTTTCGAGATTTTTGTTGGCGTGCATGATGAAGATTATTATCGGGAAATTAATCTTTCCCCTTCTCAAGCATGGCAGTCATATCAGTTTGAAGAATATCGCTATCCAGAAAGCATACCTCCCCTTGCTGCTTACGATATTGAACTGAACCACCTCAAGCGCACTCACTATGGCTTAAATGTTAGTCTCGATTTAGGGCAATTTATGCAACAGCATCGCTTGAAATGGTCAAACCTTTATTTAGGTTTAACTACAGTTTTAAAGACTAAAGATGGTATGCAGTACTATGCAATGCAGCATAGTGGAAAAAGTGCAGATTTCCATAATAAACGTGACTGGTTACATCAGTTCTAA
Organism: Acinetobacter sp. 1124_18A; assembly: GCF_052824995.1. Taxonomy (NCBI): domain Bacteria; kingdom Pseudomonadati; phylum Pseudomonadota; class Gammaproteobacteria; order Moraxellales; family Moraxellaceae; genus Acinetobacter; species Acinetobacter sp. 1124_18A. The sequence goes on along the minus strand of NZ_VTDF01000001.1, from coordinate 17,670 downwards.
AAATAAAAAAGCGAGAAATTAATTCTCGCTTTTTTATAGTTGGACCAAAGCAGAGATCATTAATTGTCTCTTGCTTTATTCCAAGCTTCGACTGCATTATTTTTAGTACGCTTAATACTTTCACTTAGAGAATCTTTGTGCTTCAAAGAAATCTGGCTAATATCACCTTTAAGCTCTTTGCTCACTTTTGTTAAATCTTCAATAAGGGCATTAATTTCTGCTTTCAAAGCATTTTTAAGGTCAGACAACCCTTCTTGTGAAGTGCTAAACTGAGCTTTAATTACATCAAGACGTTGTAAAATATCTTGTTTAATTTGACCAATTTGATTTTGAATATTCTTATTTAATTCGTGAGTTTCAGCTTCAATTTTCTCTTGAGTCTCGCTTAAAACTTCTTTGACTTGCTCTTGAGTTTCAGTAATTGATTCTTTTACCTGAGCTTTTGCTTCCGTAGCAACTTCTTTAACTTGCTCAGTTTTTTCAGCAACAGTTTCTTTTACCTGTGCAGTTTTAGCGGTTACTGTTTTTTTAGCCTTAGTTGTAGTCGCAGCTATGGTTTCTTTCACTTCATTAACCTCAGCTTTTACTGATTCAACTACTGCTTGAGTTTTTTCACTCACCTCTTTTGAAACTTCATTATTGCTCATACTATTTCCTCATATTGTTTATTTTTTAACTAGCAATACAATAAATCCAGTTTCAAGAATTCGCCTTGCAAATTGTCAGACAATTTATCAAAAGTATCGGATTCAGATGAGTGGATAATTTTTTTATAAAAAGCAAGCAATGAATTATATTTTTTAGCAGAAAAGAAATAGACTTTAGAGGGTTCCATGCGTATAATGCGCTGTTAAGTTACAAGCGGGCAGACCGATAGGGAGGGCATGTTTTATCCAAACATCGCCGATCTTTTTTGGGTCTACTCGCTTTTTTACAGCCGAAATTCAGGAGCTTTGGTTTGAGCATCCCCGCCATTTTAGCCCTCGCAGATGGAACGATCTTTAAAGGAACGTCAATCGGCGCATCGGGAAGTACGACTGGAGAAGTCGTTTTTAACACAGCCATGACAGGCTATCAAGAAATTTTGACTGACCCAAGTTATGCACAACAAATTGTGACATTAACTTACCCTCATATTGGTAACACTGGTTGCAACGCGGAAGACGTTGAATCTGGTCGTATCCATAAAGTATGGGCAAATGGTTTAATTATTCGTGACCTTCCCCTACTACACAGTAATTTCCGTGCTGAGCAGTCGTTGAGTGAATATTTGCAAGCGCATAATGTTATTGCTATTGCAGATATCGATACTCGTAAACTGACTCGTATTTTACGTCAGACTGGCGCTCAAAACGGATGTATCCTTGCTGGCGAAAATATTACGGAAGAAGAAGCTATTGCAAAAGCACGTGCTTTTGGTGGCTTAAACGGTTTAGACCTGGCAAAAGAATGTTGTGATCCAACAGGTTTTGAATGGTCTGAAGGTTCATGGACCTTAGGCCAAGGCTTCTCTCAACCTGAATTAAAATACCATGTAGTTGCATACGATTACGGTGTCAAAACCAACATCTTGCGTATGCTTGCAGATCGCGGTTGTAAATTAACCGTTGTTCCTGCAGAAACTCCGGCTGAAAAAGTATTGGCACTTAATCCGGATGGCGTATTCCTTTCAAATGGTCCTGGCGATCCAGCTGCTTGTGATTATGCGATCGAAGCTGTAAAAACTATTGTTGAAACCACAACATTACCTGTATTTGGTATCTGCTTAGGCCACCAAATTCTGGCACTCGCTTCTGGCGCAAAAACTGTAAAAATGAACCATGGTCACCACGGTGCTAACCATCCTGTACAAGATCTTGAAGATGGTACAGTGATGATTACTTCACAGAACCATGGTTTTGCTGTAGATGCAGAAACTTTACCGGCTAACTTAAAAGCAACGCATAAATCATTGTTCGATGGCACCTTACAAGGTATCCACCGTACAGACAAACCAGCTTTCAGCTTCCAAGGTCACCCTGAAGCAAGCCCTGGTCCACATGATTGTGCACCTTTGTTCGATCATTTCATCGAACTTATCGAAGCATCTAAACAGTAATTACGGAGCGAATAATGCCTAAACGTACGGATATTAAAAGCATCTTAATTATTGGTGCTGGCCCGATTGTGATTGGACAGGCATGTGAGTTTGACTACTCAGGTGCTCAAGCGTGTAAAGCACTTCGTGAAGAAGGCTATCGTGTTATTTTGGTTAACTCTAATCCAGCAACCATCATGACAGATCCTTCAATGGCTGATGCAACTTACATTGAGCCGATTACTTGGCAAACAGTTGCACAGATTATTGAAAAAGAACGTCCAGATGCAGTATTGCCAACTATGGGTGGTCAAACTGCATTGAACTGTGCCCTCGCACTTGATGAGCACGGTGTTCTTGCTAAATATAATGTTGAACTCATTGGCGCAAGCAAAGAAGCGATTGAGAAAGCTGAAGATCGTAAACTCTTCGATATCGCTATGCGTAAAATTGGCTTGGAATGTCCAAAAGCTGCCATTGCTGAAACAATGGAAGAAGCTTTAACAATCCAGTCAGGCTTTGGTTTTCCAGTCATTATCCGTCCATCATTTACAATGGGTGGTTCGGGCGGTGGTATTGCATATAACCGCGAAGAATTCCTTGAGATTTGTGAACGTGGTTTTGACCTCTCTCCTACTCACCAGTTATTGATTGATGAATCTTTAATTGGCTGGAAAGAATACGAAATGGAAGTTGTTCGTGATAAAAACGACAACTGTATTATCGTATGTGCGATCGAAAACTTCGATCCAATGGGTGTTCACACGGGTGACTCAATTACCGTTGCTCCTGCTCAGACATTAACAGACAAAGAATATCAATTGATGCGTAATGCTTCGGTTGCAGTTCTTCGAGAAATTGGTGTTGAAACAGGTGGTTCTAACGTTCAGTTCGGTATTAACCCGAAAGATGGACGTATGGTTGTCATTGAGATGAACCCTCGTGTATCACGTTCATCTGCTCTTGCTTCTAAAGCAACAGGTTTCCCAATCGCAAAAATCGCAGCAAAACTTGCTGTTGGTTATACTCTTGATGAATTGAAAAATGACATCACTGGTGGCGTGACTCCTGCAAGCTTCGAACCATCGATTGACTATGTTGTAACGAAGATTCCTCGTTTTAACTTCGAGAAATTCCCACAAGCAGAACCTGTATTAACCACTCAGATGAAATCTGTTGGTGAAGTCATGGCTATTGGCCGTAACTTCCAGGAATCTGTACAAAAAGCATTACGTGGTCTTGAAGTTGGTGTAAGCGGTTTTGATGAAAAAATCGAAGCTGGTGCAACAAATGCAAAAGAAACCATTTTAAAAGAGCTTAAAGTTCCAGGCCCTGAGCGTATCTGGTATGTAGCAGATGCTTTCCGTCATGGTTTCTCTTTAGATGAAGTCTTTGAAGCAACCAAAATTGACCGTTGGTTCCTCATCCAAATTCAAGACATCGTTAAAACTGAAGCTGAAGTAAAATCTTTAGGTTTTGGTGACTTAAACGCTGACAATATCCGTGCTTTCAAACGCAAAGGTTTATCTGACCTGCGTATTGCTGACCTCATGGGTATTTCACAAAAGCAATTCCGTAAACAACGTTGGAATTTGGGTGTTTACCCAGTTTACAAACGTGTTGATACATGTGCTGCCGAGTTTGAATCTGGTACTGCATATATGTATTCAACTTACGATGAAGAGTGTGAAGCAAACCCATCAAATCGTGACAAGATCATGGTTATTGGTGGTGGTCCAAACCGTATTGGTCAAGGTATTGAATTTGACTACTGCTGTGTACATGCTGCATTAGCAATGCGTGAAGATGGTTATGAAACAATCATGGTTAACTGTAACCCTGAAACTGTTTCTACTGACTACGACACATCAGATCGTTTGTACTTCGAACCTGTAACACTTGAAGATGTACTTGAAATTGTACGGACTGAGAAGCCAAAAGGTGTGATCGTACAGTACGGTGGTCAAACACCTCTTAAATTGGCACGTGCTTTAGAAGAAGCAGGTACACCAATTATTGGTACATCACCAGATGCAATTGACCGTGCAGAAGACCGTGAACGTTTCCAACAAATGATTCAACGTTTACAGCTTCGTCAACCCAACAACAGCATTGTAAAATCTGCTGAAGAAGGTATCTCTGAAGCTGCGAAAGTAGGTTATCCGTTAGTTGTTCGCCCATCTTATGTATTAGGTGGTCGTGCAATGGAAATCGTATATAACGAAGAAGAGCTTAAACGTTACCTTCGTGAAGCAGTTCAAGCATCTAACGAAGCCCCTGTTCTTCTTGACCGTTTCCTTGATGATGCAACTGAAGTTGATGTTGACTGTGTATCTGACGGTAAAGACGTTGTGATCGGCGGTATCATGCAGCACATCGAACAAGCAGGTATTCACTCAGGTGACTCTGCATGTTCAATTCCTCCTTATTCTTTATCTAAAGAAATTCAGGATGAAATGCGTCGTCAAACTGTTGCGATGGCAAAAGAACTTGGTGTGGTTGGTTTGATGAACGTACAGTTCGCAGTTAAAGGCGAAGATGTGTATGTTCTTGAAGTTAACCCACGTGCTTCACGTACAGTTCCATTTGTATCGAAATGTATTGGTGATTCTTTAGCAAAAGTAGCTGCACGTTGTATGGCTGGTCAATCGCTTGAATCTCAAGGATTTACTAAAGAAATCATTCCAAAACACTTTGCTGTGAAAGAAGCTGTTTTCCCATTCGCTAAATTCCAAGGCGTAGATCCAATGCTTGGACCTGAGATGAAATCTACAGGTGAAGTAATGGGTGTTGGTAAAACATTTGGTGAAGCATTCTATAAAGCTGTTTTAGGCTCAAATGATCGCTTACCTGGTTTACCAACCGAAGGCGAAGTCAAAAATGCTTTCTTATCAGTACGTGAATCTGACAAGAAATATATTGCTGATATCGCTAAGAAATTAGCTGCATATGGCTTCAAGCTTCTTGCAACAGGTGGTACATACAAAGTTCTTAAAGAAGCAGGTTTAGAGTGTGAATCTGTGAATAAAGTAACTGAAGGTCGTCCACATATTGTTGACCGCTTGAAAAATGGTGAAATACACCTTATTGTCAATACAACTGAAGGTAAACAGGCTCAATATGACTCTGCAATGATTCGTCGTGCTGCCCTACAAGGCAAAGTGTATTACACAACGACTATCAATGGTGCAGAAGCTGTTTGCCAAGCTTTTGATGTGAAATTGCCAATGGATGTATACCGCTTGCAAGATTTAACTGTAGGTTAATTTGTTACCGATAAGTCCCGTCACCTTATCGGTGGCGGGATTTTTTCATTTTTTTTAACTGTGTTTTCTCAAATTAAGAGGGACCAAAATGCAACGCTATCCAATGACCCCTGAAGGTAAAATTGCCTTAGAGAAAGAATTACAACATTTAAAATCTGTTGAACGTCCACGTATTATTCAAGCCATTGCAGAAGCACGTGAACATGGTGACTTAAAGGAAAATGCTGAATATCATGCGGCGCGTGAACAGCAAGGTTTCTGTGAAGGTCGTATTCAGGATATCGAAGGTAAATTAGGCGCTGCTCAAGAAATTGATGTTAAAACACTTGAGCAAAATGGCCGTGTTGTTTTTGGTGTGACAGTAACGATTGAAAATCTAGATACTGAAGAACGTAAAACTTATAAGATTGTTGGCGATGACGAAGCAGATTTTAAAATTAATAAAATCTCGGTGAACTCACCAATCGCACGTGGTCTTTTGAGTAAGAGTGAAGGCGATGAAGTGAAAATCGTGACTCCTCAAGGCGAAGTCGAATATGAAGTCGTAAGTGTAGAATATCTCTAAGATAATGCACAACTAGCCCCTCTTTATGAGGGGTTTTTATTCAATACCATTGATATATTTTTGGGAAGTCACACATGGATAACTCTTTAATTAACACTCCAGTTCGTCATTGGTGTGAATTTGAATTTATCCATAAAACTGTTAAAAACCCGAATATCCATATTAAAGGTAATTACTCATATTACTCAGCCTATTGGGATCAAGGTTTTGAACGTTGTGTCGTCCGCTATTTACATGACAAAGCCTCGACACCTGACAAACCGATTGATCAACTTCATATTGGTAATTTTGTTTGTTTTGGCGCTGAATGCGTCATTATGATGGGTGGTAACCAACTTCATAGACAAGATTGGATTTCGACTTTTCCTTTTGATACCCGTAGCTTTTTAGCAGCTGGTGATACTGTAATTGCCGATGGGTGCTGGATTGGTAGCCGTGCAATGATTATGCAAGGGGTCAATCTTGGTGAAGGTGCAGTGGTTGCAACTGGAGCTGTGGTAACTAAAGATGTTCCACCCTATGCAATTGTAGGTGGTGTACCTGCAAAAATTATTAAATATCGTTTCCCTCAAGAACAAATCGAAAAATTGCTTGCTTTAAAACTATATGATTTAGATGAGAAGCAAATTTTAAAAATACGTGAATATTTACAGACTGAAGATATAGATGCGTTATCTACACATATGGAAAATTTACGGAATCTATAAAAAATATATCTACAAAAATTTGTTGTTATAAAATCACAAATGATTACGTGCTTGAATTTAAATCGTCAAAAAATAAGTATAAAGTATTGAATAAATAAGCATCATTACAATAAGGAAAATACTCATGTTATATCAACATATTCTTGTCCCAATTGACGGTTCTGAAACTTCTATGATTGCCATGAAAGAGGCAATTAAACTGGGAAAAGCGTTAAATAGCAAAATTACGGTTGTGCAAGTTATGGCTCTTGATCCGTTTATTGCTGACGCCTACGTAAAAACCGGTCAAACGAATGAGTTAATTGAACGAACAAGAACCTATTTACTCGACATTTTAGAACACGCAAAACAAGAGTTTGCCGATGAAGGCATTACTGTCGAAACCAAATTACTTGAAGGTTTTGTTGTCCATGAAGAAATTATTCAAGCCGCTCAAGATTTAAATGCAGATCTTATTGTCATGGGTTCTCATGGCCGTACAGGGGTCCGAAAACTTGTACTTGGTAGCGTTGCACAAAAAGTCTTAGGCGAAAGTCATATTCCTGTTTTAATTGTTCGATAACTTTCATATTGCCTATTTTGTTAACTCTAATAATTTAGGCAATGATTTTTAAATAAATAACCTTTTTAGTCCCTTTAAGGCTGCCAAGCAAATTGCTTTAAGTTTACTTTACCATTTAACAAATAGATTCCTTCAGCTTCTAGCTTTAACTGTTGAACATTTTCACCTTTTTCATTAAATTTGCTTAGGCTAATTTTGCCTTGAGAATTAATAACCCGATACCAAGGGACTTGATGATCCGCTTCAAGATGTTTCAAAACATAGCCCACTAATCTCGCATGTGTAGGTAACCCTGCCATTCGAGCCACTTGCCCATAAGTTACGACTTTTCCGTAAGGAATCAAAGTAATGACTTCTAAAATCTGCCGATGTAGTTCATACTGAGTTGTCAAAATGGACTCCATAAAAATTGACATAATTCATATCATATAAAAAAATTTGACTAAAACTAAATGCAATCCAAGGTGGGCTTGAGGGAAATCTGCATGAAAAAAACATTATTAGTGATTACTGGGACTTTACTGTGCGTTTCTTGCACTACTCGCCCCCCTATTCCTTCGGGAGAAGTACCTAAAGTATCTACAGATGGTCGTCCTATCGTTCCTGTTACTTTCGTTTTTACTACTAATTCTCCAGAAGCTACAAAGTTTGATAATCATCATCAAATGCGTAAAGAAATCAAAATATTAAATAAATATTATGTAGATGATAAAAATAACAAGATTTTTAAGTTCAAATTACACCGTTATATCCCTTACGAAGAGTTTTCAAAATTACATTGCGATTTAAAACAACAGATTAACCAGCCCTACCCAATTACGACTGAGACCATTCCTGCCAGTGTAAACACCTGTTTTCCTAAAAGAACTGCCAGCAAGGAAGTCATCGTTTTTATTTATGATGCCTATTCAACCAAATGGAAATTTGAAGATGTAACGAGTAGAGCATTTCGCAATAATGGTAAACCTTTTGTTTTATTAGACTGGAATCGCCTTAATTATAATATTCAGGCTGGCAGCGTACACGAAATGGGGCATGTATTTGGACTAAAACATGTCTGTGCACCGAATGCCACAAAGCGCACACCAACCAACATCATGGCGAGCGCTGAATGTAAACGTGGCAGCGGTGGACTTAGAAATTTAGGTTTTACACCAGTCCAACTTCAAACAATTTTAGAAAATTACCAACGTTACCCATAAAGATTTTAAAAACTCAGTTCGAGATAAAAACCTAAATCATCTTGGGCTACATAATAATTTTCAGGGGTCAGTAATGAAGTCATATAACTGCTGGCCTCTGAAAAGTCGCCCTCATTGACTGGATACGGCTGCCAAAATGTTTTCAAATTATTGGTATAAATTGGATATAAACGCAGTCGATCTTTTGACAAATCTAGCCGTGCTATACATCCATACGGCAAAGCGTTTTGCTCTGTATATTCACCATTGCTATTAAAAACTGCATTGCCAATACCAAATACCACAGGCTTCTGATGAATAACTTTAATTGGTTGGATGGTATGAGCACCATGACCGATAACAAGGTCGGCACCTGCTTGAGTCAAAATATCAGCAAGCTTGTTCTGTTCCTTTGTAATAGGCTTAAAATCGATGCCCCAATGGCAAATAACAATAATTTTATGCTCTGGGTGAGTCAGTTTATAGCGAGCAATTTGTTCAAGTAAAACTCCATTTAAACACGCGACTCCACTCTTATGAGCTAAGGCATAAAAATCATAATCTAGATAGGCTGTATCTCTGTGCCAATAGCCGTTAAAAATAGCGTAATGCTTGTTATTAAAAGTGATTTCAAAATGGCTATGAGCATCTTTTTGATTTGTCCCTGCCCCAATATAAGAAATATTACCCTGATCAAATTGTTGTAATGTATAGACTAATCCGCGATCTCCGTAATCTTTTAAATGGTTATTCGCCAGTACCACATGGTTAAGGTGAATATTTTTGAACTCTGCTAATGTTTGTTCGGCATCAGCTTTAAGAATAAATGACTTTTTATGTACTAAAGGAGATTGGTTTTCTAAAGAAAAGACTGCTTCAAAATTAGCGATATTTACGTCATGTTTCCCTAAAAAAGCTTTTATTTTTTCAAAGGAATAACTATATCCATATTGTTGTAGAGCATCTGTCTGCCCTCTAGCATTACGTTTTTCGGTGTAGATTTCCCCAAAGTAGGTATCACCTAAAATGTTAATAATGCCGCTTTGGGTAAAGCAAACTTTAGGTTTTACAGTCTGTGCTTGAAAACAATGATAATAAGGAATTAAGTGCTCAGCACGATGAATATCATCTAAGAATAAAAAGAAACCGATGGTCTGGTTTTCTTCAAAGAACGTTAGATAAATTTTTCTAAATGAATTGGTAAGATATAAGACCTCTACTACATTCTGTGCCATTAATGGCGTCTGAGGAAGATAAGACTTTCCTTTAAAATTCAGCTCTTTTATAAAGAATAGTTTTCTGATTTCAGCTAGATGGCTATAAATATTTCTAACTAATAAAAACAAATATTTTAACTGGTTCTGTGTATTTTCTTTTTTCAAATTTAAATTATAGGTAGCAGCTCTTTTTGACAAAATCAAATAGGCTTGCTCATGTGTACCGCAAAGCATATTGCTTAAAGCATCTTTTACATCTGCTGCTTGAGTAAAAATTAGCAACTGCAATAGTTCAATGAAGGTGTAATGTTCCGAGGGCTTTAAGCCTAGATTTTGCTGACCTAGTTGCTCAGATAGGTGTTCAGGCACAACATAGCCATCTTGAGCTTGTACACTTTTTTGCTGAAATTGTTCTAATGCGTAGTCGATTAGCAGTAGTGTTGAAATATCATCGTCAAATTCGAATTGCCATAAAGCTTCCTCAAAACTTGTAGTGTCGATATGTGCTAATAGCTTGATCTCAACGGGTTGATACTTCATGGCTCATCACCTTTGTAGTCTTTAACGTAAGCGATGTAACCCGATAAGTTGTGTTCTTGGTCATCAATCCGTACTCGAAAACGGTCATGACGAATATAAAATGCATGTAAAATTTTATCTGGCCGAGCCATATACATTGCCATTTCCGGATAAAAAAATCCTGTAGTTTGAAAATCAGCTCTAAACTCAATTAGCTTTTTAAGCTCAGGCATATACGCCTGCTCAAAAAGTGCTGTACGCCCCTGCTCTTTTAAACGGTTCACCATTTTATAAGCAGCCATTAGCATTTCTAATAAAGTTGCATATGTTGTTTTTCGATTTTTAATAAAAATAAAATGTTTTAAATAGTTATTTAAACCAAAAATAAAATATTTATCTTCGGGGCATATTTTAGTGAGTTCATTTGTACAATAACTTAACCAATGATCATGATATTTTTCATATCTCTTTTCAATAAAACACTCAAACATTAATTTAACAGTTTCTAATAATCTAGAATCTTGGTTAATTTGATATAAACGTAATAATGCTAAAGCAGCTTCACCATCATAATAAATGATTCTAAATCTTTCTTTTAAATCATAATCTGGATAATTTAATACATGAGTTGTTGAGCCATTTGAATCTATCAATTTTAAAATACCATTTGCGAGTTTCTCTGCATATTTTTGATAATCACTTTTCTGAGTAATTTCTTGATATTTCGTTAACATTAAAATAGCGGCTGCATTAGCACCCAATTTGATTTCGAACTCCCCTTCTTTACCATCAATCATAAAGGCTGTTTCTGAGTCTTTTTCTTTATAAAAGTTGGTCAGTGCATAGTGAATGGCAGCATGTATTTTGGGCCAATATTCTGGCTTGCTCTGCACTTCAAAAGTTTCTAGTAAGGCATACACTGAGGTACAGTGGCGCACCGTATTATAGTTACGAATATCACGATCATAGGCAGAAAAATAGCCATATATAAATTTGCCATTTTCTTGAATCTGGTCATGCAGAAATGCCGAATTTTGTTCAATTAGATGCTGAAAATGCTGTTTTTTATTGCTTGAAACTCCTCTAATTCCATTTACATCATAACCACTCGCTAAGTTAATAAATTCCTCATTTTCATAAAATGCTGCGTAGGTATCAAAAGTCCAAATGTCTTGCAGTTCTTGTAATTTAATCTGTGGTTTTGGAACGTTATATTTTTGCTTAACGGCATAATTTAGATTTGTTCCATCAAAAAAGTTTGGTTTGTCGTAGCTCAAGCCTCGAATGATTGCTTTTCCATAAATCTCTTGCTCAAGAAAAGCTACTGAACAGTGTTCATTAAAACCAATGCCTTTACGGTAGTGGTTGTTATGAAATTGATGGTGAACCTGCTGCTCTACTTCCTTCCAAGCTTGTTTGGTTAAGTTATATGCCACATCAATTTTTATATATTCAGCCAACGGTGGCTGTACAAATTGGCCATTAATAAAATCTAATAGTTGTTTTTTAGCCTGCTCTAAATTTGTTTTCTCACTGTGCCAAACGCTACATCTCCGATCTTTAGGACCATAAGATAAAAATAAAATAATATCCTGTTTAAGACTCGGAACGTGCTGAACAACTTGTTCTAACCAAAGGTTCATTTGTCTTTGGAATTTTAAAAATGCCGTCACTCGAATTTAGTCCTTATTCGTTAATTGTTGTTCTATAAAATTTTCAATACATCATAGCACGGACAAGTTAAAAGCTAAGTTAACGTATTGTTTAAACATAAAAAAAGAGCCCGAAGGCTCTTTTTTTTATTTGGTTAATTATCTATTAATAGATAATTTGACCATTATTAAGTAACTCTGCCTCAGTAGTAGAAACACCTTGCAAGACTAACAATGTCGTAAAGTTATTTGTAGGTAAAATTAGTCCAGTTAACCCATCACGGTCAATTTGGATTGTTGTATTACCACCACTTACAGTGACATTTAGATACTCTCCAATATTGGCGTCTGTTTGGGCTCCATCGAGTAATCCTCTGATATCAATCAGATCAGCCTGTTTATCTGTAGCAACATTACCCACATGGAAGTCAGTCCAACTATCTACACCGTTACCACCAGTATTACCACCATTGCCTATAGCAACGTTATTTAACACTTGGTAAATCACAGTGTCTGAACCAGTACCTGTAGTGAATGTATCATTCGCAGAAGTACTAGAATAAAGTAGATTGTAATCAGGATGTGTCAAATCAATCGTTAATGTTGATTGAGATTCAACCCCACCAGTTACAGACACAATCTTATAGTTAATACTATCTGTAGACGCCAAATGTGTAGTTATAGTCACATCATTTGGACGATACTCATATTCACCATTTGATTGCATAATCAATAGACCGTTACCAGTATTGATTGTTTGTCCAACTGCATCAACATACGCACTTTGAGCATTATCCCAAACTTGGAGTTTAGCTCCCTCATGAGATAGTATGCCTGTATCCGCTACTCCACCGATGTTGTCTCCTGCTAATACATTTCCACTGATCCAATCTGAACGATAAGTATCTAGATGAACTGTAGTCGTAGAAACATTCGTATCTAGTGAAGTCGCTCCAAGTGAAACACCTGTTAACGTATATTGTACGCGGTAGGTACCTGCAGCTAAATGCTCAACAGCATCTTGGAATGCAACACTACCAGCTTGAATAGTTGCCACACTTCCTAGAGCAGTTTGAGAACCTGAGTAAGTTGTATTCACCCACGCTGTACCATTCCAGCTTTGGATCACATAACTTACTGTCGGTAATAAGCTTGCTAAAGGTTGCGCTGTATAAACCGCTGATAAATCAATATTAGCAACTGTTCCAGCTCCTACTACAAACTGATCAGAGAACACCGAATTAGAACCGATGAGATTTACAGAAACTACAGGGCTTACCACATCTACCGGTAGATCCTCAGCATTTGAGAAATCTGTAGTTGTTATAACGTGGTCAGGATTAGCAGTTAACTGTACTACTCCATCATTTGCTGGGTTAGCAGCATCCCATACGATAGTTACATCAGGCGAACCAACTTGAACATGTAATGTCGCTGTATCAGTTGCTCCTGTTAATACATCACGGATTGTGTAAGTGAATGAATCCACTTTACCAATTGCACTTGTATCAGTTGTATTTGGTGTATAGGTGTAATGGCCATTTGTAGAAATCACCAATGTACCGTATGCACCGTTTATAACTGTATCTGTTCCAACAGTTTGTGGTAACGCACCTACAACCTCAGAAGTTACAGTTGAAACCTGTGTAGTTAAGGTCGTTACATCATCAGTCAACACATTACCATCTGCAACTACAGCTGTATTGGTAGGAGCAACTGTATAATTGAAGTCATCTTTCACTACACTCATTGTACCTAGAATACCTACACCCAATCCGGTGTAAACCATAAATGCTCGGTATTCACCTTGACCTAAGTCTGGAACAGTTACACCGATACCACCGCTTCCTAATAAACCAATATTAAGTAAACCGGTACTCGAACCACCATCAATATTATGCCAAGTGCCATCAGCACCTTTTTGTTGCAAGACAACTTTATAGTCATTAAACAACGATAGTGAAAGCAATGGAGCATATGCGAATGTCACATCTGCCTCATGTCCAGAGGCAATCGTAAATCCAACATTTGGAGTTCCTAACAAGGAAACATTTAAGTTTTCTGTAATGCCTATCAGTGCTAAATAAGTTGCAGAACCGACAGCTACACCAAGGTCGCCTTGAGGCACGATATCTACAGCAGCAGAAGCCACATTATCGATTGCATCTACAGGAGTAATTGTGATGTCAGCAGGTTGTGATGGGTCACTTGTATTCCAAGTCATATCAACAGCGTCGCTATCAATATGGAGATACAAGGTCGCTTGCGATGTATTTAGACCATCTGACAAGGTGTAAGTAAACTGATCAACTTGTCCAAGACTTGTTGCATCGCCATTTGGTTGATAACTGTAATTACCATTAGCGTAGATTGACAATGTACCGTGGTCACCAATAATGGTTGTTACACCTGTAGCATTAACCGCATGTGCTGTGCCATTAAAGTCAACGCTAGTTACTGTACTGAAACCAGAAGCAGTATCTGCGTGTCCATTTAGACCAACATCATGGATAACGTTACCTTCAGCGACTTGTGTACTGTAGCCTGTGATATTTGTCGCATCAAATACATCTTTTTGAACTGACAATGTACCTAGTAGACTAATTCCGACACCACCGCCTGCATAAGTCATATAAGCTCTATATTGACCAGCAGCTAGACCTTCCAATGTCACCGAATTTCCACCAAAGGCGGCAAGACTGAGTAAGTCAGCATCTCCAGTACCATTTACAGCTACCCATTGGTTAGTTGCAGTATCGAATTTCTGAACTACAAGCACGTAATCAGCTAATAAACTCGCACTGATAAGCGCACTGTAGTTAAACGTTATATCATTTAAAGTCGCATCAGTCAGAGTAAAGTTGACGCTTTGTCCACCTGCCTGGAAGTCAAAATTATCAGTCAATGATAATAATGCTAGATAAGTGGTACTGCCTACAGCTACATCGTTGCCAATTTGCAGATACTCAGGGTTAATTACTGCAACAGCAAGGTCATCAACCGCAATCACTGGTGTGTTATTGCCAATGGTGAAGTCTAGGCTTGCACTAATATTACCGCCCAGAGGATCAGACAATGTATAAGTGAAGTGATCAACTTGGCCTAGGTTTGCATTCGTATTAGTCGGCGTATAGATGTAATCACCATTCGCGAATATTTGAAGCGTACCGTATTGACCTTGAATAATTGTGCCAGTATTTGGATCAACATTCGTAGTCACACCGTTCACGGTAACTGAATCAACGATTGTGAAACCAGTTACAGTATCAGCATTTGTACCTACGCCAAGACCAGTAATGATATTGCCTTCTGTTGCTAAACCAGTAAAGTCAATTTGATTTGGATCATAGACATCCATCGTACCAGTTAAGGTACCTAGGATACTCTTACCATATAGACCGTTGTAGGTCATAAAGGCACGGTATTGACCTTCATCAAGTCCTTCAACAACTACCCCTGGTGTTGCGTTCACACCTATACCCAATACGCTTAGATTCAGTAAAGAAGCTTCACTGCTACCAGTAATAGACTCCCAACTGTTTGTTACAGTATTGAATTTTTGAACTACGAGTTGGTAATCACCAAGCGCGCCTTCATTGATTAAACTGCTGTATTTAAAGGTTGCAGTACCATTTTCACCAGCACCTACATTGAAGTTCACAGTACTATTCACGAATGGTAAAGGAGCTTGTAGATTGATACCGGCCAACGATAACAATGCAAGATAAGTTGCACTACCCAATGCTCTGTCATCTTCGATGAGATGAGGCTCAGCAGCAATTGCAGCATTTACTGCATCATCAACTGCTGTAATCGTTACAGTAGCAGGTTGCGATGGATCAGCTGCATTCCAATTCATATCCACAACTTTACTATCTAGATGTACATAGAATGTTGCTTGTGAAGTTGTATTAGAAGCTGGGTCTAACAAGGTGTAGGTAAATTGATCAACTTGACCTAAACCAGCACTATCCGCATTTGGCGTGTAAGTATAATCACCATTTGCATAGATGAGTAAAGTACCGTGAGTGCCGATAATTTCAGTTGGAGATGCACCAACGGCAATACCATTAACTTCGCTGATAATGCTGTTAGGTGTAGCAATATCAACATCACCATTTGTATTTGGATCAGAGATTAGGTTGCCATGAGCTGCTACAACATCGTAACCAGTAATAACTGCAGGGTTATAAATATCTACACTGCCGTTTAATGTTACAGCTACTGCTCCACCTACCAAACCATTGAATGATAAGAATGCTCTATATTCACCCTCTGTAAGTCCACCTATTTGTGCAGTTGGTGTAGAACCAAGTAGGGTCAAGTTCAGTAATGAACGATCACCTGTACCATTCACAGCTTCCCATTGTCCTGTCACATCATTGTATTTTTGCAACACAACATTGTAGTCACCTAAGGCAGATGCACCAATCAAGCTATTGAAGCTAAATGTTGCAACACCTTCCTGACCAGCAGCAACATTAAAGTCAACTGTATCTACAGTGAGTAATTGTAAGTCAACAATGTTTCCAACATTCAATAGAACGCCATAGAATGCTGAATCAGTCTCTGTACCCACCAATTGATATTGTGGATTGAGTTCAACCTCAACAAGGTTATCAGCTGCACGAATCGAATCAAACACGATATTAAGATTAGCTTGTCCTGTTGCTCCTGTTACTGAGTCAGTTAACGTGTAGGTGAATACATCAGTTTGACCTACACCAGAACCATCTGCATTTGGTACATAAACATAACTACCATCTTGATAGAAAGTAATTGTTCCGTAAGTACCTGCAAATGTTTCTCCATCAGCATCAATCGGATGACCATTCACTGAGGAAACATAAGTATTGGCAGTTACTTGATCGACTTCACCTGTTGTTGGATCTGGATCAGTAATCACGTTACCTTCGGCATTACCAATTTCATATCCACCTGCTACAGACAAATCATAATCATCCATAGTCGCAAAAAGAGTACCTAACACGCCAATTCCTAACAATCCATCGTAGGCTAAGAAGGCACGGTATTGACCAGCATCTAAACCATCAAGGACTGCACCAGGAACATTTCCTGTGCCGATACCTAACAAGTGCAAGCTAATTAAGGATGAACCCGCATCACCGTGTATAGATTCCCATTGGTTAGTGGTTGTATTGAACTTTTGAACTACTAACTGGTAATCAGAAAGTACAGCTGCGTCGATTAAGCCACTATATTGGAAAGTTACATCGCCTTCATGACCAGCAGCGACAGTAAATCCTAGAGAATTACCACCCAGTTGAAGGTCTAAACCTGCTACAGAGGTAAGTACTAAATAAGAAGTACTGCCTAGACTTACATCATCGCCCACAAGAGATGGTTGCGGACTAAGAACTGCATGATCAGTGTTGTCAAAGGCAGTAATAGAACCTGCAAGAGTATAAGTTTGTGTATCTTGAAGAGTACTACTATTACCACCAAGGTCTGTGAAGGTAGCTTTAGCATCAACAGTTAAATCTGTATCTGCTGCAAGGCCACTACCAGCTACATCAACAGTCCAAAGACCCGTTGCTGCATCCACGGCTGCAGTATAGTCAACACCATTTACAGTCACCACAACACCTGTTGTGACCGCATCTGTAGGAATGTTGGTTAACGTACCCGTTAAGGTCACAGTTCCGCCAGCTTCGATGGCATCTAGGATGTTATCAGCAGTAACTGGGTCAATTGCTAACACAGTTGTAGTGATATCTGGTGGAGTAACATCGAGTGTTACTGTTACATCTGCATCAGCTGCATCGACGTTACCTTGTGCATCTACAGCCTCAGCATGAATCACAATCTGGCCAGTCACAGGATCTGCCGCTGTTGCCGCAAGAGTTGCTGTGATAAAGCCGTTGGTAATATCCGCTGCTGTTACGGTGTAGTTAGTACCGTTA